>NZ_JBNFTW010000008.1:0-201238 GCF_049943955.1 Desulfosporosinus sp. SYSU MS00001
TAGCTAAATGATTAAGTGAATCCTCACCACGAAGATATTTTTCAATAGCTACTATCTTTTCTGATCCTGGTATTTTAGATTTACGGGACATAAAAAGCTCCTCCTTGCAATAAACAGTTTTATTTTTTAAACTGTCTACCACAAGGGGAGCATATCATTCGAGCTGTTATTTTCTTTTTTTCGATGTTATTCCAGTTGCCAAAACAAATAATATCCCTATTAAACGATATCTCTCACAGCGTCTTTCATACCTCGAACATAGTCATAAATATAAGGGCCGGCCTCTTCCCCGTACTTCTCAACGATTTTGACAATCGCGCTGCCCACAATCACGCCATCCGTAATTTTGGCAATTTCCTCGGCCTGTTTTGGCGTATTGATGCCAAAACCAACCGCTGTGGGAACTGAGCTCGCTTCCCTGATAACACCTATGATCGAGCTTAAGTCTGTTTTAATTTCACTTCTCATGCCTGTGACACCCATGGAAGAGACCACATAAATAAAACCTGTCGCCTCCGCGGCAATCTGTTTAATGCGTTGTTCCGAAGTGGGGGCGATTAAGGAAATCGCGTCAACTCCAAAACCGGCGGCGATTTCAGTCAGCTCACCTTTTTCTTCATAAGGCAGATCAGGAATAATAATGCCGTCAACCCCGACTTCAGCACAGCGTTGAAAAAAGCGGGAGTACCCATAATTAAAGACGGGATTTAAATAGGTTAGAAAAACGAGAGGCACCTTAGTCTTTTGGCGGACAGAAACCACCAGATCAAAAATTTTGTCCACGGTTGCTCCGGCTGCAAGGGCCCGAATGTTCGCCTCTTGAATAACCGGTCCCTCAGCAATAGGATCGGAAAAAGGTATACCGATTTCTACTAAATCAGCACCGCCCTGAACCATTGCCAAAATGAATTCTTCACTCTTTTTTAGTGAAGGATCTCCGCCTGTGACAAATCCGATAAAGGCTTTCCCGTTTTTAAAGGCCTCTGCAATATTACTCATAGATACTTACCCCCTTGTAGCGCGCAATCGCGGCAACATCTTTATCTCCTCGTCCTGACAAACAGATGATGATGATTTGATCCTGGCTCAGATTTCCGGCAATTTTCTTGGCCTGAGCCACAGCATGAGCACTCTCAATCGCACAAATAATTCCTTCAGTTCTGGCTAGATACTCAAAAGCTTCTACCGCCTCCTCATCAGTAATAGGGACATATTCCGCCCTGCCTGAATCGTGAAGATTGGCATGTTCCGGCCCTATCCCCGGATAATCGAGACCGGCGGAAATCGAATAGACCGGGGCAATTTGCCCATATTCATCCTGGCAGAAGTAAGACTTCATACCATGGAAAACCCCCAATTTCCCCTTAGCGATGGTAGCAGCATGCTTCTCCGTATCAATTCCGTGTCCCGCCGCTTCACAGCCAATTAATTTAACCCCTTCGTCAGCGATGAAATTGTAGAACATCCCCATCGCATTGCTGCCGCCGCCGACACAAGCAAGCACCACATCGGGAAGTTTGCCCTCAAGTTCCAGAATCTGTTCTCTGGCCTCCTCACTGATCACGCTTTGAAAATCACGGACGATCATGGGGAAGGGATGAGGACCCATTACGGACCCTAAAACATAATGAGTATCATGAACACGAGCTGTCCACTCACGCATAGTTTCGTTTACGGCATCCTTTAAGGTCATAGTGCCGCTGGTTACAGCATGAACCTTGGCTCCCAGCAGCTCCATCCGGTAAACGTTAAGTGCTTGCCTATCCGTATCTTCTTTACCCATAAAAATCTCACATTCCAATCCCAACAAGGCCGCAGCCGTAGCCGTAGCAACGCCATGCTGTCCTGCCCCTGTTTCGGCGATAACGCGTGTCTTGCCCATCTTCTTAGCCATCAAAGCCTGCCCTAAAACGTTGTTGATTTTATGGGAACCGGTATGATTCAGGTCTTCACGCTTTAAATAGATTTTGGCCCCCCCTAAGTCTTTGCTCATCTTCTCGGCATAGTAGAGCAACGAAGGTCTTCCCGCATACTCATTCAGCAGCTTTTTAAGCTCCGCCTTAAACTCGGGGTCATTCTTAAAATGTTCATAAACTTTTTCCAGATTGATGATTTCATTCATCAGAGTTTCCGGGATATATTGCCCCCCGTGAATGCCGTATCTGCCTTTACTCATATCGCATTCTCCTAACTATTTCTAAAATTTTAGCCTTGTCTTTCTTCCCATCCGTCTCCACTCCGCTGCTGAGATCAACGGCATAAGGCTTTACTGCTCTGATTGCCTGATCAATATTATCTGCCTTCAGCCCCCCGGCCAAGAAAAAGGGTATCTTCACTCTTCCGACCAAACTCCAGTCAAAAGTCTGACCGGTCCCGCCTGCTCCGTGATCAAGGAGTAAAAAGTCGGCCGCGCTGTCCTGCATCGCCTCAATATCAGCGTGTGCTTTCACCTGAATCGCCTTAATTATCGGTTTATCAGTCAAAGTTTTTAGTTCCCGGATATAGATTTCACCTTCGTTCCCATGGAGCTGAGCCATTTCAATAATATTACTATTCAAAAGATCAGCGATCTTGGTTAACGATTCATTAACAAAGACACCCACTGGTGTGATTTCCGGACTTAGTTTCGGCCGCACGGTCTTTGCCCATTCCACAGTTACCTGTCGGCGGCTCTTGGCAAAAACAAAACCGATAAAATCTGGTTTAGCCTCATTGACAAAGTCAATATCACAGTTTTGAAAGAGTCCGCAGATTTTAATTTTCATGGCTTAATCGTCCCCCCGAAGCAGTGCAAGCTCTTCTTTTTTATGCCGGCTGCGCATCAAGGTTTCCCCGATCAGAACGGCGTCGGTCTTATTAGCCTTTAAGACAGCCACATCCTCCGGCAATCTAATGCCGCTTTCCGAGACAAAGAGAATGTCTTTAGGGACTAATGCACGCAGCCTGATGCTGGTGTTCAGATCAACTTCAAAGGTTTTAAGGTTACGGTTATTGACTCCGATCACCCTGGCCCCGGCTTGCAAAGCCGAGCTGACCTCCTCTTCGGTATGGGCTTCCACAAGGGCACTTAAACCCAAACTACGAGCAATTTCCAAATAGTTTTTAAGAGTATCCGTATCCAACAAAGCGCAGATGAGCAGGATAGCAGAGGCTCCAATGATCTTGGCTTCGTATATTTGATAGCTGTCGACAATGAAATCTTTGCGCAGGAGCGGAAGCTTTACTTCTTGGCGGATCTCCGTGAGGTAGCGGTCTTGGCCTTGAAACCAATAGGGCTCTGTTAGTACAGAAATCGCTGCGGCACCTGCCGACTCATAGTCCTTAGCAATTTGTAAATAAGGAAAATCTTGAGCAATAATCCCCTTAGACGGTGAAGCCCTTTTTACCTCGCAGATAAAGGATAGTCCCTCAGCTCTGAGAGCCTCTTCAAAGGGAAAGCCTGTCTCAGGATCTAAGGCCTTGGCTTCTGAAATTACTTGCGCTGCCGCTTTTTCTCGTTTCAGTTCAGCGACTCGCTCCACAGTTCGCTGCGCTATTTTCTCTAAAATCAATGTCCCAGCACCTCATTGGAGAGTCTGGCAAATTCTTCAAGCTTTCTGAGAGCTGCGCCACTGTCGATAAGGTCTTGGGCAAGAGGGACAGCATCCTGAATCGTCGCAGCCTTGTCAGCCAAGTACAAACAGAGAGCAACATTGAGAATGACAACATCACGTTTGGCCCCCCGCTCAGAACCGTTTAAAATACTACGGGTTATCTGGGCATTCTCTTCAGCATTCCCTCCAATAAGCTCCTCCAAATTACAATAATCAAATCCTAATTCCTGAGGGTCCAGATAATAACTTTTAAGATCGCCATCCTCTATTTCACAGACCTTTGTTCTCGTTGTAAGTGTTGCTTCATCCAAGCCATCACAACCGTGAACCACCATGCCGCGCTTGACGCCGAGATTAGAAAGCACCCTTGCCAAGGGTTCGACAAGTTTTTCGTCATAGACACCCATCAACTGCCGCTTTGCCCCCGCAGGATTAGCAAGCGGACCAAGAATATTGAAGATCGTGCGGACACCCATCTCACGCCGTACAGGAGCACAGTGTTTCATCGAGCTATGGTAGGTTTGGGCAAACATAAAACATAAATTAATGGTTTCTAAAATTTTGCGGCTCTGCTCAGCAGAAATAGCGATATTAATACCCAACTTTTCTAATACATCGGCTGCTCCGCTTTTACTTGACACACTGCGGTTACCGTGCTTGGCTACAGGGACTCCCGCGGCAGCAACAACAAAGGCCGTCGTTGTGGAAATATTAAAGGTCCCAGCCTCGTCGCCGCCGGTGCCAACAATATCCATAACATCATGAACCTGATCAAGGTGCAGGGCTTTTTCACGCATGGCCAGGGCACTGGCGGTAATTTCATCAATACTTTCGCCCTTCATCCTCAGAGCGGCGAGAAAAGCACCCATTTGGGCATGGGTGGCACTCCCGTCCATCATTTCCCCCATAACCGTCTTGGCCGTCTCAAAGTCCAGGTCTTCACCTTTAATGACCTTGTATATTGCTTCGGTTATCATGCTTATTCCCCCTCAAAAAATTTTCCATAATGGTTTTCCCCTGTGGTGTGAGGATCGATTCCGGATGAAACTGAACACCATAGACCTTGTAATCCTTGTGTTTAACGGCCATTATTTCCCCGTCATCCGTACGGGCAATGACCTTTAGTTCCTGGGGAATGGTTTCTTCCAGAGCGGCCAGAGAATGATAGCGCGCTCCTGCGATCGTTTCCGGCAGGCCTTGAAAAAGCGAACAATCCGTATCTATTTTTATTGCTGACTGTTTGCCGTGCATTAGCTGTCGAGCATAGGACACCGTGGCCCCGAAGGCTTCGCAGATTGACTGATGGCCCAGGCAAACCCCGAAGACGGGGATTTTGCCTGCGAAATATCTGGAAGTCTCAATACAAACGCCGGCGTCCGCCGGTTTACCCGGCCCGGGAGAGAGAATAATTGCTTCGGGTTCCAAAGCCTCGATTCCCGGTACGCTTAGTTCATCGTTGCGAATGACCTTAATATCAGGATTGATGGAACCAATAAGTTGATAGAGGTTATAGGAAAAACTATCATAATTATCGATTAAGAGAATCATCAGTCGATAACCTCCTCAGACATTTTAAGAGCTTTCATGACAGCTTGGGCTTTGTTGAGGCATTCTTGATATTCCTTTTCCGGCACACTGTCGGCAACAATGCCGGCTCCGGAACGGACAAAGATCTTGCCGTTCTTTTTAAAGACAATGCGGATGGCAATACAGGTATCTAAGTTGCCGGTAAAATCGATATAGCCAATGGCTCCCCCGTAGATGCCGCGCTTATTATTTTCAAGTTCATTGATAATCTCACAGGCTCTGATTTTAGGTGCCCCAGAAAGCGTGCCGGCCGGCAGTACAGCATCAACAGCATCTAAAGCCTTTTTATCCTCTCTTATTTCCCCTTTAACCGTCGATCCGAGGTGCATAACATGTGAGAAACGCTCGATCGACTGATATTTTTCAACCTTAACGGTGCCAAATTTGCTGATTCTGCCCAAGTCGTTTCTGCCCAAATCCACCAGCATATTATGCTCGGCCAATTCTTTAGGATCGGAGAGCAAATCCTTTTCGTTCTGAATGTCCTCCTCAGCGTTTTTTCCTCTTGGTTTAGTTCCTGCCAAAGGAAACGTAAATAGTGTTCCATTTTGAAGTTTAACTAAGGTTTCCGGAGAAGCGCCGGCGATTTCCAAATCATTGCTGGAGATATAAAACATATAGGGAGATGGGTTTAAGGTTCTCAGCACACGATAAGCATTAAGAAGGCTGCCTGCAAAATCTGCTTCGAAACGATTTGAGAGCACGACTTGAAAGATATCCCCTTCATGGATATAATGCTTGCCTTTGTTTACCATCTCGCAATATTCATTTTCCTTAAACAACGGGCGAAATTCGGAAGTGACTTTACCAGGTTGAGTTTCTCGATAGACCCCGTGTTTAATGAGATTAGCCATGGCTTCGATTTCCTTGACAGCCTTGCTATAATTTGAAGCAAGTTTATCCGTTCTTACATTGGCGATCAGAATTATTTTTTGTTTCAAGTTATCAAAAGCAATGACCTTGTCAAAGAGCATTAAATCTACATCTTTAAAGCCTTCCTGATCTTCCGCATCCAGTTTGAGGGAAGGTTCATTGTATTTGATATAATCATAAGAAAAATACCCTACCAAGCCGCCGGTAAAAGGCGGCAAGTACTCAAGCCGCGGGCTTTTATTGTCGTCAAGGATCTGTTGAATATACTCTCGGGGATGTTCTGTGGTCTGAGAACTGATTTTCGATAATGATTTGGTAGTAATCGTTCCGTTTGTACAGGTTACTTCCAGTTTGGGATCAAAACCTAAAAAGGTGTAACGTCCCCACGTTTCGGCGCTTTGAAGACTTTCCAGCAAAAAACAGTGACTGCTGACGCCTTTCAGGATTTTCAGCACTTCGATGGGAGTCCTGATATCCGAGTATATTTCACGGCTAACGGGAATCAGGTTGTAACCTGCTGCAATTTCTCTGGCTTCATCTAAGCTTGGTCTGTACATAATTACCTCCTTTGAACATGCTCTTCGTTCATGGACGGGAGGACCTTATCTTTAAACGTCAAAAAACCCGTCCAATGACTATAGTCAAGGACGGGTTGAATTCAATACAATACCCGCGGTGCCACCTTGCTTCACGGAAAAAAATTCCGCACGCTTAACAGAATACCATCATATTCCTGGCAACTGACGTATGCCTTCACGTCGCGAAATACTTGGCTAAAGCCTTTGATCGCGCCCTCGGTGGTCCATTTAACAATCTGCGTTCTGCCGATTCACAGCAACTCCGGCTCTCTGAAAGTGCACGATTTGTTTTTATCTCCACTTCAACGGTTTAGGGTGAGTTATTTAATTACTATGTATCATACTCATCTTGTTTGGATTTGTCAACCGCAAATCAACAAGAATTTTACAGAATTTCTCGGGTTTTTTCGCGCAAATTTTCAACGTCATGAACATCTGCTGGACATGCTGAATAGCATGTATTAGGAATTCTCTTGCAATTAAGATTAGCACAAAATAAAGGAGTGAGCTATATGATTATAACGGCATTGATTATTATAATTGTCCTGTTGTCAATAATCATCTGGGAACTGTGGGTATTACGCAAACTATTGAGACCTCATGTTCCACCACAACCTTTCCATTTTTAGACGGCCCGGCCTAGGTGCAAAGCCTAGGCCTTTTCTTTTTCACCTATTCTTTCAGCAGATGTAACTTCCAATCAATGACCTATTTTTGCTAATGTTTGTTTACCATAATCTATGCTTTGGTTTAGTGCATTTTGAAAATTTGTTTGGGCTTGCTTATAATTAATCGTTTTAAGTTTTTGAGTAATATTACCCAGTCCGCTTTGTACTGTGGTTTGTAATTTGGTTGTTGTAAGGTTTTTCGATGGTGTTCCCTGGGTCATATTCAGAAGTAGAACTATGATCGAAGCTAATACTGCCAACAATACTATTCCTCTAACAATAAAACGTATAAATTTAACAACTATAAGTACTCCAACAATAGCTGTTATAATCAGGATCATATTTGTCGCCATCGTCATCCTCCAAAATACAGATGTTCTTTAATATAGCTAATTGTTTTTTCCATATTATACATTAAAAATTAATACTTTACCGTTATCAGTTTCCTTAAGATCCAACCTTCTTATCTTGACTTTCAACAAACCAATCAATTAATCGCCGGGCTATGCTTCCCGTCTTTGGTATTAGAGGCAGTTTTTCCGAAGTAAACCATCCGGCATCGATGATTTCTTTATTATCAATGTTTATATCCCCGCTCGCATATTCAGCAGTAAAACCCACCATTATTGAATCAGGGAAGGGCCAAGGCTGACTGCCAAAATACTTGATATTTTTAACCTTAATGCCGACTTCTTCTCCTACTTCCCGTTGCACACACTCCTCAAAGGTTTCTCCCGGCTCCACAAACCCTGCCAAAACACTATAGAAACCGCCTTGAAAGCGGCTCCCCTTGGCCAATAAAATTTCATGTTCTTTGATAATCGCTACAATAATTGCCGGAGAAATTCGCGGATAATTGACAAAACCACATGCAGGACAGATTTTAGCTCTTTCATCGTGCTTATACTCTGTTTGACCTCCGCAGCGGCTGCAGAATTGATGGGTATGATCCCAGAACAATAGCTGGGAAGCTTTTCCCGCCAAAAAAAATAATTCATCCGGAATTTCACCCAGTAACTGCCTAAGATTTATACATGTCATCTCCTCCGGTACAACCGTCTCCTGACTGAGCTCCGCAACATTAAGCAACTGCCCGTCTATTCCTTCAATTTGTTGGCTTTGAATTAAACAGCTTTTTAATTTATAGGACTCAATTTCTGAAGATGTAAATTGCAGTTTCCTATTTAGGGTAACAATTTTGTTCCCTTTAAATAATAACCAAGGGGCTGTTAAGTTTTTATCCGGTTTGGAGAAATATCCAGCTTCAAAATGCACTTGCCATCCTCTTTTCTTTGCACGATTTCATTTCATTACATCAATCTTTCGTTAGCTATCTTAATAGCTTAGCATTATCATTTTTCTGCTTTACAAGCCTTAAGTATTTTGGTGAACATGCTCCCACCACTTACGTTCTGCGAACGTTGAAGTGGGGGCTTCTTGGTCAATACTACTAACGTAGCAAGTTGTCCCAAGCTCAAAGGGTGTGACCCACCCCACAGAATACCCTATTTATAAGGCAAGGTTGAGAAGATTCTTACTGGCGTTGACATCCCTGTCGTGGTGAGTGCCACACGAGGGGCAATCCCACTCTCGTAGCTGGAGATTCTTTACTTCAGCGTTTTTATAACCACAAACCGAGCAGAGTTGACTACTGGCGTAGTTCGCGGGAGCGACAATCACCTCGCGTCCGTACCAATGAGCTTTGTACTCTATCATGGTGCGAAATTCACTCCAGGACGCTTCGGAGATAGCTTTGGCAAGCTTGTGATTCTTGACCATAGTTTTAACGCGAAGGTCTTCTAAAACGATCACTTGGTTTTCGTGAATAATCTTAGACGACACTTTTTGTAAAAAATCACAGCGTTGATGGGCAATCTTTTCATGGAGACGAGCCACTTTCAGCCGTGCTTTATGACGATTGCGGCTACCTTTTTGCTTGCGAGACAAATCATTTTGTAGTTTTGTCAGCCGTCGCTCAGACTTCTTAAGATGCTTAGGATTCTTAACAACCGTACCATTTGATAAGACAGCAAAGGTTTTTAAGCCCATATCAATACCCACTTTAGTCGTGAGTACAGGAAGCGTAGCGATGTTGCATTCAACTAAAAGCGAGGCATAATACTTGCCACTGGGGACCTGCGAAATCGTACAGGATTTAATGATTCCTTCAAAGATTCGGTGTTGCTGTACTTTAACCATAGTTTTGAGTTTCGGTACTTTAAGGTATCCATTTTGGATAAACACTGTACCGTCTTGATTATTGGTTATATAGCTACGATAGTTCGTTTTTTTCTTGAAATTAGGGAATCCAACGCTCTTATCGCGAAAGAAGTTCTTATAAGCCTTCTCAAGATTAAGCTGAGCGTTGGCTAACGCCAAACTATCGACCTCTTTGAGCCAAGGAAACATAGTTTTGTATTGTGCAGGGGTATTTTTCAACATCGTTTGAGTGATTTGGTAATGTTCGATTTTGTCATGAAGCATTGTATTATAGATAAATCGAACACAACCAAAGGTTTTTGCAAAGTAGATTTGTTGCTCTTGGTTCGGGTAGAGTCGATATTTATAGGCTTTAAGCAATGGCTTGTTCACCTCCCTATAAGTTTATTATACTACAACGAAGAGACAATAATTTATTGAGATAACGCAATTCACCCCCTCCCTGATCGTTGCGACGATTTGAGGAAGGGAACTTCTTGCTGACGTGGTTAAAGTATAATTGATCTATTTTTTTAACAGTTATTAAAAACTCAACAGGATTAGAGGGAGGGCGAGATTTACGAATGTTAGCGGAATTTACCATTATTAATGACCCATTACGTCCAAGTATTGGTACCAATCTCTGTTCAGTTTGCTGCCGAAATGCTGCAAATGATCCAAAAAAATTAGGTTGTTGCTCTTATGAACCAGAATTTTGTCTTTTCGATTTAGTGTTTTTACACCTAAATTATCCAGAGATCTATACCTTAATTTTAAATAAAGGGCAAATAATCAAAGGCTTTAACGGAATAATGGTGGAAATGAAATCTGGTTTTAATCATTGTCCCTTTGCAAGTAATACGGGTTGTATTTTACCCAAAGACGCCACGACACCACTATGTCGTTTATATGTTTGCCGGGAGGCAGCTAAGTTTGGACCGCCGCAACTTGAAGCAAGATTTGATGAATACTTTTCAAGCAAAGAATATCACTTGAATAATTATTTAAATGATAAACTGATTTATGAAGAGGGAATGACTAGCCCTGGTTTAGATAACTTTATTAAGGAATGTTCTCAAATCATCAAGGCTATGATATCGGAAGTCAATAGAATTGACCCGCCAACAGAGACTTTTACGAAGGAAATACCAATTGAAGATTTCAGGTTATTTTAAAAGGGACCGCCACTTTTTTGAAAGTGGCAGTCCCTTTTGACTCAATTTCTATGAATTTTCCCAGTGTTCTTATCCATGACTAGTCTTTAATTGCTGAGGTTTAATTACATAATTGCGCTTGCTGAAACGCTTGTGAATTAGTTTCGAAATGTGATAACAAGAAGTAGCAATTACTACAGCGCAGGCCCCAAGAAAAATAGCTAACATTATCATCGAAATCCATGCGAACATATACAACGCCTCCTTTATAGCTTTAATTCAAGGTCTTGAAATAGCATTCCCTAAGAAAAAACTCTTAATTAGCTGCGGGATAAGTGCGGCCTCTGAGTTATTATTTATGAGATAGTGTTTACATTCACATTCTTAAATTCATTTAGCTGCTTCTACTTTATTAATTCATTGATCTTGTGTAAAGAATAACATTCTCAAAGCCCAAAGTCTATAGTCAATTGCTATCTTATCGATTAATATTTTTAATTGTTATTGATCTGAATAACTCTCTTTTTTGCAAATGAGTTTCTTAGTCATTATTACCTTTACCTTTTTATCTTGAGGGACACCCCGTTTGGCCTCATGTTTTCGCAACAAATCGCCATAGATCTCGTCGAATTCTTACCTATTTTTAATGAACATCAGTAAACAAAATAGCACTAAACTCCAGTTGCGGAGTAGTTCTATTTGCAGACAATCCTATCATCCAAAGGTGTTGCTCCTAACTCAAATCAGCAATCATGATTTGAAATTATTAGGTTCTTTGTCGGTCGCACTTATTACTTTTTTCTTTAGCTACAAATTATAGAAATGGAAATTTATAACGGAAATAAAAGAAAGCTGTATTGAAGGATATGATCATACCCCCTCTACAGCTTTCCTTTTCCTTATATACTACTCTTCAATAGAAATACAATGCGCAGGACAACCCTGAGCGGCTTCTTTAGCAGCTTCCTCACATTCGCTGGGGACTGGAGTTGTATAAACTTCTGCTAACCCATCATTACCCATTCTGAATACCTCAGGACAAAAGGCAGGGCAGGATTCACACCCGATACATTCATCTTGATTTACTTCAGCAATCATTAAAATAACCTCCTTAATTTGTACTCCCTAAGTAAAAAGTAACAGTTACTAATTACTACTATATAAGAATTAGAGCTTTTTTTCAAATCTTAACGACCACATTCGTTCCGATGTATATGTTCATTACAAACAGCACCATTAGTTTTGAGAGTACCTTGCAGATACTGCTCAGCAACGACCTTGGCATGTCCCCCGGCGCCTGTTATCACTTGAATTCCCTTCTCGTTAAATATTTCTATTGCCCCGCCGCCCATACCGCCTGAAACAATAACTTCTACTCCTAAGTCATTTAAAAAGTTGGGTAAAAAGCCAGACTTATGTCCAGGGTTTAATAATGATTCGACGTTAACAATTTGATGATTTTCCACAGAAAAAATACTGAAACTACGGCAATGACCAAAATGATCGGCAACCATACCATTATCACTGGCAACTGCAATTTTCACTTAAGAATACCCCCTTATTTGCAAAATACAAAACCCGCCCTCCAAATCGATGTCAAGCCAATTTATTAGCCGCAATCCCGATATTGACATATGCCCTTTTTGTCAATTATACTTAATTTTGAACATATGTCAATAAAGATTCTGACTAATTCTTTTTCCTTACTGATACTCGACAAGATTGACAAAATCGCTTGTACGAAAACATATAGTTTATAAACTCAATCTATGAACCGTAACATTGCCATGGAAAGGAGAGAATTATGATATGCTTTCCTAAAAATTTGAAGGATACCGGAATTTTTGTTTATGAATTTTCAGTTTCCAGTCCTAATTTAACGTTATCTGCTGAGACAATAAAAATAGCACTCAACACGTTTAACGATCGCATATTTAAAAATCACAAACTTCAATTTGAAATTGTGAATTACGGAACTGACACAATTTGTTTAGAGGGCCCAACAACAGTAGAACCAACTCAATTTTGTTTTCATTTTTGTAATACAAGACAGGGTATTTATTTGGAGCGGCTTATATTACCCTCACAGTATATAAGAAAGAAAATTGGGTCTTTTTGTGTTCAATGGCTTCAAGAATTTGCTCGTGATTTTGGCTTCAAATACATTGTTCTCGGTTCAATTGCCGAAGCTCGCTTATTCTGGACCAAAATGGGATTTCGATCTCTTACAGCAAAAGAATTATATAAATTCCCTGGTTACCAAGGACGATACACTCACTAGCATAGACCAGCAAACGTTATTTACTTGCGGTGGTCTAACAAAGTACTAAGTAATTATGTGACATAAAGCTTAGCAGGAGATAACCCTGTTTCGACCTTTAGACTTCGCTTCTAATAATGCTTTATCCAGCCTTATTATAACTTGGTCAGTATTTTCATTTGGTTTATATTCCCCAACTCCTAAACTAATGGTTATTTTTTGTCCTATTCCAAAGTCACGTTTTTGGATTACGTTTCTTATTTTATCGGCAACCTTTCTCGCGTCCTCTAACTCCGATCCATTTAGGATAATGATAAATTCTTCTCCGCCCCAACGAAATAAGCGATCTGTTTTTCTGATATTCATCAATACTAAATCAGAAATATGCCGCAGAATAAGATCACCCGTTTTATGCCCATATCGATCATTGATCGTCTTAAAATGATCAATATCAAAGAATATTAAGGAAAATGAGATATTATACTTTTCCTTATCCTTAATGACTAGGTTAAGATCATCATTGAATTTTCTGCGGTTATATACCCCAGTCAACGCATCCAACGTGGCCATTTTTTCAAGCTTACCATTCATTACCTTTAGCTCGTTAATATAAGTTTTTAACTGGCTTTCATATTCTTTTTTTTCTGTTATATCACGGGTTGTCCCTATGTACCCGATGAATCGTTCTTCTTCAAACATCGGCTTAGAAGATACTTCAAACCATTTGACAAATCCGTTCTTACAAACAAATTGAACATCATATAAGATTATTTCTTCGGAATCTCCATCTATTCGTTTTTGAACACGTGGCATGGACTGATTGATAAACTGATTTCTTGACTCTTCAGCCAAAAACTCCGGCATTTTATGTCCTATCAAATCACCAACATCATAACCTGTCATCTCCTTAACGTTTGGGCTTACAAAGGTAAAAACGAAATCCTTAGTCATTTCCCAAACCACATCTTTAATATTTTCAATGATATACTTATACCGATTAAATTGATGGTATTGAAAATTCATATCCTCTTCCATTGACAACCCTCTTTAATTTCAGTATCTTTTACAACAAATCAAACGCTGCTTGCTTATCTCACTTTAAAGTTGTTCCTTGAAATTACAAATTTCAATTCAACACTTTTCCTAAATATTCCTTCTTGAATCTCCAATATGTAACAAAAAAGTAACATTCTCAGGAAAGCACTTCAGTCTTCTCGAGAAATCAGACTAAAGCAGGGTAACAACAAAGGAGCGCTGCAAACTGCATCCTTGGGACGCTGACTTTTTGATGTATACAATACTAAAACAGCCCAGTTTAAAATAATTTTTTTCGAATTGCTATCATTTTTCTGCCTATTAGTTGTATCTTACAGTTTAGCTGCTCTGGGAGAATAATTTTGACTCTAAGAAACGAAAAAATAACGTCTATCTTTGAAGACGTTATTTTTTCGTTTCTTGATATATTTTCCGTTTCAAAATTAGGCTGTTTGCTGAACGCAAAGTCTAGGATACCTAAATCCTGCTTCTTTGGCCATAGTCACAAATAGATCTTTATCACAATCAACCATGATTTTAAAATAGGACAATTCCTTAAAGTGAGTATCTGTACATTCTCGAATATCAACTTGCCATTGAATCCCCAGTCCTTTAGCAAAGGTCAATATCCTCGCCAAATATTCGAAACTTACACGAACCATCCCCAAGGGAGTTACATCCTCATCATTTTGAGTAACAACTTTATTAATTACTTGAATCTCCATATTTCGGGGTATCTCGCCGCCTGTTTGAATAAGTTTTGTTATCAGATCATGATAGACTTGCTGATACTCTTGGAGTTCCTCTTCTCTTAGCTCTCTTACACAACTGTCTTGACCCTTTAACGTAAATCGTTTTATAAATTCAGCACATTTTTCCATATTAAACCCCTCCTTGTTAAAGTGTTAACATTCACATGTTTCTTCTTGAAACATCTAAAATCTATATGCGAATTATATTTCTTTTTCCATCTTGATCTTACTTAAAGAGTACCACCGGAAATAGTTTTATGTCTATAGGATCGCTTTATCTTGACAATCAATTATTTATATTCCAATCCATTTGTTCTTGTCCAATATAGCAACCCAAGGCTTATTATAGGCCATGGACGGCCGGCGTTCCCTTCTCGCCGTCCATGGCTTCAGGGACACTCGGCCAATCCACACTTCCTATTTTCATTCTTCCTATAACGTAGATATGGGGTGTCTTAGCCAACTTTCTTTTTCAAGATGCGGTTTAACTTCAAAATAGTGCCGGGGATATCCTCACTGCCAACGATCTCGGTAACTAAGGCCACAGTCTCAGCGCCGTTTTTGACTACGTCAGGTAAATTATGCTCCTTGATTCCGCCAATGGCTACAAAGGGAATATCCAAGTCTTCAACCACATAACGCAAGTACTCTAAACCAACGGGAGCACAGACATCGGTTTTCGTCTGAGTTTTATAAATTGGACCAACACCAATATAATCCGCTCCTTCCCTTACTGCGGCTTGGGCTTGTTCAGGGGAATGAGTAGACAGACCAATTAGGCGATTCGGCCCCACAATTCCTCGCACAACCTTAACGGGCAGATCGTCCTGACCAACGTGGACCCCGTCCGCATCAACTGCTAGGGCTAAATCGAGATGATCGTTGACAATAAATAAGGCTCCGGCCTCACGAGTCATCGTTCTTAAAGCCAGACATTCTTCATACATAGCCTTCATCTTTTTCGATTTTTCCCGATACTGCAGAATTTTTACACCGCTCTCTAGAATCTGCTTACCTACTTCTACGTTACTTCTGCCCAGAGAGTGAGGTTCAGAGGTAAGGGCGTATATCCCCTTTGGTAGAATCATAAAAGTCAATCCTCCTGCCCTAAAATCCAAGTAAGAACGACATCAGCTTCCTTAGCCGCCGCTATGCTGACTCTTGGGGACATCGGCGGTCGATGCAGAGTGACTTCGGATGTTAAATCTCCAACGATGACCAACTTTGAATTAATTTGATGAGTCCTTAAGGCGTCTGAATTCCCCCAGCCTGCTATCCCTGAGGCACTTACAACTTTTTTTCCAAGGGTCACTGCCGCTTCGACAAATAGTTTTTTTATTTCAGCCCGGTCTAAGGCTTCAAGCCAAAGATCACAGTCTGCAAATAAGTCCTCGATATTTTCCTTGCCGATTTCTTCTGTAGCTATCCGCAATTGCACATCAGGATTAATACGTTTTAAATTTTCCGCTAAAGCTTCTACTTTAAAACGCCCTACTTGGTCGGCAAAATAAAATTGCCGGTTAAGATTGCTCGCTTCTATCCGATCAAAATCCACAATCGTTAAGTCTTGACACCCTGATCTGACAAGATGCATGGCTGCATTAGAGCCTAAACCTCCTGCGCCTGCGATCCCGATCTTTGCACCTGTGAAGCGGGAAAAGAACCTTTCGCCTAAGGTATTTTTTAAACTTTCAAGCAAAGGATTCATGGTTTATGCCCCTCGCCTGTCACGCGTGTCACGCAGGTTAACCCAGTCGCAGAATACGGGTTGGTACCCTTTTGACCGCAGCATGGCTACGACCTCTTCAACTGAACGTTCATCCGACACTTCAAATTGAGCGCTTCCTGTTTCCGTTGACTCCGCATAACCGCCCACAGAAGTTAGAGAACCTGCCGAGAGCTTTGTAATACCTAAGGGCAATAAAGCATCGCGCATGGGGGCGCTTTCTCTTGTTGAAAGAGTAATCCCCCCTCGCGGCATAAATAAGCGATAAGCCAGAAGAATTTGGACAAGTTCAGCATCAGTAATGGGATATTGCGGTTTATAGGAACCGGCATGCGGACGCATCCGTGGTGCAGATACGGCAATTTCCACGTCAGGATAGGTTTTTTGTAAGTAACTCGCATGCAATCCCGTAAAGAACGCTTCTTTTCTCCATTCCCCTAAACCTAAAAGCGCCCCAATGGTTACACCGCTGAACCCTGCTTCGCAGGCTCGTTCAGGCGCTTCCAGGCGGTAACGGTGAATACGTTTGGGTCCAGCCAAATGTACTGAGGCATACATATCTTCATCATAAACTTCTTGATAAATCGTTAAGGTGTCAATTCCAGCCGCGTAAAGCTCCCGGTACTCTTGGGTTTCAAGAGGATAAACTTCAATTCCTAAGGACGCAAAATATGGTCTGAGAACTCTTGTGCAATCGGCGATATACTCCGGGCTGCTCGCCTGACGAGATTCTCCCGTTAATAAGAGCAAATGCTGAAGTCCCTTCTCCGCTATAGCTTTTCCTTCCACCTCAACTTCGGCCAAACTTAACTTCCGTCGCAGGATTTTGTTCTTAATATTGTAACTGCAGTACACACATTGGTTGGAACAAAAGTTTGCTAAATACAAAGGTGTAAAAAGGAGTATGGATTTGCCGAAATTTTGCAGAGTTAGTCGATGAGCTTTTTGAGCCATGGGTTCTAAATAAAGTTTCGCCGCTGGGGACAGAAGAGCTAAAAAATCCATGAAATCCAGATGTTCGTGACCGAGGGCTCTTTCCACATCGCCCTGAGAAACTTGTTCAAAGGAATAATGTGTCAAATCTTTTTGCCAGGACTTAAATTCATCGAAGAACATAACTACTCCTCCCTTAAAAAGCCTGTCAAAGGAGAGGAAGCTTCTGCTTGGCTGCGCTGGGCGCTCAGCCCTGCAAGATAAGCCCTTCTGCCGGCTTCCACGGCTAAACGGAAGGCATGAGCCATTTCCAGCGGCTGATCAGCAGTAGCTATGGCCGTGTTGACAAGGACTGCTGCAGCTCCCATTTCAAGGGCTTCTGCCGCTTGAGAAGGACGCCCTATTCCTGCATCTACAATGATGGGCAGGGATATTTCTTCAATCAAAATGCGAATAAGTTCTCGGGTTTGCAATCCCCGATTGCTTCCTATTGGTGCTCCTAAAGGCATGACTGCAGCGGCTCCCACGCTCTCCAACCTCCTGGCTGTTCCCAAATCAGGGCTCATGTAGGGAAGTACCACAAATCCTTCCTTCACCAACTGTTCGGCAGCAATGAGGGTTTCCGGATTGTCGGGCAAAAGATACCGTTGATCCTGAATAACCTCGATCTTAATCCAATTTCCACATCCGGCAGCTTTCGCCAACCGGGCTATTCGAATTGCCTCCTCCGCCGTACGAGCTCCGGAGGTATTAGGCAGCAATGTAATACCCTTAGGTATGTAATTAAGAATATTTTCTTGAGGGTTTTTCCAGTCTAAACGGCGCAAAGCCATGGTAACAACTTGTGTCCCGGAAGCTTCAATGATTTGCGGAACTAACTCATGGGATGAAAATTTACCTGTACCTGTAAACAAACGGCTTCTGAGTTTTTGGCCTCCGATCTCGAAGGGATCATTAAGCGGTTCACAATTTACTTGCTGCATAGTCTGTCAATCTCCTTTCTCTTCTAACCCTTTCTTTTAACTTTTGTTTAACTTATCTTTTAACTTCGCTATTGGCTTTCCTTTAGACGTTTTAACTCGATCGGGACAAATCAGCCTCCGCCAACAAATTTCAAAATCTCTAATTGATCTCCCTGTTTCAATTCAACACTCACCCAATGTTCTTCAGGAATAATCTCCCCGTTATATTCAATTATCACAGTATTATGGGGAATGTTTTGTCCTTCTACCCATCGTTGCAGACTAATAGTGTCCCTTAATTCTGCCTTTTCACCATTAATCATTATGTTCACAGGCTATCCTCCTTTTGAGGCCAATAAATTAGGTTAAGCTGCCTCTAAATAGTTCCTCTGTTGAACAATCGGTTACGACAAATTACCAATTTTTTGCTTGACCCTGTCCATAAAGCATAGTGTTATTTCATGGTCAGCCCGCCATCGACATAAAGTGTCTGCCCGGTAATAAAGGATGCTTCCTCTGAAGCAAGGAAAGCAACTGTTCCGGCAATATCCTCTGGCCTGGCCAGCCTGCCAAGGGGCGTAAGGCGGATGATTGATTCGCGGACATCCTCCTGTGTATCCCGGCTGGAATCTGTGGGATAAGTGAGACCAGGTGCGACACAGTTCACTGTGATGTTAAAAGGCCCTAATTCTTTGGCCAGACTATGGCTATATCCTAAGACAGCAGCTTTGCCAGTGGTGTAGTCATGATACGGGACTATAGGAAAATTGATCAAATTGGTCACCATATTGATCACGCGGCCGAAGTTTTGACGCTTCATCAGGGGCATAACTGCTTTGCAAGTATTAAATGTCCCTTTCAGGCTGCCATCAATCTGAGTCTGATAATCCTGCCATTCTAATTCCCAGGCTGTTTTGCGCAGTTTAGGGTTAAACGTGTAATGACATAAAGCATTGTTCACCAGCACATCAACTGTTCCAAAACTATCAACGATTTCTTCAACCATCCTTCTGACCGCTTCTTCTTGAGTAACATCCCCTTGAAGTGCAAAACCCTGCCCCCCAAGTGATTGAATATCCCCAACAACTTCCTCCGCCAATTGGGTGTTTCTCAAAAAATTTACAATGACGATTGCCTGAAGTGAAGCAAAGTGTTTGGCTATTGCTCCGCCAATTCCACGACTGGCGCCTGTCACTAAGATCACCTTATCCTTCAAAATAGGTCCTCCTCTTTACTCGACGTCTGGGTCGTATAATTCAGCAAGTTGTTCAGCGCTCCGCTCAATATCTACAAAGCGAACCAGATCTGCTAAATTAAAACGTGCATCATGATGCCATCCCGATACTCCCAAGGTCATCTGACCTATTGCTGTAATCCGGCTTACTCCTTCCTGAGCTAAGCAATGCGCAAGGACCTCAAGCCTCTCCGGAGCGACTGCTATTCCTGCACTCTGCAAATAAGAACGATAGGGCCGCAAGTGACCAAAAGCCTCTTCAAGGCATTGACAGGCAAAAACGTGGATCGTTCGATTGAGAGGGGAGCCTTCAAACCCCGGCCGCCCATGATAGATAACCGTCCACTCTGTTCCTGCCCTGCTTGCATAAACATCAATGTCGGGATTGCTGATTGCCACCGCTTCATAGCGATTGCGCAGAGAACGAATGGAATGGATTTCAGCATCAACTAGCTTGGCCCGCGGACGGCGTTTCTCGTAACGGTCAAGTTCAGAAGCAAGAAACTGAGCAAATTGCTGTGGACTGATTACACCGCCTCTCTCCACGAAAACCAACTGCGGGGATAGACAACTCTGCTGGTCATAGACCGAAACATCATTAGCCAGACGATGTACGGTATCCTGATAGCGGTCGGCTGTCAGAGCTTCCCGACCGATGGCGGCGAAACTAATCTTATGACCGTATCCAAGAACGGGAATCGGCTGTCGTACTTTGTACTTTATTTTTTCTACCGTTTTACTTGAGCCATAGATCACGACCGCATCTGCCCTCTCAAGGAGAACGTCTTCAAATTGAGCACTGCCACCTTTCCAGGGAAGCACGGCCAAACATTCAGCCAAGTTTTCGTCAACTTCGGCTAAGGATTGAGCAAACAAAACCGCCATTAAAGGTTCGGCGGAGGACGTTTTCCCGATCCCGGCAGATTTAAGAAGCAAACCCATGATCATACTCCAAATGGGTAATCCCGGCACATTGCCGGAGAAAAAATGGAGGATAAGTTCCGGTCCATAGGCTCGAGTAAAGCCCCCAGATTTACGGGGACGGAAATTGTCTAACATCCCTGGGTTATCAAACTCCTCATCAAGAAATCGATATAAATCCTTTTTGCGAAATCCCCTCAGAAACCGTTTAAGTTCGAGACGAACTATCTCTGCATCATAACCGGTAATCATGGGAAGCAAGGTTTCAGCTAGTTTGCGCAATGGGTATTGAGGATTTAACCATAAGTGAATAGTTTTATCAATAATCTCAACAATACGCTCAGTTTTTAAATTTGCTAAATACTTGCCGCGGTTCAAACGCAGGCGAGTGCTGAGCTCCATAACCTGAGCGCTGGACAGATTCGGAAATTCCAGGATGTATTCGCCGAAGGTATGTTCCTCATAGCTTTCAATGCAAATCCCTTTAGGAACAAAGCAAGCCAAAATGTGTTGCCCCAATTTACTAACACCTCTTAGTTAACGACTAGTTTGCTCCGCCAGCATTTCATCAATCGCAATGGAGCACCCACGTGCTTCGGAACCTTTAGTTCGTCCCAATAAGACAAAACCATTCTCGGTTTGATACCCTAGGTCTTCGGTCAAGACAGCAACAGCAGAATTCCAGTTGGCTAAATCGTAATGTGCAAGCAATCCTGTTTCTCCAAAAGGAACAGGATTCAACGTATCAGGATTCAACACTTGAAGCCGTGTCCAGGCAGGTCCTATTTTTTCTAAACATACCCGTCCACCCTTAACCTTTGTCGCAATCGTACGATCATAAAGTTGAGAGCTCAACTCCGTCATTCCATACATATTGATGCAAAGTTCTCGTTCAATACTAAAATAGTCCTTAAACCAACTGTATAATTCCTCTGTTGTAACCTCCCTGGCTTGCCCCTTTAATCCCCCTGTGTCAAAAATCCTGCTGTTATTCGGAAGATTAAAGGCTAATCCCTCCGCCCGGCAATAATCCAAAAAGTGTACATAGGCAAAAGTAGCACCCATCAGAAGCACTGGTTCACCTTTAGCTTCACTTTTACGTAAAGCGGATACTAAGCCTGCCATATCAAACCCAGCCTCTTTACTGAAGAAAAAAGCACTGTCCCGAGTTCCATAATGCTTGACGGCCAGGGATAAATACCTGGATAGCGAGGAATTTTCATTGACATCTTCTGCCGGCGACAGAACATAAATCGTCATTTGGTCCCGATCAGGGAGGACATAGTGTTTAAAGGGAGGCACCATGGATGCATCCCAAACTTCAAGAGTCGGATGATAATGACGTCCGCGCTTTTCTTTGTTGGTACTGCCGCTGGTCATAAAAACTGCTTCTGCCTCCTCAATAGGCTCGCAGGCTAGAACTGTTTCTTTGAACATCTGAAAGGGTATCGGGGGGATATCTTCCCACCGTTTAACGGTTAACGGAGATTTGTGACGACGCTGACAGTAACGTTTATAGTGGGGATTCCCTTCATATTGAAATTTAAAGATGTTCAAGGCAAGATCATTAAATTCAGGATCAAGTTCAGCCTCGAGGCTGTGGCAATCTGAGTAAGCATGAATAAACCCTAAAATTTCCTTTACTAATTCTTCTGACCAACCTTTCATTCATAAGTTCTCCTTTCGTCCTCTTTTCCTCAGCCAACCAGGAATCATAACTAAGATAATTTGTAAGATGATGGCCGTTGAAGCCCCGATCATAATTCCATTGGATAAAAAATCTCCCAGATGACCGGTCATTCCTTTTACTGCACCAGGTAAGGATACAGAAAGCAGTATTGAAAATCCCGCTATCATATAATTGGCCTCTGTTTTCTCCATGGTATTAAGGGTGGAAAGGCCGGTATAAATTAACGAAACAGCAGCCGGCAAAAAGATCCCACCCACAACTGCATCGGGAGTTACGGCCAGTAACGCCCCTGCTTTCGGTATAAAGCCAAGTACCAGAAAAATGGCCCCGGCTGTCATAACCGTAAAGCGCGAGCCCACACCCGTCAGACGAAGGAGCCCGACATTCTGGGCATACGCTGTGGTCGGAAAACCGCCTATGAGAGTAGAAATCATAGACCCTGCAGCCTCTCCGGCAAAACCATTGCGGATGCGTTGGGCGTCTAAGCTGATGTCGGCCATTTCCGAGGCCGCATGATAGACTCCCAGTGCTTCAATTACTGCTACGATATAACCAATGAAGAAGGTGACAAAGGCCGTCCCATTAAGTGTTAAAGCACCATAAGGAAGTAATCTTGGAAATCCGAACCAGGCCTTCTCTGCCATGGCCGAAAAATGAATTTGCCCTAAGGCGGCTGCGATGATATCCCCAATTACAAGGGCAATCAAAAAAGCGTAGGTCCGAAAGTACCCTTTGCCAAAAAGCGACAGAATTATGACAACAAGAGCCGTCGGAATTGAAATTGCCAGAATCTGCGGGGCAAGGAAGGTAGACATTCCTTGCGAACCTCCTAAAAATTCATAGAGAGTAAATCCCGAGAGGGCGATTCCCACGGCAATGATCACTGACCCGGTAACGGCTTTAGTAAATAAGGAGCGCAGACGCTCAAGTACCCCAGTGACAGCCAGCAGAAAAACAATGGCCGCACTTAACATAATACTTCCCCCGGCAGCTGGAAGACTGTTGGCCTTACCCGCATTAATCATCAGAGTATCAAAAGCCGCCGATGGACCTTGGACAATCGGCAAACGGGCAAGCCTAGTGGCCTGAGTGAGCGTCACCAGCCCGGCGGCAATAAAAATTGCATTTACCATATTAGCGGCTAGAGCAACTGGAAGACCGATCATAGCGGCAACAAAGATGGGGTCAAGCCAAACATTAGAGACAAAAACATGCTGCAGCCCATATAAGACGTTACGCAAGGGAGGTAATCTTTCCTCAACACCAATCGTCAAAACAGGTATAGATCGTTTATCCTCAGATTCATGATTTTCCACCGGAAACTCTCCTCCATTTACTAAGATCAAAATTCTTTTCTTGGACAACTATCGGCCAGATAAATTTCTATGGGAAAATAAAAAACCGCCCATTAGGAAATGAGCGGTTTACATACCATTAATCATTCAATCATCACTTCCCTCCGCTGGCATTACCCAGATCAGGTTCAAAGGTCGGCAGTGGTATCAACTGCCCTCTCAGCTTACTTCCTTAAGCTCCCTCTTTGAAATTGTATTAATTCTGTAATGAAGATATCACTTTTTAGCGTAATGTTCAAGATTATACAGAAGACAAAATTAACATGATTAGCCGTTAAATACTCTCACAGCTAAATTCCAGTGCTATAATTATATTGCGCAAAGATCACTTGCTAAGCTAAGATTATTTCATAACTTAATCTCAGATGTTTCATATGAAAGGAAAAGATCATGAATACTATGCCTGATACTATGCCCTATTCAACCCCCGAAAAGCCAGGGAAACTAAAAGTTTTATGGAAAATAACTCGACCTCACACTTTAACTGCATCCTTTATTCCCGTATTTATCGGTACATCCTTATCCCTAGGTTATACCGCTTGGCATAAACTCGTTTTTGGGACCATGCTCATGAGCTGTCTGCTCATCCAAATAGCTACAAACTTGTTTAACGAATATTATGATTTTAAACGCGGCCTGGATACGATAGATTCTATTGGCATTGGCGGAGCAATTGTCCGGGAAGGATTCCGGCCCAAAACTGTGCTGCGGCTCGCCTTGGGATGCTACGGTGTTTCCATATTATTTGGCATTTACATTTGTGCTCACAGCAGTTGGTGGTTAGCCTTAATCGGGCTTGTTGGAATGCTGATTGGCTATTTATATACCGGCGGGCCGTTGCCCATAGCCTATACTCCCCTAGGCGAAATTTTTGCCGGCTTACTAATGGGAACTTTTTTTATTCTTATATCATTCTTCGTCCAAACAGGATATATCAACGAGAAAAGTATCCTCGTTTCCATACCTACCGGTATTTTAGTCGGTGCTATTAATATGGCCAACAATATACGCGATCTTGATGGGGATAAGGCTTCGGGCCGAAAGACAATAGCTATTTTAATTGGACATGAACATGCCGTTTTCGTACTCGGAGCTATGTTCGCTGCAGCTTATCTTTGGATCATAGGATTAGTTATTAGAGGGTCGGTCACCCCCTTGCTTCTGATTGTCTTATTAAGCATTCCCAAAGCCATACAAGCAAAAAAAGGGTTTATCGGCAAAAATCAGCCCTCTCAAATGATGCCTGCAGTTCGCGATACAGCTCAAACCAATACAATGTTTGGACTTTTGTTATGTATAGGATTATACATTACGCAAATTTCGGCTATATTAACTAGCCATTTTGGGCACTAATATTGGGAAACATACAAAAAACACTGTTCCTCTAGGATTACTCTTGAAGTTAATTGTCGCGTTATGACGATTAGCAATATCGTAACAAGTACTTAACCCTAACCCTGTTCCATTCTCTTTCGTTGTAAAAAACGGTGTTCCAATATCATTTAAGTATTCTATTGGAATGCCGCCCCCTTCATCCTCGATACATAATACCACCTGACTATTCTCGACATAGGTAGACATACACAATGTTCCCCCCGCTTGCATCGCCTCTAAACCATTACGACACAAATTAAGCACTAGCTGCGAAATCTCATCCGGATTTAGTAAGATCTTAGGCGTTTCTCCGGGCAGAAACTTTATTTGTTTATCCTGAGAAAGAGAATCTGCTTCAAGTAAAGGATACAAGTGTCTTAAAATCTCATTGATATTTAGGTGATCTTGTTCTTTTGGAGAATGACGTGAAAGGGAGAGAAAATCCGAAATAATTTTGTTTGCACGATCAAGCTCATTGATCATGAGCATAAAGGTATCTCCTTGTAATTGAAACTCTGGTTTGGAGCCAAGCAGCTGGAGGAATCCCCGTACCGTTGTAATTGGATTCCTGATTTCATGGGTTATTCCAGCTGCCATTTGGCCTACTAAATTAAAACGTTCCAGATTGACCATTTCTAGATGTAAGCGTGTCAATTCCTGCTCAGCTTTTTTTCGCTCCGTTATATCATAAAGGGTTTTAATGACAAGCCTTGTTCCATTCACATCCATAAACGGTTGGATTTTAACCTCGTAAATTTTACTATTGTAAAAAATTTCCTCATCTTTTATGGGTTGCCCTGTAAAGAACGCTTCCTTTATTCTACAGTTCTCACATGGTCTATTCCTCTTGAGCATGTTATAGCAAAACTTACCATTCCTTTCGCCAAATTCCAAAAGATAATTACGATTAACAAAGTGTACTTCATAAGTTTCTCCTACAACAATCACTATTCCTGGAAGACTGTTAAATAAATCAAACATACGTTGACGATCTTCTTTTATTGCCTCTTCTCGTTTCCTTTGCTCATTATGTATCCGTATAAAGAGGCTGCCGGTAAACCAGCCCAATAATATCCATAGCCAAGAAATTCTTAAAGAGTGATTATGGGAATCTAGCCATCTGTCAAACAAAAAAAGAATGAATCCAATACTTAATCCTATAAGCACATATTTTCTTTCTTTCATAGTTACTCCCTCAACATCAAAGGACTCAATTTTTATCCAGTTTTGAAGACCCCCACTCCTACAAGTGGGGGTGGGTCCTTCGTTAACTTCAGCTGGGGTAGAGTCCCCCTTCGCCGCTAAGTATTCCTATTGGGAAAGGCGACTCGGCAATAATGTCCACTGGACATTATTGTATCTGAAGCCCCGATGTTCAGCTTTAGCTGAACGAGTTCACTGGGGCTAGTTCCAAACTATATATCTATTAACCTGTATCTTGACCTTTTCGGCCAACAAAACCCGGGATTAAAAACAATCTTAATTCTTTCAAAATTATTCCTCCCCAAATAAAAAACCTGGTTTACTTAAAAACCAGGCCGGTTGCGCTACTCGTTCCACATGTATAAAGCGCCCAAATTATCCAATACATGCTTCAAAACTTCCTAATTATATATTAAATTAGCAAAAAGGAAATAATTATGTTAAAAACTCTTTCATGTGTAGTATAACATAGATATACTGTATAATTTGTCACAATTTGTATCTAATGTTAGAAAAAGTTTTCTGCATTTGCAAGGCACGGCAACCTTGACCAGACAGTTGCGGACTTTGGAAGAAAACGGACTTATTCTTCGTAAGGTCTATCATCAAGTTCCCCCAAAAGTAGAATATTCATTAACCGAGATTAGAAGTGAATTTAATGAAGTTCTGGAAAAGTTAGAAGTGTAGGGAAGAAAGTATATTAATTATTCCAGAAATAAAAAACTGCAGGACACATTTTAACTCATCTAGAGCACCTTTTGTCCTGCAGTTACTGCTATCGTTTATAAATACTCTTAAACAGACCTTTGCCTTCGGAATATGGTAACTACTTTCTCAAGAAAAGTCATGCTATAACCTAGAAGCTCCCTTTGATGTACCATAAAGTCTTAAAACATAGTTTAGATTATTTAATGCCTATGCGCAGGCGATAACAGAAGTCAATACTAAATTCAGTATTACTGTAGATCTCTAATATTTTCTCCTGAAACCTTACTAAGTAGGGATTAATCCTATCCTTATCTTCTTTGAGAATAGCTTGTAATCCACCTTGGCTTAAGGCAAGCTTAATTAATCTCTGAGCAGTACAGTTTTCAGAATTCGAAAATACGATCTCCCTTACATAGCGAAATTCTTGACTATTTTTTATGTTCGTAAGATGGTTGTCTTTGTTCCATCTCACAAAACTATCTTTTAGCTTAGGATGGTTAGACTCAATTTCCGCAACCTTTTCAAAGAGCAGGCTGTATGCCAGCTCGGCTTCCCAGTTACAAACCGGCGGCCAATCATAATCATAAACTGCAAAAACGCCGCCTATCGTCAGCAGCCTCGACACTTCCTTCAATGTTTGTTGAGGGTTCATCCAGTGAAATGACTGCGAACAGGTAATGATATCTGCACAATTATTCTCCAATCCTGTATCGTTGGAAAAGGCAGAAATGAATTCAATATTGCTAAGATTAGCTAGTTTCTCTTTAGCTATCCTTTGCATATCCACACTAGGCTCTATTCCTATAATCTGACGACTCACATCGCTCCAGATTGCTGTGGAGAGGCCTGTGCCGCATCCCAAATCAACAACCAGCGATGGATTGCGTCCTAAATAGTTTAATAAAATTTCTTTTACCTTTTCAGGACTTTGGGGACGTGAGTTATTATAAATATCAGCAAATCCCAAAAACCTGTCGGCATTAAGCTTTACGTTTTCTGGCATTTAAAGCCTTCCTTTCCAAGTTGATAAATCACATACTTTCAGAATGAGTTCACTTGCCAGTGCCGGTTAACCCGAGCAATTGGGAGCAGATGCTTCATATTGTCCTTTACCCGTTCTGTAAACCCAAAAAGCATTGATGAGAAGTAATATACTTGTAGAAAAGAACACATAATGGAAACCCCAGAAGGCTGCCATCTGGCCCCCTAATACAGGGCCCACGACGTTACCTAAATTTTGAGCTGCATTATTATACCCAAATATTCTACCTGAAATTGTTTCCGGAATGTTACTTTTCAGAAGCGAATTAATCGATGGCAAAAAGCCGGCGGTTGCCATGCCCATTATGAAGCGTAAAATAATAAGCTGCCAGGCATTTCGGACATATGCTTGAGGAATTATAATTACAGCTGCCCCAAGGAGGCAGACAAATAGCACCGAATATGGCCCTACCCTGTCTGATAGTTTACCCAGGAGGGGAGCAATAAGGACATTAGCCAATCCCACAGCAGAAACGACTGCTCCGGAAATAATCGCAACATGATTGGCGTTATTCATTAAAAGCTTGACGTAAATGGTAACAATGGGTTCAATCGACATACTGGCTAATTGAAGCATAAACGAGGTTATAAACATTGCTATCAGGATCTTGGGCTTGTCAATAGTCTTCCAAAATTCTTGACCGGACAGCCGAGCCGAGTTGTTCGGTACAAAGTCTTCATGGATAAACAGTAAAGCAATTAGAAATGCCAAAAACAGAAATCCCCCAGTGACATAAAAAACATGGCGCAAACCGATAAGTTCAGATAAAGTACCACCAACAAGAGGACCGATTAAGGAGCCTCCAACTGACCCGGAAGTAAGAGTACCCAGAGCCCAACCGGCACGGTCTTTGGGAGTTTGAGAGGAAACAAGGGTTATCGCTGCCGGTACATAACCAGATATGGCACCCATTAAGAGACGGAGGCCAACAAGTTCATAAACATTATGAACGAATCCGATTAAAACCATAATCACAGCCATCCCCAGACTTGCTCTTAACAACATCAGCTTGCGGCCATGTATATCGGCCAGTTTGCCCCAAAGCGGGGAGACAATAGCGGCGGAGAGAGCAGTTGCACCAAAAGCAACACCGGACCACTCTTCAACTCTGGCTATATTATGAACACCTAATTGTTGGATGTAAACGGGAAGAAAAGGAATTACAAGGTTCATACCAGCCATCGTGGCAAAGGAGCCGAACCAACAGATAATTAAGTTACGCTTCCACATCGTCATAAGTTGTTAGTTGTTCCTTTCAATGTTTAAGTTATTTATACCTAAACATTTTAGCGTCATTTATATAAAGATACAAATGATATATCCCTCAATTTTGCCGGTATTCGGGTTGGTATTACTTACAATTCAAATAGTCTTAATTTCTCCAGAAATTCCTCAACTGCTTTAGAACTTGCCGGTTCTTGGCTGTGCAGAATGCTTAGTTTGCGGGAAAACTGGAGTTTTTCTTTGGTCTTAATCGGTATTGTTTTAATTACCTTAGCGGCTATTTCTTTGTGAACAACAAGACGGGATACAATCGTAATCCCAAGACCATTAATCACTGCTTCTTTAACTCCCTCATTGCTGCTAAAGACAAAAGAACGGTTCATCTTTACTCCTAAGGACTTCAAAAGATCATCGCTGAAAGAACGAGTTCCTGAACCAGATTCCCTTAAAATCCAAACCTGATCTTGAAGATCTTCAGCGGAAACTTTGCTGAGCTTACTTAATGGATGCCCGTTAGGAACAATTAAAAGCATGTCATCATGCATAAAAGGTTCTTCTTCAATGCCGGGAAGGCTCACTTGGCCTTCGACAATCCCAATGTCCAGTTGGTTTTGGTGGAGCAATTGAGCAATTTCTTCTGTATTAGCAATTGTTACCGATACCTCAACATTAGGATAATTTTCCGAAACTTCCGCTAAAAAACGGGGCAAGACATATTCACCGATTGTAAAACTGGCGCCGATTTTCAAAGCTCCTGTGACGACATGACGAAGATCATTAATTTCACTTTTTGCCTGATCATAATGACTGAGAATCTCTCTGGCATGCCGAAATAAGGCTTCTCCGGCCGGAGTAAGACTGAGACGCCTTGAAGAACGATGCAGAAGTTTGGCACCGAACTCATTTTCTAAGTTGCGGATATGGAGACTAACGCTTGGCTGGGATAAAAACAGCTCTTCAGCGGCCCGAGAAAAACTGTTTTGCTCAATAACTGTCACAAATACTTTAAGAGATTCCGTAATCAAGACCCATAACCTCCTTAAAATTGACCTGAAAATTGCTGCCCTGATTTGAGATGCGTGTACATATTAAATAACCAAATGCTTAACATTAGACATCTAGATTGTAAGTCTAAATTGCAGCCTTTATATTTAAGTGCAGAAACCTGAAATCAACGTCTTTAATAATGAGCCTGTTCCGGAACAATAGGTTAAAAGCTTTCAGGAAATTTTGTATGGTATGGAAGGGTTGAAGAAATGTCTCATAACATGGAAATTCCAGCGGTAACATTACAGAAATCGAATTCTATCAAATTATACGGCGGTGTTTTATTTACCTTTGTTATTGCAGGAATCGGTACAATAGCCTCGGATTTACCTGTCTTGGACCGGATAGGAGCTATGCTCACTTCAATTCTGATCGCAGTTTTGTATCGTAACCTTTTCGGTTATCCGGAAGATATCCGCACTGGAATACAATTTTCCGCCCATAAAATCCTTCGCTTTGCAATTATTCTTTATGGCTTTAAGCTCAACATTGATGTTGTTTTAAACCAAGGGGGCCTGCTTTTAATTCACGATGCCTTAAGCATCATTGTTGCAATCAGTGTGACATTGCTTTTAGCTAAACTTTTTAAAGGAGAAAAAATGCTCTCCCTTCTTTTAGGCATCGGGACAGGTGTATGTGGTGCTGCTGCTATTGCTGCCGTTTCTCCGATCGTTAACGCCGATGATGAAGATACGGCCCTCGGAGCAGGTATCATCGCTTTAGTAGGCACTCTGTTCGCGATTGGCTACACCTTAATTCGCCCCCTACTTCCAATAACCGCAGTTCAATTTGGCATTTGGAGTGGAATTAGTTTACACGAGATAGGCCATGTTGCTGCGGCTGCGGCAACGGCAGGACCGACAGCCTTAACGATTGGCTTATTAGCTAAGCTGGGTCGGGTTTTCTTACTCATTCCTCTAAGTATTATTCTTTCCCTGTGGACACGTAAAAATGGTCAGGAGACTGCAAAGAAAGCGCCCTTTCCCTGGTTTTTACTCGGATTTCTCGTTACGAGTATCATCGGTACCTATCTTCCTATTCCTAAGACTATTTTATCCGTAATTTCAAACGATATTGGTCCTTTCTTATTGGCTGCCGCCATGGTGGGCCTAGGTCTCAATGTTCATTTATCCAATTTACGCAGCCGGGCTTTGCGGCCGGTTTTGGCCATGCTTATTGCATCAATTGTCCTTTCAGCTTTTTCATATTTTACACTTTGGTTTTAAGACGACTTCAAATCAATCTTTTTAAGCTTAACAAATTCTTAGAACCACAAAAATATAAATCTTATATGTAATGTATTAGAAATTACTATTCGCAATTCATCATTGTCTTTGCCCTGACTTTACCATTAGAAAGGGGCGTAGAAACCTTTTTGGTCTACGCCCCTTTCTAATACCATCCCACTGTTTATGATTTGCCATTTAATTAATGTTTGGAAGGCTCTTTTTAAGCAATCTCTTTATCAGTTTCAATTAATGAATTTTCCAGGGCCGTTAATAAAACATCGAATAGATTCCGGCCATCATTCACCAGAAAACTATTCAATAAATCGCAGTAATTACTGCATTCTCTTTTCCTCAGCAATTCTCCTTCACTTAAATCTTCAATGTCTAAAATAATATCTGTTGTTTGGATGTACTTCAATCTCTCACGTATATCTTTAAGCTCACCTATCAATTTCGACACGTCAATCCAATCAAGCTTTCCATTATAGAAGTGTATTAGTAAATATGGGAATTCTGTTCCCCAACCTCTAGGCTCAAGATAGTAGCTAATTGTAGAGCAAAATGAATGGAACAAATCGCGATGTTTGGCCTGATAGGACAAAAAGTCAATTTTAAAACCAATTGCCATACTAATCACCTCATTAATTTAATTAAGCTCAAAATCTCTAAAACCTTCCATAGTCATTACCTTCTTCTTCTCATAAGCACCGGAATCTACCTTAACATTTGAATTTGATCAAAAAGGATTGGGTTGATTATGGTTCTGAAAAGTAGTTACTAGAATTGGCATAGTCTGCATACTTCTTAAATAAGTTTATAATACTCGGATAAAAAACCTTTAAAAAGTACCTTATGGCACGAAAATTAATGCAAAAAGCACAAATTGCTGAGCCTCGGAGAATAAGATAGGCGCTTTTCAGCGCCATACCAAAACTAGTTTTTAGAATTAAGTGTCACAGAAAATCAACATGGTTAAAAAGAGCCCCCAATACCCAATACCCTCTGCACATCACTAATTTTATTGAGATAGGAAGAACGTTTATCCTTATCCTTTATTTTTCCTATCTTATTTTGAGCATCTAAAAAAACAGCATCCCTATTCTCTTGTGAACTTTGAGGTGTTAATGATTCCAGGACTGCTAGAGCAGCATCGGCATCTTGTTCAGCTTTTGTCTCTTGGTCCTCTGATTGGAGAATTTGATTCCCTTCAGGAGTTATTACTCGGTCGGTTATAGTTGAACTGTCTTTTGCAGACTGCGCCGCGTTCACGTCGGCCTGCCCACCTAAGCTCTTCTCTAAGTAAGTTTCAGAAAACATATCCTGAGTTCCTGTGTCAAAGTCCGTAGGATTACCTCGCCAATCAATAGTTTTAAAAACAATTCCCTGTGGTTGGAGAAAATCTGCTCTTGGGAGACCTTCATGTACCTTGGTCATAAAGTCCAACCAAATGTGTCCGGGATAGGTAGAACCGAACAAATTGTTAACTTCCTTGGGAATATCGTACCCGCACCATACAACGGTTGTATAGTATGACGAATAGCCGCAAAACCATCCATCTTTACTGTTTTCCGTAGTACCAGTCTTCCCGGCAACTATCTGGCCATCAATTTGTAAATTGTGCCCAGTGCCATAGTTCGAACTGATAACTCCTTTGAGAATATCTGTCATCATATAGGCAGATTCCGGTGAATAAATCTTTTTCGTTTCTCGGCTGTTTTTATAGATTGTTTGTCCAAGATCGGCAATCTTTTTGACACAGCTGGGTTGAACATACCTTCCGCCGTTTGCTAAAGTATAGAAGCCCCCCGCTTGCTCAACAGGTGATACCCCTTCAGTGAACCCACCAATACTCGCAATGGGGATATTATCTTCAGGATGAAGCCCCGCATATCTCATTGCCTCTAAATAGGCTAACCCTGTTTGAGGTTTTATTTTCGTCAATACCTGATAAGCAACGGTATTAAGAGACATTTCCGTCGCCAATCGAATACTTACAGGCCCGTAGTATCGGTTTTCTTCATTTCGAGGACCATTAGGAATATATTGATCAGTTATCCGGGACAGAGGATGATAACCTAATTCGAAGGCAGGAGCATAATCCAGTAACGGTTTAATTGATGAACCTGGTTGCCGATAACTCAGGAAGGCCCGATTATAAACATCCTGATCGCCTCTTCCCCCGACAATAGCTACTACATAACCCGTTTTATTATCTATTGAAACTGCTGCCCCTTGCATACTGAATTTATTATTTGTAGGATTTATGTCCGTAAAATCTTTTAAGCCATTATCCAGGGATGATTGTAATAAGGATTGTTTGGCGACATCAAGCGAAGTGTAAATTGTGTACCCGCCGCTGCGGACTCGTTTATCATATCGGGAGTAAGTTTCTTTATATTCAGACTCATAATTATTTCTTTCATCATCTGTCTTAAATGTATAATTAAATTGGAAGCCATCTTGTTCCATCAACGCTCTCACGGTACAATCAATAGCGTAGCTTGTCATATAATTTTCAGGTGTTGCAACGGGTTTGTGAATTGTGAGGGTTAACTTAGTATCCTTTGCGTCATCGTACTGAGCATGCGATATTTTTCCTTGCTCCATCATAGCATTGAGGACTATATTTCTTCGTTGTGTCGCCTTTTCCTGATTTGTAATAGGGTTAAACAGAGAAGGATTATTAGACATTCCACAAAGGGTTGCCGCTTCTGCCAGATTTAACTTAGAAGCAGGTTTTGAAAAAAAGTACCGGGCAGCACTTTCTATTCCATAGCATCCTTCACCATAGTAACAATTGTTAATATAAAACTCCATAATTTGGTCTTTCGTATATCGTTTTGTTAAGTCGAAAGCTATGAATATTTCAGTTAGCTTGCGTGAGACCGTTCTATCTTGTGTAAGCAGAACATTCTTGGCAACTTGCTGAGTAATCGTCGAACCGCCAACAGTTGCTTTACCTCTGTTTAGCAAGTACAAAATTCCGGCCTTTATTGTTTCTTTATAATCTAAAGCTCCTTCTGTAAAGAAGTTCTTATCTTCAACCGCGACATACCCTTGAGGCACATAATCAGATACATCCGCTAGGTCTACATAGTTATAACCGCTTAAGCCTAACTTGGCAATTGGCTTATTGTCCTTATCCAATATCAAGGTGCTGCCAGCTCTTTTAAAGGTTAGCTGGTCTATATTTCTTACTTTAAGAATTGCTTGTTCCTTGGCTGAATCTATGGTAGGTTTATATACCAAATATAGGACTCCAAGAACACTTGATAATATGACGGTTAAAGTTAACAGAGAAAATAAGAAATACTTAATAATTCGACCAATCCGACTGCCTTTAGGGTTTTCAATTATAACCATGATTTATGACTTCCTTAATAGATGTATTTTTTTGAAATTCTGTTTCGTTAAGTATAAGGATTCCAGGGAGAGTAGACCCACAAGACAAGAGATTTGAATCTCTGTTGAATATCAACACAATTTAATCTTTATGCGGTATCCTTCTTATGTATTACTATATACCAAACCTTTGGAAATATTTGGCTTAATTTGTAGGGCGAAATATTACTTTTATTTCGTTTTTTGAATAAATTTGTCTACTGAGAACAATAAAACAGCAGCCCCTAAAATATGCCCCCCCTGATAGGGAACAGTTCTCTAAGGCTGCTGTTTTATATATATGTTCAAAGCAAGAATTATTTAATATTCATCGTCTGAAAAAAGCTATGGCCACCCTAAATGACCATGTTTACTGATCCCGAATATATTGTGTGCTCCCCAATTCATCACATAATTGACCAATTCACTGAACAAAAAATCTATTCAACCCTTCCTTGTCGGTGTTTGACATCCTAGAAGGATAGATAATGCGAAGAGGCTTTAGTTTGTTCCAAATATGCTTGTTACGATATCCTTTATTTCTTTATTTTCAGCTATATAATCTACTTTTTTTTGTTCTATTAGGCGTGATACCTTAAGCTCATTACCACCAATTTCACAGTTTATGGAATGCCCATCTTTTAGGGCAAAGAAAACATTAACATCACCTATTGTATCAAGTTTATTTACCCGAATAATTTTACTATTATTAAACTCTTGGATAATTGGAGCCCAATCTTTTGCACGAATTTTCTTTTCATTATACTTTATGATTATTCGTATTTCTTTTATATCGGCCGCATTAATAGCAGTATGGTAATTTGTTATTTTGAAAAACCTATTATAAATTAAACTACCACCAATGAGGAGTATTAGAATTGTTATTAATATTGATAATACTCTTTTAGTCATTATTTTCACCCCTTTTCAGTGGCACTAAATTAAGAGACGCAGAACTACTATTTATTGGACTCATCTACATATGTAGCTAAGTCTTTTTTTATTTGTTTATATTTATTAATTACATTATCGGCATCATATTGTTTAAGTTCTATATTCTTAATTTGATTGGAATTTTTCAGAAGTACCAAATCGTATTTATTTATTTGATCAATCGGAATATACGTTTCACCATAATCAACTTTCATTATTTGAGTATCCTTATCTAAAATAAATTTTCCATAAAATGTAGATGATGGAATAAAAGTTTTCCTTCCATCTTCGCTCTTGTATTGATACCATGAAGGTTTTATTATATCTTTTAGAAAGAGAACGTATTCTTTATTCTTTTGCATAGGGATATATCCACTATTAGCATAAAGCATTTGGCCCCTAATAATTACTGGCTCAAAAATATTGATTATATCTCCCTGTTTTAAATGTTGTTCACCACCTCCTTTGAAAACTTTCAAAATTTGTACTGTATCTCTTAAGGCCATAGAAAATTTAGTTTTATCTTCAGAGGTAAGTTTTACGGAAATAATATATGGGGATATCTTCTTCAACTCATTAAAGTTTCCAATAGAATTATTAAAATCGCCATTAAGATCAAACAAATAAGCAAATTTTAGATTATTATAGTTAGTATCATTAAACAGCAGATCATTTGCAAAGGTGTTTTTGATATATAGACTAAATAATGAACTAATTAAGATTATAAATGTAATTATTATGATAAGAATTCTGTTACTAATTTTCAAGGTTCTTACCTCCAATATAACTTTTGTAAGATTTAATGTTCTATAAAAAGGCTTAATCTTCCCGAATCCATCTTATATTTAGTATCAGAGAGAAGCTCTATATCATCCTTATTATGACTTGCGATAAGAATAAGTGCCCCTCTATTCTTTTCTTCCAATAAAATTGTTCTTACTAGGTTAATTCCTTGCTCATCTAATGCGTTCGTTGGTTCATCTAAAACAATCAGCTCGGGTTTTTCCATAATTGCCTGAGCTATTCCAAGCCTTTGTTTCATACCCAGTGAGTATTTTTTAAACGTTCTTTTATCTTCAGGATCTAAGCCCACCCTACTCATGGAAAGCTTAATATCTTTAACAGAAATTATTCTTTTAATAGAAGCTAATATTTTCAAATTTTCTAATCCAGTATAGTAATCCCAAAAGCCCGGGGTTTCGATAATAACACCTATACTATTTGGAAAAGACATATCTTTATGTAATATTTTTTTATCTATCATTATATATCCTTCAGTAGGTTTAATTAGCCCTGAAATTGCTCGAAATAGCATTGTTTTTCCTGAAGCATTTCTTCCAAAAAAACCATATATTTTGCCTTTATCAAGAGACAAATTAATATTTTGTAATATTGTATGACCTTTAAACTCTTTGCGTAAATTCACCACTTCAAGATAAGACATTTTTTAGCTCTCCTTTGTACAATTTAAATAATATCTTTTTTCTTTATCCAGTTAGAACCTAATACAATAAGTATTGTTATGATTACTAAGTAATAAATTAGTGACCACCATAATTTGAACCCCGGAATATAAATCTTAAGCAATTCATTTTGCCTGGGAATATATCCTAAATCATGTAAATAAAGCAAACTGTGTATTGAGGGTAATATAAATAATAGTTTACTTCTAGATATTGAAGTGATTAAATAACTAAAAATGTTAGAACTAAAGACAAAAGCCAAGCTATAAATGCTATTAAAACTTAAAGATAAGACATTCACCCAAATAACAAGAAACAAACAGTGAAAAAATAATAAACCTTCTTGACCAACAATCAAAAGCAACAAATTGTTGTTATCTAATATCGGCAAATTAAGTAGATGCCCGAATAATAATTCTATTAAGATCAAAAAAAGACAGAAAATTCCGGTATAAAATATAATTATAAAAATTTTTTTCAAAAACCATTTCACACGATTATCAGTTCTGCTGAAAATATAAACTGCTTGTTTATTTATACTTTGTTCTATAAGATTAAATAAAATAAACATGATAAAAAATTGAGGAAGAATATAAAACAAAATATCATTAATGTTATCTAATCCAATATTTATATTGAGATATCCATATGTATAAATTAAAAAAGCCTCAAATGATTTAGTGTTAAATTGCGATAAGGACTTTATACACAAAAATAAGATAAATAAACTACCAAGAAAGATTTTCAAAATTCTCTTACGATCAAACATATATATAATAACTTCCTTCTATATAAAATCACTTTCATTTAAGAGCTTTTTAGCTATAATATTCGAAAGAAATAATAATGCAATAAACCAAATATAGTTAATCAAATTCGAGTTGTTATTTAAAAACATATACATTTCAAATGATTGAACATTTTTTCCAACTAGAATCATATAATAAAAAATATAATGCATTAAAATAAAGATTGTTGAAGTAATTAGAAAACCATAAATTTTATTATTAGTTATTATTGTTACCGAGGTAAAAATGTTAGCTATTATTATAAAACCATTTATTTGAAAATATATCGAAGTAAAAAAATAAATTAAAAAACTGTAATCTACCTTAGATCTAAGTCCAGCTAAAAAAACAAGTATAATTAATAAAACATTTAATATTCCAACATAAAGTAATGTTAATGATAAAATTGAAATATAGTATACTTTCCACCACGATTTTAGATCTTTGTGCCTGCTTACTACGGCAGTTTTTAAAAGAAAGTTTGTTATTAGATCAACTAATAAAATAAATAATGGAAATAATAGCAGAACAGAAAAGGACGGATTAAATACTTTATCATGTATGTATATTACGGGAGACTTTAAAACAACATTTAATCTATTATCATTTATATTTTGAAATACTCTTTTTAAAAAATAACCATTTAAAGCAAACCAAATTATAAATAGAATGATAGTGACAATCATTCTTTTAGAGCCAAAAACAGTTTTAGTAAGATAAATGTAAATTTCCTTCATTTATATCTCCTTAAGCTATATATTTTCAGATACTATATATAACTGTCGCAAAAGTAGAATTACACTTAATAAAAGAATGAGGAAAATGCAAAGAAAAAAATAGGGAGCACTAACAGTAGTAGTTGGTAGAACCAAATTAGTTAGCTGATAGTGAAATCCATTAGGTAATAAAGAAATAAATGTATCTATAACAAGATAAGCTAACATTACAAAAGCTATAGGAATCAAACCATTTCTTCCAAAATTCAAAGATATTGCATATCCTAACAAAGCATAAAGTGAGGCAAATAAGCTAATTATAGCGATCGCAACTAAGCTAAAGACCAATGGATTTTGAATTCTCAACCAATTTAATAATTCTTCCGGATTATATTCAATTATATATGGGGGAACGCCGTTTGTTTCATAACTTATTGATGGAAATGTAATGATTGAAAGAATAACATTAATCCCCAACGGTACGCAGAAGGTTATAAAAGTAGAAACCACTACTGCGATTGCTTTTGAGATAATATAAACGTTTTTTTTAGATCTGGTCGTTATGTAAATATAAATACCTGATTTCACATCAATAATGTAGGAATCTGAATATATTATATTAGCAAATAAAGGAAGCACAAATAATATAGTCATAAGTATGGCCTGTCCATAAGGGTGTTGCAAAATCGACATTTCATAACCTGATCTCAGGCCACTTAAACTCATTCCTTTTACAATTAATCCCGTATCAATGAAAGAATAAATAACCAACAGTAATAGCACAATAAACATAACTTTAAATTGTTTCCTATTCAAACAATTTCTTAATTCCATCTTAATAAGTGTTATCATTTTTATCCCCTTTTAAGTTTATAAGTTATAATCCCGATACACACTCATCGTTATTTGAGGGTGTATCGGGGGCGACCTCAGGAATACTTAAATGCTTAAATTAATGCAACCAGATTACTTATTCTAAGAAATCGACATATCCATCAACATATGCACCGCTTGAAGAGCTATAATAATTCATCATCCCTAAGCATACGTACTCACCTACATGGCTTTGATTATCCGAGAAGTAGAGCCACTTGTTAGTGCTATTAGCCACAAATGAAATTGTCGTCGTGGATAATGCTGTATGATCTGATTTTGCTGCCCATAAGTAACATTTATCTGTATTGGTTAACTTATCAGCCCGAGCGTAAATCGCGGCTGTTGACTGATTATGCTGATAACATGATGTATAATTAAAACCTTGATATTTGGGAAGAAGATATCCAGAAAATGCTCTACTACTTGCTAAAGCGGTTGAAGAAAAAACTGGCAATAATAAAGAAACCGCTAGCAAGGCCGTTAATAACTTTGTACTCTTTTTCATATTTGATTACCCTCTCAATTCTTAACTTCTAATAGTTAAAAAAACCTAGAATAACTACCAAGTAATATGGAACAATCATTGGTTGCCCATTAATATTGACCTTCTCTTCAGAATATTTTTGGGGATAATAAAAATACATATCCTTTTTAATATGAGGATAAAACAATTTTCCCTCCTTAACATAAATTCTCCCTTCACAAACATCCCCAGTAGGTATAGTATAAGGATACTTACATTTTGTGTAGGGGCATACGCCTTCAGACCAAATGGTACTTTGCAGGTATAGTTGACCTGAAGGCGTCATTATTCAAGTGGCAGAAACCACCTAAATACATAAACCTAATACTTAAAATTAGTTTAATCGCCATTCCAAATTGTAGATTCGCCATCTAAAACAAGATTATCGTAATTTTTCAGCATTGTCCCCCGTAATTTTACTAGGTATCTATGCAATTTCGTCTGTTGTATCTCAGAATTTACAATATATAAATAGTTAATTCGAACCATTCTTCCAAAACTATATAAATTACGAGCTCAGTTAAGGACTTAAAAAACAAAGAAGGAGAAACTTACGATTTAATAAATTTGTCTACTGAGAATCTATAAAAAAGCAGCCCCAAGATATGCTCTCCTTGACAGGGAACAGTTCTCTAAGGCCGCCATTTAATATTTATGTTCAAAGCAAGAACTATTTAATATTTATCGTCTGAAAAAAGCTTATAATTGAGATGCTCGTACCTATTATAAAGGAAGTTATAGCTATCCACGTCCATATCTTCTTTAACTTTCCAGACTCATTTACAGAAACAAAATAACTGTCTATAGCCAGACGATCGGAGGCAGTTTTATTTGGTTCCTCGATGCCCTCAATCTCCTCTAGTGAAAATCACCCGCCTTCGATTATTTCATCTCTATTTTTCTCGGAAACAAAGGTTTTTTTAAATAGATTATCTTTCGTCAATTGATCAAAGACCGCCTTAGACAAAACCATCTCTTATTCTTATTTACTGATTCGTCACTATTAGCTACGATATCATTGAGTAGTTCTTGAACGACTTTCATTGTTTCTGGCGTTCCATCATAAAGACGATAAAGCTCCTTAAATAAATTTTCAACCCAACCCTTATCTATATATTGGCTGGGTGATAGGTAATAACCTATTTCGTTCTCACTATATTCGAGTTCTGCCAGTTCCTTTATTTTACTATTTATAATATAAACTTTTAGTTCATTGGTTATCGTTAACCCGCCAAAAAACACTTTAAAGTTATAGTCGGTAATGATGTGCTGGCGAACACTTTCGAGCCATTTTGTTATTTCGTATTTTTCCTTCAATAACCCATGTTCTAAGATAGCTTGCTTTAGCCTTGAGCACTCAATAAATTCTTGTGCATCTTCCACTAATCCTGCCATAGCAATAAAGGCATTGTCAGATAAGGAGAAAATTTTTGGGTAGTCCTCACTTTTTACCCTGTAAATCGTCCCGTCAGAGTTCAGTTCACTTGTACGGCTATCGGTCATCACGCTTACAAAAGAATTAGCTATTACTATTGATACAAAGCTCATTCTATAACCATCCTAAATAGACCAAGTATATGATCCATAATTCTTAATTAGACCTTTCCTAAAACATCTGGGAATTCCGAACCACAGAAGAGCACCACGGATTTCTATTCATGGTGGTTTTATAGTTTTAACTTACTATGTTTTCAAATAATTTTCTATTAACTCCCGGAATTCCCTTTAGCTCTATGTAATCTTACTTTTGTGTTAGAAATGTTGAGACCTAATATACCAGTAATTTGCTGTAATGTTAAGTCGACATAATACTTAAGAATTAAAATTTCGGTATTCTTTTGTTCTAATCGATTAAAGATATTATTATTGTCTTCTTTATTTTCTATAGACATGTCCAATCCGTCTGAAAACATCATCAAGTCAGATATCGAAGTAATGTTGGTTTTGGTTTTTATTTATATCCTTTAACATTCGTTTAGCTTCATCTAAGGCAATGGAAATTACCCATGGGGCAAATTTGTCCTTAGAAAATTAGTTAATGTAGTTTACTATAGGATATCATAAAATCCAGCTGAACGGCATCTTCGGACATATACTTATCTTTTGTAAATGCATTGACAGCATTAAAATGCATTTTCGTAGAAAAGTACTTAAAATACAAAGATGGAGAACTTACAAATTGCTAAGTTCTCCATCTTTGTATTTTAGGACGGCTTCCAAACGTGTTTTTACATTCATTTTTACAAGGATGTTACTCACATGAAAGTTAACAGTTGCCACTTTAATTCCCAAAACCTCTGCAATATCCTTGTTGTGTAACCCTCTTGATACTAATTCAATAATTTCACTTTCTTTAGGTGTTAGCTTTTCTCCAGGTAGTTCTACTATTTCTGCAAGAGCATGTATCCTATCACAGTTATTTTCGGAAGGAAAGAAGATCTCTAAACCCTTCGAAAAGTAAACTCCACCATTATAAACTTTTAATATTCCTTGAATCATCTCCTGGACAGCACAGTCCTTTAATAAAAAACCATTAGCTCCTCTACTCATTGATTTAGTAATATAACCTTTTGGACTATGTCCGGTCAGCATAATGATTTTTGCTGCTGGTTGAACCTTCTTTACCTTGTCAATTAAGTCCGTACCACTAGCATCGGGAAGCTTAATATCCAACAATACGACGTCGGGTTTAGATACTGCAATTAGCCTCAAACATTCTTTTCCGCTCTTAGCTATTCCGATTACCGAGATTCGGGGTTCAGAAGATAATAAGGAAACAGTTCCTTCCGCAAAAAGTGTATGATCGTCTACGACTAGTACCTTAACCTTTAGTAGTTTTTCAAGGTTGAATGGCACCTCTATCTTCCTCCCTTTTATAGAGCACTCATAAAATTGATATGGGATAATCTTTTCAAACTATAGGTATTACAGCTTTAAGAAAGGTACCCTGCCCGATCATTGAATTAATTTGAAGCTCACCTCCTAAATTTTCCAATCTTTCTTTCATTCCAACAATTCCAAAGTGAACACTTGTCAGTAACCAATCCTCTATTTTACTAGTATCAAACCCTTTACCAGAATCGCTCACTGTCAATTCCAACCTTGATTCTTTCATTTTAATTTGAACCTCTAACTTTCTAGAACCTGAATGTTTTATGGCATTTGTTATACCTTCCTGTACAAACCGAAAAGCTGCTAATTCTACTTCTTCCTCATATCGTTCTTCGCGATTCATGCCTTCAGTCTCAAGGGAAATTAATAATAACTCGTTATGCATAATTTCTTCACATAATAATTCAATAGCAGGAACCAGCCCTAAATCAGTTAATGACGGAGGACGCAGGTCATTACATATTAATCGGAGCTCAAAGTTCAAATTTTCCACTAGATCTCGTATATGACAAATTGCTTTGTTAGCCTTCGTGTTCTCACTACAATGGCACTCTTCCACTAAGTAATTTAACCAACGATTCACGTCTAGCCCTAATTGCAAAGGCCCGTCATGAATCTCACTGGCTATTAACTTTCTCTCCTTTTCCAGATTTCTAAACAAAGAGATATTTATTCCCTGAAGCCCCTGGGTTTTACGTTGTTCCTCGAGAGATCGTTGAGCTAAGTCCTTTATTTCTTTCGACAGTTCCCGAATAACAAGCATAGTCTTAAGCCGATGAGCCATTTGACTGGAAACCAACTCAATTAGCGGAAGTTCATCTGGCTCAAATTTAACATGCGATTTGCGATGACCTAAAAATATTGCAAAAGTATAATCGTCACTAATAACAGGAATGTAAATTTCAGCTGAATAATCATCCGGAAGAATTTTGGAATCCGAGCTAGTTTCTGGTTCTCTTTGAACAAATTCTTCCAACGCAATTTGTTCGTCCGGTGCTTTTAAAAATCTCCCCGAAGCCCTTTTAAGATATTCCCCTTTACCATTCTCTGCAATTATGAAAACGCCCTCAATAGCAAGTCTACGAATCATTTCTTCCATTATCTGATTTTCTTCATTAAGTATAGACAACTGCTCATTTAGTTTAAGAATTCTATTTTTGAAAGAATGCTTGTTATTTTTAAATATGATTTTATCTAACAATTTAGTTGTCAAAAATCTTAGTCCGTCAAAACCCAAAATAACGATTATAAATAAAACTGGAGTCCAAAGATATGGCTTCAGACTAAATTTTTCCGATTCCTTTAAAGCAAAAAGTAGGTAACTTATCACAATACAGAGAATTACTGCCGGAACGACGAATGGTATTATAATCCCTATTAACCTTCGACTGTCCGGTAGATATTTATTTACTACGGCATAATAGGAGATAGCTGGAATCATTGAAACAAAAAGTGAACTAAAATGAGAATTCATTATCGGTTGAAGTCCAAGGATAGTAGGAATTGCCGTCAGAAGAACAAATGGCAAAAACCCTACCACCATACCTATAAGCAAAATGTTTGCCTGATTTTTTTGCGGTTTATCCTTTGGTAAACTTAGTAAGGAACTTAAATTCCAAAGCGCAAAAAGACTACCAATGGTCATTATTGCTAGCACCAGTTTTCTTAATGAGCTGAAGGAGCTAGTAATATTTGCAGATTGCAACACAGTTATTAATAAGATCAACGCAAACATCAATTTTAAAATGAGACGACCCCAGCGATTAATCTGTTTATTGTTGTCTTTTAGAAAAATAGAAATAAAATCATTAAGGTTGATGGGCACAGTCGCAAAAATTATATACTCTAATTCCCGAGCAAATAACAAATCACGGCTCGAAGCTGAAGCTAAGACGATAGCCAAGCCTGTACTCCAGTTGAACCAAAATAACTTCCGGGCCTCAACCAGAAACGGCCGTCTTAACCAGGTAGCAAATCCTAAAAGCCAAAACACAACCCCAAGAATTGTAAAAGGAGTTTCACTTATAGTATTCTGCACAACTGAGGGTATAGGAATATTAATCATCTGATCAGATATCCCGTTTTGCTTAAGGACTTCGAACGTTGAGGCTCCCTCTGCCTCACTCCATTTCTGAATTAAGGAATAATTACCGGGATCGTCTTTGTCTATTTTCACAATAACATCATCTATACGGATCCCCGATTTGTAACCTTCACCTTGAGGATCCGCGGAAATGACTTTCCATTGTCCCTCAATTTCTGTAATCTTGAGACCAATATATGGTTGTTTCATGGCTGCAAAGAAATAAACAACCGCTAATAAGATAAAGACGGCACTAGCATAATAATATGCTTGCCGCCTAAACATTTTCTTCAACAAGTTTGATCATCTTTTCCTTGCGATTTTCGAGAACCGGAAGCCTTTGCACTATTTCCAGTGACTTTCTTCGAAATAGTTCATACATAACTCTACAGTAGTGAACAACCCCTTCATCTATGGCCAGTTGTTTTAAATAATCTTGTTCTTGCTTTCCAAACCTTTGTAATCGAGTCAATTCCCTAAACTCGTTTACTTTCTTACCATCTAGAGTGTTCAGTAAATAGACATACGGAAGAGTTTTGCGATTGTTAACAAAATCCCTTTTCTTCTCAAAGTTTAAGAAGTCATTTAAGTCGTTCCATAGTTGGCTCATAATACCTAAATTTGATCCAAACTGTTCCAATTGTAATACTATCTCTTCCGATGCTCCTCCTAAAATTGCACCAATTTTACATGCAGAAGCTGTTAGACTGCCTGACTTTCGTTTTACCAAATCAAAATAATCATCAAGGGATACCTTTTCGCAAGTATCAAGTAATGCCTCTTGAAATTGACCATCACTTGCTCTTATCCACATTTTGTTTAAGGTCCGATTAACTTCCCTGTAAATACGGCCGTCTTGTATTTGCTCGACAGCTTCACTGCTCAACATACTTAGACAGATAGCCAGATTGAGAGCGTTTGCAGTGGGGATTTTACGCCAAGGTTGGTCATCATTGTCCTGATCCTGAATATCATCGAAAATGTCGGCTGCCAAGGCAGATAATTCCATGGCAATTGCACCAGGTAGTGCAACTTCGGGCACTCCATTTATACACTCGCAATTCATCAATGTCAGATGAGCCCACCTGTAGTGTTCGCCGGCCTTACTATTAGCTTCCAAGGAAGAATAAATGATAGCTCGAATCTCTGAACTCAGATGATTTTTACTTAGTAAATTGGTGATTTCAACTGTAATGCCTTGATCAAGCTGAGGACCCATTTCCCTTATCCCCAAAAATCCAGCGGCGTAATCTCAAACGTTAAAACATCCCCTGACGCCTCAAGCCTGGAAAAAACCTTTTGAATGCAAGTGAATTCATTCATCCTCACTTCTCCCGATAGTACTTCCTCTTTTAACACTTCCGGGCTTTTAGGATTTTTGACTAATTTATGTACAAGGTCTGCAATCTGCTGATAATTCATTTTTATAACATCCTTTCTTCAATTATTTGATAGCTTTAATTGTATCTAGTTCCAATGTCAAACACAGTCCCAGTAATTTTCTGCGTTTTCAATCGTATTAATTGATTCTCTTTTTTATTTGCTTTCCCTGCGATGAAATTTAGATAATCCTGTCGAATTTGAAAATTATTCTATAAAAAGTTAAAATGGGATACCTTTGATGAGATACCCCTAGACACAACATTGTAAATTGTCTTGCTAATATACCTCAGTGATACTTAAGATTTCCATTTGGAAGGGGTAAATTGGAAGAGATGAAATATATTCCAGGCTTATACAATTTGCACTTTTGAATTTCTCATTCTTATAAGAAATGCCATAAATACTTGAGGAACCAGACACATGAGTGCGATAGCTGCTAAGGCTTTAGGGACATTCTCAAACCCACCGTAGTTCCCATTTACTAAATGATTATACATATAGCAATTAAATTGAGTACCTAATACAAATATAAAAAGCCCACTGAAACTAGTCACTGTCCACACGAGTCCAAACTTAATGCTTCTTGTAATTCGATATAAAACGAGAAAACAAATAATATTGACTGCAACTAATAGCAGCACAAATCTTATGCGCGGGAATACTTCAGATAAATAGACAGCAGTCACAATAAAACCCTGGCAATATATCACTGCTTTACTTACATTAGTAGAAGCATAGATAAACGCAAATGAAGATTCAATAACAAACATCCCTATTAGATAAACCAGTTCTGCTAATCTTGGAACAAAAATCCCGAGGACTATTTGATCTCCAAACCCAATAATTCGTAATAGGCTGTTACCCATATCTGCTGACCCTAAAACGGATAGAATTATAATCAAGCCTAATCCTATGCCAACTAAGTTTGGACGATGTGTGTGGTCAAGCCGTTTTCCGACGACAACGGGATTACCCATATCGGCAATAGCCTTCTTAGTTGCCTCTTCCTCATCGAGTCCATCATTTATAAAGGCGCTAATTTGATCGTCAATATGATTATTGATTTCCTCTAAAAGAGAAGACTGTATCTTCTTCCAACGTATCTGTTGGCGCACAATTTCCAAGTACTCAGCGATTATGCTAGTCTGTTGCAAAACTTGCACCTCCTAACACTTCATTTATCGCGGTAATGTATGTTTTCCATTCTTCCCTTTTCTCATTTAAACAATTGCGGCCATTTTTCGTGATACTATAATATTTCCGTACCTTCGCATTATCAGCAATGTCTTCATACGAAGTAACCATGTTCTTTTTCTCTAAAGTGTGGAGCAACGGATATAATGTTCCTGCTTTTAACTCAAAAACGTTATTTGACTTTTTACGAAGCTCTTCAATCATTTGGTACCCATACATATCATTTTCGTCAAGCAGTCTTAAAATCAGCATAGTAGTATTCCCGGTTAAAAAACTTTTATCAATTGTCACATTCTTCCCTCCATATATAGATTATCTATGTACAATAATATATAGATAATCTATATATGTCAAGAAACAATAACTTAAACCCACAGGAAATTTCTCGAGATAAATTATAGCAAAATAGTGTTTAATCTATAATTAGTACTGTTAATATTTTTGAGCTAATTGAATCTAAATTACATATGTATTAGTAATAAAATAATTGTTAATAATTCATAATCTACGAATAAAGAAGAAATAAAAAGAGGCTTCCCAAAAGTTCGATGAACTCATGAGAAACCTCTATAATATATTCTCAATGTGGTCAAAATGTGGTCAGAGCTAAATTGATGTATGATAGAGCCTTGTATTTGTGGGAATACAGGGCTTTTATTACATCATGCCGCCCATGCCACCCATGCCACCCATGCCGCCCATACCAGCCATAGCAGCAGCACCATTGTCTTTAGAAGGCAGGTCAGAGACCAAGCACTCAGTGGTGAGCAACATTGCAGCGATGGAACCGGCGTTTTGCAGAGCTGAACGTGTAACCTTAGCAGGATCCACGATACCGGCTGCGATCATATCTTCATAAACTTCGGTTACAGCGTTGAAACCGGTTCCTCTATTGGAGGAGCGGACTTTCTCAACAACAACCGAACCTTCTTGACCGGCATTGTTAGCGATTTGACGCAGGGGCTCTTCTAAAGCACGACGAATAATCATAACTCCTGTTGCTTCATCGCCTGTCAGTTGAAGTTTATCCAAAGCGCTAATAGCGTCAATCAAGGTTGTTCCGCCGCCGGCAACAATACCTTCTTCAACGGCAGCACGGGTAGCAGCTAAAGCATCTTCGATCCGAAGTTTCTTTTCTTTCATTTCGGTTTCAGTAGCTGCACCGACTTGAATTACAGCAACGCCGCCGGATAATTTTGCTAAGCGTTCTTGGAGTTTTTCACGATCGAAGTCTGAAGTGGTTTCATCGATTTGTCTCTTGATTGCTTCGACACGTTTCTTAATATCCTCGACGTCACCGGCGCCTTCCACGATGGTGGAGTTTTCTTTAGTAACGCGAACTTGACGTGTACGTCCAAGCATATCAACAGTAGTATTTTCCAGTTTCAGACCAAGATCCTCGGTAATAACTGTTCCGCCTGTAAGTACGGCGATATCTTCCAGCATAGCTTTGCGGCGGTCACCGAAACCAGGAGCTTTAACACCGACACAGACGAATGTGCCTTTTAATTTGTTGACAATGAGGGTAGCCAAAGCTTCTCCGTCAATATCTTCAGCAATGATTAACAATTGACGGCCTGCTTGTACAACTTTTTCGAGTACAGGCAGAACATCTTGAATTGAGCTGATTTTCTTATCGGTAATCAGGATGTAAGGATCATTGAGCACAGCTTCCATTTTTTCAGTATCAGTAACCATATAAGCTGAAATGTAGCCGCGGTCAAATTGCATACCTTCAACAACTTCTAACTCAGTTGTCATACCCTTAGCTTCTTCAACGGTGATAACTCCATCTTTACCTACTTTTTCCATAGCTTCAGCGATTAAGCTGCCAATTGTTTTATCACTGGCAGAAATTGAGGCAACTTGAGCAATAGCTTCGCTTGTTTCCACAAGTTTAGCATTGGCTTTAATGTCTCCCACAACGAGCTCGATCGCTTGCTCAATACCACGTTTAATTCCCATGGGATTGGCACCGGCAGCGACATTCTTTAAACCTTCTCTAATGATGGCTTGCGCCAAAACGGTTGCAGTCGTTGTTCCGTCACCAGCAACGTCGTTAGTTTTGGTAGCGACTTCTTTAACAAGTTGAGCACCCATATTTTCAAACGGATCCTCGAGTTCAATGTCACGGGCAATCGTAACTCCATCATTAGTGATTAAGGGAGATCCAAATTTTTTATCTAATACAACGTTACGGCCTTTAGGTCCGAGAGTAACACGAACAGCTTCTGCGAGAGCGTTGACACCACGCTCTAAAGCATGCCGAGCATCTTGATTAAAAACTATTTGCTTTGCCACGTTATTCACTCCTTAAGTAAATGTTAATTAATTAACCGAGAATAGCCAGGATATCTGCTTCTTTTAAAATCAGGTAGTCTTCACCATCATACTTAACTTCAGTACCTGCATATTTAGAATAAATGACTCTATCACCTGGTTTAACATCAAGTGCAACGCGAGTCCCTTTTTCCATTTTGCCAGGCCCTACAGCCACAACTTCGCCTTCTTGCGGTTTCTCTTTAGCCGTATCCGGCATAATGATTCCGCTCTTTGTTTTTTCTTCCATCGGGAGCGCTTTAATGACTACCCGATCTGCGAGAGGTTTAATGTTCATGAAGAAAAGACCCTCCTTAATGTTATTTATTAGTTTATAATTTGTTAGCACTCGGCTTTATTGAGTGCTAACAATATCACTATAATAATATGCAAGGGGACAGCGGAAAGCAACCCCCCCAAATAGCCGAATTTTGTCTTGTACCTTAAATATATCCCGTTTTCTCCAATTTGCTATATAGGTCTTTTGATTATATAGCTTAGATCTTACTCCAAGACCTTTAAATCACTAGAAACTATAGTTTCCATATTATTACCATTTTATTCATCTAGTCCTCCGAAATTAGTTTTAATTGGCGTTGGGTTACTTCATCAAGCATCGGCCCAAGGGCTTCCCTTACTTTCTTGTGTTTTTGGTTAAGAAGGTAGATCTTAGTTTTACCTATTTTCAAATTGCTGTCCAGATGCTCCTTCTCGGAAAGCATATTTTCCTTCAATAAATACCGGATCAACTCTTTGACTTGAGGAATAGAGCGCCCTAGAAGCTCTGCTAAGGCTGCTCTTGCCTTAGTTGAAGCCACATAAGGTAATCGGATTTGAAGCGAACCAATAATTTGAACCCCCCGCTCTAAATCTGTTGCCGGTTGATACTCTGCTTCCGTGTTCTCATGAAACACCCATTCTAAAAGGTCGTCTCCTTCACAGTAAGGCTGCAAAGAATGATGGACACTGCCGCCTACCCCAACAACTTTAACCTCTTTACCCCAAGCTCTGATTTTGCGTAGGAGGGAAAGAAAATCTCCATCACCTGTGATTAATAAAAACAGGTCGAAGGTCGCTGTTCGTGTGAGCAAAATTTCTTGAGCTTCCAGCATCAGTTCTAAATCGGCAGCATTACGGCGCAATCCGGTACTAGCATAATTATTCTTACTAAATACATGTCTCGTGAAGACATTTGTCTTTTCAAAGTTTGTTTGAGTACGCCAAAATTCCTCACGATCAAAATTAGCATACAAATAAATAGCTTGCAAGTCCATGGCGTTTTTTTGGGCGTAAGTTTGTAAATATTGAACTAACTGTTCCGGTGTCAGTTCACAGCCTCGTTCAAGTAAACTTGTCCAGATATTCTCGTAATCAACAAACGCAATGGCCTTAGTCATTGTTATCATCACCTTTCAAGCCACCTCTGTGATATCATACGCTAAATCCTGGACAAGAGTGACAAGCAAAGGGATAAAGTTAAAGAGCTTTCACAAGACTGTGCAAGCCCTTAACTCTAAGACGTTATCTTATTTATCGGGAGTGGCACATTCGCTCGCTTCCCCCTTGAGAATTTGAATACCATGCGGCAAAGCCGAAGAAATCGCTGTAAAGCATTCGCGAACAGCCTTAGGACTTCCTGGCATATTGATAATAAGAGTTCGCTTTCTGATGACAGCCACCGCTCTGCTCAGCATCGCTTTTGGAGTCGCTTTTAAACTTTCTTGACGCATCACTTCCGCTATGCCCGGTACTAAACGATCAGCGACAGCCAGTGTTGCTTCTGGCGTGACATCTCGGGGGGAGAACCCAGTACCGCCGGTCGTCAATATCAAATCCAGGTTAATTTCATCGGCCCACTTACACAGGGTTTTTTCAAGGAGCAATTGATCATCAGGAAGAACCGCATATTCAACAACCTCCCACCCCATTTCCCGAACCATCTGTTTTAAGGCGGGACCTGAATGATCTTCTCGTTCTCCGCGTGAGCCTTTATCACTTGCCGTAATTATTCCAACTCTTACCACTATTCGATCACCTCAATAGTATCCCCTACACGAACTGCTCCGCCTTCCAGTAAGCGAATAAAAATCCCTTCCTTGGGCATGACACAATCTCCCGCTTGATAGTAGATGGCGCATTTAGAGTGACATTCTTTGCCGATTTGAGTTACTTCGCCAATACTTGATGCACCTATTTTTAACTTTGTGCCGATGGGAAGCGAAAATAATTCCAACCCTTCCGTCGTTAAGTTCTCAGCAAAATCTCCGGGACCAACGTCCAACCCTTTGTCCTGCATGGCCTTGATGCTTTCCATCCCTAACAAACTGACCATTCGGTGCCAATTCCCGCCATGAGCATCGCCTTCCAGTCCAAAACCGACCTTTAAGATTCCCTCACCTATATTTTTTTTACGCATTCCTTTTCGTTCACTTACGCAGACTGCAACAATTTTACCCACCTTCATCGTCCCTCTTTCTCTGAATATTCCATTTTACTCGCCCTTTATAAGAAGAACCTGACCAATATGATATTTATAATTGTTTAGCTTCTTATTGTACCTCTTGTTCTTGCCTTTGATCAGCGCAAAAAATGTCCACTTTTGCCGCCCTGTTTTTCTACCAAATATATTTCTCCGATCGTCATGGATTTATCAATGGCTTTACACATATCATAGATGGTCAAGGCGGCAATACTCACAGCCGTCAGGGCCTCCATTTCAACTCCTGTTTTTCCTTGAACTTTTACAATCGCTTCAATCTCAACTTCTCCCGGGTCTTTAAAATTGAAGCTCAGTTTGGCACCTGTTATTCCCAAAGGATGACACATGGGAATTAGCTGGGAAGTCTGTTTGGCAGCCATAATTCCTGCAACCTGAGCAACTGCCAAGACATCTCCTTTAGCAATACCCCCGCTGCGAATTCGATCTAAAGTCTCTTGCTTCATCTGGACGGTTCCATGAGCTACTGCAACTCGAGAAGTTTCTGCTTTATCACTGACATCGACCATACGGGCACGCCCTTGTTCATCAAAATGAGTTAAATCATTCATCCTCTAACCTCCGATTTGAGACATAATACGCTGGCCCTGCAGAGCTTCTTCATTCATATGATGCTCAGCAGGCTTACGCCATACTGCTTGGGCAACTATATCCAACAGATCTTGATCTGAACTGCCATTTCGCAGCGCTTCCCTTAAATCAATTTCCAATTTACTATGCAAACACGGCCTGAGTTTGCCGTCAGGTGTTAAACGTATGCGATTACAGGTACTGCAAAAATGACGACTTAAAGCACTGATAAACCCAATACTTCCTTTAAAGTCACGGAGCTGGAAGTATTCTGCCGGACCCCCGCCTAAAATCTCTTTTGAAGGAACATATTGCTTAATTCCTAACAATTCTTTCATCTCTTGTATAGGAACAAAATCACTTCGTCTTTCGGAACTTGAGCCAATCGGCATGAGTTCTATGAAACGGATATGAATGGGATACTGCTTGGCTAGTGTTAAAAAACCAGGCAGATCTTGAGTATTGAAATCACGGACAACGACAACATTAACTTTTACCGGTTTCAGCCCAGCTTCAAGAGAACGGAAAATTCCTTGAATCACCTTCGAAACATCTCCGCCGCGTGTAATCTCAGCAAACCGCTCAGGATTCATCGTATCCAAACTAATATTTACACGCCGTACACCTGCAGCTTTTAAATCAAAGGCCATTTCAGAAAGCAACAGTCCATTGGTGGTAAGCATTAAATCATCAACTCCGGGGATTTGTGATCCTTTGCTCAGGAACTCCAAAATCCCTCTGCGGACAAGCGGTTCTCCCCCTGTGATGCGAAAACGATGAAACCCCAGCTGCGTACTAAGCCTCATTAAGCGAAGAATTTCTTCAAAAGTAAGAATGTCCTCATGAGGCATCCATGCTACGCCTTGACTTGGCATGCAGTACTTACAGCGAAGATTACATCGATCAGTTACGGAAATCCTTAGATAGTCAATTTGCCTTTGAAATTGATCCTGCATAAAATCCCCCTCTTATTATTACAAGATAAATAAAAAAAAGCCACGGTCTGTAAACAACCGGGGGATTATTTCCTCCTGTCAACAGACTCCTTTCCAATGGGAGATATTACAGTTTCCCGTAATACCCGAGTGTCTTAAACACTTGTCTGGTTCTCATAGCCTTTGCCTTAGAAAAGCCAGCTTCGGAGCATTCAAAATTTTTCAAACCTTCATACCATGAAAAAACATAACTAATGAATCGTTATAAGTTGTCCAATTGCAACACTTATTATATTAAGTGTTCCTTATACTTTTCGAGATAAGACACCAAAATCCTCTATATTTTTCAGTATCAGATTTTAAAGAAAAAATGATTTAGATTTGTCTTAAAATATTGTAAACTAGAGTTAACAGGGTACGAGGAGGTATACATGACTAAGGAAATAGTAACTCATACCATCTTAAAAGCCAACGGCCTTCAGCTTGAAGAGGTTGAAGACTGTATAGTCCAAGAGATTCCCCTGACCGTTCACTATAACGGGGAAGAAATTGCTACCCTTTTATGTTCTCCTTCACAAACCGAAGAACTAACCTTAGGTTTTTTACTCAATGAGGGCTTTATCCAAACTCCCAATGACGTCTATGAACTTCGCCAGGACCCTGCTGATCATTTAGTATGGATCGAAGGTAAACCATGCCTTTTGCAAAAGGAACTTATGAGCAAACGTTTTGTTTCAGCTTGCTGTGGAAAAAGCCGAGCTTCATTTTGCTTCGCTAACGATGCACTTATGGTTAAACCCCTCGTCTCAACTTATCGTATTTCTCTTGAAGAAGCCTACAAATACGCCGGTTTTTTACAGTACCATCTTCCGCTTTTTCAGGCAACCGGAGGAGTCCACAGCGGTGGGGTAGGACATCAAGGCGAAGTGATCTTAACCAGTTACGACATCGGCCGCCATAACGTTTTTGACAAATTAAACGGCAGTGCCTTTCGCTCCGGATTACAGCTTGAAAACCATGTTATTTTCTTTAGCGGCCGAGTATCTTCTGAAATTCTTTTAAAAGTTGCTAAAATGAAAGTTCCCATTCTCATCGCCCGTGGTGCCCCAACTGATATGGCGTTATCTCAGGCCGCCGCCTTAAACATTACTGTCATTGGCTTTGCACGGGAACAGCGCTTGAATATCTATACCTGTCCCGAACGAATTATCGTTTAAGGATATTTAACCATTCCTGCGGAGTATTCACATTACAAAAAACATCACCTAAACCCGAAAAACTCGTTAGTTCAGTTTCCTCCACATATTTTATGGAACATGCAGAGAACAAATCGGTAATCTTGAGGCGACCGGCCTCAAGATTTTTTTTAATTTCCGGCAGGCAGTTCCGACGATAAAAAGCATGGAGAGGATGAATTACTGACTGAAACCGTGGAACGACGACATCATAGTCTGGTGCCCAACGAAACAGAAAGCGGATAAGCTCTCCTTGCAGAAAAGGCATATCACAAGCGACAAAAAAAACAGAAGAGTTGTGGGCAGCTTTCAAACCCTGATAAAGTCCTGCCAACGGTCCCTGATTACGATGTTCATCTTGAATAACCGAAAAATTGTAGTCCTTATAAAGTTCCGGCTCATTACTGCTAATTAGGACTTCGGAAAAGGTTGCTTCCAGAACTTCTAAAGTGCGTTCCACAAGAGGCTTACCTTCTAATTCCAAGAACGCTTTATTCTTCTTCATGCGCGAGTTTTTTCCTCCGGCCAGCAACACTCCGGTCGCCTCGAGCTTAGAAAGCTGTTTTATGGTGTCTTGAAGTATCAATTTCTCAAAGCCTCCTTATATACTACCAACAAAGTAAACTCGCTTACGCTAAAGCCGAACATCGGGACTTTCGATAAATAATGTCCTGTGGACATTATTGCCGAGCCGCCTTTCCCACTAGGAATACTTAGCGGCGAAGGAGGACTCTACCCCACTTGAAGTTTACGAAGGCCCCACCCCTTTTACAGAAGTGGAGGTCTAAAAACTGGATAAAAAAGGGGCCTTCGCTAAATACGAAAGCCCCTTTAGTATTTACTAGAGTTTTGAAACTTTTACACCGCAGACCTTGTACTCATAGGTCTTAGTGACTTTGTCGTAGGCTCCATTAGTTAAAACATTGGTTGGTGATCCGGCATAGTGAAGAGTCATAAATAGCATGCCCGCAGGGACCCGTTCAGTTACCTTAATCTTAGTATTAAGTTCTCCGCGGCGAGAGGCTACTTTTACAACGTCACCATCGCTGATTCCCATTTGCTTAGCGTCCGTAGGATTGAGCTCTGCCAATTCCTCCGGTGAGTTCTTAATTAGCCCTTCAGAACTTTGCGTAAATACGTTGTAATGAGAAAGTTTCCGTCCTGTGTTGAGGAGGAGTGGATATTCCCCGTCAGGTTGTTCGTGAGGCAGCTGATTTTCACAAGGAACGAATAGCCCTTTGCCTCTATTAAATTTACCTTCATGCAAGAACTTAGTCCCAGGATGATCCGCAGTTGGGACCGGCCATTGCAGTCCTTGAGTTCCCAGGCGCGCATGGGATATTCCTGCAAATTGAGGCGTTAGCTGGGCAATCTCTTCCATAACTTCTGCGGTTGATGCGTAGGGGAAAGGATAACCCATTCGATTGGCCAGTTCGCAGATAATTTCGCCATCAGCCTTAGCATTCCCCAAGGGTTTTATAGCCTGATTTACCATCTGAACTCGGCGCTCGGTATTAGTAACAGTTCCTGTCTTTTCGGCAAAACTAGCGCCCGGCAGAACAACATCAGCCAGCAGTGCTGTTTCTGACAGGAAAATTTCCTGCACAACGAGGAAGTCCAGAGCTTTTAAGCCTTTACGGACATGATTAGCATCCGCATCTGTCATTACAGGATCTTCACCCATTATATACAAAGCACGCAGTTGTTTCTTCACCGCAGCGTCAAACATATCAGGAATCATAAAGCCCGGATTCGGATCAAGGGGAACTCCCCAAGCGGCCTCAAACTTTGCTCTCACCTCCGGATTGCTAACCTGTTGATAACCGGGATAAACATTGGGCAAAGCTCCCATGTCACAGGCACCCTGAACGTTATTTTGCCCACGCAGCGGATTAACTCCCGTAGATTCCTTGCCCATATGCCCGGTAAGCATGGAGAGATTTGCCAGACTCAAAACATTATCTGTACCGCAGGAGTGCTCAGTAATTCCTAAAGTATAGAAAATCTGTGCCCGTTCAGCAGTTGCATAAATCCTTGCTGCTTCCTCGAGTTGGTCTGCCGGTACACCGGTAATCTGGCTGGTGAACTCGGGGGTATATTTCTGAAGGGTTTCTTTAAGTTTTTCGAACCCTTCCGTACGTTCTGCAATGAACCCACGATCTTCCCAGCCCTTGGCAAGAATAATGTGCATAATCCCGTTAACCAGAGCAATATCCGTCCCTGGACGAAGTCTTAACCATACATCTGCCTGTTCAGCCAAGTCAATGCAGCGTGGGTCCACTACAATCAGTTTTGCGCCTTTAGCCAACGCTTGCCTCATCTTCGTCCCAATAACCGGATGAGCCTCCGTTGTATTTGAACCAATAACAAACAGAACCTCCGCATTAGGGATTTCGTTAATAGAATTTGTCATAGCACCTGAGCCGAATGAAGTGGCCAGACCGGCCACTGTGGGAGCGTGTCAGGTCCTGGCGCAGTGATCAACATTATTGGTTCCGATCACCGCGCGCATAAATTTTTGCATTAAATAATTTTCTTCATTCGTACAATGTGCTGAACTTAAAGCTGCAAGAGCATTAGGCCCATAAGCATCCTTAATTTCGCGAAATTTAGAAGCAACTAAATCTAAAGCCTCATCCCATTCCGCCGGAACTAAGACGCCATCCTTGCGGATAAGCGGGGTCGTTACGCGTCTGGAGCTATAAATCATATCCATCCCAAAACGGCCTTTTACACAAAGAGCCTTGCCATTTACAGGAGCTTGCGGATTCGATGTCACACCAATGACCTTACCATCTTTAACATTCAGGTCAAAGTTACATCCCACACCACAAAACGGACAAGTCGTTTGAACTTTAGTGACTTCCCAAGGACGTCCTTTCCCAACCATTTGTTTTTCTGTCAGTGCACCCACAGGGCATACTGAAACACAAGAACCACAAAAATCACAATCCGATTCGTTGAGGGGTATATTATAGGCAGGACCTACCTGAGTGTTAAATCCGCGGAAGGAAAAGTCTAACCTGCTTTTTCCTTGGATTTCTGTACAAGCCTTGATACATTTCCCGCACAAGATACATTTATTAGGATCTCTAATGATGAAAGGATTTGCATTATCCACAGGAAGGTCGCGTTTTTCCCCTGCGAAAACATCACCTTTTACTCCATATTCGTAAGCATATTCTGCTAAAGAACAATTCCCCATCTTTTCACAGGTCATGCAATCTAAAGGATGGTTGGCAACTAATAATTCTAAAATCGTTTTACGTGCCGCGCGAACCTTTGGATTTTGCGTCTCAATTTTCATGCCTTGTGCCACTTGGGTAACACAAGAGGGAGGGAGATTTCTCATACCTTCAATTTGAACCACACATAAACGACAAGCACCAGAAGGGGTAAGCTCCGGATCATGACACAACGTAGGAATCGGAATATTGTTCATGCGGCAGGCTTCAAGCACAGTCGTTCCTTTGGGAACGCTTACTTCACTGCCGTCAATAGTTATTGTAAACCACTCCAAAGTGTTTCACTCCTCTCAGTATATCTATCATAGCGATATTGAAAACGCAAACCCGGACTACGAACGGCTGACTGCTCCGAACTTACATTTATCCATACAAGTACCACACTTAATACATTCATCCTGGTTAATAACATATGGAGTATTCTTATCACCTTTGATGCAGTTAGCCGGACAGTTTTTAGAACAAAGTCCGCATTTTTTACACTTCTCGGCATCAATTGAATAGCTCAATAACGCTGAGCAGACATGTGCGGGGCATTTGTGCTCTAAAATATGGGCCTCAAACTCATGTCTGAAATATTTAAGGGTTGCCAGGACAGGATTTGGGGCATTCTGGCCTAAGCCGCAGAGGGATGTTTCTTTAATCGTTAAGGCTAGATTCTCTAAGGTGTCGAGATCTTCGATTTTCCCTTCGCCTTTCGTAATTTTGTCCAGAATGTCGTACATCCGCTTATTGCCTTCACGGCAGGGGGTGCATTTTCCACAAGATTCTTTCTGGGAAAAGTTTACGAAGAAACGGGCAATGTCTACCATACACGTCGTCTCATCCATAATAACAAGTCCGCCCGAACCGACCATTGCTCCGGCATTGGTCAAGGTTTCATAATCTACGGATAGATCGAGCATGCTCTCAGGCAAGCATCCGCCTGAGGGGCCTCCAATCTGCACAGCCTTGAAGGCTTTGCCGTTCTGGATTCCACCCCCAATATCAAAGATAATCTCCCGTAATGTTGTTCCCATTGGAACTTCAACCAGACCCGTATTATTTACTTTTCCGGTCAGGGCAAAAATTTTCGTCCCTTTGCTCTTTTCCGTTCCAAATTGAGCATACCACTCAGCTCCATGACGGATGATATGCGGAATATTAGACCAGGTTTCAACGTTATTAATATTCGTCGGTTTCCCCCATAAACCGCTTACAGCCGGAAAGGGCGGTCGAACACGCGGCATTCCGCGCTTGCCCTCGATGGAAGCCATCAGCGCTGTCTCTTCACCACAGACAAAGGCCCCTGCACCGGCAAATACTTTTAAGCGGAAATTGAAGCCGGAATTAAAAATATTGTCTCCCAAAAAGCCCGCTTCTTCAGCCTGTTTAATAGCTATGCTGAGGTGTTTAATAGCTAAAGGGTATTCCGCACGGCAATAAACATATCCTTCATCAACACCCATGGCATAAGCTCCGATGAGCATTCCTTCAATAACGGAATGCGGATCACCTTCAAGAACACTGCGATCCATGAAGGCCCCCGGATCTCCTTCATCGGCATTACAAATTATATATTTTTTGTCACTCGGCGTTTGTTGACAGAAACTCCATTTTAAACCTGTCGGGAATCCTGCGCCACCTCGTCCACGCAATCCGGATTTTTTGACTTCTTCAATGACGTCGTTCGGTTTCATCTCTTTAAGCACTTTTTCAAGAGCTTTATAACCGTCGCGAACCGTATAATCTTGAATACGCTGGGGGTCAATAACCCCGCAGTTTTTCAGAACAATTCGATGTTGTTTCGCGAAAAACCGGATGTCGGACATTTTGGTCACGGGTTTTTGAGTTTCTGTGTCTAATAATAATAACCGTTCAACCCTTTCACCTTTCATAACATCCGAAGCAACGATTTCTGCAATATCTTCTCCTTGGACACGAGTATATAGGACATGTTGAGGTTCGATTACAATAGTTGGTCCTTTTTCACAGAAACCTTGGCATCCTGTACCGACAATAGTTACGGTCTCTTCCAGCCCTTGACGCTTTATTTCTTCTTTTAAAATATCAATGATTGGAAGTGCCCCTGAAGAAGCACAACCTGTTCCTGCACACACTAGAATCTTTTGATTCTCAGCCATCCCTTAACCCCCTACTCGTATTTGGCCAATATCCCTGCTATCTTCTCCGGCAGCAATCGTCCATGAACCTCATTATTGATGGATATTACCGGGGCAAGTCCACAGGCTCCAATACAGGCTACGATTTCCAACGTAAAACGTCCGTCTTCCGTTGTCGCGCCGTCTTTAATTTTTAATTCCTTTTCCAAAGTTTCTAATACTTTGGCTCCCCCGCGAACATGACAGGCCGTTCCCATACAAACATTAATCAGGTTGCGTCCTACGGGAGTTAAGCGGAACTGGGCATAAAATGTTACCACACCATAAATCCTAGATAACGGTATACGGGTCGCTTTGCTAATGTGTTTAAGAACGTGAGCAGGCAAGTATCCATAGACCTCTTGAGCTTCTTGTAAAATCGGAATCAAAGGCCCCTTTTCGCTTCGATACTTGGCAATAATTTCATCCAATTTGATCTCTTTAGGATCGACGAGATCCTCACACGCAGTGCACAAATAAATACCCCCTATTGTTTTCTAGATTCAAAATGGTAAACATTCTTTTCAGTTATTAACATGGTCATTTTAACATCATGATCATCCACAGGGACTTGATCAATGACTTGACATTCAAAACCTATAGCAATTCGGGGTACAGTCGGCTTAATCCGCATAAAAAACCGATCATAATAGCCTCCTCCGTATCCCAAACGGTTCCCCTGCAGATCAAAGCCTGCACCGGGCACAAGGATTAAATCAATCTCTGAAGGCTCTGTTTCACCAAGCTTCAATTTAGGTTCACGAATTCCCCAAAGTCCCGGTTCAACATCCTCGCTAAGATTGCGTACTTCAATTGGCAGAAGTATCCCTTGAGGCGCACAACGAGGCAAGATAAGTCGCTTTTTCATGGCAAGAGCAGCCTCAGCTAAACCCGTCGTCTCTGCCTCATCGCGAAAGTTAAGAAACAGCATAACAGTCTGAGCTTGTCTATAGTCTGATAAGGCCAAAACCTTCTCCTGAATTAAACGGCTCTTGTCAGCTCTTTCTTTCTCCCCCATACTTCCGCGCTGGGCTAAACAGGATTTGCGTATTATACCCTTTTGCAATGATGTCTCCATACTCATCTCATGCACTGCCTTTCGGTAAAATCACATGTTTATTAGAAATATTCGATCAATAGCGGCAAACTCCTTCTTCCAAATTTTAATTTTTATTATGTATAGTTAGAATTTTTAAATTATACTGATACCAAAATATTGGGCTATAGAATTCATAAATATTTGATGATATACAGCATAATACGATGGTTTTCTACATTAATCAGACAATTGCGCTAATTAATTCTAGAATTAAAGTTTAACTATAAATGTTTTATTGAGTTTGCATTATTTCGAAGTTGTTCACATTTTTTCAATCTATACGGACATGTTTAGGAAAAGCCTTAACGTTTTTTAACACACATTTTTATCCACAGCCTAATCCCCAGTTTAACTGCCTTTCCGGAAAGTTATCAACATTATCCACAGGGTCTGTGGGTAACTTTATCCCAAATGTCCACCTTTATCTTAAAGCCCTCAACCCGCTGTCTATACTTATCTACAGACTTATACACATTATCCACAGTTTTACCTTATCCACAGTACCTTTCCGCAAAAGAGATTTTTCTTTCAAAAGAATACGAAACAAAGCGAGGAAATCTAACGTCCTCGCTTTGTTTCGTCGAATTCATTTTCATTTAAACCACAATAATCACTATAACGACTTTAAATTTAATCCTGGAACTGCATTCAATGTCCATGGTGCAGCGTCTCCTGCGAGGAAATGATAATATCCCGCCGCAGCAATCATTGCCCCATTATCTGTGCAAAACACCGGTGAGGGATAAACTAAACGTACTTTTTGCCGAGATAGCTCATACTCAAGAGTTTCCCTTAATAAACGATTTGCTGCAACTCCACCTGCTAAGAGAAGCGTTTTAACCCCAGTCTGCTGAAGAGCAAGCAGTGCTTTGTGAACTAGAACGTCAACAACTGCTTGCTGAAAAGAAGCCGCTAAATCGGGAACATTTAAGGTTTCACCCCGCATACGGGCAGAATTCAAAGCATTCAAAACAGCTGACTTCATTCCGCTGAAACTAAAATCCAAACTTCCAGGCTCTAACATGGCGCGCGGAAATCTAAACGCTTGCTCATTACCGTCTTGAGCAGCTTTTTGAATCTGAGGTCCTCCAGGATAACCTAACCCCAAAGCTCTGGCCACTTTGTCTAGAGCCTCACCAGCCGCGTCATCCCGAGTATATCCCAAAACTTCGTATCTTCCATGATCTTTAAATACAATAAGATGCGTATGTCCTCCGGAAACCAAAAGGGCCAAAAGAGGAAATTCCAGATCTTGATGTTCCAGGAAATTGGCATAAATATGCCCTTCCAAGTGGTTTATCCCCAACAGAGGAATTCCGGCGGCATAAGCCATAGCTTTGGCACCGGAAACGCCCACCAGCAGAGAACCCACGAGTCCCGGTCCATAAGTTACCGCAATCGCTGAAAGATCTTTAAACTCAACGCTGGCCTCGGCTAATGCCTGTTCCACTACCGGACGGATATGAAGGCTATGCTCGCGGGAAGCTATTTCCGGTACCACACCCCCATATTTCTGATGAGTCACAATTTGGGAAGAAATAATATGGCTGCGTAAGTTAACCCCATCAACTAAAACAGCGGCAGAGGTCTCATCACAGCTCGTTTCAATGCCTAAAATAGTAATCTGCTTCTCCTGACTCCCCGTCATCGTTCATCACTCCTCCCCAATTCCGCCCACATAATCAAGGCATCCTCCCCCGTGTCTGCGTAATAGCCTTTGCGGACTCCTGCTGTGCTGAAACCCATGCGCCTGTATAGATCCTGGGCCGGATAATTAGAGACGCGTACTTCGAGAGTCATCCGATCCATGCCTAAATTAACCATCTCGTTCATCACAGAACGCATCAAAAATTCTCCCCTGCGTTGACCCCGATAGTCAGGAGAAATAGCAATATTCGTGATATGTCCTTCATCAAGAATAAACCATAGTCCCATATACCCGATCACTCGGCCATCCAACTCCAGGCAACGATACTGGGCATATTCGTTGTCTTTAAGTTCTGCCGCAAAGGCTTGTAACGACCAGGGAGTTGAAAAGGAAGCATGCTCGATTTCCATGATAGCTTCAAGATCTTCCATACGCATTGGACGCACCAATCCTTTATTCATGGTTCTCTCCTTTGCGTGCCCGCTCTTTTTTGGCCCAATTGACCTCGGCCTCCGAAAAACGTATATAAAAGGGCTCTACCTTTTCGCCTGCACCAATCTCTTGCCAGCGTCTCCATACCTCTTGGGCCGCATAAGCCCCCCTTGGTAAGCTTAAATAATCCGGCAGGACAATAGCTCTGTCCCCAAGAACAGCTTCAATTTCTTGTTTGGCTTTACCGGCAGCATCGCCGACAAAACAAATCCGCTGCTTAAGTTCCTTTAACTGTTCCAACCATTCGCTGATTGAAAGGGCTTGTGGAGCCACTAGGCACTCTGCAGAAGCACTTTCCGCTGTCCAGTGATAGCGGGCTGTATACCACTCATTCTTTCGCGCATCTAATATGGGTACTATATCTTCGTCTCTCCCCCAGCCGGCCCAAGCGAGAGCATCAAGGGAGAGTATCCCTACCAACGGCAAATTCAAGACCTGTGCCAACCCTTGGGCTGTAGCGATGCCAATCCTTATCCCGGTAAATGAACCCGGTCCTCTCACAACACCTATTAACTCCAGTTGAGACAGTGACCAAGCAGCAGCAGTAAAAAGCTGGTCCAGCATTGGAATAATCCGTTCTGAATGTGTCTTTGAGGTATGTAAGAAACCCTCAGCAACGACCTTTCCATCTTCGGCTAGGGCAATGGCACTCACTTTTGTTGTTGTATCTATGGTTAAGTATTTCATTAGGATCCCCCAAGCTTTCCTTCCTTAGAGTGAATCATGGCTGTAATCCGTTGTTCCCAATTCCCTTCATTGACATGAAAGACAATTTCCCTAGGCTGTTCCCCGCTCCCAAAGATATTAACGTCCAGGCGATTTTCCGGCAAATAATCCTCAGCAATTTCCGGCCATTCAATTAAACAAATAGAATCCCCTGAAAACGATTCCTCAACACCGATCACTTCAGCTTCGTGAGGATGCTGCAAACGGTACAAATCCATATGAACTAAGTGAATCTGAGTTCCTTGACATTGGCCTTCGTATTCATGAATTAAGGTATACGTCGGACTGGCCATCGGTCTCGTGACCCCTAACCCTTCGCCGATTCCTTGAGCAAAGGCAGTTTTTCCGGCGCCCAAATCCCCAATTAAGGCAAGGACGTCGCCGGGCAGCAAGTACGCTGCTAAATATCTTCCCCAGTTTTTTGTTTGTTCAGCTGTCACACTCGTTACTTTATAATCCATTACCAGCTTTCCTCGCTTCCGGACAGACCATCTTCCCGTCGATAATGACATAGTGAGGACGCGCACCCAATTGAAAGGGATGTTCATCCCAAACAACAATATCAGCGTCTTTACCAACCTCTAAAGAACCGATACGATCAGCAACACCGAGAATTTCCGCCGCATTAATGGTGATGGCACGAAGAGCATCTTCCTTATCCATTCCTGCTTTGTGAGCCAGAGCAGCACACAAAGGAAGCTGTTCTATGGGAGTAACTGAGTGATCGGTCATAATAGCTACTTTAACTCCTGCTTTAGTTAAGATTCCCGGAGTTTGGAACGATTTATCCTTTAATTCAACTTTCGAGCGGTTTGTCAAAAGGGGACCAACCACCGCAGGATATCCCAACTCAGCCAACTCTTCAGCAATTTTGTGACCTTCCGTACAATGTTCAATAACTAAATCAACGTCAAATTCCCGGGCAATACGAATTGCCGTCATAATATCATCCGCCCGATGGGCATGAGCGCGTAAGGGAATTTCCCGCTGAATAACCTTCATAAGCACCTCCAGGCCCAAATCCCTCTCCGGAAGTTTATCCGGATCGTTTTTCCCATCCTCAAGCTTACCCTTATATACTTGAGCATCAACTAAAGCTTGACGCAGGAGTGCTGCCGTGCCCATCCGGGTCATGGGCATTTTCTTTTGTTCACCATAAACCATTTTAGGGTTCTCGCCAAAAGCGATTTTTAAACCTGCAGGATCTCTTACAACCATTTTATCGACAATTTTACCGGCTGTCTTCATGACTACTCCCGTTCCGCCAATAACATTACCGCTGCCGGGGCCGGTAAAGACAGCTGTGATCCCGCCTAAGCGGGCGTCGCGAAAACCTTCGTCCTCAGGATTAATACCATCAATGGCCCGCATATCCGGTGTCACCGGATCAGTCATTTCATTAAAGTCTTCTCCCTCCCAGCGGTAGATCTCTTCCCCAATACCTACATGACAGTGAGCATCAATCATACCGGGCAAAACGAGACATCCGGAAGCATCGATCACCTCAGCATCCCCGGGAACTTCCAATGTTTCTCCGAGAGCCGCGATTTTCGATTCCTCGATTAAGAGATCTCCCACGAAATCACACCCTGCCATCGTATAAATCCGGCCGTTTTTTATTAGAAGTTTCCTCATTCTTTTTGTTCCTCCAATTTAATAATAAAATTCCCGCTAAAACAAATCCCCCTCCAATCCACTGGGTCATGGTGGGAAATTCCTTTAAAAAAATTGCGGCTAACACAAACGTCATTGGCAATTCAAAGGTACTCAAAATAGCGGCCTGATCAGAGCCAAGACGTTCAATGCCCAACAACGTCATATAAAAAGGAATGATTGAGGCAATAGTAGCCAGCAAAAGGCCTACTTCCCAAATGTGTACATCCTGCCAAGGAATGCTCATAATTTCTCCCTTCGTGACAATGAGCAACGAAACAGCACATACCCATTGGCTAAAACACATGGCCGCCAAGGGCGACACCTCAGCCAGCACAACTTCTCCCACAAGATTGAAAACCGCGTAACCTATTGCCGCCGTCAAGCCCAAGAGAATACCAACCCAAGCCACTCCACTGACACCTGAGACTATTCCGCTGGCCAACGTTGTCCCGCCCAAGGCCAAGAAGAGAGCTGCCAATTCCTTTTGACCGATTTGCTTATGCCATAAAAAAACACTCGCCCCAAGAACTAAGGCCGGATATAGATAAAGAAGAAGTATAGCTACGGAAACGGGCAGGAACATAAGCGCGTAAGCATACAACAAGCTTGTTCCCATTGTTCCCACGACACCTTGGAGCAGCAGCCAGCCCAACATCCGTCCTGAAATTTTGAAAATCTCCCGTTTGAAAATAACTGTATAACTAAAGAGAAGAATAGATGCCACCCAAGATTGTAAAGCAATGACTTGGATTGGTCCAAGTCCAAGCTGGTAGGCCCCTTTCAAGAGAATAGACATACAGGCATATCCAGTTCCCGCTGTTAGGACAGCACCTACTCCCTGCCAACGCTGCATTTGAACCTTCTGCACTGAAGACAGCCCTCATTTCTATCAAAGTTAACCCACCGCCACCTTACCGTAGGGTACTTTGGCGTGATAAAGCCCGATATATTAGGCTAGGGACGCATTAGGCAAAAGGTCCTTCATGGAAAGGCTCACCCGTTCCCTCTCCTTATCAATCCCCAGAACACGAACTTTAACAATATCTCCTACAGCTACAACCTCCATCGGATGTTTAATATAGTTATCACTTAACTGAGAAATATGAACAAGTCCGTCGTGTTTAACTCCTATATCCACAAAAGCGCCAAAATCGACCACATTGCGAACGGTTCCTTCTAAGATCATGCCTTCCTTGAGGTCCTCTAAGTGAGTGACATCCCGCCGCAGCAGCGGTCGGGGCAAATCTTCCCGTGGATCTCGTCCCGGTCTTTGCAGAGCATCTAAAATATCGCGAACTGTCGGTACCCCGGCGCCAAATTCTTCAGCCAATTCCTCAGCTGTTTGTTCGGCGAGTTTCTGACGGACTTCTCTAAGATGATCCTTTAAATCCTGAGGGGTATGACCAACCTTTTTTAAAATATTCTCCGCCAGTTGGTAGGATTCTGGATGAACCGGTGTATTTTCCAGTGGATTGTCCCCATCGGGCAGACGAATAAACCCAGCGCATTGGATAAATGTTTGGGCACCAAGGCGGGGGATTTTTTTCAGTTGGTCTCGTGACTTGAATTTTCCGTTCTCGTCACGCCAGGCAATAATATTTTTCGCTACTGCCGGTTTCAGCCCGGCCACGTATTGAAGCAGGGAAGCCGAAGCAGTATTTAGATCAACACCAACGGCATTCACACAGGTTTCCACAACTCCATGGAGAGATTCCTCCAACCGCTTGGGCTGAACATCATGCTGATATTGACCCACACCGACGGCTTTCGGTTCAATCTTAACCAGCTCAGCTAAAGGATCTTGAAGCCGTCGGGCAATGGAGACCGCGCTCCGCAGAGAAAGATCAAAATCAGGAAATTCCTCGCCGGCCAATTTCGAAGCGGAATAGACAGAAGCTCCTGCCTCGCTGACTAAAATAAATTCGGCAGTTATTCCCTCTTCCTGAATCATTTCCGCTACAACTTCTTCCGTTTCCCTCGAGGCTGTGCCATTGCCTATAGCAATGATATCGACTGCGAATTCTGTAATTGCCTTTTTTAAAGCAACTTTTGATTCTTCACGCTGCCTTTTCCCGGTATGGGGGTAAATTACTCCCACCTTCATAAGTTTTCCCGTCTCATCAACAACGGCCCACTTACATCCGGTCCGGAATCCTGGGTCAAGACCTAAAACTATTCTACCCCGGACGGGAGGCTGAAGCAGAAGCTGCCGAAGGTTGGCGGCAAACACTTTTATCGCTTGCTCCTCAGCATGAGAGGAAAGCTCTGTCCGTATCTCTCTTTCAATAGAAGGTTCTATTAAGCGTTTATAAGAATCTGCGGCCGCCCTTTGAACATATTCGGCGCAAGGGCCGGTTTTTACATAACGAATATCAATAAGCCGTTGGATCGTTTCCAAGGGAGATTCAATTTTGACGGTTAAAAACTCTTCAATCTCGCCCCGATTAAGGGCCAAAATCCGATGGGGAGGAATCTTACGAACTGGTTCACGGTATTCATAGTACATTTCGTAGGCAGAGCGTTCCTTACCCTTTTTAGCCGACGCTGCAGCAACCACATCAGCGATTCGCCAAGTCTCTTCACGTATCTGTTTACGCAAAGCAGCATCATCAGCTATAAGCTCGGCGATAATATCCATGGCACCATTCAAAGCATCTTCGACCATCGTGACATCTAATTCAGCATTCAGATACTTCGCGGCCTCTCCCTGAGGGTCAACGCGAACTCCGGGATATTGGAGGAGCAGCCATGAAGCTAAAGGTTCCAAACCCTTCTCTTTAGCCACAGTAGCCCGTGTCCGACGTTTCTGCTTATAGGGCCGATAGAGATCTTCGACGTCCTGAAGTACTGTCGCGGCAGTAATTTGAGCCGACAGTTCATCGCTAAGTTTTCCTTGTTCATCAATAAGCCGCAGGACCTCAGCTTTCCGCTGTTCCAAGCGTCGTAAATAATCTAACCGTTCAACAATATCGCGCAATACATTTTCATCTAGTTCCCCGGTAACCTCTTTACGGTAACGGGCTATAAAGGGAATCGTATTTCCGCTATCCAATAAGTTGACTGCTTCTTGCACTTGTGTCTGCTTTAATCCAAGTTCTTTAGCAATAACTTGACTAAAATTCAAAATCCTATTTCCTCCCTAACTATGCTCATCATCAATGATGTTAATGGTTTTTATTATATAACATGTTCCATATAATGGAAAGCAAAGGCTGAAACTTCATTGACACGTTAAGTAAACGATGAAGTTTAAGCCTCTATCAGCCTATGCCGCAAATAGTTTTGAATACGCTGAACCGCCTCTTCCAGAACTCTGTCGTCTTGTACCATAGCTATACGCACATACCCTTCGCCATACTCTCCGAAGGCCACTCCCGGAACCACGATGACCCCCGCTTCTCGGGCTAACTCCCTGGCAAAGGATACCGAATCCTGCCTGGTCGGAACCGGAGCCCAAATAAACATGGAACCCTGAGGCAGCGGCATCTTCCAACCCGCACGAGCGCAGCCTTCTACCAAAATATCTCTTCGTCTCTGATAAGCCCGCCGATTTTCGTCTATGGAACTTTGAGGTAAACTGAGTGCGGCTGCCCCCATTCTTAAGATTGGCCCAAATACTCCATAATCAATATTGGATTTAAGTTGTGAAAGGTTACCAATAACTTCTGCCTTTCCCACTGCAAAGCCCAAACGGACTCCCGCAAGATTATAAGTTTTAGAAACAGAATGAAATTCTATACCCACATCTATAGCACCGCGCGCTTGTAAAAAGCTCACCGGTCGATAGCCTTCAAAGGCTAATTCAGAATAAGCGGCATCATGACAAATAAGAAGATCATAGGTTTTAGCAAACTCCACAACATCTTCGAAGAAGGAAAGAGGGGCCACCGCGGCCGTTGGATTATTAGGGTAATTTAAAAACATAAGTTTAGCTCTTCGCGCCAAATCGGGATCAATTGCCTGGAGATCCGGCAAGTAGCCATTCTTCTCCTCCAGCGGCAGAGGAACCTTCTCTCCGCCTGCCAGCAACAGGCCGGCTGTATAAATAGGATAACCGGGATCGGGTATCAACGCTAAATCACCAGGGTTAATATAGGCTAAAAAAATATGAGCCAGTCCATCCTGGGAACCCATTAAGGGCAATACTTCAGAGTCTGGATCTAAAGAAACCTCAAACCGTTCTTGATACCATCGGGCACAAGCCTGGCGAAATTCTCCAGTCCCACGGGTTAACGTATAACCATATTGAGTTTCCTCAAGAACTGCCTGACTGAGAATCTGGCGAAGTTCCTCAGCCGGAGCTCGATCAGGGCTTCCTATACTCAAATTGATTAATGATTTACCCTCTTGCTCTAACGTCTTCTTTAAATTATCCATTTCCGTAAAAACTGAAGCACCAAGCCCAGCCAAACGTTTTGCAGGCATACTATCACTCCATTCTCTTTTAGATAACCATCGTTTTTTAATAAATCACCCTAAGGCCGCTGCAAAACTATTAAGCGGAAATAAATTTGGCCTCTAAACATTGTATCATGTTTATTTGTCATTATTTGACCAAATTTGTAACTAATTTGTCTAAAAAGCCCCTGCTGACAGACAGCGGGGGCTTAAAAGTATAGTCAGGTTTTACTTCTTAATAACTTCGGGATCACCGTAGTTTACACCGAAGGTATCCACTGTAACACTTTTCATCACTTGATTTTGTAAGGGTTTATCCGCTTGATCCCTCTGAGTATTGACAATTTTATCGACTTCATCCATCCCGCTCGTCACCTTTCCAAAAGCGGCGTAATTACCGTCTAAACTTGGTGCCGCTGCGACCATGATAAAGAATTGCGAACCGGCTGAATTAGGATCATCAGTCCTGGCCATGGACAGAACCCCCTGTGTATGTTTCAAGTCGTTTTTAAAGCCATTATTGGTAAACTCTCCTTTAATACTATACCCCGGACCGCCGCTTCCATTACCGCTCGGATCTCCTCCTTGAATCATAAACCCTGGGATAACTCTATGAAAGGTTAGGCCATTATAAAAACCTTTTTTTACCAGGGAAATAAAGTTTTTCACCGTGTTAGGCGCAATGGTCGGATAGAGTTCAGCTTTAATCACTCCCCCGTCAGCCATTGTTATGGTCACGACAGGGTTGCTTTTATTATTTGTTGTTGGCGCAGGGGCGGAAGAAGACGTTGAATTGGGGGCAGTTTGACTGTTATTTGTCGATCCTTGCGACGCAGAGTTGTTCGTCTGTGTCCCGCATCCAAGGATTACAAAAATCACCGTGAGTAAACATAGCAACATGCTTAGCTTTTGAACCTTTTTCATGCGAAATCGTCCTCCAAAATATTATTAGATATCTTTGCCCACCCATTAAGCAACCCGGGCTCAATGAGGCAACTCTCACATAATCCTAGCATACCCTTGATAAAATACCAAATCAGGCTTAAATGTCTACATCATAAGCACTAGTAATTTACTGTTTATAATGAGCAAGAAAGTAAATCGTTGCTTGCAACTAGTTAGTTCTTAGGCAACGGTCCCCTGAAATACTCTTAGTCTAAATTCTTTTTGAACTTTTTCGAAGCCACTGCCAGCAAAATCACGGCGAATAAACATAAGGCCAAAGTATCTTGCCAAAGAAACTGGAGTCCTACTCCTTTGAGAAAAATCCCTCTGACAATCTCTAGAAAATACGTTAAAGGAAGTAATCCGCCCATTAATTGCAGCAATTTAGGCATTGTCTCCCTCGGAAAAACAAACCCGGACAGAAGAATGGACGGCAAGATTAAAATGAAGGTCATTTGCATAGCTTGAAGCTGTGTCTTGGCAATGCTGGAAATAAGGAGGCCAATAGCTAAAATGGTAAATAGGAAAATTGTCGACAATAGGACCAGTAAAGGAATGCTTCCCATAGGCATAACTCCGAACCAAAAAATTCCTGTTGTCAAAATTAAGGAAAGGGAAACGAACCCGATCAGGACGAAGGGCAAGAGTTTACCCAGAAGAAGTTCCAGAGAACGTATCGGCGTTACGATCAATTGTTCCATAGTACCACGTTCTTTCTCACGAACAATAGAGAAAGAGGTTAACATTGCGATCACATTTTGCAGGATCAGACCAATCAAAGCTGGTATATTAAAATTCCTTGACTTCATATCCGGGTTATACCAGACTCGCGTCTCAATATCAAGGGGTAACGTCGTCCCTCCGGAATTCCCCATGGCGGCTAAACGCTGACTTTGTAACTCCAGAGATTTATCCAAGCCCAACATTTGTACGGCCGAGGTGACTGCTCGGGCGATCGTAGGATCAGAACCATCGACGAGAACCTGAACCGTTGCCTGCTGTCCTTGCAATTGTTTGCCAAAATCCGGAGGAATAATCACGGCAGCCCTTGCTTTACCGCTGTCTAAATAATTCTCAATCTGCTTATATCCGGAAACATAATCATCGGGATCCATATATTGAGTATTGCGCACAGAAGACACAAAATCCCTGCTTTCCTGAGTTTGGGATTGATCCCAAACCACTGTCGGAAGGTGTTCAACGTCAGTATTTACAGCATAACCAAACAAGAGCAGCATTCCGAGAGGCATGGCGATGGCCATAATTAAACTGGCGCGATCCCGCCGAATATGAATAAATTCCTTTTTTAAAACCGCTAAAAAGCGGGTCCACGAAAATCGCAGCATCAGCCTGCCCCTCCGCTTCCAGTCTTTGTATTGCGAGGATCCTCCGATGCCTCATGTTCCACATAATAGATAAAGAGGTCATCCAAGGTCTCTTTTCCTTCTCGTTGTTTCATCTCCTCAGGGGAACCAAAGGCAATCAATCGTCCATAAAATACAAAGCCCAAATAATCACAGGAAGCCGCCTCATCCATATAATGGGTACTGACCAAAATTGTCATGCCCTCTTTAGCCAGCTGATGGATAATATCCCAAAAAATTCGACGTGATACAGGATCTACACCGGCGGTTGGCTCATCCAAAACTAACAATTGGGGATTATGCAGCAACGCACAGGCCAGAGCTACTCGCTGCTTCCAGCCTCCGGAGAGAGAGGAAACTAATTGAGAAGTTCGTTCACCCAGACCAATTCGCTCGATCACCCGATCTTTCTGAGCCGCGGCCGCCTTTCCGCGTAAATTGTACACTCCGGCATAAAAATCGAGGTTTTCAGCAACAGTTAAATCATCATACAGACTAAATTTCTGGGACATATAGCCGATGCGCTGCTTAATATCCTCAGGCTGGCTCTTGACATCAAACCCCAAGACCGTAGCCTTCCCGTCGGAGGGTACCAGAACTCCACACAACATGCGAATAGTGGTCGTCTTACCCGCCCCATTGGGTCCTACAAAACCCATGATGGCACCCCGAGGGATTTGAAAAGTGACACCCTGAACAGCCGTGTATGCACCAAATCGTTTAATCAAACCTTGGCAATCAATTGCTAAATTCATGTCTCTCACTCCTCTAATCCAGGGTCACGTCAGCAGGCATACCTGCCTTTAGTTGGCCTTTCCCTTGGGTAATGCTGATTTTAACTGCATAGACCGTTGTTGTCCGTTCTTCCTTTGTCTGAACGTTTTTAGGTGTAAACTCAGCTTGGGTACTGATGTATTGAATTTGTCCTTTAAAGACTTTATTTGGATAGGAATCTACCGAAATACTGGCCGTGCCGCCTACTTTAACCTTGTTAAGCTTTGCTTCCGGGACATAGATTTTAATCCACAAATCATCAGAATCCAGTAAGGTAATCAGCGTCGAGCCCGTATTGACCACTTGCCCAGGCTCAACTTGTTTATAGAGTACTTGCCCATTTGCCGGACTTGTTATCGTAAGTTTGCTTAGATTCAATTCTGCCGTTTCAATAGATTGAGCTGCCATATCGACAGCTGCTTTTTGGGCCTGAATGGTCGGTTGAGTATAACCTGCCTGAGCTTGATCTAAGCTTGCCTGAGCTGCATTAACATTGGCTTGAGCAGCTTCATACTGAGCCTTGAGGGTATCGTATTTGTTTTGTTGAGTATCCAGGTCCTGTTTGCTTATAGCCCCGTTTTGATAAAGTTTTTGATCATTCGCCAGGTTATTTTCTTCCAATTGAAGACTCGGAGCCAAAGCCGCAGCATTATCCTTGGCTTGCGCCAGCACAGATTCCAATCGCCGCAGTTCTTCTGCTCTAGTCCCTCCCAGCAGGTCATCGAGTTTCGCCTGAGCCTGGGTCTGTTGACTCTTAGCGGTCTCTAGAGAAATCTTAGCCTGACTGTCATCGAGCTTGGCAATGACATCTCCCTTTTTAACCATTTGCCCTTCTTGTACCTTCAGCTCAACAATCTTGCCTCCCAGCTCCGGCTGGACCGGAATTTCCGTCCCCTCAATAGTTCCCGAAAAAACATCTTGATCCTGAGGATGATTAAGATAAGAATTCCCCCAGACTGAAACAGCTATTAGACCTACGATTACGATGACTGCCAGCAACTTTTTCTTCATAGCTTCTCCTCCTGACTCTAGTTAACTCTTCTCTTTCTGAAACGTTTTAGTGAACTCGTTCAGCTAAAGCCGAACATCGGGGCTTCGACGACGAAAGTGCTCTGTGGACACTTTCGCCGAAAGCGCCTAGCCCAGAACAAATGCTATCGCACTGAAGAATGGACTTTACCCCCACCGAAGCAAAGTATGGGAGACGCTCCCACCTACAAGAAGTGGGGGTCTTACGATTGGATAAACGATTAACTGTCTGACCGCACTAACCCATGCAAAAAAAGCTCAGCAATATGATCGGCTGCCTCGTCGATGGTTCTTTCTGGAGATAAATTAGGAAACAAAAAGCCAAAGACCCCATAAAACATAGCCATCCCCATAAAACTTCGCATCGTTGGTATAAGAGGCAGCGGCTTAAACACCCCTTGGGCAATTCCTTTGTCAAACCAGGGCTTAATTAGACCTATCCCCGGACCCAGAATTCCATGAAACAGTGCTTCCCGTACTTCGGAATGATACTGGGCTTCGGCAAACATCAAACGAAACAGCCCGGCATTTTCCTGCATCAACTCCAACCGATTCTTAAGAAAACAGCGGAAAAATTCTTCCGGACTGCTCTCTCGTTTCTCTTGGTCTAAAACGATTAAACCTTCAACAATTTTCGGCTCTAAAACTGCCGTCAACAATTCCTTCTTCGTGGCAAAATGCCGGAAGATAGTTCCTTCAGCTACCCCTGCTTGGCGGGCAATTTCGGCAGTGGTAGCCCCTTTATAGCCATTTTCCGAAAACACTTTGAGGGCCGCTTCTAAAATATCCTGCCGCCTTTCTTCTACAGTTTTTTTGCTGCGAACTCTTTGATTTTTGCTCATATCTGCTGCTTATTACTCCTTTTGTTGAAATTTAAAAAAGTTTGTTAAGGTTTTTATTAATGAGTGATTACTCACTTATTTTTTATTATATCGTATCATAAGTTTTGACTTTGTCAATCTCAAAATTTTAATAGTAAGTGAACTCGTTCAGCTAAAGCTGAACATCGGGGCTTCAGATACAATAATGTCCAGTGGACATTATTGCCGAGCCGCCTTTCCCAAAAGGAATACTTAGCGTCGAAGGAGGACTCTACCCCACCTGAAGTTAACGCAGACGAGCCTATCGCCAAACTGCAGCTCATCATGCTACCCCCGCAGTATGGATTGGCGGAGTGTCTCTGAGCCAAGGACGATAAGACTAAAATACCCCTAAATATAGATATTTATCCAAATTTTATCTGGATTATCGATGAATTAATGCTATTATTGAACTAGTGCCTTTAAGAACAAAGGCATAAAACAACGAAGTAGGATGGTGATTACTACGGTTCGGTCTAAATCCATAGTTATAATTCTCTTAAGCTTTCTCTTTCTTGTAAGCGCAACAATTCTCAGCGGCTGTTCCGCTGCGAAACAAACGACAAGCAGTACCACCGCGAAAAAGCCCCAAGTAATCAATGCCTCGTATGTCAGTCGGCCTATTAACGTTCCATCTATTGTCGCCAAGAATAAACAGCTTTTTGAACAAGAGTTTTCTAAAGACGGCATTAAGTTTCAGTGGCACGATCTTTCCGACCCGAGCAATCAACTGGAAGCCCTGGCCTCCAAGTCTCTTGATTTCGCCAATAGTCTCAACTATGTCTCGGTAATTTTAGCAAAAGCTCACGGGAATGACCTTAAAATTATTTCCGCCTATTCCCGCTTTCCCAAAGGAATCAGTCTTGTTGTCAACCCTCAGGAAAACATTAAGACAATTCAAGACCTCAAAGGGAAAAAAATTGCTCTGCAAAAAGGAACCATGCTGCATGAGATGTTAATTAGAGCCCTGGCGCAGGCAAACTTAACTGCTGAAGATCTGGAAATTGTCGACATGGATTCTACTGCGGGAGCGGCTGCATTAGCCTCAGGTCAGGTCGATGCCACCATACTTCCGGAACCCCTGCTCACCAAGGCTGTTGCGGCCGGCAAGGCAAAGAAATTAATCTCTGCCGAAGGCTTAATCCCAGGCTTATCCGTTATTGCCGTACGCAGTGATTTTGCAGCATCCTATCCAGATATTGTTAAACGCTATTTAGCCATCCATCAATCCTCGCTTGATTGGACCCAATCCCATCTTAGCGATGCCTTGGCACTTGCCGCCAGTGAAAACAAAATGGGCCTCCCGGCTGTGAAGGCTCTATACCCTGAATTTTCCTTCGCCATGAGTCTTGATCAAGTAAAAAGCGATTTGTTAAAATCCGCAGAATTTTTGCAGAGCCAAGGAATGATTAAACAGAATGTTGATCTCAATAAACTTGTTAATGATTTAGTAGATCCAAACTTCCTGCCCGCCAAGTGATGAATCTTCATTCCCTTCATCCAGAGGAGACCGATTTGCTATGACTGACGTCTTAAAAAAAACAATTAGGGCCTTGCTGCTCCCCTTTGTCCTTGTTCTTGTTTGGGAATTATTCAGTCAGATGGGCTGGCTCAATAGTTACCTTCTTCCCCCTCCCTCCGGAATTATGGACCAGCTTTTTGCCCTTGCCCATAATGGGACGTTGTTAAACCATTTAAGCGCTAGTCTCTACCGCGTTGGCTGCGGTTTTGGTCTGGCGTTTTGTCTTGCCCTTCCCTTAGGCTTCTTGTTAGGTCTGATACCTAGAGCCCAAGATTACTTATCTCCCTTCTTAAACTTCTTGCAGCAGATTCCTGCTATCGCCTGGATACCCATGTTCATTCTTTGGTTAGGGATTGATGAAACATCTAAAATCTCCATCATCACCTATTCCGGTTTCTTTCCCATATTTTTGAACACTATGCACGGTATTTCCAACACAGACTCTAAACTGAAAGAGGTAGCTTCAACCTTCGGTCTCTCACCCTGGCAAATTATTGTCAGAGTCTATCTCCCCTCTGCTGCTCCTTCTGTCTTTGTAGGAATGAGACTTGGTCTGAGCTTTTGCTGGCGTTCATTGGTTGCTGCAGAACTTCTTGGGGCCTCCAAGGGAATTGGTTACCTCATTCAGGAAGGACGAGAATTAGCTCAACCCGATCTAATGCTTGCGGGAGTCTTGATGATTGGGGTCACCGGCCTATTTTTGGATTTTGTATTTTTACGTCTGGAAAAGACGCTCTTACCCTGGCGGGATACGCAAGAGAGACGAGAGGTACCCAAATGGCAGCCTTTCTAAAACTCAAAGAAATCAGCAAGGATTATACAATAGGTTCCAAACGAATCCGGGCCTTAAGGGACCTTAGCTTTGAAGTTACCTCCGGTGAACTGATTTGCATTATTGGCAAAAGCGGCTGTGGAAAAACAACCCTTCTCAGGATCATCGCTGGGCTGGAAAAACAAACTTCAGGAGAGATCATTCTTAATGGCCAGGATCTTAAGGATACGGGAAGGGAACGAGGAATGGTGTTCCAAGAACCCCGCCTATTTCCTTGGCTGACCTTAGAGGCGAATATTGCCTTCGGCATAAGAGGGCGTATGTCTAGGGAATCAGAATATAAAACTGTTGCTGACCTCATGGAAATGGTTGGACTTAAGGGGTTTGCCAAAGCTTGGCCCAGCCAATTATCGGGCGGTATGGCTCAAAGGGCCGCTATTGCCCGCGCCCTGGCAGTAGATCCCGCGATCTTACTCTTAGACGAACCCTTCTCAGCCCTCGATGCCCTGACTCGCACTAAACTCCAGACAGACTTCCTTCATTTGTGGCAAAGAACTCAGAAGACTTGTATCCACGTTACCCATGATGTGGATGAAGCGTTAACTCTCGGCCAGAAAATCATAATCATGCATTCAAATCCAGGCAGAGTCGGGGACGTCATTTCTTTGCCTTTTCCTTATCCACGCTCTCTGGAAAACCTAGAACTCAGAGCCATAAAAGAACGCATATTATCTCTGTTTATTGCTGATTCTGCTGACTAACAAAAAAGCTTGACAAAATATGCCTGACCCCTGTCTAATTAACGTTGTAAAAGGGTATTAAAAAGCAACCAACAAGTCGCTTAAGGCGATCTGCTGGTTGCTTTGCCTTTATTTGTGCTTATTGCTTAGGAAGTTCTAAAACCGCGCCTCTGTTGCCGGAAGTAACCATTCCGGCATAACGAGCCAGGAATCCGGTCGTGATTTTGGGTTGTCTCGGCACCCATTTCGCTCTGCGCTTTGCCAGTTCATCCTCACTCAGGTTGACGTTAATTTTATTGGCCATAATGTCAATTTGGATAATGTCTCCGTCCTCGATTAAAGCGATATTCCCTCCAACTGCCGCTTCAGGAGATACGTGACCGATAGCTGCCCCTCGCGTTGCACCACTGAAACGTCCATCCGTAATCAAAGCAACACTTTCGCCAAGTCCACTTCCCATAATAGCAGAGGTGGGATTTAACATTTCCCGCATTCCCGGGCCACCCTTCGGTCCCTCGTAACGAATGACAACCACATCGCCGGCAACAATCTTACCCGTTGTAATGGCGAGCATTGCGTCCTCTTCGCAATCAAACACTTTAGCCGGCCCTTCATGTTTCAACATATCAGGAGCCACTGCGGAACGTTTGACAACACAAGAATCCGGAGCCAGGTTACCTTTTAAGACAGCAATCCCTCCTGTCTTGCTATAGGGATTTTCAGCGGGCCTGATGACCTCTGTATTCTTGTTTATGCAGCCATCAATATTCTCGCCAACAGTCTTACCTGTACAGGTGATCAAATCCGTTTTGAGCAAGCCGAGTTTGTTAACTTCATTCATTACCGCATAAATGCCGCCCGCCTCATGAAGTTCTTCAATGTAGGTATGCCCGGCAGGTGCAAGATGGCAGAGATTCGGAGTTCGGTCACTAATTTCATTAGCGATATCTACGTTTAATTTAATGCCGCATTCATGGGCAATGGCCGGAAGATGCAGCATACTATTCGTACTGCAGCCCAGAGCCATATCGAGGGTCAGGGCATTTCTAAAAGCATCTTCGGTCATAATGTCTCTCGGCCGAATATTCCTTTTTAGGAGCTCCATAATCTGCATCCCGGCATATTTTGCAAGCTGAATCCTCTCAGAATAAACCGCCGGGATCGTCCCATTGCCACGAAGTCCCATCCCCAATACTTCTGTTAAACAGTTCATGCTGTTAGCGGTATACATTCCGGAACAAGAGCCACAAGTCGGGCAAGCTTTATTTTCATATTCCAGTAATTTTTCCTTGGAAATTTTCCCTGCTTGAAATTCACTAACGGCTTCCGAAACGCTTGAAAAACTTGTTTTCTGCCCATCAACAATTCCTGCCAACATTGGCCCGCCGCTGACAAAGATAGTCGGTATATTCAACCGAGCTGCAGCCATTAATAACCCGGGAACGTTCTTATCACAGTTTGGAACCATAACCAAAGCATCAAAGGCATGAGCCAGGGTCATCGCTTCAGTAGAATCAGCGATTAATTCTCGAGTGACAAGGGAGTACTTCATTCCTTGGTGTCCCATGGCAAGCCCATCGCAGACAGCAATTGCCGGGAAAACCAGAGGAGTACCTCCGGCCATAGCGACACCCAGCTTTACAGCATCTACAATCTTGTCCAGATTCATATGCCCCGGAACGATATCATTCTTCGAACTGACAATACCAATTAGCGGCCTTTCCATTTCCTCATTAGTCAAACCTAGGGCATGAAACAAGGCCCGATGAGGCACAGTCGTTGTTACTGCATCACTATTCATTTTGAACACCTCTCTCTTTTAGGTTGTTTAACATCATTATATCTTGCGTGATGTCTAATGTCTATTGATGAAATAATACTACTCAAAAATTCTTTTTGTCTAACCTTAAGTAAACTCGTTCAACTAGAGTTAAACATCAGAGTTGCGGTGACGAAAGTTTCTTGTGGACACTTACTCTGAAATCGCCTAATGCTATCGCGCTGAAGAATGGTCTCTACCCCCAACAAAGCAAGGTATGAGAACAACTCCCACTTGAAGTGGGAGTCTTACGATTGGATAAATCTCAAAGTACAAATTCGAAAATAAGTTTAATCTTCAACAAATCCAAAACCTCTCATGGCATGAATAATATGCAGCTTCATAGCAGTTTTGGCTCCCTCAGCATCACGAGCTGCTAAAAATTCCATAATCATGCGATGATCATTTAGCGTATTGCGAACCATTTCTTCATTGGTATCCGACAAAGGGACCCCTTTGTTGATAGCTTGGTAAAGAACCGGCATCAGTTGATTCATAAACTCATTATGGGTCGCTTTAGCAATGGCCTGATGAAAGGCCTGTTCAACTTCAGTTCGATCTTCTTTTTTTATGATCAGTTCTTCTTCTAACTTGCCATAATACAAAATTCGCTCAAGTTCTTTATCAGTCGCACGTTTTGCAGCATAATAAGCCGATTGCGGTTCAAAAATAAGCCGCATTTCGTAGAGATCTTGGATATCTGGTTTAAATGCGGAAAGCTCCTTTAATCCATAAGCCTTATTTAAATCCAGGTTATCTTTGACATAAGTTCCCTTACCACGCTGGATTTCCAAGACATTATGAGCGATTAAGATGCGAATAGCTTCTCGCAGTGTCGTACGACTCACTTGTAATTTACCCGCAAGCTCATTCTCATTGGGAAGCTTATCCCCTATTGAAAATTTTTTGTCGATAGTAATCATTGCCAGAATGTCTTCCGCGACATCCTCCGCTAAGCTTCTGCCATCCCTAGCCATCGTCTGCCTCCTTTTCAGAGAAATCGGTCATCTTGCCGAGAAACTTCGTTCAAAAGATAGCCGCTGCCTAATTCAGCAGTAAATCAAAGTCCTTCCAGGTAAAATCCACCGACAAAATACCGATAGGATCTTCAGTAACAACCCAGTTTAAATCTTTAGAAGCTTCCGGCTTTCTAAAACAAATTAAATTCTTATAATGTCCAAAGGCACGGCATATGGAAGGCCTCGCTTTATGAATACCGCAAATATCCTTATCCAGATCATAGAAAATGCAAGTTCCAAAATAACGCTTTTGCTTTTTTAGCTCAGATCGTCTTACCTCAGGCATTAACTTAAGAGCTGTTTTTATGGACCTAAGATCTTGTATTGTGATGGGAACAGGACCACAGCATAATCCCCTACACTCTTTACAGGGCAAACTTTCCATATAGCAACACCACCTAACTATATGCGCTATTATTTTTAACGACCGGACTACTTAAACTTAATCGTGATATCTACAATTTCGGGTGTATTTCCCAACCTAATCGGCGGACCCCAGGTTCCATATCCTGAGGAAACGATGAGTTGAAAGTTTCCTTTTTTAAGGTAGCCCCAATCGTCTTCAAAAATTCGACGGGTAATTAAGCGAATCGGAAACAACTGTCCTGCATGAGTATGACCTGACAGCTGTAGATCAACCCCTTGCTGAACTGGTTCCTCCAATTGTAATGGTTGATGATCCATAACAATAATAGGCAGAGAATGATTAACTCCCTGGAGCAAGGTTTGCAGAGATTTTCTCTGAACCCCATTATAGCGAGATCCGGATCGATCATCCCTTCCAACTAAATAGAAACTTCCATCAATTTCCTGACTGCTGTCCTTCAATACTCTTACACCGGCTGCATCCAAATATTTGGCAGCTTCTTCAGCATTTCCTCCAATATACTCATGATTGCCCAACACCGCAAAGGCCCCGTACTGGGCTTTTAGTTTTTCGAAGGCCTCCGTCATTTCCTGCTTATTAACCGCTTCAACATTCTCGTCAAATACGTCTCCAGCAAACAATACCAGGTCAGGATGCAATTGATTGATCATTCCAACCATCTTGGTCAGATAACTATTATGGATAATCGTTCCGAGATGAATGTCCGATACCATCACAACATGCAATTGTTTTAGAGATCCCGCCTGTTTGGCTATTGTAATATCATAATGATTTATCCGCGGGTTTCGCGCATTCCAGGCTCCGAAGCCTACAATTCCCAGCACAAGAACGAAGATTGCCAATCCAAAAGCAGGATTTAGGCTTTCCTTCAGAGGAATAAGATGAAAAATATGGTTTACTAAACGCAAGAGATCTATGGCAGCAATGATTAATAAAAAGTAAAACATAAAGGCCATCCAATAGGCCCCAATTAGATTTAAGCCTTCGTAAAGCCCCTGAGGCAGAAATTTTTGCAGAAAGCGGGCAATTAAATAGGACAATGAAATCAGCGCAAAGACAAACCAATAGGCTTTAAAAGGAATAAAGGGAATATAACTAAATAAAGCCTGCCAGCCACGCAGGCCGATATAATAATTAATCCCTCCATAGACAAGAAAAAAAACAATTCCTATTAAGATGAAAAATGGATTAAACATTTGAACACTTCCACCCCCGATTTTATAACTATAACACATGGTTTACATTTAATGAACTTACTGTACAAAATCACTTCATTCATGTTATTATTAGAATAAACTAAATAGTTAAGAACAAGTGATCCCTTCCTGAGGGAAAAGGATTGAAAAGGAAAGTCAGTTAAAAGCTGACGCGGTGCCCGCCACTGTAAAAGGGAATCAATTCACACAATGTCACTGGGACAAACCTGGGAAGACGTGAGTTGATAATGATCTTGAGCCAGGAGACCTGCTTATTCTTAAGCCAAACTGCCTACGGGAATGTTAGGGGGTATATATTTGTATTATCTTTAAGCCCTTCTCTTAGCAGAAGGGCTTTTGGTTTTGTCTGAGATCATAATTACTTCACGGGTTAGGAGAGAGGGCCTATGAATAACTCCGCCAAAGGTATTTGGAATCGTCATCGCTGGCTTCCTTATGGTGTTTCTGTCACCGGTATACATTTTCTGGGCATAATCATGCTGTTGTTAAATTTAAAACAATTTCCTCAGTTACTGGGATTTGCTTTTCTCGCTTATACCTTAGGCCTGCGTCATGCCTTTGATGCGGATCATATTGCAGCTATTGACAATACAGTGCGCAAAATGATCCAACAAGAAAAAGACCCTATGGGAGTCGGTTTTTTCTTCTCGATTGGTCATTCAACCGTTGTCTGTATCATGTCCATTATTACTGCTGTTTCTATGCATTGGGCACAACAAAACATCCCTCAAATACAAAATTTCGCCAGCATAATAGGGACCGCAGTTGCCGGAGGATTTCTTTTGCTTATAGGGTTGTTTAACCTTTACATTTGGTTTGATATCTTTGGCTTTTTTAAGAAAATGCGTCAAGGCGAATTTGATGAAGAAAACCTTGATGAACTCTTATTGAATCGAGGATTCGTAACCCGTTTTTTTAAACCTCTCTATCGATTTATAAATAAAAGTTGGCATGTTTATCCTTTAGGCTTTCTCTTCGGGCTTAGTTTTGATACAGCTTCGGAAGTTGCATTACTCGCCATTTCTGCTACACTCGGTACTAAAGGCATGCCCATGACAGCAATTCTTTCTTTGCCTGTTATATTTGCAGCAGGCATGAGTTTGATGGATACAGCAGACGGGGTTTTTATGACGACAGCATATCATTGGGCATTTTCTACCCCTCTGCGTAAAATTTATTATAATCTTTCGGTTACAGGTTTATCGGTTATTGCCGCCCTAGTTATTGGGATTATTGAACTCGCGCAAATACTGTCAACCAAGCTGGGTTACCATAGCAATTTTTGGGTCTGGGTCCAAAGTCTCAACTTTGGTTCTATCGGCTACATACTTGTCAGCCTTTTCGTTATTACTTGGGCAGTTTCTTATATCGTATGGAAGGTCATGGATTTGGAAAATTGCCTGAACTAATTGCCCCTTCAAGCTATTGCTCACTAACGGAGGTTAACAAACATGATTGTTCTTTTGGGGGAATCTCCAGCAGCACGTGAATTGAATACGCAGTTAACGGCTAGAAACATTGATGTTATTCAGAGACAATACTGGTCTGAAGAAACTCCCTTACCGTCTCATCCTGCATTAGTTGTTGATGCCAGTCACCCTTCTATGAGTACTAAATTCAGTTCTTTGCGACGCTGGTGCGAGGAACTGAACATTCCTTTTATCCGCTTAGAGCGACCAGAAACTAAAGTTCCCTCCAGCCCCTTAATTTTTCCTGTCTATGATTGGGAAGAAGCACTGGCCCTGCTTGAACAACGTATTAATACCTTGCGCAAGCAAAAAGGCCATACAATTACCGTCTTTATTACGACAGGCAGCCACCAGCTTCAAACAATTACCACTAGTTCTTTTGCCCAATCAGTGCGTCTCGTGGCGAGAATTTTACCCGAAGGACATTTAGTGCAAAAATGTCGGGAAGCTGGTTTGCATCCCCGGGATATTGTAGCTATGCAAGGTCCATTTTCCAAAGAAATTAATAAAGCCCTTTTTAAGTTTTACGGCGCGGATATTGTTCTTACACGAGACAGCGGTCTTGCCGGAGGAACAGACACAAAGATCTCAGCAGCTTTAGAGCTTGGTTTAGATATTGTTCTGGTCAGAAAAGCCAAAACCAATAATGGTTTAACCGTAAACAGCCCTCAAGAGCTTCTTAATTGGCTGGATCAAAAACTTCCCAGCTAAGAGCTCAGCAAACATATTAATCACAACTTTTGAATCTGTAAAGAAAGCTCTGTTTCTCAAAAGTTATCATTTCTGACAGAATAACAAATCGGTCTGCCAATGATTGTCCATCAGCAGGCCGATTTGTTATATGAGTCTTCTTTTTGTTAAACGGTTTCTTGTTTAGTGCCATGATAATGGTAATACTAACCCGCTACTAACGGCTTTCCAGATCTTGTTTTCTGCTTTGGAATTCAGTGGAATCAATCTCTCCTCGTGCATAACGTTCACGCAGTATATCCAGAGCGCTATTATGGGTGCTAAATCCTTGTGACTGAACTCTTGACCTACTGCGGCGGAAGAGATAGACAGCCAGCAAAATAATAACGACTCCAAATATCAAGGGCATGAAAAAGCCCATCATTCCCATCCCATAGCCGCCATAACCACCATAGCCTCCGTAACCATAACCACCATTACCCCAACCGCCCATCATGCGTCCCCAACCACTCATCATGTAAATTCCCCCTTCAAATTCAATACATTAAAATAATTATTTCCAATATGAACTCAAAATCTTATTCCTGATTGGCTTTTTCAAGAGAAACTGTTTGTTTGCGCCCGCTTAGCCCCGCTTTACGTTCAAAATACTCCTCTCGATTAATCTCACCGCGTGCGTAGCGTTCATCCAAGATATCCAGAGGATTACGGGTATGGGCGGTATGATGCCCCCCAAACAGCCCTCCGGAATATGATTCTTTATAGATAAAATAAGCAATAATCAACAAAATTATTAAGCCAAACATCGTTAATCCCCCTTTATAATTTAGGCCTAAGCTATACTTAAACTGAATCCTATGCATTTTAGTCTCGATTTTATCTTGCCCAATTTCCCTTCTTTAACAACTAAGCCTTTAATTTGTTTTACTTGTTTTCAGCCCTCCTCAAATTTGTAGCCTTTTTCCTTTTAAGACTTAGGAATATTTAGCGGTTTCTATGACTTAAGTTTAAACGTTTAATACGATATTCTCGTGAAAAACTTGTGAATTTCTTATGAATAAAAATTCGTTTGACAATGTAACTAATCTGCTTTAAACTATGCAAGAGCTGACATTGAGTTTGCGTTGTAAAACGCATCCGAAAATGGGAAAAGTGCCTGCTATGGACGGCAAGCTAATAGCTTGTTTGCCAGGTATTTTTCGAAAATGAGAGAGGGAAGCAATGCTTCCCTCTCTCATTTTCGAAAAATATCTCATTACCTTATCTCTTTTTAACAAATCCCTATTTGGCAATACATGCTTCAATAAATCCGCGAAATAGAGCACGACTATGTTTCTCAGTTTCAGGCATACTTTCTGGATGCCATTGAACTCCCAAGCAAAATTTGGCGGCTGTCTTTTCAATTCCCTCGATGATACCATCTACCGCCTGGGCATTAACCTGAAAGCCTGGAGGAATTTCACAGACGGCTTGGTGATGGAGACTATTGACATCGATGTCCGTTTCTTTCAACAGCGTAAAAAGCAAAGACGTTTGCTTTATTTCAATACTATGCCATGTGTATTGACGGGGCGCAGTTTGTTTATGTTGGATTGCTTCCGGATATTGACTTGGAATATCCTGATAGATTCTCCCCCTGGCCGCAACTGCTAAAACCTGAATTCCTCGGCAAATTCCTAAAAGAGGCAAATCCAGCTGCAAAGCCGCTTCCGTCAACAGCAGCTCGCTAAAATCCCTCTCTGGAAAGCAAGCTCCAATTCCTCGCTGAGGATCTTCTTTTAAATAAGTAGGAGAAATGTCTCCCCCACCTGTTAATAACAAGCCATCAATAAAATCTAAGACCTCTCGGCTTTCTTCGCCATTCTGAACCGGCGGCAGAATAATCGGAGTTCCTCCAGCGTTTCGAATGCTTTCAACATAAAAGGCCCGCGGAAACATCTTTAATTCTTCAGAATAATGTGCAGCAGTAATCCCTATCACAGGTCGTTGTCTTCCCATTATTCTTAATCTCCCCTCTAAGAATACAAAAACAGCGTCGGTTCATCGCCGCTACGCTGCCTCGTGTTCAAAAAAAATGTTCTATATATCAGCCAACCCTAGACTAATCTCAATAGCTTGATCCACCCTAAGCATCACTTCTTCATCGAGAACTGTCACTTTCTCCTTCAGGCGACTTTTATCGATGGTTCGAATTTGTTCGGTAAGAATGACGGAGTCTCGCTCTAAACCACTGCGCCGAGCTCTTACTTCAACATGTGTAGGTAACTTTGCCTTTGCTATTTGTGATGTGATCGCGGCAATTATTGTGGTCGGGCTGAATTGATTCCCTATGTCGTTTTGAATCACGAGGACCGGACGAGTTCCTCCCTGTTCAGAGCCGACAACGGGGTTAAGTTCTGCGTAATAAATTTCCCCGCGCTTTATGATCATCTCCGACACTCCACCATCGATTCTTCATAGTACTCTAACACTTCTTGTTCCGTTGAGAACAGTTCTCTTGCTATCGACAGATTCAACTGCGCCATTTCGATATAACCTTTGCGCATTTGTTCCTGAATTCCTTTTTTTCGACGTTCATGAAGAATGCTGTTGAGTGCTTCTCGGATAAATTCACTGCGATTACGTTTCTCCACTGTGACGATTCCGTCCACTTCTGCGAGCAAACTCTCCGGCAAACTGATCATAATCCGCTTACTCTCTGCCACATTAGCACCCCCAAGTCTTTTAGCCAAAGCTATACTCTATTATAGACAATAATACAAAAAAGTGTCAACGAACTTGATGAGTAATTAAGCTAAATCACCGCGAAAATAGCATCATTTTGGCATGTAAATTATGGTAAACCATGACATTAAGCAATTTTTGCTAATAAATCATTGAATCTATAGATAGTATACCAGTATAGCAAGCTTGATATACTCATTTTTGTTCAAAATCGATGATCTGCCGAAATCTATGCTTGCTTCAAAAGTTTATTAACCATTGTTTTATGGGCAAGGGTTTCCAAATAATCATCAAGTTCTGTCAAGCAACTGTCAAAACCTCGTCTAATCAGGGCAAGCTGCAGTAAAAGATCCGTAAGATGTGGATTCTTCGGCAAGAGAGGGCCGTGCAGATAGGTACCGAAAACATTACGGTATCGAACCCCTTCCGTCCCATCCTGGTCATTGTTGCCGTGGCCCACCGAAACTTTTCCCAATGGGCTAACCCCTTTGCCAAGATACGTTTTGCCTGAGTGGTTTTCAAAACCGACTAATGTCCTCAATTTAAGCTCAGAATTATTCCGGACAAAATTGTCCTCTGGGTCAATTTCCAAAGTGGTTGGGGGTAATTCAGCAACAACATTTCCGATTAAACGTTTAGTACCGGCAATTGTCCAAAGATCAAGTATTCCTAATCCGGGAATTTTCTCTCCACTGGCCATTTGATAATAGTTCCCCAGCATTTGATATCCGCCGCAAATACCTAAAACTACCAGGCCATGTTCAATTGCTTGGCGAAGGTCATTTTCTCTGCGCATTAAATCCTGCACAAGTATACCTTGTTCCCGGTCTGAGCCCCCTCCGAGAAAAAGAATATCCATCCCCGTAAAATCAAGGCTTTCTCCTAAGGAAACTTTTTGGATTTCGGGTTCAATCCCTCGCCAACGACAGCGTGCAGCTAAGGCTAAAATATTACCTCGGTCTCCATAAAGATCGAGCAAATCCGGATAAAGATGACAAATCGTTAGCTTCATGTTCTAGCCCCCTCCTTCCGGGTTCTGTCCTCAATTACTGTCAAGCCTGCTTTCTGCTGTTGTTCGGCCAATAATTCACGCAGAGTAAAAAGCAAGGTGTATGTAGGCAATATGAAAACTGCCTCATCTCCCTGACGGCCTTGCTGCAGGGAATTGACAGCCGCAGGTAAGGAATGTTCAATTACAAGTTTCTCTTCAGGAATTCCCGCATATTTAAGCCGCAGGGCCATATCCTCTGCGCGAAGTCCGCTGCAAATTATATGTTGTATCCGTTCCTCCCGCGTTCCTAATCGTTCAAAGTCAACATCCCAAAGCCAAGAGATATCCCGACCATCAGCTGCTAAATCATTAATTCCTATCATAATCCTTAATGGCTTGTCCGCACTAAGAATCGTTTGGATAACTTGGTTAAACCCTGTTGGATTCTTAACAAGAGTTAAGGTAACCTCTCCTCCAGTGAGGACGAAGCGTTCCATACGCCCGGCTTGAGGAATAAACTCTCGTAATCCTTTAGCAATCAGACCATCCTCTATTCCAAGCTGGCGCGCTGCAGTTAGCGCGGCTAAAGCATTATAGAGATTATAATAACCTTGCAAGGAGGTAGAAAAGGCAACGGCATCCACCTGAAAGTTTAGCAGATCGTCCTCGGCTAAGACATTCTGCGCTAAAACATGTGGCTCGGGGCGATGAAATCCGCACCCTTGGCAGTGATAGATACCCAACTGCCCATAATGAAAGAGGGAATATTTAAGTTCAATACCACACGCAGGACAAAACTTAGCTTCCCTGGTTTCATGACTCTCAAGACAACTATCAGGTGTTGATTCAACACCATAAAAGCAGGTTCGCGCAGAACCCGATCCAAATTGAGCCACTAGTGGATCATCGGCATTAAGAATGAGTAGGGTTTCTGGAGATAATGATTCCTTTACCAAATGCACAGTAGTATCTAATTCACCATATCGATCGAGCTGATCACGAAAGAAATTTGTCACAATTGCCAAACTGGGAGTTACTTGTTCACAAAACTTAGGCACAGTGGCCTCATCAACCTCTAACAAAGCAAGCTTGGTTCTTGAGGAACCATTCCATTGAGTGTTCTGCAGCAAAGCGCCGGTAATACCTGTAACAAGGTTTGCTCCGGCTTGATTAAAGGCAAAAGATTTTCCCGCCTCGCGCAAAATACTTGCTAATAGATTAGCCGTAGTTGTTTTACCGTTAGTACCGGTGACAATCACGATTCCTTCCGTATAGGAGGCGGATAAATGTTTCATAATCTCCGGGGCAATCTGCTGGGCGATTTTCCCTGGTAATGTTGTTCCCTTTTTTCCGCTGATTTGCAAACCTATTGTGATGAGTTTACCTACCCACAAGGCAACCCAAAAACGCCATGTCCGTTTCATAGTTACTCCTTTAATTGTTGTCCTATTCATTTTAGCACGCTTATTTGTATTATCAACCAAAATGATATCCCGGCAAACATTTTCAGTGAACTCATTCAGAAGAAGCTAAACATAAGGGCTTCGCAATAAAGAACGTATACAGCCTAAAGTCATACTCTCTGCTCAGGAAAATGAATTTTCCATAGATCAGTGATGCCGCTTAACGATAGAGGTCCGATAGTGTAAAAAGGGAATTGCAACAAACAAAAATGAGTTTGTTACAATTCCCTCGTTGCTCAACAAACAATATAATTATAATATAACTACGATTACTATGCAGCCAGCTTTTAGGCTTTATGTATTTATAGTTCTATGTGTTTATAGTTCTATGTGTTTATAGTTCTATGTGTTTTGTGATTATGTGTTATGTATCAATATATTATTGCGTATTTTGTATTTCCTTTGAACTTTAAATATCTTTTAGCAACTTAAAACGCTTTAAAACCATTAATACTCTGATTTACTAACATATCTAACAATGGGCCCAAAACGAAACTGAGAAACAAGCGAAATCCTTCAGCAAGCACCAAAGTCACGCCAAATCTTAAGAGGATTCTCCTGAACCGGGACGTCGAACGGCGTAAGATTCCGTCATAATCCAGGACTCCAGCAGCACCCCAACCAAGTATCAGGCAAAGCATGAAAAAAACATAACTCATCCAAGTTGTCAGATCCAAAGAGGCCATGACACTCCCCCCTTGCCAGAACATATGTGTCAGCTAAGAGTTTTATACCGGTAAAAACCTTATTTAAGGCTGTATACCCAACAATTCTCCCTCCCTTAAATGGCTTTGGGATAATTCTTAACTAAATCAATTTTGTATCGGCGCTGCGAGCCCCTTCAACAGTTCCGATAGCCGCCGCCGAATTTCCCACAAGAACATAATTCATTCACCGTTACCTCCTCTTTCCCCTCAAAGACTCATAAGTAAGATAAGAACCTTGTAAACCCTAATCTTCTATTTCTATTATTCAAGGTGATGATTTATGAATTTATGAATTTATGAATCAATAATAAAAAATAAAAAACCCCAAACTAATTTTCAGTCTGGGGGAAAATGTTATTGAACAATTAATAGTCCGCGGCCATACGGATGTTTGTTGGTAAGTGCATAAAAATTTTCTATATGACGCTTTTGCCCATGAGATATTTATCAACTTCTCGAGCAGCAAGCTTACCTTCCTGGATTGCCCAAACAATGAGACTCTGACCTCTTCTCATATCACCTGCGGTAAAGACCTTCTCTACATTCGTCTCAAAAACCTCGTAATCCGCTTTCACATTACTCCTGGAATCCCTCTCCAGTTTTAGTTCGGCGGGAATGGTATCTTCCGGACCCAAAAAGCCCATAGCCAGAAGTACGATGTCAGCTTTCCACACTTTCTCACTGCCTGGCACTTCCTGAGGCACCATTCTTCCAGAATCATTCTTAACCCAGGTGATCTCTACAGTATGAACCTCTTTGACTTCTCCATTCTCATTCCCAACAATTTTTTTAGTCGAAATGAGATAATTTCTAGGGTCCTTTCCATAGAGATTTATGGCCTCTTCCTGACCGTAATCAACTTTAAGCTTAAGCGGCCATTCCGGCCATGGATTTGATGCTTCTCTGCGTTTTTCAGGAGGTTCAGGCATAATTTCGAATTGCTGAACGCTCTTGCAGCCGTGTCGCAGGGAGGTGGCCACACAGTCGGTCCCTGTATCCCCTCCGCCAATGATAATAACATCCTTGTCTTTAGCGTTTATATAGCTGCCGTCTTGGAGCTTGGAATCAAGAAGACTCTTGGTATTTGCTTTCAGGAAATCTACCGCATAGTAAACTCCCCTTAAATCATTGCCCTCAACATTAAGTCCCCTTGCTTTGGTAGCCCCAGCACAGAGTACAACCGCATCATATTGGTTCACGAGTTCCTGAGCAGGGATATCTTTGCCTATCTCAGTATTCAACACAAATTGAATTCCCGAAGCCTTCATCAACTCAAGACGCCGTTCCACGACCCGTTTATCAAGCTTCATGTTGGGAATGCCATACATCATCAGTCCGCCGGCCCTGTCGTTCCTTTCATAGACGGTTACATCATGTCCAACAGCATTTAAATAATAGGCTGCCGACATTCCTGACGGCCCAGAGCCGACAATGGCAATCTTCTTTCCTGTCTTTTTAGCGTTTTTAGGGCGAACCCATCCTTCTGCGAAAGCCCTTTCAATAATTTCATACTCAATACTATTAACGGTCACAGGTTCCAGGATATAGCCTTCTGTGCAAGCGCCTTCACAAGGTGCCGGGCAGACTCTTGAAGTGAATTCCGGGAAAGGGCTGGTGCGCGTCAGTCTTTTATAGGCCTCTTCCCATTGACCTTTATAAACCAGCTCATTCCACTCAGGAATAAGATTATGCAAAGGGCACCCTGAAGCCATTCCGTTGAGCAGAACTCCGCCCTGACAGAAAGGGACTCCGCAATTCATACATCTCGCTCCCTGAGTTTTAATAACCTCAGAGTCCTGATGAAGCCGCATTTCCTCCCAGTCTTTAATTCTGTCTTCAGGAGAACGTTTTTTTGGATTTATTCTTTCATACTCTAAAAACCCAGTCGCTTTTCCCATTGTAAGTCCCACCTTAATCATATAGTCCTTTAATTTTTAAAATGCTCTTCGAACGCTGCCATCAAGGCTTCTTCACCGTTTAAGCCCGCCTTGTGAGCCTTATCAATGTTTTGAAGCATACGTTTGTAATCTTTAGGTATTACTTTGGTGAATCTCTGAGCATAACCTGTCCAATCCAGAAGAATCTTCTTGCCTAAGGGGCTGCCGGTGTACTCAACATGTTTTTCAATCATTCTCTTGATTTCATTCATTTCTTCCTCAGATTCGATCGTTTCCAGTAACACCATCGATTTATTACAGTATATTTCGTCAAAGTCCAGAATATAGGCTACCCCGCCGGACATCCCTGCCGCAAAGTTCCTTCCTGTTTTACCTAGGATAACGGCTTTACCGCCTGTCATATATTCACAGCCATGATCGCCTACTCCCTCAACAACTGCTTTAACCCCGCTGTTTCTTACACAGAATCTTTCCCCGGCGATCCCATTGATATAGGCTTCTCCCGAAGTAGCTCCATATAAGGCCACATTGCCGATCAGGATGTTTTCTTCAGGCTGAAAGTTTGACGCTTTGGGGGGGTAAACGATAATTTTACCGCCGGAAAGACCTTTGCCTAAATAGTCGTTGGCATCCCCTTCCAACTCTAAGGACATACCCTTAGGAATAAAGGCTCCAAAGCTTTGACCGGCCGAACCCACAAAGGTTAATTTGATTGTATCTTCCGGCAGCCCGTTTTCACCATATCTCTTGGAGATTTCACTTCCAACAATGGTTCCAACAACCCTGTCAACATTATTGATCTTTAATTTAGCCCGAATCGGCTTCTGGTTTTCCAACGCAGGTTTGCACATTCTGAGGAGCTTTTTAATATCCAGCGATTTCTCCAGCATATGATTCTGCTTTTGCGTATTAAACCGACCAACATCAGCCCCGGCATAGGGTTGATAAAGAATTTGAGACAAATCAAGATTAGCGGCTTTCCAATTTTTTATAATCTCTTTGGTCTTTAGTCTGTCCGTGCGTCCGACCATTTCGTCAACAGTCCTAAAGCCTAGTTTCGCCATAATTTCACGCATTTCTTGAGCAACAAAACGCATAAAGTTTTCAACGTATTCTGGCTTACCGTTAAAGTTTTTCCTTAATGTTTTATCCTGAGTTGCGATTCCGACGGGACAGGTGTTAAGATTGCACACTCTCATCATGACACATCCGATAGCGATAAGAGGTGTCGTCGAAAATCCATATTCTTCGGCCCCAAGCATAGCCGCGATCACAACATCCCTGCCAGTAAGCAGCTTGCCGTCAGTTTCAACAACTACCCTGTCTCTCAGCTTATTGAGTACTAAGGTTTGATGAGTCTCAGCCAATCCCAGTTCCCAGGGAAGACCTGCATTTTTGATACTGGTTCTTGGGGAGGCTCCCGTCCCTCCATCATAACCGCTGATCAGAATGACGTCTGCTTTTCCTTTTGCCACCCCGGCAGCAATAGTTCCAACGCCAACTTCCGAAACTAGCTTGACACTAATTCGTGCCTCTTTGTTGGCATTCTTCAAATCATGGATCAGCTCAGCCAAATCTTCGATAGAATAAATATCATGATGGGGGGGCGGTGAAATAAGATCAACACCCGGCGTAGAATGTCTGACTTTGGCTATCTCCGGATAAACCTTGCGTCCCGGAAGTTGGCCGCCTTCACCGGGTTTAGCTCCCTGAGCCATTTTTATTTGAATTTCTTTAGCATTAGCAAGATAGTTGCTGGTCACACCGAAACGTCCTGAGGCAACCTGTTTGATAGCACTGTTCTTGGAGTCGCCATTAGGCAACATCGTAAACCGTTCGAGATCCTCTCCGCCCTCACCGGTGTTGCTTTTCCCGCCCAGCCTATTCATGGCAATGGCTAAACATTCGTGTGCTTCTTTACTGATAGAACCGTAGGACATCGCCCCGGTCTTAAACCTTTTGACAATGGAATCAACAGATTCTACTTCTTCAACAGGAATTGTATCTCCAGAATTCACTTTAAAGTCAAGGAGATTTCTTAAGGTATAAATTCCCTCTTCAGTAATCTTTTTCGAGAAATCCTTATAAAGAGGGTAGTTCCCTTCCCGGCATGCTTTCTGAAGCGTATAGATTGTTTCCGGGTTGTAAAGATGGATTTCTCCATCATCCTTACACTGAAAGTACCCGCCAACTTCAAGAGTATCCGTGTAAGGGGAGTTTTCAAGATAAGCACTTTCATGCCGCATCTGATTTTCTAAAGCAATTTCTTCCAAACCAATTCCTTCAATTCTTGAAGGAGTGGATGTGAAATACTTTTCGATAAGATCCTTTCTCAGACCCACTGCCTCAAAAATCTGAGCGCCGTGATAACTTCGCATCGTAGAAATGCCCATCTTGGTGAGGACTTTGAGAATACCCTTGACAGAAGCCTTGATATAGTTCTTTTTAGCTTCTTCATAACTCAGTCCATCCAATAAACCTCTCTCAGCAAGATCCTCAAGAGTCTCGTAGGCGAGATAGGGGTTAATGGCCGTAACACCATAGCCAATTAAAGTACAGAAATGATGAACTTCCCTGGGTTCACCTGATTCAAGGACAATACCGATATTGGTCCTTATTTCTTTGCGAATCATATGATGGTGAAGTCCGGAGGACGCTAAAAGAGCAGGAATAGCAGCAAATTCTTTACTAACCCCTCGGTCAGAGAGAATAATAATATTAGCTCCTTCACTGATTGCTTGATCAGCTTTCCGGAAGACTTTATCCAAAGCCTTATCCATAGCTTTTGAGCCCTCGGAAACATTATATAATATTGAAATGGTTACTGCTTTTAACTTGTCATTATTAAGAGCCTTAATTGTATTTAACTGTTCATTGGTTAAGATGGGATGTTCCAAGGCCAGGCTGGCAGAGTTTCTTTGGTCCGGATCCAATAGGTTTCCTGTATCCCCAAGCAGAATACTGGCGGAAGTAATAATCTCTTCACGGATACCGTCAATTGGAGGATTAGTAACCTGAGCAAACAGTTGTTTGAAATAAAAATATAACATTTGCGGTTTCTCAGATAACACTGCCAGAGGAGAATCCATGCCCATTGCCCCCACGGGGTCAACACCTTGGATCGCCATAGGCTCCATAGTTTTGGTAAGATCCTCAAAGGTATAGCCAAAAGCTTTCTGGAGTTTAATCAGGTTCTCCGATACCTTTTCTTCCTCTGTCTTTACAACGGGCAAATCACTGAGCCGAACGATATGACGTTCATTCCATTCTTTATATGAATGTAAAGACGCCACACCGCTTTTAATTTCTTCATCCGAGATAATTCGTTTCGCTTCTGTATCAATAAGCAGCATCTTTCCCGGTTCCAGGCGGCCTTTATATTTTACATTTTCTGGTTTAATGTCTATGACTCCCACTTCAGAAGCCAGGACTACCTTATCATCATTTGTTACGTAATAACGCGAAGGCCGAAGACCGTTTCTATCCAGAACACCGCCAACTATGACACCATCCGTAAACGCCATTGCAGCCGGACCATCCCAGGGTTCCATGAGAAAGTCATTAAACCTGTAAAAATCCTTTTTCTTCTCTGACATTAAATCATTCTTTTCCCATGGTTCGGGAATCATCATCATCACCGAATGCGGAAGCGATCTTCCGGTGAGATGGAGAAATTCAAGACTATTGTCAAACATCGCCGAGTCACTGCCAGATTCATCAATAATAGGAAATACTTTAGAAAGATCGTCAAATAGTGGAGAATCGATACATTTCTGTCTCGCCTTCATCCAGTTAACATTGCCCCGAATGGTATTGATTTCTCCGTTGTGAACGAGATACCGATTGGGATGGGCCCTCTCCCAGCTTGGAAACGTATTGGTGCTAAACCGCGAATGGACCATAGCCAAAGCCGAGGCAAAATCCAGATCCGAAAGATCAAGATAAAAATTTCTAAGTTGTTCTGCCGTAAGCATGCCTTTATAGACGATGGTCTTCGAGGAAAGACTGGCGATATAAAACGTTCCGCCCTTATCCTCACACATCGGAACGATAACTTTTTCTGCCCGTTTTCTAATAACGTAAAGTTTCCGTTCAAAATCCATTTGATCCGTGATTGCTGAATCCTTAGCTATGAAAACCTGAATAAATCTAGGCATAACAGCCTTTGCTCCTTCACCGATAGTCGTCATATCGATGGGAACTTCTCTCCAGCCTAAAATTCTTTGACCTTCTTCTAAAACAATCTTTTCAAAGGTTTCCATCTGAGTTTTTCGAAAGTCTTCGTATTTATGAGCAAAAATCATACCTACGCCATAGCTGCCTTTTGCCGGCAAATCAAAGCCCAGAACCTCACATTCTCTTTTGAAGAAATCATGAGGAATCTGGATTAAGATCCCTGCGCCGTCGCCGGTATTTTCATCGGCACCGCTTGCCCCTCTGTGGCTTAAGTTTTCCAGAACTTTTAAAGCCTCTTCAACGATGGTATGAGACTTCTCCCCTTTGATATTAACAACGAATCCCATACCGCATGCATCATGTTCTAAAGCGGGATCATAAAGGCCCTGCTTATTTGGTAAATGATAGTTTTGCATAATACCCACCCTTTATGGACTTCAATTTAATTAATTAATAATTTTAACATAAAATGTTCAATAGAATCATTACAGTTTTAAGAAAAATTGTTAGTACTATATAACAATCCTTACCTAAGTGTAATTTATATTTTAGCATATTCAAGTCATTAGAATAACCCATAATTTTTTATGTATTATGTATTTTTATTGAAACTTTGTTTTTCTATGTGGAATTATGCCATTATAATTCCTTTTATACCTATTTGTCCCAGAACACACCTTCGTTTAGGAGCTTGCTCCGAAAAAGGCAAAAGGCTCACTTTCGGGGTAAGCCTTCTGCATTTTCTTTAACTTTTTTTAACTTTCTTTAACTTTCATTCACTGATTAAATTACAATTCACAACTTCCGACCAGTGGATTTAAGGCATCATTAATTTTAGAGACTTTGTCATCATTTGTCAGAACAACTAAATAATCACCTGGGTAAATCACGGTGTCCCCTTTGGGTATAATCTCCTCTTCTCCGCGTTTAACGGATACAAGCAAACAATGAGCCGGCCATTTAATCTCTTTAATTTGTTTGCCGTCCAGCATAGATCCCATACAGACGGCAAATTCTAAGATTGATTTGGTTTTTCCATTGCCAATTATTTTGTGATGCCCTTCTTTCTGCAGGAACTTTTCAAGTAAGGATTCATAAATGGGTTTAGAACCCAAAAAGTCGGCTACGATATAAGCTGTTATACATACCACCGATAGGGATAGCAAATGAGTAAACGATCCTGTCATTTCAGTAATTAAAATTGTCCCTGTGATAGGGGCTCTAACGATAGCAGTAAAATACCCCGCCATAGCAAGAATGATAAAATTATTGACATACGTGCTATTAAGATGAAAGAGGCCGACAACAGCAAGTCCGTAGATATTTCCTATAATTGCCCCAATCGCAAGAAGCGGAAGGAAAATCCCGCCCGGTGCACCCGATCCGTAACAAATCATTGTGAAGAAAAACTTAGCGACTATCAGAACCACTAAAAGTTTCAGCGTAAAATTACCCTGCGCAACAAGGGCAGTAATCAACTCGTGGCCTCCGCCCAAAACCTGCGGCAGGAAAAAGCCTAAGACTATGGATACCAGCAAAGGAATAATGACCCAAAATGTCTTAGGCAGCCAGCATTGCCCGGCATAGAGATCCTGGGTCTTAAGCAGAGTTACATTGAAGGCAACACCTAAAACACCAATAATAATTCCCAAAATAATTATAAATAAATAATAATGCAAAGGAAAATCGTGCAAGTTGGTAAAATTCAGAACCGGTTTTAAACCAAAAAATTCACTCGTGACAAAATCAGCAGATAAGGCCGCAGATAAAGCCGGCAGCAATATTAAGGGAGAAAAGTTTTTGTGAACCTCTTCCAAAGCAAACATAACGCCTGCCAAAGGCGCACTGAAGGCAGCCGCAAGTCCTGCGCTCGCTCCGCTGGTGATTAGATATTTCTCTTCTATATTAATTCGCTTCAGTACTTTGCTGAAACCTTGTCCGACGGCCGCCCCTAATTGAACGGATGGACCTTCTCGACCCATTGAAAGTCCGGCTCCGATCGCTAAAACTCCACCTATGAATTTCCCAATGATCACTTTCCACCAGGTCATGGAGAGCTTTCTTAACAAAACCCCTTCAACTTGAGGGATACCACTCCCGCTTATCATAGGTTCATTCTTGACTAACAAACCAACAATATAGCCAATCAAAATCAGAACTCCCACCCAAACAGGAAGGAGCACTGGTTTGGCAACGATCGCATCATAAATTTGAGTTAATAAAATTCCTGCCCGTTCAAGAAGAAATCGGTATAGCACTATGATAAACCCGGTAATGATTCCAATACCCAATCCTTCATAGACTAATTTCAACCTGAAACTACTCCAATGTAATAAGCTATTATGAGTACTATGTTTATTACTACTAGTCATATACAATTCCCTCTCATTATCTTACGTGAAAAATCTTACGTGAAAACCCTTACTAATCATTCCCTATGGGATCAAGATAAATCCTCGGAACTCGCTTGGAAATCCCACAAACGACTTCATAACTTATCGTTCCCAGCCATTCTGCCATCTCCGTGGCCGTTATTTGTTCATAACCGTCTTTCCCCAAAATCGTAACCACATCGCCAACTTTTACGCCCTGAATCTTGGTAACTTCAAGCATTGTTTGGTCCATGCAAACCCTGCCGATAATTGTTGAACGCCGCCCATGAATCAGCATTTCCCCATAATTCGAAAGCGACCTTCTCAGCCCATCCGCATATCCCAAGGGAATGGTCGCAACTGTTGTTGGATAGGCTGCCTGGAAGGTGCGGCCATAGCTTACGGTTTCCCCGGTTTTAATTTTTTTTACATGAGATACTTGGGCTTTCCAAGACATTACCGGTTCTAAGCCCACATTACCTCCCACTTGAGAAGACGGAACCAGACCGTACATACCTATACCGGGACGAACAAGCTCAAAATGAGCTTCCGGGAATTGCAGAATGGCTGCAGTGTTAGCAGTATGCCTAATGGGAATTTTCAATCCCGCTTCTTTAAGTTTATCATAGAGAAGCTGGAATCGTTTGAGCTGCTCTCTCGCGAAGGTCAGATCTTTTTGATCGGACGTTGCGAAGTGAGTAAAAATCCCTTCAATAAATAAATTAGGTAAAGCAGCAACCTTCATAATTTCAGAAAAATCAGTATCACGAAATCCGATTCGGCCCATTCCCGTATCGATTTTTAAGTGTAATCTTGCCCTGCGATTAAATTTTACAGCTGCTTCAGAAAGAGCACGTGCCTGAGACAAATGGAAAATTGCCGGTATTATATCCTCTTTAACAAACGTCTCCCACTGATCGCTTTCCGGTGCCCCAATGACCATGACATCGAGCTCAGGAAATGCCGCTTTTATTTCTAAGGCCTCCTGCAGAATTGCCACACCAAAACGCTTGGCTCCACAACTCATCAGGGTCTTCACCACCGGGATTGCACCATGCCCATATGCATCTGCTTTAATTATGGGCATCATTTCACTTTGTGTATACGTCTGAAGTTTGTAATAATTTTCTTTTAAAGCCTGTAAATTCACTTCAGCCCATACATGTCGCACTATTGATCTCCTCCTCTATCCCTTTTAGCCCAGCTTCAATTCTAGAGAGCGCCGAACTTTAGGTAACTGGTCTGCAACTTCAGAGGCCAAAAAGCCAGACCATCCATACTCTTCGGCCAGATCATCCGCTGCTTTTCCATGTAAATAAACACCTAAGCAAGCGGCCTCCAGAGGTGATACGCCTTGGGCCAACCAGGCCAGAATACTTCCAGTAAGAACATCACCGGTACCCCCTGTCCCAAGCCCGGGATTTCCGGTTGGGTTAAAAAAGGCCCGCCCATCCGGTGAAGCAACAATAGTCACTGAACCCTTTAGTACCACAACGGCTTCCCACTCAGCAGCTTTTGTCAACGCTAAATCTAACCGGTTGCTCTCAACATCGGCAACTGTGCATTGACATAGCCTTGCCATTTCGCCGGGATGTGGGGTAAGTATCAGCGGTCCTCGTCCGTTTCTGACTTCAATCAGGCTAAGCTCCCCTGCCAATATATTCAAGGCATCGGCATCCAAGACAACTGGACAAGTTATAGTTCTTAAAATTTCCTCAAGAACAAGCACAAATCCAGGATTTTGGGCAAGCCCCGGGCCGATAGCCAAGGCCTGAGCCTTTTCTGCCTGCCTTGCTATGGCCTCCCAAGATTCTTCGTTAAGACTATCCCCTCCCTGGGCAGGCCAAACAGTCGCCTCTGTGATACTAGCATCTACATCTTCCGCGATTGCTTGAGGAGTAACGATTTGCAGTAAGCCTATGCCGCTGCGCAAAGCACCCCGCCCGGCCAGAACAGCTGCACCGCTCATTCCCTTGGACCCTGCAACAAGTACACCTTTACCATGAGTTCCTTTGTGTCCTTTAAAGTGGCGAATGGGAAGCATCTCTCTTATTGTATCATCGGTTAAAACATATGTAGAGATACTCTCATCCTCCAGAAACGCTTCCGGAATAGAAATCGGATCAACGGCAACTCGTCCGCAATAATTAGGGCCTTCTCCTAAAAAAAGTCCCCACTTCGGCAGCCCAAACGTTACTGTTATTTGGGCGCGGATAGCTGTCCGATAAACCTTGCCCGTATTGGCTTCAACTCCACTGGGAATATCGACAGACACTACACAGGCTGAAACATTGTTTACCTCATTAACATACTCTTCGATCAAACTCGGTAAAGCTCCGCGCAGGCCTATGCCATAAAGAGCATCGACAATAACATCAGCTTGGGCCAAAGCAAAACGTGCCACAAGCCGCTGCTTTTCTCCTTCGATAATAAAGAGTTTACCCGTCGTACCTTGGAAAAGGCGCAAATTAAGAGCAGCATCTCCTTTGAGTTGCTCTGGCCCGGAAAATAATAAGACCGTAACATCCATCCCTTGCAGCACTAAATGACGGGCAACGGCCAAGCCATCTCCACCGTTATTTCCCTTACCTACTAAAATCACCGCTTTTAAGCCAGACAAATCTCCTTCATTCTGAACAAGACAACGACGGATTTCCTCAACAACAGCCCAAGCTGCATTCTCCATTAAGAGCATACTTGGTATGCCATATTGTTGAATAGCCCGTTGTTCAATCTGCCGCATTTGTTCAGTGTTGACCACGCGCACTTCTTTCACCTCGCTTTTCCTTTGTGTCCCTTTACCCTAACTCAAGATCGCAAAGGCTATAGCTTGGGTTCGGTTATGGGACAAACTCACCCTAATTTGCGAGCCCCCTCTTTCCTTAAGCAGAGTCATTGCTTTGTAACTAAGAAGGACAAGAGGCTCGCCGCTTGGTTCTGTCATGATTTGGACATCATGCCATGATAGGCCTCTTAGACCTGTTCCCAATGTTTTTAGGATAGCCTCCTTAGCAGCAAAACGTGCCGCATAGCTTTGTATCCCCTTGCCTACTAGACTTTCTCGTTCTTGTCTCGTAAAAAGTCTTTCTGTTAATCCGGGTTGACGTTCCAAAGCCTTCGCCACTCGTTCAATTTCGATAATATCTACACCAGGATACATGACTCTACCCCATATCACATAATTAACTCTTGTAATCTCATTTGTCCTTCTGCTGATCCTGCTGCCAGTAAAACATCCTCGGCGCGCAGGACAAAGCTCGCCTCGGGGGAAAACTGTTCCAACCCATCTCGCACGACAGCAATTATCGTTGTCCCTGTGCGTTCCCGAATCCTTAATTCACGTAACGTTTTCCCGACAGCTGGGGAATTTTTGCCCACCTCAATCTCGCCTACGTCTAACCAGCGCGACATAATGCGGTCTACATATCCTTGCAGCTTATTGAGATGGCTTTCTATTTTCAGATCATTTTCCCGCCTCTGATCCATCAGTTTCTTGAGATCTTCGAGAAAGATCTGGATTTCTCCTTTTTGATTAAACGATCTTACGAATTTCTCTGCCATTGCTTTCGAGGTAACGGTAATTCCTACCCCTTGGTTAACAACAACAACACCCACATTTTGCAGAATAGCAATTGCTCTGCGGACTGTTTCCGGAGAAACGTTATAACGGCCCGCTAACGTTGAGCGGCCATGGATTTTTTCTCCTTCGTGATACTCTCCCATCATGATAGCATGAGCAATGTCCATGGCTATCTCTTGATAACGAGCTTGTTCCAACTTCTTTCCACCCCTTAAATTATATAATCTATTATAACATAGCCAACTTCAGGAGGCATCATGCTCTTGACTACTAACAACTTTAATGATAATATTAGGTTGTTAGTAGTCAAGCGCGCTTCGACCTCGTCTACCTACACTGCAGGGAGGGATTCTTGATGGCCGTACAACTGAATAATTCGCCGAATACGAATCGTCAATTTTCGTTACGGCGAGCAACTGAGCTTAAACAGAAGATTGCCCCTTATCTTGAAAAATGCCACTCGATCCCTACAGGTTTTTCAAGTGCTGAGCTGATTCAACAACGTCGTAATCACATCTTAAATTATTTTAAGGCATCAGATCAAGACTGGGAGAATTGGCACTGGCAAATAAAACATCGTATCCAAAATACAGATATTCTAAGCGCCCTATTCCCTCAGTTGTCTATTGAACAATGTGCAGAAATCAAACATATAGGAAGAAGTTTCCGTTGGGCCATATCCCCTTATTATCTTAGCCTCATGGATATTACCGATGCTCAAGACCCCATTCGCTTACAGGGTCTGCCTTCTTTTGCAGAACTCAGTGATGATTTCGGAGAGGAAGACCCTATGGGAGAAGCTCTTACCAATCCCGCCCCGTGCATTACTCGGAGATACCCCGATCGTTTAATTATTAATGTCACAAACATGTGTGCCATGTATTGCCGCCACTGTCAACGCCGCCGCAACATCGGAGAAACCGATTCCCATGCTAAAATCGCAGACCTGAAGGCTGCTTTGGGATATATTCGGGCCAACCCTGAAATAAGGGACGTTTTAATCACAGGAGGAGATGCTCTGCTTTTGAGTAATCAAACTCTTAACTGGCTACTCGGTGAACTTCATTCGATTCCCCATGTTGAGATCAAACGCCTCGGTACTCGAGTCCCCGTAACCCTTCCCATGCGCATTAATGATGATTTATGTTCAATCTTAGCAAAATATCCGCCGATCTACATCAATACTCAGTTCAATCATCCCCAGGAAGTCACCGCAGAAGCTAAAAAGGCAGCAGACAAACTTATAGCTGCCGGTGTGGTTTTGGGAAATCAGGCTGTATTACTCAAAGGGATTAATCATCAGCCGGAAATTATGAAGAAGCTTAATCAGGAACTTCTTAAAATACGAATCCGGCCTTACTATATCTTTCATGCCAAAAATGTCAAGGGAACACGTCATTTTGTACCAAGAATTCAAGATGGGCTCGCAGTTATGAGGCACTTAAGAGGGTATACTTCAGGTCTCGCAGTGCCAACCTATATCATAAATGCTCCTAAGGGCGGAGGCAAAACCCCTGTCCTGCCCCAATATTTAGTATCTCTTAAAGAAAACCATGCCGTTTTGAAAACTTGGGAAGGCAAACTCATCCATTACGATACCCCTTAAAGATAATCTTAGTGTTAATGGAACTTTTGATTTTTCCCTTTATTAATTTAATAGAATTTTGCGAGAGGAGCGTATGTACCATGAATGAACGCCTTAACAATGAAGAAATTTTGCAGAGAATTCTTAAAACCAATTCAGATGTGCAGCGTTACTTGGACCTGGCTCCCAGCTATAAACCATCTCTAAAACAAACCATCAAATCACGAGAAACTTCTCAGTATAAAATTCCTCCTGTAAAATTTCTGAGGACAACGTTAAAACCTTAGTTGTCCTTGAAATCTTCTCTTTCTCCTTCTCTTTCTTCTGTAAGGTAACCCTGACGGGTTGCCTCTTTTTTTGCAATCGTTTCTGTACTCTATTATTCAGGGATTGCCTTCGTTTGCCTTCTTTCCTTGCCAGGTATCCCGCTCCATGAGCTTTGCATCAATAGCGTTGAGCACCTCCCATTTTTTGCGGCTCCAAAGCGGCCCGATTAAATCATCAGGAGGCCCATCTCCGGTTAAACGATGAATTATCATCTGTGGAGGCAAAATTTCTAAAATATTAACAACCAGTGAAACGTAATCTTCTTTCGACATCAAGTCGAAAGGATGAGTCTCATAAAAAGCGGCTAAAGGTGTTCCCTTTAAAACATGAAGCAGATGAATCTTCAGCCCTTGCAGAGGCAGGTCAGCAACCGCCATGGCCGTTTCCATCATTTCTTCTTTTGATTCTCCCGGCAGGCCCAGAATAATGTGGGCACATACTCGAATCCCTCTCGAATGCAATCGTTCAAGACCACGGAGGAATTGCTCATAATCATGCCCCCGCCCAATGAACTCCAATGTACGATCATGGATAGATTGCAATCCCAATTCGACCCATAAATAAGTTCGCTGATTTAATTCATCCAAGTAATTAATTACCTCATCAGAAAGGCAGTCCGGTCTTGTTGAGATGGATAGCCCCACAACCCCTTCCTCCTCGAGGGAACCTTCATACAACTCCCGCAACCGTTCAATAGGGGCATAGGTATTCGTAAATGCCTGGAAGTACGCCAAGTACTTAGCCTTCGGCCATTTTTTTTTCATTCGTTCCTTTACTTCGGAGAACTGAGCGTGAATTGATAACTCCTGCCGGCCTGCAAAGTCACCAGACCCCCGTTCACTGCAATAGATACAGCCTTTTCGTCCCAGAGTCCCATCCCGATTAGGGCAGGTGAAACCGGCATCTAAGGAAACTTTAAAAACTTTTTCACCAAATCTTTCACGCAAATGTTTATTAAATGTTACATATCTTTTTTCAGGCATTATAATTCCATTCTTCGTTCTTGATAAAGTTCAAGTTTTTCTCCGCTGGGACCACGGAAAAAGAAATTATACCGTCCTTCACCCAAGGACATCGGTTCCTTCGAGGGCAACTCAACATGATGTTCTTGTAAGTGTTTAATCCCTTGGAAAATATCTTCTACCCGAAGTGCTAAATGATTGACAACTCCATCTTCAAACCTTCGGTTATCAACTACTTCAACTAGCTCAATAACAGTATTGCCTAATTCCAAGAAAACCAATTCAGCCGCTCCGGGCTTAATTCGCTGTATTAATTTGAAGCCCAGCACTTCTCTATAAAATTGAAGGGCCTTCTCTATATCCAAGGCTTTTATCCCAATGTGTGCTGCCCCGGTAAACAAAATGGCGTTTTCCAACAAGCAACCCTCCTACCTTCACTAGCGCCTTACACCTTCTAGTTCTAAAAGTCTTTGCTTAATATCCAAGCCTCCGGCATATCCTGTTAAAGATCCATTTTTGCCGATGACCCGATGACAAGGAACGATAATTCCAATTGGGTTACAATGATTAGCCATTCCGACGGCTCTTTGCCCTTGCGGATTTCCAACGCTTACGGCTAGTTCACCGTAACTTCTTGTCTCGCCATAAGGTATACGCTGAAGTTCTTCCCACACTTTCTGCTGGAAAGGAGTTCCTTTGGAATGAATAGGGATGGAGAATTGACGGCGAGTCCCCTCAAAATACTCCTTCAACTCTTGAATTGCCCTGCTGTTTGGCTCACGCCTCCGAATCAGAAACGATCCCGGAAACCAGCGCGAAACCCAACTTTGAAGCTCTTTTTCTTCAGTCTCAGACGAACCGAGACTCAGCCAGCAGACTCCTTCCGCAGAAGAGGCGATGGTCAATTCAGTCTCAAGATCCCTAATTGTAACCTTTTTCGTCCAAAATGAAATCACCGAGGCTCGCCAAAGATCAGAAATGTGGTACGTTCTAACCTCTCCGTTTTGATAAAATTCTAACAAACCTTGGTCCTTTTTTAGCCCTAAATCCATTTCTTCTGAAACTTTCCATTTCGGCCCTGATTCGCGGTAAAGGGGGATAAGTTCCTGGAAAGGCTTCATTAACATATAAATAAAGGCAGCTAATCCCCGTGTCAAAGGCTCTTCAGACTGCAAAAAAGGTTTTATCCGTTCATCCAGGGGTTCTACCAAGTGCGGAGCATTCTGAGCCATTTGCCCTAAGCCCCACAAAACACCATCTCTTAAACTGTCATCTTCCAATAGCCCCGACAACATCCAATTAAACTTTCCGCAGGTTACCGGACAATGAGCAATAATACTGCCAATGGCTTCCGAAGAATTCCAGGCTGTTCCTCCTGACTCATCATTGAGCATCCAAAAATACCGTCGCAGAATCTCCACAGCAACCTTTTTCTCATCCTGCTCAAGTGCATGAGTTACCACTCCTAAGGCTTCAACTGCCCGCCAAAATATGAGCCCGTCTTTAACATAAATTCTTGCCATAAGCTGCCGAAGGATATTCCTATTCTCTTTCGCCAGGCTAATAAGTTTCTCCCAATCCCGGTTTTCCAATGTGTGTTCTACATCTCTCTTAGTAGGCATTGGACACCTTCTTTCACGATTAGATTTCCCGTCCCTGACTCACTTTGCGTTTAATGTTATTAAAAATCATCTTACCATAAGTGAATTCAGAATAAAACTAACCCTATCAAGGAAAGAAGCGGCCTCCAACAGCCGCTTTCATTTTACATTGATTTAGTCTTTAATTTCTTTGTATTTGTCCCAATAACCCGACTCCGTGAGGACTTCTCCTCCTACACCCATGTTGCTGTATTCATGTTCGTCGAGAGTCACCGTAAAGGCTGCCATTGGAATTCCCAAGGCTTGAGAAGCCGCTTGACTCATACCATGTATTAAACTCCTCTTCTGATCCATGGTTAAAATCGGGCCGTCAAAATTGATCATTGGCATATCAAATCACCTCTGCTAAAATCTTTCTACCTCTCATAAAATTCCCGATAAAAGGTCAAAACATGTAGACATTTATAAATTTTTGTTTCAGTAAGATCCAGAAGAAGGAAATTCTTCGCCCATGTCGAATAGCATTATTAAGTTATAAGTTAAGTAAACTCGTACATTGTCAATGTTTATTTGAGATAGAACGTACATACAACTAATCATCTTCAGATATTAAATATAGGAATTAGATATAAAGAAAGGCCACGGAGGTCGATCGATAGGATCCTCTTTGGTCTTTTTTAAAATCCTAAAATCCAATGGTCTTAGGAATAATAAAGAATAGTTAAAATTGAGAGGAGATCGTTATGGACATTAATTATCAACCCATTGGAACCATTCATACCCCTTATTTCTCCTTTAATGCCCCCCATCAATCTCTCCCTGACGCGCCTGGTGATTTCTGGATCACTTTAAATCCGGAGTATGCCGGGGCCCTAAAATCCTTAGATAGTTTTAACTATGTCTATGTCCTTTATCATCTCGATCAAGTAAACTCTCCGCTAGAATTATTAACCCATTCTCCTTGGGCACCGGAACTTGAAATTGGCCTCTTTGCCAGCCGATCCCCCAACAGGCCTAACCCCATTGGTTTAAGCATTGTCAAGATTAAAGAAATCCAGGGCAACGAGATCATTATTTCGGGAATTGACGCCTTTAACGGAACTCCCTTACTTGACATTAAACCTTACATTCAATTTAGAGACAATGTTGAAGATGCCAATAACGGCTGGTTCGATTCCCTTCCGGATAAAGACCATACGATTGCCCATGCCCTTGGCCGCCCACACCACCACGATTCAGAGGATGGGCATGATCATGAACACAGCCATGGACATGTCCATAGCCATAACCATGACCACGACCATGACCACAACCACGACCATGACCATAACTATGACCACAACCACGACCACGACCATGACCACAACCACAACCACGACCACGACCACGACCATGACCACAACCACAACCACGACCATGACCACAACCACAACCACGACCATGACCACAACCACAACCACGACCATGACCATGACCATAACCATGACCATAACCATGACCATAACCATCATCATCATGATCATAATCATAGCCACTATCGCTTCCGTAGTGAACATAACGACTAAAGAAGAGTGCACAATGGGGATAGTCCCAAAACGAATTTGTAATGACAATTTGCTCAAGTATTTTAAAATCAAGGTAAGATAATAGCCCAAAAGGCGTTAAAAGCGTCCTCTTGGGCTTGTTTTTCTGACTATTATTTTCCGGAAGCCGTTTTGCAGCAGTACTTTCTTACTAATTTCCTTCTTGAATTTTAAACCACCTCATGATCCAAGTCCGCTCCGCTGAACTGGCTATTATACAAATCTGCGTAAAAGCCTTTCTGTTCCAAAAGCTCTCCATGATTACCCATTTCAATAATTCTCCCATGATTCATAACAAGAATCACATCAGCATCGCGAATCGTCGATAACCGATGGGCAATAACAAAACTCGTTCTTCCCTTCATCAGTTCTGTCATAGCCTTTTGGATATAGACCTCGGTTCTTGAGTCAACACTGCTCGTAGCTTCGTCTAAAATCAAGATAGCCGGGTTTGCCAAAATCGCTCGGGCAATTGTAAGTAGTTGCTTTTGCCCTTGAGAAATATTTGAGGCTTCTTCATTCAAGATGGTCATATACCCATCAGGCAGAGTTTTTATAAAATGATCAGCATGGGCTGCTTTTGCCGCCATAATAACTTCTTCCTCGCTTGCCCCCTCACGTCCATAGGCAATGTTCTCCAAAATAGTTCCATTAAATAACCATGTATCCTGCAGCACCATACCAAAGATATTGCGAAGTTCCCCACGTTTAATATCCCGAATATCCACACCGTCAACAGTAATCTTGCCACCATCCACATCGTAAAAGCGCATGAGTAAATTCACTAAAGTAGTCTTACCTGCACCGGTCGGTCCGACAATTGCTATGGTATTTCCTTCCCGGACATCAATATTCATTTTAGTGATCAACGGTTCTTGTTCCTTATAGCTAAAATCGACATTCTCAAAACTCACATTTCCTTGAGGAAATGGTATTACTTTAGCATCCTCAGAATCAGGAATTTCTTCAACTTCATCTAATAATTCAAAAACACGCTCCGCGGAGGCAACGGTTGATTGAATAATATTGGCAATGTTCGCAGTCTGCACAATTGGCATGGTAAACTGACGGGAGTATTGAATAAAGGCTTGAACGTCTCCAATATTAATTCGGCCATGGGTAACGAAAATTCCCCCAACTACACTGACAATGACATATCCTAAGTTACTGACAAATCGCATAAGGGGCATGATGATTCCAGAGATAAATTGAGCTTTCCACCCCGCATCATAAAGTCTATCATTAATTTCCTTAAAGGTTTCAATAGACTTACGCTCATGACCAAAGGCTTTGATGATAATATGACCGGTGAACATTTCCTCCACATGGCCGTTCAGTTCTCCTAATGACTTTTGTTGAGCAGCAAAAAACCTTTGTGAGTGTTTGGCAATCATCGAAGTGACTAAAATATAGAGAGGCAGAGTCAAGAGAACAATTAGGGTGAGCAAAGGACTGATCGTCAACATCATAACGATGACCCCAATAATTGTCACAACAGAAGTAATAAGTTGAGTAAGACTTTGCTGCAAGGTGTTGGCAATATTATCAACGTCATTCGTCACACGGCTTAATATTTCGCCATGAGTCCTGGCATCAAAGAACCTGAGCGGCAGCAGCGTAAGTTTTTCGTCGACGTCCTTACGCAAATTGTAAACAATTTTTTGTGCCACCCCAGCCATAATATATTGTTGAGCATAGCTGAACAAAGAGCTAAGAAGATAGAGAACTATCAGAGTCAGGACAATCCTCCAAATAGCATCAAAATTAATCTTCCCACCATTCATAATTCCATCAAACATTATCGTCGTGGCCTGGCCCATAATCTTCGGTCCCACAATACTAAATACAGTACTTAAAATGGCAAACACAACCACAAAACTGAGTTTTAGTCTCTGGGGCTTTAAATAACCCAAAAGTCTATGCAATGTTCCTTTGAAATTCCTGGCTTTTTCAATAGGTCTTCCAATAGATCCGCCAGGTCCACCTGGTCTGCCGCCCATTGGACCCGTTGGTCTTGTCATCTCTCGTTGTCTGCTCATGCTAATTCTCCCTCTGAAAGCTGTGAAGCTACAATTTCATGATAGACCTCACAAGTCGTTAACAATTCTTGATGGGTTCCTATGCCGGCAATTTGGCCATCATCAAGGACAAGAATCCTATCCGCATCCATGACGGTTGCAACTCGCTGAGCAATAATGAATACTGTAGACTCTGAGACTTCCTGTTTCAAAGCTGCTCTCAATTTGGCATCAGTCTTGAAGTCTAAGGCAGAGAAACTGTCGTCAAAGATATAAATCTCGGGCCTTTTAATTAAAGCGCGGGCAATAGACAGACGTTGCTTCTGTCCGCCTGAAACATTGGTGCCGCCTTGAGCAATGATATGATCAAACCCCTCTTCCATCCCTGCAACGAAATCCGCAGCCTGAGCAACTTGAGCAGCATGTTCCACCTCTTCCAGGGAAGCATACTCTTTGCCATATAGGATATTATCGGCAATGGTTCCGGAAAAAAGCACGGATTTCTGGGGAACAAACCCAATCTTAGCTCTTAAACCTTCTTGGCTCATTTCTCGGACATCCACTCCATCCACCAAAATCCGTCCGCTCCCAACATCGTAAAAACGCATAATTAAATTTACTAAGGTTGATTTCCCAGAGCCCGTTCCTCCAATGATTGCCGTAATCTCCCCAGGACCGGCACTAAAATTAATCTCCTTTAAGGCCGGCTGTTCCGCTCCGGGATATCGAAAAGAAACGTCCTGAAACTCAACAAATCCTTTCTTCAAAGGTACTGCCTTTGTCTTGATTGGATCTTTAACTTCCACCTCAATTTCCAAAACTTCGTTGATCCTCGCCGCAGAGGCTTGAGCACGCGGAACCGTTACAAAGAGCATCGTCATCATCAAGAAAGAAAATAGGATTTGTGTCGAATATTGAATAAAGGCCATCAGAGAACCAACTTGCATCTCACCATTATTAATACGCATTCCCCCGAACCAAATGATAGCAATCGTAGTGAAATTCATAATTAACATCATCATAGGCATTAGTACAGCCATGATCTTATTAACCTTTACGGCATTGTTCATAAGGTCCAGATTGGCATCATCAAATCTTTCTTTTTCTTTTTCGATACGATTAAAAGCTCTGATAACACGTATGCCCGTTAAATTTTCTCGCAGAACAAGATTGAGCTTGTCGAGTTTTATTTGCATCAGCTTAAAGAGAGGTATGCCTCTGGTCAGGACAATTCCGATAATGGCAAAAAGCACCGGAACCGAAACTAAGAGAACCCACGTTAAACCTGGATCCTCATGGATAGCCATGAAAATCCCGCCCAGGCAGGTAAGTGGTGCAGAAATCATCATACTTAAAATTAGAACGGAGACTTGCTGAACTTGAGTCACATCATTCGTCGTCCGGGTAATTAATGTCGCTGTACCAAGCTTGTCAAATTCCTGTAAAGAAAAGCTCTGTACTTTCGTAAAGATTCTATTTCTCAAGAGCCTGCCAAACCCTACAGCAGTTTTCGCAGAAAGAAAATTGGCGGCAACAGCACATAAAGTCCCTCCGGCTGCAATTAAAAGCATGTGTCCACCGACTTGAAATATATAACCGATGTCTTTATTTACAATCCCATGATCGACTATGTCCGCCATCAACGTTGGTAGATATAAATCTGAAAGCACTTGTACAAAAAGGAACAAAATTACGCCACAAATATAGGGTAAAAAATGTCTTAACGATTTATACAATTTAATCATGAACGTCCCCCTACCTCTTAACAATCTATCAATTATCCATTGGACATTGCTGATAATCATAAAGCAGTTTCTTTAAAAGTTCTAACCCCTCGATAATTTTCTCTTGGTCCTCCGATGTTGCTGTACTTAAAGCACCGGAGATTTTTTTGACGATTTGTTGATGTAAGCGTTGATGTATCTCTGCAAATTTTGGTGAAACACTGACATACACGACCCTTCTATCTTCCTCACTTCGCTTTCTTTCAACAAGACCCATGTTTTCCAAACGGTCAATAATCCCTGACACGGTACTGTTGGATAAGCTGAGTTTTCCACTTAATTCAGTAATCTTAAGGGTCTTTTCCTTACCCAATATTCCCATAACCATCATTTGAGGCATAGTAATGCCGCTCTCTTCAAAGACATTCCCCTTATTGTGTCTAAAAAGAATCATAATTTCTTGAAACAGCTTGGCGATTTGATAACTTTGATTAGGATTTTCCATCATCCGTACTTCCTTTGTTCACTTATTTCGTTAACGTATATTTCGGTGGCGTATATTTCGTACACGAATTATATTAATCGGTTTGCAAGTTATTGTCAACCAATTTCAAACATAAATATCATTTTAGAATATCCAAAGCACTGTCTATATATTTAAAAAACAAAGGACAGAAGCGTCCTTTGTTTTTGTTTTATAATTAATGTTGTTTCGGTGGTTGTGGTTGGGCATACTGAGGATTGTTACGGGTCTGATCCATATAACCGGGTGCCACTTCTCGTTGTCCGTTTGGCTGAGGATCTTTTCCGTACTGAGCCGGCCCACCATATTTCTCGTTAGGATTTTCTTCATAAGAAAACTCGTTTCCTTGATTCCATGGACCGCGACTATCCCCTTGGCCGGTGGACATATTCATATATTTTTTCGAGAAATCCGAATCTCTGAAGTCTTTGTTTACTCCTGATCCCTGCAGCGTTTCGATTGCTTTCATAAATGAGAAGTTATGAGACTCTTCCCGACTTAAAAGGAATCGGATCATGTCTTTAACGCCGGCGTCATCCGTTTGCTGCAGAAGACGCTCATAAATCAATTTTGCCCTCAGTTCTGCCCCGGCATTTGATGAAAGATCTGTATACAGGTCTCCCATGGAGTTGACATAGGTTGAAGTCCATGGAACACCGGCAGAATTCACGAGCAGAGGGCCTCCCCCGAGTAAAGCCATATGATTCGCCGCAAAGTCTTTGGGAATATTGTCAACTTGTCCAATGAGCATTCCCAGGGCTTCCCCCACCATCTCCAAATGACTTAATTCTTCGGCAGCAATGTCCTGCAGCAAATCCCTAATTTTCGGATCATTACAACCTAAGCTTTGAGAAAAATACTGCATAGCAGCTTTAAGTTCGCCATTGCCGCCCCCAAACTGTTCCAATAACAGCACTGCGAACCGGGGGTCAGGTCGATCAACATGAACTGTGTATTCCATATCCTTGACATGTTTAAACACCCAAATAACCTCCTTACTTTTACGATATGACTCATCTAAGTTATCTGAATTAGTATTTGTTTGTCCTAGCTGTTTTATCCTAAAAAGTTTTTATCTTGACGGCAACTTCCAATCCTTGATATATTATTAATGATTAAAATTTTGCGTTAAAAGTGAAAAATTCCATTTCGGTTGGGGTAAACTTCATGAAAGTGAAGGGCGCTAAAGTCATGGATCTAAAGCTTGAAGCTGCTGCTTAGTCAGTATTAAGCTATGATGGCCAGACTACAAGATAGAACTTCTCTGGGGAGAGCAGTACGTGGGACTGCTCTCCCCTTTTATATCTATCTAAGCGAAAAACTCCCCCCTTTTTATACGTGAACAGTACCCCTTACTATTTTCGGTGGGAGAAGAGTATATTCTTCAGCGATCGCATTTGTTATGAGCTATGCGCTTTCGGCAAAAGTGTCCAGAGGACACTTTCGTCATTGAAGTTTCGATGTTCAGTTTTTGCCGAATGAGTTCACTCGCAAGCAACTATTTCAAATAATTATTGGAGGTGTGTAGATGCTTATTTGGATTGCTACAGGTATTTTTTTACTCAGCTATTTATTTATTATTATGGAGAAATTTCCGCGATCCGTTATCGCCGTTTCCGGAGCTGCACTAATGATTATCTTGGGGATTGTCAATCAAGAAAAGGCAGTAGAACACGTTGATTGGAATACTCTGGGATTGCTAATTGGTATGATGCTCATCGTAGATCTTACCCGCAGGTCAGGTGTATTTTCCTTTTTAGCTATCTGGGTCAGCAAAAAAGTAAAAGGAAATCCGATCCTGCTCCTGATTTCCTTGTCACTCCTCACCGGTATATTATCGGCTTTTTTAGATAACGTCACAACAGTCTTGTTAATAGTACCCGTAACCTTATCAATTGCTGATGAGTTAGAGGTTGATCCGATTCCCTTTCTCTTTTGTCAAATTCTTATGAGTAATATCGGCGGTACCGCCACTCTGATCGGAGATCCGCCAAACATTATGATAGCCGGGCAAACGGACCTCAGTTTTATGGATTTTATCCTCAATCTTGCACCAGTGATACTCATTATTATTGCAGTGACTTTGTCCCTTTTTTACTTTGTTTATCGCCAAAAGTTAATCACCGAAGAATCCTTAAAAAGCAAATTAATGCTGCAAAATGAGTGGGATGAGATTAAAGATTTTGCCCTCCTCAAAAAATGTTTAGTCGTTTTAGCCCTTGTTATTTCAGCCTTTTCTTTTCATTCCCTTCTGCATTTAGAGACCGCAACCATTGCCTTAAGCGGAGCTATGCTCCTAATGCTCTGGACCCGTGAAGAGCCTGAAGATATCTTCTTGGCTGTGGAATGGCCGACGCTCTTTTTCTTTGCCGGATTATTTGTACTTGTCGGAGGGCTTGTCGAAACCGGGGTCCTTGATCGTCTGGCACAGTGGAGTATTAGTTTGACAGGGGGGCAACCTCTCTTAACCGCCCTTTTAATCCTCTTTATATCCGCAATCCTCTCTTCATTTCTTGATAATATCCCCTACGTAGCAACCATGATCCCTTTAATCCAAAAATTAGCCCTGCTTAGTCATCTCACGCCGGCTCAGACCCAACCCCTGTGGTGGGCTTTAGCCTTGGGTGCTTGCCTCGGAGGAAACGGCACCTTAGAAGGAGCTTCAGCTAACCTAATCGTGGCTGGAATTGCCGAAAAGAATGGCCTCAAAATTCGTTATATCCAATTCTTAAAAGTTGGTTTCCCCACGATGCTGATCACAATCTTTATTTCAGCCGGATACCTTATACTCCGCTATTATTAATATTAAAGTTAAAATTCGCCAAACAGTTTAAAATTGCATTTCGGACAACATCCGTTACGCAGGCGGCTGACAACCATCGGCTCGCGCTGGATTACAACTTCCCCGCATTTAGGGCAAAAGGTTGTACTGCCTCCACTGACATTTCCAAGATAGACATAGGGGAGTCGTTCCTTGGCAATCTTAAATAATTGTTCTAATGTTGTTGGTTCTGTTGATGGAGTCGATAGCCGGTAGGCCGGGTGATAACGGCTGAGATGCCAGGCAAGAGGAGTATTTAGGTTGTACAGCCATTTTGACAATCTGGTAATCTCCTCAGAATCATCATTAGCTCCGGGAATCACTAAGGTCGTGATTTCCAAATGGACACGCCCAGCTAAACGTTCAACGTTTTCTAAGACCCAGCTTAATTTTCCCCCGCAATAATGTTGATAAAAGGATTCGGAAAAACCTTTAATATCGATGTTGACCGCATCAAGCCAAGGAATCAGTTCCTCGATAAAGCGTCCGGACATTGTACCATTGCTGACAAGAACCACTTTTCCGCCTTGTGCACGTACGAGAGGTGCGGTATCTCGAATCATTTCAAACCACATGCTCGGTTCAGAATACGTAAAACACAATCCCAAGGAATTACGGGCCTGTAGAGCAAGTTCCCCGGGAGTCACTCCTCGTCCCGTTTCGCGTTTCTGGGATATTTCATGGTTTTGACAAAATGAACAACTTAAATTGCAGCCAAAACCTCCCACAGAAAAAATCCAAGAACCAGGATAAAAATGATATAAAGGCTTTTTCTCAATCGGGTCAAGATTCCAGGCGGCCACTTCGCCATAAGTAAGGGAAATAATCTCTCCTCCCTGATTTTCTCGCGTATGGCACCGACCTTTCTGTCCCTCCCTTAGCTGACAATGCTGGGGGCAGAGAAGACAACCTGCAGTAAGAGGTTCTTGATCTGAATTACTCATAATGTCTCACGACCTCGAAGCGCCAAAGATCTACATCTTCCTCTGCCGAAATCCCGGCTTTTTGTTTCGCAATAGCTATTTGATCTGAAACAGTATCAACACCCTCCAAATGAGGAAGCAGAAGCCCGCTTCTCCCGCCTTTTTGCACAACAACGCCATACCGCCAAGGATCTAATACTTCCGGCCCTGAAATCTTCTCCAACTCACCTAAAACGTCAACGGTGAAGGATAAAGTCTCCAATTCTTCAATCTCCACCGGCCAAAAACGCGGGTCTTCTGTTCCCGCCGCCACCGCATTATGCTGAATTTCTAAGGCTAAATTTTTTTGCCAAGGTTGAGTAGTTCCAATACACCCACGCAATTCACCATGTTGTTTCAGGGTTACGAAACATCCTCTGCGCAGAGCAAATTCAGCTTCCCTCGGAAAATCTGTCGGTTTTAGTTCCTCCTGCTTCAAATGGGCTCTCAGGCAGCGCCTTGCCCAATGAGGCAAAGGCGATGAATGATACAAATCAGCTACTAAATAGCCCACACCAAAGGGTCCTTCGTAGGAAAGCACCTCCGGAGCTCCTTCTTTCGCCGCCAGCGCCAACCGCAAACTTCGATAACCACACTCTCCAGCTCTTTCTACAAGACCTGGGGGTAAATCGCTTAGTTTTTTAACGTCACGCTGCAACCCTCTGAATATCGCCTGATCAAACTCCGGCCCAGCAGAATCAAAGCCATAAGGGCCATCCTCTTTTAAGCGATGAGAGAGATCCCCGCTGGCTATAAGAGCAAACCTTCCCTGAACTTTTTCAAGAATTTGGCCAATTTGCTGTCCATACTCTTCGGGGTGTTCTAAAGGCATTCCCACAAGAACAACCTTTCCTTTCCATCCTGCTTCTTGCAGAAAGTAAAGCGGTACCAAGGCTCCATGATCAAGTGGTTCGTTAATAGGGATAACGCCTTTAAGATGTTGTTGGAATTCTGTTGCCAAGTCTTGATCATTGGACCACGAGAAATTCAGCGACCTTACTCCAAACTGAGCAAAATTACCTTGTATACGTTCCTCAGTATGCAATGTTATTCCTTCCTTTGTTAGAGGCGCATGAGGCGATACCAAAATTACGGTCCCGATATCTGTACTGACCACCCGACGTGATATCTCTCGATAAGCGTCGAGAGTTGATTGACACTTATGTTCTTCTCCGCCTCCGATCTCTGGAACGACAATAGGTGGATGAGGAACAAAAATCGAATAAACCAGACCCATATCCGCACTCCTTTCGACTGTGTTCTATCTGCCTATTTTACCCCGGTTCAGAAAGACAATCCAAATAATCGATAACATTTGTGCCATCAGTTGGTGCCAATTTCTTGGTTGGTTAATTCCCAAAAAATCAAGTATACTTAAAGTTAGTGTTTTCCTTTGCCAAGTATTTATTTTAAAGGAGGTAATGTTATGAGCAAACAAACTCTTAATACACCAAATGCACCTGCGGCTATTGGCCCTTATTCCCAAGGAATCAAAGCCGGCAATCTTATTTTCACTTCCGGTCAGCTCCCTCTCAATCCTCAAACAGGGGAATTAGTAGCGGATATTGAAGGGGCAACCAAACAATCTTTAGATAATGTTAAGGCTATCTTGGAATCCTCAGGTTCTTCACTAGGTAAGGTTGTAAAGACCGTTGTTTTCCTCAGAGATATGAACGACTTTGCCGCTATGAACGCTGTATATGCTGCCTATTTCCCGGAGAACCCTCCTGCACGATCCGCTGTGCAAGTTGCCCGACTGCCCAAGGACGCAATCTTGGAAATTGAAGCGATTGCTCTGGCCGAATAACCTATTTAAATCTGTATATCAAACATATCACATCAAAGAAGAGCAAGTGAGCCGGACAAAAAGCCCGGACTCCTTGCTCTTTACTATCATTAAAAAACATTTTCTCAGTTAGGCCCTAAATATTAACTATTTTTCCATATAATTCATATCATGTATTGTGAAAAAACATCCGCAGATTTTAAAGGGGGTTTTGCCCATGGCTTCATTTATCGGGCAAAGGGGATTTTCCCCGACACAACAAATGACATTCCCCTCACCTAATCAGACACAAAACTTTACTTCAAGCAAACAACAACGACCGGGACAAATTCCCTTCCAGGGAACTGCTCCCAACCCCGCTGCCCCATCTCTCATTAAACCTGAAATGTCCGCAAAACAAGAGAATGTCAAACCTTTCCCATCGTTACAGCAAAACTCTCACCTAGTCGAAGAACAGACTTCATCTTCCATCTCCAAAACACCAGATCTTTGGCAGCAACAAGCAGGAATTCTCCTGAAACAATATGGTCCTTCTCTTATAAAACAATATGGCCCGCCTCTGGCTCGTCAGATCGGATTACCTCTTCTCCGAAACTTCGGACCTCCTTTGGCCAAAAATGTTGGCATACCACTCGCTCAGCGTCTAGGTTCTCCCTTTGTACGCAGACTAGTTATACCTCTCGCCAAAAAGGCCGGATTTGCAGTCATTCGCCGCCTCGGATTTCCTTTTTAATCACGTCAGCAATTTCCATCCCCTTCCTCAAATCGCCGCAACGATTAGGGAGGGGATGAATTGCGTTATGGTATCCGTCTATTTAACAATAAGAACCGGACACTTAACTCGCTGTAAGACACCTTGACTGACACTTCCCAGCATTGAACCCGCTAGAGGGCCATAGCCATGACTGCCCATAACAACCAAATCGATTTCTTCACGTTCTGTTTCAGAAGCTATCCGAGCAGCAGGATGCCCCTCAATTTTTTTCCTGGTAATTTTTACGCCATCAACATCCATTCCTTCGAGAGTAGTATCTAAAACTAACTCTCCTCCCTCTTCAAGTTGTTCCGGAGGAATAATTAAATTGGCTGCGATACTGTATCCCCAATAGGCTTCAGGAACATAGGTTATGAAAAGCAGCTCAATTTCAGAGTGGAAGGTTCTAGCAAGATCTAAAGCCATTTTAAAGGCACGCCGAGAATACTCAGATGCATCCGTGGGCACTAATATTTTATTAAACATAATAGCATAGCTCCCCCCTCACAAGATCTAGAATTCTTAACGTCTCCATTAATTCATTCTTCTTTAAGAAGAATTATAACACTTCTGAATTTAATTGCAGGATTTTTTACTTATATGTAGAAGAATTCTAAAAAAGGAAATCATCTAATAACAGAAAGGACGATTATTATCATGCAAAAGGAAACCATGATTCAGGCCATAAATGGCCAACTTAATAAAGAACTTTTTTCTGGTTACTTATATCTTGCCATGCAAGCATATTTTTCATCCCAGAATCTCGACGGTTTTGCTACTTACTTTCGTGTTCAAGTTCAAGAAGAACGTGATCATGCTTTAGGCTTCTTCAATTATCTCAATAAGATTGGCGGGAAGATCACACTAATTGAAATTGCAAAACCTCAAACCGATTTTTCCAGTCCCCAAGAAGTATTTGAGGTCGCTTTAAGCCATGAACAGTTTGTGACCCAATCAATCTATTCCCTAATGGACATTGCCCGAGAAAATAAAGATCATACCACTGAAATCTTTCTTCAATGGTATATTACAGAGCAAACCGAAGAAGAGGAAAACATGGGGCGTGTTTTAAAGAAATTGAAACTTATCAAAGAAGACGGGGCCGGGCTTTTTATGATTGACAACGAGCTCTCGCAAAGAGTGTATACCCCTGCGGTTATCCCCGGAATAACACTTTTATAACGTACGGCCCGTCTTAGTTTCACTCTAGTCCTTAAAAAATAATTTCATGAAAAAGAACCGGATCTATGCTAATCGGCACTGTCTGGGAACTGAGTTAATTCCGTTATATCAAGGTTAAAGAATCGTTCAGCCTCTTCCGCCGAAACAGGTTTAGCCAGCAAATATCCCTGAACCTCGTCACAGTCTTTCCTATGAAGAAAATCTAACTGATCAAGACGTTCTACTCCTTCGGCGATGACCTTGAGTCCTAAATTCTTAGCTAATTGTATAATTGTCAGAACTATGGCTTGCCTATCCAGATGTTCCATCAAAGAAGAAATAAACGAGCGGTCAATTTTCAAAGCATCCAGAGAAAAACGGCTTAGATAACTCAAGGATGAAAATCCTGTTCCAAAATCGTCGATGGAAAGCCGAATGCCCATTGCTTTCATTTTTCGAAGAATTTCCGAGCTTAAGTCCACGTTTTCCATACTTAAAGTTTCAGTAATCTCTAATTCCAGCCATTGGGCCTCCAAGCCAGTAGTCTCAATAATCCGGGAAATTTTCTCAACAAGGTCCTTCTGACGAAATTGACGCGCAGAAAGATTAACCGCCATGCTCACCGGAGGATAGCCTAAATCCTGCCAATATTTATTTTGTATACAGGCAGACTGTAAAACCCATTCTCCTAACGGCAAGATAAGACCGCTTTCTTCGGCGATTGCAATAAATTTGCTTGGAGGCAGGAGACCTCTATGAGGATGCTGCCAACGTACCAACGCTTCAAACCCACAAATCTGCCCATCCTTTAGATTAAATTGAGGCTGATATTCCAGAATGAATTCCCCTTTTTGCAAAGCACGACGCATTTCATTTTGCAGTTTTAATCGTTCCGACAAACGTTGGTTAAGAGCTTCCGTATAAAAATGATAGTGATTGCGGCCTTCAGCTTTAACTTGATACATTGCCATATCGGCATGTTGGATCAATACTTCCGGATCTTCACCATCGACAGGATAAAGAGCAATACCTAAACTCGCTGTAATATAAGTCTCTTGATCGCCAATCTGAAATGGAGCATTTAGAACCTTCAGCAATTTCCGAGCAATTTGAGCAGCTTGTTGTTCTGAAGAGAGCTCAGACAATAAAATGATAAATTCGTCCCCGCCTTGTCTGGCAACTGTATCATCAGGCCGCAAGGCATTTTTAAGACGCTCGGCGATCTGACAAAGCAAAGCATCACCTTGCGCATGCCCGAAGGTGTCGTTAACAAGTTTAAAGTCGTCCATATCCAGAAAAAAGACGGCAACTTGTTCTTGTCGACGGCAGGCCTGTAATATAGCCAAGTCCAAGCGATCTTTAAACAATAAACGATTGGGCAGATCCGTTAAAGCATCATGATTTGTCTGATAAGATAAGCGATAAAGCAGGGCCCTTTTCTCAGTGACATCGTGAAAGACTAAGACCGCTCCAATCATTGTTTCCTCCCGATCACGCATGGGAGTTACTGAAATTTTAATATGAAAGGTCTGGTGACCAAGTCGATGTTTTAAAATTGCGGGATTTGACAACGTGACCGCTTTGCGTTCCCGCAAGCACTGATATAGAGGCTGGACTAAGGGAAGTTCCGTACTTCCATGATAAATATCAAATACCTGCTCAATGCATAAACTAACAGCATCCTTATAGGCCCAGCCAGTCATCGTTTCTGCGACGGGATTGAGGTAGGTGATTTTCCCCCCCACATCTGTGGTAATCACACCATCTCCGATGGAAGCCAAAGTTACTTGGGCGCGCTCCTTTTCCTGCCAAAGTGCCTTTTCATTAAGTATACGCTGGGTCACATCATCATAGAGCAAGACAATGTCACCTGTCGCTAGTCTATAAATAACCCCTTCACTCCACCCAGAACATCGTTGGTTTTTGTAATAAACAGCTGGAAAATGCCTCTTCTCTCCGGTACGATACACTTGAAGAACAAGATCCCAGACACCTAATTTTTTGGCCATCGGAAGGACTTCGTCAAGGCATGCGCCAATCCCTTGTTGTCTGGAGATATTTTCTATTTTTTCCGCCGCCCGGTTGAGAGCTGTGCAAATAAAATCTTCTCCCTGGTTAACAGGCTTAAAAACTATTACTGCACTGCTCATTGTTTCAAACATATCGCGGTACTGTTCTTCTTGACGCAGCAGAGCATTCTGAATCGATAAGCGATCACTGATATCTTGCTTTACCACGATAAAATGAGTTATTCGCCCGTCGTCATCGATGACAGGCGTAATGGTCATTTCCTCGTTATAACAAGTTCCATCGGCTCGACGATTAATTAACTCTCCATGCCAGGTTCTTCCTTCCAGAATGGTTCGCCATAAATTCTGATAGAACGCCTTATCCTGGTATCCTGAAGAAATTAACGTCATAGTTTTTCCCAGAGTGTCATTGAGGGAGTACCCGGATAATCTGGTAAAAGCGGGATTAGCCCAAAGTATTTCTCCCGCTCGATTAGTGATAATAATAGAACTTGCCGCTGCAACAAGAGCCTTATTTTGGAGTTGAAGTTGGCCCTGATTTTCCGAAGTCCAGAGCACTAATGCCAGTTGATCGGCAAGAGATTGGACAAGGTTAACCTTAGAAGGATTGAAAAATTCCTCACTTGGGGCATACAAAATCAAAACGCCTAAGGTTTTCCCTTTTGTTATTAAAGGGAAGATAGCTTCCGACCGAATGGAAAGCTTCGAGTATATTGGCCACCAGGGGTAATAACGCGAATTCTGCCAAACATCATGGATTTGAGGCTTACGGGTTCGTATCGCTTCGTCAAATCCGTAAGAATCTTTATGGTTATTATTCCATAACATTTGTATTTTAGAAGAAAGGCCCCCCAGATCTGCTTGTGCCACTAAAGTTAGAGAACTTTTTCTTCCTTTCAGGCCAATAATTGCTAACGGATACCCTAAAGTATTCACTAATTCATTGCAAGGGTATTGTAAAATATCATTTAACGAACGTTCTTCCAATAAACGCTTTGTAATTTCATAAAGGATTCTTTCCCTGCACTCCGTGTATTGAATCTGGGTAATGTTGCTGAGAGTCGTTAAAACCCGGGCCGAGGACTTATAATCTCCGGGCAGAACAAGACTGCGAATACTCAGCCAGCATGGATATGGATTAAACCGATGGAGAATCCTGATCTCCCCTATTTGCTCCGAAGACTGAAGGACAGTCTTACGAGCATGTTCCCGCCATATTAGAAGCTGTCCATCTTCATAAGCCCATTCTGTGGGATTTATTATATAGTCATCAGATTTTAATTCACTTAAGCTTGCAGCCAATAATTCTTCGGCGGCTGGGTTTGCATTGAGAATAATCCCACTTTCGTCTTGAAGTAAAACTCCCTCTCTAACGGCAGCAAAGATAGTCTCAAATAACGACACTTTTTCGGCTAGAGCAGACGTCATGTCCTGATATTGAAGCTCACTTTCTATAAACGTATTCATATGATACCTCCACAACGAAAGGCCTTTTGAGGTTTATGGGTTTCCGATTTTATCCGACAGTCGTAGCTGAATTATATACATTATTCGACATAAATTGACCTACACCTTTCAATAGTTTAAATTTTTCAAAGATCTCTGCCAATTTTTCTTTTATATTGACACTAACCATTAATTCATCAATTCCATCCCCAACAAATCTTCTGACGATTTGTGAACAGTCTGTATCAAGACTGCCCTAGCTTACATAAAAAGTAGTATGAGGGAGTCCTATAATCTTGAAATCTGCATAATAAAGCTAATAAGGAGATATCCATATACTTCTAAAAATTGTTTGCTTTACAATATCAATCAACAAAAAATATTTACAAACATTCAAGCAATCATTATAATGTTTATGAAGTAAACTAAATAAGGGGGAATACCTATTGAACCGTATAACCCACCAAAACTTCTGCAGTCTGGATTGTCACATTCCCCCTCACCGGTCAAAGGAATTGTCTCACTCGCTTGCGCAAATGGAAGGCGTAACACCTATTTTTAAGGCCCTTGCCGATGAAACGCGGGTAAAAATTATTTATGCCTTACTCCAAGAGCCAAATCTTTGCGTTTGCGATCTTGCCCAGATTACAGATTTAACGGTCTCAGGAGCCTCTCACCATTTACGCTTGCTTAAAAACTTGGGACTTGCTCGATCTCATAAAGAGGGCAAACTCGTGCGCTATTGTATCCATGATGAGCACGTTAAAATCATCTTAGAAGAAGCGCTCAACCATTGTAACCACCTCCCAAGATAACCACCTTTGGAAATAATTTGGCATAATACGTCAAGTGGAGGATGAAAATGAGTAGAGTTTTAAATATCGGATTAGACGTAGGTTCTACAACAGTAAAACTTGTCGTGCTTGATAACAATCGAACGATAGTCTACAAAAACTATTTAAGGCATTTTTCCAATATTCGCAATACCGTTGTTATGATGCTTGAGGATGCCAAAGCAATTCTCCAAGGACATGCCCTAACCTTAATGGTTACCGGTTCGGGAGGATATAACATTTCTCAAACATTAGATGTTCCCTTTATCCAGGAAGTCATGGCATGCTCCAACGCCATAAAACTGGTTATTCCCAAGACTGATGCTGCCATAGAACTAGGTGGTGAAGATGCTAAGGTCACTTATTTTGGTGATTCTCTTGAACAACGAATGAACGGAACCTGTGCCGGAGGAACCGGAGCTTTTATCGATCAGATGGCCTCATTGCTGCAAACAGATGCTCTGGGTTTAAATGAGTTAGCTAAAAACTACAAAACTATTTATCCTATTGCTTCACGCTGTGGAGTATTTGCTAAAACTGATATTCAACCCTTGCTTAATGAGGGGGCTGCTAAAGAGGATATTGCCGTTTCTGTTTTCCAAGCTGTTGTTAATCAAACCATTAGCGGTTTGGCTCAAGGACGTCCGATTACGGGTAACGTGGCTTTTTTAGGCGGTCCTTTATTTTTCCTTTCGGAACTTAGAAAGCGTTTTATTGAAACATTGCATTTAGATGACCAAAGTATTATTTTTCCCGATGACTCTCAATACTTCGTGGCCATCGGTGCTGCCCTTTCATCACGAAATCAACAGCCTTTTACTCAAGAGTGTTTATATGAACGAGCGCCGATGATCTATAAAATAAACAATGACGAAAATGCGGAGTTAAATCCCCTCTTCAAAGATGCTGAAGAGTATGAGGCTTTCAAGAAAAGACACGCAGAGAATAAAGTCAAACGAGTAGATTTAGAGACTTATCAAGGAAATGCTTACCTGGGTATCGATGCCGGCTCAACAACTACTAAACTAGCTTTGATTGATGAACAGGGAGGCTTGCTTTATTCCTTCTATGACAGTAATCAAGGAAACCCTCTCGAATCAACCGCTAATGCTTTAAAAAACCTTTATCAAAAACTGAATCCGAATATTAAAATTCTTAATTCGGCTGTTACCGGCTATGGGGAACATCTCATTAAAGCAGCTCTAAAAGTCGACATCGGAGAAATTGAAACAGTAGCCCATTATGCAGCTGCGAATTTTTTCCTTCCCGGCGTTGATTTCGTTTTGGATATCGGTGGACAAGATATGAAAAGCCTGGTTATCCGTAATGGAGTTATTGAATCCATCACTTTAAATGAAGCTTGTTCATCGGGATGCGGCTCGTTTGTGGAGACCTTTGCCCAATCTCTGAATATGAGTGTCCAAGAATTTGCTCAGATCGGCCAAGAATCCAAGCATCCGGTCGACCTTGGCACACGGTGTACTGTCTTCATGAACTCCAAGGTTAAGCAAGTTCAGAAGGAAGGCGCCGAGGTTAGCGATATTTCGGCCGGTATCTCGATTTCTGTAATAAAAAATGCCCTTTTCAAGGTCATCCGCTTGCGAAACGCTGATGAACTTGGACAAAAGATCGTTGTCCAAGGGGGAACATTCTATAATGATACGGTCCTGAGAGCCCTTGAACAACTCGTAAATCGTGAGGTCGTACGGCCTGATATTGCCGGGATAATGGGTGCTTTCGGCGCTGCGCTGATTGCCAAAGATCGCTTCGAGACCAGCTATCAGACAACTCTCCTGCCCCTCGACGAACTTCAAGAACTCTCTTCAGAGACCTCCATGAAACGATGCGGCCTGTGTGGAAATAACTGCTTAGTTACAATTCGACGTTTTTCCAACGGCAATGAATTTTTCTCCGGGAATCGCTGTGAACGTGGTGAAGGCAAAACTATTACAAAATCCGAAATTCCGAACCTCTTCACTTATAAATACAAGCGAGTATTTAACTATGTCCCCTTAGTGCCTGAGAAGGCTGTTCGAGGCACCATTGGCATTCCCAGAGTCTTAAATATTTATGAAGATTACCCCTTCTGGTTTACCTTTTTTACTGAATTAAAGTATCGAGTTATTCTTTCCGGTCGATCTTCGAAACCGCTCTACGAACAAGGTATGGATACAATACCTTCCGAATCGGCCTGTTATCCGGCAAAACTTGCCCATGGTCATCTTGCCGATTTAGTGAAAAAAGGGATAACTAAAATTTTTTATCCTTGTATACCCTACAACCGTCAAGAAGACCCTTCATCAAATAATCATTATAATTGTCCTATCGTTACTTCTTATCCGGAAACCATTAATGCCAACATGGACATCCTAAGAAGCTCAGCGATAACGTTTTATCATCCGTTTTTGCCTATTGATAATCCACGCAGAATGGGTAAGCGTTTAATTGAAGAGTTAGCGCCGGAAGGAATTCCAAGCCAGGAAATCCTTAAAGCGATGGGAAAAGCCTATGCGGAATTAGAGAGTTATAAAAAGGACTCCCGCCAAAAGGGAGAAGAAGCCCTTCAATATATTAAAGACCATCAAATAAAGGGGATCGTTTTAGGGGGAAGGCCCTATCATCTTGATCCTGAAATTAATCACGGAATTCCGGAGATGATTCAATCCTACGGGTTTGCGGTCTTATCCGAGGACTGCATCAGTCATCTTAATCAGGTTGAACGACCTTTGCGGATTGTCGACCAGTGGGTATACCATACAAGGCTTTACGCCGCGGCTAGCTATGTTGCCCAACAGAGCTCTCTGGAGCTGATCCAGTTAAACTCTTTCGGCTGCGGTTTAGATGCAGTCACTACGGACCAAGTTAAAGAAATTCTCGAAGCTTACGGCAAGATTTATACCGTCATCAAAATTGACGAAATTAATAATTTAGGGGCTGCCCGAATTCGTGTGCGTTCTTTAATCGCTGCTATCAAGGAACGTGACAAACGTCAGGTAACCCCAGAAAAGTTAATCATAAGACATCCGCGCGTTATTTTTACTAAGGAAATGAAAAAAGCTCATACTCTCTTAGTCCCCCAAATGTCTCCCATTCACTTTCAGTTTTTTCAAACCGGCTTTGAAGTGGCAGGCTATACTATAGAAATTTTACCTTCTGTAGATAAAGCCGCCATTGATGAAGGCTTAAAATACGTGCATAATGACGCTTGCTATCCGGCTATTATTGTCGTTGGACAAATCATGAAGGCCTTAAATTCCGGCAAGTATGATTTAGACAACACCTCGGTAATAATTTCCCAAACCGGCGGAGGATGCCGGGCGACCAACTATATTGCCTTTATCCGCAAGGCCTTGGCAGACGCCCATATGGGACATGTACCCGTTGTTGCTTTAAATACGGGAAATTCATCAAGCTTAGAGCAAAACCCAGGCTTTAAAATTACACTTCCGATTTTTAAAAGAGTAATGCAGGGATTGATCTATGGAGATCTCCTGATGCGAGTTCTTTATCGAGTGCGCCCTTACGAACAAGAACCAAGCTCAGCCAATCGCTTATACGATTCATGGGTGAAGCGTTGTCAAGAATCATTAAAGACAGGTAATACCAAAGAATACGAGAAGAACATTCGGCAAATTGTCAAGGACTTTGACGCTCTCCCTATTCATGAAGATTGGGTCAAACCTAAAGTTGGCGTCGTTGGTGAAATTCTTGTCAAATTTCACCCCACCGCTAATAACAACATTGTCGAACTGCTTGAGTCTGAAGGCGCTGAGGCAGTTGTACCTGACCTTGCGGACTTTCTTCTATACGGAGCTTTTGATAATCGTATTAAATATAAACAGCTGTCTGGTAGCTTTTGGGGAATGGTATCCGGCAACTTCTCTATCGGTCGGATTGAAGCCTATCGACGAGAAATGAAAAAAGCCCTCAATGCCAGTAAACGATTTACGGCTCCCAAACCTATCGAAGAAATTGCCAAGTATGCTTCAAACCATCTTTCCCTTGCCAATCAATCGGGAGAAGGCTGGTTTCTAACCGGAGAAATGGTTGAACTGATTCGCAGCGGAGTCAATAATATCGTGTGTTTGCAGCCCTTTGCCTGCTTACCAAACCATATTACAGGCAAAGGTATGGTTCGTGAACTCCGCCGCTCTTATCCGGCGGCCAACATTGCACCCATCGACTACGATCCCGGAGCCAGCGAGGTCAATCAACTTAATCGGATTAAGCTCATGCTGTCCGTGGCCATGGAAAATATTTAAATTATTTTTGACTTGACAGGGACCATAGTTTGTTTTATATTAGCTATATTATCTTGAAACCAAGTTAATATTGATTCTCTTATCAAGAGTGGCGGAGGGACTGGCCCTATGATGCCCGGCAACCGATAGTCTAAGCTATGAGGTGCCAATTCCAGCAGAACCTTAGGTTCTGAGAGATGAGAGCAGCGTGTTAAATACCTAACGATTGCTTCTCTGAAGCGATCGTTTTTTTATTATCAGCTGACCTAACCTCTCCTAATAACCGGATTTAAACCCGCGGTAAACAAAATCTTAACAATTACATTTTACTGACAGTCAGTTCACTAAAAGTAACTGTCTGCTAAGAAAAGGAGAGAAATTACAATGACTGAAAAACACCAATTTGGATTTGAAACACTTTCTTTACATGGAGGACAAAACCCCGACTCTGCTACCAATTCGCGTGCCGTTCCAATCTACCAAACCTCCTCCTTTGTTTTCAATGACACAGAACACGCTGCCAACCTCTTTTCCCTTAAAGAACCCGGCAACATCTATTCCCGAATCATGAATCCCACTCAGGATGTTTTCGAGCAGCGCCTTGCCCTCCTCGAAGGAGGCGTTGGTGCCCTGGCCACAGCCTCCGGGCAAGCAGCCATTATGTATGCTATCCTAACCATTGCTCAAGCCGGAGATGAGATTGTCGCTTCAGGCTCGCTTTACGGCGGAACTTACACTTTGTTTGCCTATACTTTGGCTAAATTAGGGATTAAAACTCATTTCGTCAACGGTGATAATCCGGAAGAATTCCGCTCTAAAATTACAGACCGAACCAGGGCTTTATATACTGAAACGATTGGCAATCCCCAAATTAATGTTGCCGATTTGTCTGAATTAGCCCGTATCGCTCATGAAAAGAATCTTCCTCTCATTGTCGACAATACCTTTGCCTCTCCTTATTTATGCCGGCCTATTGAACACGGTGCAGATATTGTTGTTCATTCGGCTACTAAGTTTATCGGCGGGCACGGGACTTCCATCGGTGGAATCCTAGTTGATTCCGGCAACTTTAACTGGAGTAACGGTAAATTTCCTGGATTAAGCGAACCTGACCCCAGCTACCATGGAATTGTTTATACGGAAGCCTGCGGCAAAGCCGCCTATATTACCAAGGCCCGGGTGTCTCTCTTGCGTGACACCGGAGCGGCCTTATCCCCTTTCAACTCCTTCTTGTTTTTGCAAGGCTTAGAAACTCTTCCCCTTCGTATGGAAAGACATATTGAAAACGCCCAAAGAGTGGCGGAATTTTTGCACAACCATCAATTTGTCTCTTGGGTGAATTATCCCAGCCTGACAAACAGCCCTTATTATACTCTTGCTCAAAAGTATTTACCCAAAGGTGCGGGTTCGATCTTCACCTTCGGAGTTAAAGGCGGACTTCAGGAAGGTGAAACCTTCATCAATCATCTGCAGCTATTCTCCCATTTAGCTAACGTCGGAGATGCTAAATCCCTTGTCATCCACCCTGCAAGTACGACTCATCAACAACTTGATGAGGCATCCCAACGCGCCGCTGGAATCTCCCCGGATATGATCCGCCTCTCCATTGGTCTGGAAACGATTGATGACCTCCTCTCTGATTTGGACCAGGCTCTTAAGGCCAGTCAGAATTAATTCGAACAAGCATTACACTGCAAAATCATTGTCTTCACTGTTGAAACGGAGGTTTAGTCGATGCCCATTAAAATACCGGAACATTTACCGGCTATGGAAATACTTAATCGAGAAAATATTTTCGTTATGGGGAACGAGCGTGCTTTTCACCAAGATATTCGCCCCTTAAAAATTGTGATCCTCAATCTTATGCCCCGCAAAGAAACCACAGAAACTCAACTCTTAAGACTGCTCGGGAATTCTCCCTTGCAAGTTGAAATTATCCTCCTGCGAATTGAGAGCCATCATTCTAAAAACACCTCTCAAGAACACCTGGATTCTTTTTATAAAAGTTTCACTGATATAAAAAGCCATAACTATGACGGCATGATTATAACAGGGGCACCGGTAGAACACTTGGAGTTCGAAGACGTTACCTACTGGAAGGACCTGCAGGAAATTATGGATTGGACAACGACTCACGTCACTTCCACGTTTCATATCTGCTGGGGAGCGCAGGCCGGATTGTATCACCATTATGGTATCCCGAAATACCCTTTGCCGGAGAAAATGTTCGGTATCTTTAAACACGATGTCAAGAGGAACAGCTTGAACGGTATGCAGCTCCTGCGGGGATTTGATGACGAATTCTATGTTCCTCACTCCCGTCATACAGAAACCAAATGCAGTGACCTTGCTGAACATTCCGAACTGGAGATTTTATCTAAGTCCAGCGCAGCAGGCGTTTATATTGTTGTTTCCAAAGATAGACGTCAAGTCTTTGTCACCGGTCATTCTGAGTATGATACCTTAACCCTTAAAGAAGAATATGACCGTGATTTTGTCAAAGGTCTGCCGATAGCACTTCCCAAGAACTACTTTCCTGACGATGATCCCACAAAACTCCCTGTTCACAAATGGCGCTCACATACAAATTTACTATTCCAGAACTGGTTGAATTATTACGTCTACCAAGAAACGCCCTATGATCTTGGTGGTCGTTAAGAAGGAACAGCCGATCTTAAAGCACACCCCAACTATTGGATATCCAGCAGTTGGGGTGTGCTTTTTCATAAAATGCGATGGTCTAACACTGCTGAAACTGCCTCTGGATAGGAACAAATCCGCATGCATATACTGAAAAGGTCAAATCACGAACAATATATAGGAAAGGAAGCAACAAATTTGACTTCGGTACAGAACAAATCTTCCAAAATGTCGGCATTTTCCTTAACCATGTTAGCTATCGGGAGTATTATCGGCGCAGGAATGTTTCTGGGAGTCGGCTTGACGATCAAACTCTCCGGTCCATCCATTATCCTTGCTTATGCCCTCATGGGAATTTTAATGTATTTTAACTTATCCTTTTTAGCCGAGCTTTCTTTGCTTGACCCGGAAAAAGGTTCATTTCAAACTTATGCTGCCAAGGCCTTTGGACCAGGAGTTGGGTTTGTTATCGGCTGGCTCTACTGGATCTCCGGAATCTTGGTCATGTCTAGTGAGGCTACTGCCGCGGCCATCTTTAGTGCTCTTTGGTTACCCGGAATTCCCCTTTGGGCCTTCATGCTCATTTATTCAGTTGTTCTGACGGTGGTCAATCTTGCTGATCCGCGCGGGTTTGGTAAATTAGAATCAGGCCTGGCCATCATTAAAGTCATTGCCCTTATCGGCTTTATTCTCTTGGGGATTGGCCTTGCCTTTTTCCCTCTTTTCGGTACTGCTCCGGGTTGGCATAACATCAGCAACACTCCCTTTTTTGCCCAAGGTTTGTCTGGCTTCGCAGGTTCTCTTTTACTTGTATTTTATGCCTATTCGGGAACTTCAGTGGTGGGGTTAGCTATCTCAGAATCTTCCGACCCTGAAAAAACGGTCCCCAAGGTAGTTCTCTCTACCTCAGGGATAGTAACTTCCTTCTATGTTATTTCTGTCCTGTTCCTGCTTTTGCTCCACCCCTGGACAACCTATAATGCCAGTACGAGCCCCTATGTCAGCGCTTTGCTGCCTTACAAAATTCCTATCGTCCAATCTCTTATGAACTTCGTCATTTTAACCGCCACTTTATCGGCAATGAGTGCCAGCATGTATGGAACATCGCGGATGTTAAATGCTCTGGCCCAGCAAAAAGAAGCGCCGAATTTTTTTAACAAGGTCACACCAAAGGCAGTTCCAAGACGTGCTCTGCTGTTCACAAACACCTTTCTTGTTGCCATAGCCTTCCTCTCCTATATTATTCCTAACAAAATCTACTTGCTGGTAACTGGGGCCAGCGGCCTGCTCTCACTCGTTAATGTCTTAACCATTAGTCTTGCCCATTGGCGCTTACGTCCAAAACTGCTCGAAAAACGGCATGGCCATAAAACCCATGTCCTCGGTTACCCAACAAGCAATTTTATTGTAACAGCAATTTTTGTAGGTGTTTTCTTCTCAGCTTTTGCAATTCCTGACCAAAGGGCTTCCTTCTTTTTAGGGCTTGGCCTGATCGCTGTTACAGCAGGCGTTTATTTTTTAGTCCGCCACAAGCTCGGAGCAAAATCTGAAGGGCCAAAAAATATGGCAGAGCACCATACCCCAACTTCAGAGAATAGTCTACATACCCTAAAACATTTGGCTCAGGAAACAGAAAAACGAATATCCGAAGGATTAAGACCTAAGAATAGATCCTAATGGTCTTCATTGCATTCCCACTTTTGCTTGCCTTACATGAAAGAAAGGCGTTTTCACTTCACTATACACTATGATAGTGACGTGAGAACGCCTTAACTATTTACAAACATTTTGGGCTTTTATGGTTAAGTTTTCGACCCCTTCATTCCGCAAGCACTTTGAATATCATTTTAATTGTTGGGGAACTAACTCAAGCCTAACCCTTTTCGCTTGCTTATAATATGGGCTTCAATGTTATTGGCAACTTCCACAGGATCATCACCAAGAGCGATCTTTCCTCCCGTTAACCCTTCCACATCTTGAGTCAAGAGCTTCACTAGTTGAGGGGCCCCAGTCACAAAAGGAGTCGGGGACAGGTGAGTATATGTGCCATAAGCTACGGCAAAAACCCCGTCAATGGTAGCCTTTTGTTCCATCCACTCAGGGGCGGTTACAGCAATTGGTAATTGCGGCACATCTACGTCAAGATGATCCGCCAAGGCCGTTACCAACATGGAAATTCTGCCTGTATCGGTACAGGTTCCGAAGCTTAAAACAGGCGGTATCTTTAAGGAACCGCATACTTCTCCTAACCCTTTACCGGCCATCTTCACTGCATCAAGATTGCAAAGCCCCGCTACTTCCAGGGCATGATTGCCGCAGCCACCTGCAACAACCAAAATATCCCGTTTTATCAATTCTTTAGTTAGGTTCACCGTATTCCAATCCTGGGGACCATTGCGCAGCGTTGAACAGTTGGCTAAAGCAACAACCCCTTTGATCTTCCCGGCAGCTATCACATCGACAAGCGGATCAAGCTTATTGCCTAAAGCTCCCAAAACGGCTTCCGTCGAAAATCCTGCGATAGCCTTTTGGGTGATCTTGGGAACCTTGGCGATAATCTTCCCATGACGTTTTTTAAAGTTTTCAATCCCCAAATTAATCAATTGGTCTGCCATACTCTCGACTTCATTGGGATGATACGGAATTTTATGCTCAAGCCCCGGTACCCCGATAATCGTGCTGACACTGACAAGGGTAACCTGATATTTTTCCGCATACATGTCAATAGCCGGTGGAGAGCAGTTTTCTTCCATAGCCATGACATCAACAGTACCCGTCGCCAGAAGAGGCTCTATTGCCAGCCAATTCCCCATTAAGCCTACAAAAACGTCATCAACCGGGAACCTTTGGAGCAACTCCTGGCCTGTTTCGATAGAACCCACAACTCTCAGGCCTTTTGCTCCGGCCGCTTTGGCCTTGGCTTGAATCTCCGGCAGCTTGGCCTTTTGGATGGTTGCTGCTCCCGCCCAGGGCTGATGACCATTAAAAACGATATTGACATACTCAGGGTCCATTATTCCCAGATCAACATTGACCTCATGAGGCTGGGGCGTGCCAAAGAGAATATCTTGAACCATTTCCAGCCCAATCTGGGAATTATAGATAGTAGATAACCCAAGTCTCAAAGCTTTTAGCGCCAGTGACGCATAATCTCCGTCAACATTCGTTAGACAACTCGCCACGCAGTTCTGTTCCTCATGAACGGTTCCCGCCGGATAGATATGTAGATCTCTCCAAACCTGTTTCCTTTTCTTCGGTGCAAAGGCTTCAACCATAAGGTTTGGTTCTTCCGTGCCAATATTCATCTGATGGTTAAGCAGGTCAGCCAATTGAATAGCCAGCTGATTAACGTCTTGATTGACATTAATGCCAAGAGTCTGACACATCCACTTTAGCTTATTGGCGTCAGTTATTTTAAAAGGGGTTTTACCTTCCCCGGTGGCCCGAAGAGTGCGAAAGGCCTCATAAGCATGGTGACTGTAGGTCCCTGCACCCATGATATTTTGCAGCAGTAATTTTCTCATAGCCATGGCATCCGGACCGATTCCGCATACGCCTTTGTCCTGACCGCTCTTTTCACTGATCCGGCAAGGTCCATTGGAACACTGCTGACAGCTAAGCCCCTGCAGGCAGAAATTACAGCGGATTTTCTCCTGTTTAGCCCAACGGTCAAAAACGTTGGACATCCCGTCTTCTCGAATTCGGGGCAGCATCTCCTCAACGGAATCGTGATAACTTACCCGTCCTTCAGATCTCTCTAAGATTGTCTCAGTCATTATCTATCCTCCTTTTTAATTGTTATACAAAGTTTGCTCATCAAAATACCTAAATATGTACATGCTAGAAGATAAACTTGTAGTAACATAAGGAGGCATAAAAATGGACGCTGCCCAAAAAACCGGACCGGAACATCTTAAAGCCAAGCAAATCGTCTATTATGTTTTAGGGGTTCTCGAAGTCTTATTCACCTTTCGCCTTATCTTTAAACTTCTCGGTGCTAATCCCCTTAGCCCTTTTGTTTCTCTCATCTATGCAGTAACTCAAGTGTTCTTAGCACCTTTTTCCGGAATTTTTCCTTCGGCTGTCACAAAGGGTCTGGAAACTCAGTCGGTGCTGGAATCGTCAACTATTATTGCTATGATTGTCTATGCAGTTCTGGCTTGGGGAGTCCTCAAACTTATTGATATAAGCCGTAATTCTCATAACGTCGAAAACCATTAAGACCCTGTCGAGATCGCAAAATGCGTAAGCGCCCCTCATAACGTGAGTGAACTCGTTCAGCTAAAGCTGAACATCGGGGCTTCAGATACAATAATGTCCAGTGGACATTATTGCCGAGCCGCCTTTCTCAATAGGATACTTAGCGGCGAAGGAGGACTCTACCCCACCTGAAGTCAACGAAGGACCCACCCCCACTTATAGAAGTAGGGGTCTTAAAAACTAGATAAAACCATACATAAAAAGTGGTATAATCATCCACTTATATGCATGGTTTTATTTATAAATCTTACAACTAGTACTGATAATTCAATTAAAAGTGAGTAATCAAGACTTCTATTCCTATTCTGCTGATATTCCTGTCTTAAATCTTTTTATTGCTTCTTCTCCAGATATTTAATGCTTGCGCTTCACGGATTAAATCTTCACGGAAATCTGGATGAGCAAGGCTGATCAAACGTTCAGCCCGTTGCCAGGTCGTTTGCCCTTTGAGGTTAACAATGCCATACTCTGTGACAATATATTGAACCACAGGACGTGTATCTGTTACCACAGCTCCTGTGGTTAAAAGAGAATTAATCCGAGAATGCATTTTCCCTTTGCCATCGGTGTAAGTTGAGGCCATGCATATAAAACTTCTTCCGCCTTTCGAATGATAAGCCGCATCAACAAAGTCTAATTGGCCGCCGGCTCCGCTGATCATGCGCGGACCGATAGTTTCCGAACATACTTGACCAGAAAGATCAATTTCCAAAGCATTATTAATCGAAACCAAATTATCGTTGCGGCTGGCAATATCCCGCTCATTGACATAGTCCACCGGATAACCTGCGGCCTGGGGATTATCGTCAATAAAATCGTAAAGTTTTTGCGTTCCGGCTGCAAAGGTATAAACGATCCGACCGGGATCAACTTGTTTTTTCCGTCCGGAAATTCGGCCGGCTTCTACCAAATCCACAAAACTATCAACCAACATTTCTGTATGGACTCCTAAATCCTTCAAATCAGACTTAGCAATCAGCTGCCCTAAGGCATTAGGCATGGTACCGATTCCCAGCTGCAGACAATCACCATCTCTAATATTCTCCAGAACGTATTTTGCTATTTGATGGTCAATTTCACCGGGATCATCGGAGGGAACCTGAGGCATGCCGGTATGACCGCCTTCAACAATAAAATCCACATCGGAAATATGAAGATAATGGCCATACCCTCCATGAGCGATTGGCATGTCTTCGTTAACTTCCAAAATAATAATTTTGGCTTTGCGCGCATTTGCCCAGTAATGGGAAATTGTCGGTCCTAAGTTAAAAAATCCGTGTTTATCCATAGGGCTGACTTGAATCATGGCGATGTCCATGCGCACATTCTCAAGAACATAGCGCGGAACTTCAGAATACTTGAGCGGAATATAATAGGCTCTCCCCATGTCATAATACTTCCGGTCGATAGCGCTAAAATGTGTACAATTCCAATTAAAATGCTCCCCTTTGGGATCAGCTTTCACAAATGCATGGGGACGCATCGTAACTCCGCCTAATAGCTGAATATCATGAAGTTCAGGGGCGCGTGCAGCTAAAGCCCGATCAAGAACAGGCAGTGTATTAGCTGCATAGGAGTAACCGATCCAATCACCGCTCTTAACAACACTTACCGCTTTTTCTGGGGAAACGAGCTTACTTTGATATTCTTTAACTGCTGCGGACATCTTCTTCCTCCTCATTCATTGAATTTCACTGGCAGCGCCCGCCAGAACTAGGAGGCAGGCGCTGTAAAAGAGGAATTTGCTTTACAGTAATTCGTAGATCCCTGCCGCGCCCATACCGCCGCCGATGCACATTGTGACCATTCCATACTTTTTCTTCCGTTTAATCATCTCATGAAGTAAGGTCGCAGTTAACTTTGCCCCGGTGCAGCCCAGAGGATGCCCTAAAGCTATGGCACCGCCATTAGGATTTACTTTTCCCGGATCAATGTCCAGCGTTTTAATGACCGCCAGCGATTGAGAAGCAAAGGCCTCATTTAACTCAAAGAGATCGATATCCTCCAGTTTTAAGCCGACTTGCTTGAGTACCTTAGGGATAGCCTTGATCGGACCGATTCCCATCAGTTCAGGTTCTACCCCGGCAACCGCAAACCCGCGCCAAACGGCTAAAGGTTTTAAACCAAGAGCTTTCACTTTCTGTTCGGACATCAACAGAGTCATTGCTGCGCCGTCACTCGTCTGGGAAGAGTTCCCCGCTGTGACTGACCCCCCGTTCTTAAAAGCGGGCCGCAGCTTAGCCAAAGTTTCTATAGTGGTTTCCGGACGAATACCCTCATCTTTCGCAAACCATTTCTCACCTGGTTTTCCCCAAGTCGGCAGAGGAATCGGAACAATCTCATCATCAAAACGTCCGCTGCTTTGAGCAGCCCAAGCTTTTTGATGGCTTTGTGCCGCGAAAGCATCCTGCTGGTCCCGGGTGACTTCATACTTTTGGGCTACATTTTCTGCAGTCATCCCCATTGAGAGATATACTTCCGGGGCATTAGCAAGCATATAAGGATTTGGAGCCGGTTTACTTCCGCCCATGGGAACCAAAGACATACTCTCTGCTCCGCCTGCAAGCATCACATCCGCTTCACCCAAACGAATCCTGTCTGCCGCCATGGAAATCGCCTGTAACCCTGATGAACAAAAACGATTGATGGTCACGCCCGGAACCTCAATGGGAAGACCTGCACGCCGGATCATAATTCTGGCCATATTCATCCCCTGCTCACCTTCTGGGAAAGAGCAGCCCAGGACAAGATCATCGATATCCTCCCTATTAAGGCCAGGAACAGTCTGAAGAACATCTTGTATTACATAAGCTCCTAAATCATCCGGTCGAACCTGTGCTAAGGCACCCCTGGCCGATTTTCCAACCGCAGTGCGTTTCGCTTGTATGATGTACGCTTCTTGCATTATTTTCCCCCCTAATTCCGTAATGGCTTGCCTTTAGTGAGCATATGGCGGATGCGTTCTAAAGTCTTCGCTTCCCCAAGCAAACTTAAAAAGGCTTCACGTTCCAGATCTAAAAGATATTGCTCATCAACGAGCATACCTGCCGGGCGATCTCCTCCAGTGATAGCATAAGCCAATTTGTTGCCTAGATGCCGGTCATATTCGGAGATATAACGCCCTTCAAGCATTCCATACATTGCCAGTTCCAGAGTGCCGCGTACACCGGACCCCGCAATTCTCACCTTCGTCGGCAAATTAGATCTGAAGTTGAGTGCTAGGTCAATGACCCGTGCTTTAGCATCCATAAGGATATGTTCCGGGTTCATGCTGTAACGATCGTGGTCACGCAAAAAACCGAGTTGACGAGCCTTTTCGGCACTGGTAGAGACCTGAGCCATGGCTATCACTTCAAAACGTTTGCCAAAGAAATAGTCCGGAATAACCTGAACTCCCGGCAAAACTCCTTCCATCGCCCGAACAGCCATTTCTTTGGTTCCGCCTCCGGCAGGAATCAAACCGACTCCAACTTCGACAAGCCCTATATAGGTTTCAGAAGAAGCCTGGATAGCATGAGAGTGCAGACATATCTCCGCTCCGCCGCCAAGCGTCATACCGAAGGGAGCTGCTACGACAGGCTTTTTCGCAAATTTCAACGCCATTGTCGCATTCTGTAATTGACGAATGCCCTGGTCCAGATCCGACCAGTTGCCTTTCTCTGCTTCGCGAAGAATATCCACGAGATTAGCGCCCACGCAGAAATTCTTACCCTGGTTGCCAATAACCATCCCTGCGTAATTTTTCTCAACCTCTTCTAGTGACTTATAGATCATCTCTACAACATCTGTAGTGATCGAATTGTTCGGGGAATGAAATTCCAAACAAGCAACCCCATCGTTCAAATCTATTAAGCTTGCACCGGCATTGCCCATAATAACTTTGCCTGTCTTGTAAGCGTCCTTCAGGAAAAAGGAATAACTGCTGACCGCTTTTTGACGATAGACGCCGTTGTCATAATAGGTGGTCTCTCCGGCTTCCGTTTTGCCATAGAAGCTCTCATATCCCTTCGAGAGCAATTCTTCCACAATTACAGGCAATTTGCCGCCTTCAGCAACAATACGGTCCGCCGTAACTTTAACACCGAGAGCATCCCAAAGTTCAAATGGACCCATTTCCCAGTTATAGCCCCAGCGCATGCCTTCGTCGATACCGGTGATATCCTCGGCAATGTCTTTAACTAAATTAGCGGCATAGAGAAGCGTTGGTTTTAAAACATTCCAAGCAAACTCGGAACCGACATCATCCCCGCTGACTAATGTTCGCAGCTTCTCGGACAGGTTTCTTGCCGCTTTTGCTTTATCCAGACAAGGAAACGACACTTTTTTGGGCGGGCCATAGGTCATGGTTTTGATATCTAAAACTTCTTTACCTTGAGGGCCTCTGGATTTTTTATAAAAGCCTTGCTTCGTTTTATCGCCTAACCAGCCGTTTTTCTGCATCGTAAAGATAAACTCGGGTAAAACGAAGTCATTCTTCTCCTCGGGAACACCATTGGCAACATTATTGTTGGAATGAATAAAGACATCCAGACCGACGAGATCGATCAAACGGAAGGAAGCGCTCTTTGGTCTTCCCATAGCGGGGCCTGTTAAAGCATCCACTTCTTCAACAGTTAGTCCTAAACGAAGCATCTCTTTCAGCAATACAGGTGAGCCGATGGCTCCAATGCGATTAGCTATGAAATTAGGTGTGTCTTTACACATAACCACACCTTTACCCAAAACACGCTCGCCAAACTCTTTCAGATAAGCAATCACAGGGGGTTCGGTATTGGGCCCGGGAATAATCTCTAAAAGTTTCATATACCGCGGTGGGTTAAAGAAATGGGTGCCGCAGAAATATCGTGTAAAGCTTTCCGGAAGTCCTTCCACCATAGCTTTAAGTGAAATTCCTGAGGTATTTGATGTGACGATCGTCCCCGGACGAACAACAGCAGCTATCTTTTTAAAGAGATCCTTCTTAACATCGAGCCGTTCAACGACAACCTCGATAACCCAATCAACCTCACTTAAGCGTCCTAAATCATCGCTTATGTTACCTGCCTCAATTCGTTCTGCAAACTCCGGAATCAGGAGCGGGGCAGGATTCATCTTCAGCAGCTTAGCTTTATTTTGTTCTGCAATACTATTTCTGACCTTTTTGTCCTCAAGGGTTAATCCGGCCGCTTCTTCCTTGGCCGAAAGCGTTGACGGGACAATATCCAACAACAGACTTGGTATCCCGGCATTGGCTAAATGGGCGGCGATAGTGCTTCCCATCACGCCTGACCCGATTACTGCAACTTTATAAATCTGCATTTATATCCTCCTCTCGTTTCTGTTAGCTAACCTTAAAAGGCTGCTTCTGGGATATCCATAGCCGAAGTATCAGCTTCCTTAATAATTCGTACTGTCGCCGCCACGTCTGGCACAATATTAAGAACGTAAAACTTCGCCGACTGAATTTTCCCCTTATAGAAGGCCTGATCACCAGTTCCTTGAGCAAGCTTTTCTTGAGCTACTAATGCTTGCTGCATTAACAAACATCCTCCATATAGTTCAGCCGTAATGCGCAAAATTCTCGTGCTATAGAGTGGAACCAGCCTGATATCTTCCTTAAAATAACCCAGCATGGTACCCACAAGATCTTGATAAGCCATTAACGCTTTTCCTAAAACTGCAAATTCGTGGGCAAAAGTATTATGATTTTGGTTGGTCTGTACAAATGCCGCCAATTCCATCATCCACTCTTTAAAAATACTGCCATTGTCCAGTCTCCACTTACGGCCTACAAGATCCATGGATTGGATAAAATTAGTACCTTCCCAAATCGAATAAATCTTTACATCCCTGGCTTGACGCGCAATAGGGTATTCTTCGGTATAGCCATAGCCGCCTAAGACTTGAATAGCTTCGGTAATCATCAGCCACCCTTGATCTGAGCAGTATGCCTTAACCAAAGGCGTAATAACTTCAATCGAACGTTTAGCTTTACGGATATCCTCAGGATCATCCCCATGTTGAATTAAATCCAGATAATAATAGCCCTTAAAGATCATGGCCCGCATAGCTTCCAAGGTCGCCTTCTGAGTTAATAACATACGCCGAATATCTTCGTGTTGAATAATGGGTACACGATCGCCTTTGGGATTGGTAATGGGACGCCCCTGAATGCGCTCTCTGGCATAATTAACGGCATTGTTATAGGCTACTGTCGCCACAGCCAGAGCACTATGCCCGGTATCCATCCGAGATCCATTGATCATCATGAACATTTGCGCCATACCTTGGCCAACCCCTTTTTCATCAGGAACAATACCCAACAGAATGCCTCGGCAATGGCCCTCTTCGCCAAAACTGAGTACTGCTGTTGCCGAACCTTTAAGGCCCATTTTATGTTCGATCCCCACAGTAGCGACGTCATTGGGGTCACCTAAACTCCCGTCTTCCTTGACCCAAATTTTAGGAACGATAAATAGGGACAAGCCTTTGGTACCGGGAGCAGCTCCATCAACACGGGCCAGTACCAGATGAATTATGTTTTCCGTTAGATCATGGTCTCCTCCGGTAATAAAACATTTAGTGCCCTTAATTTTATAAACTAGAGGTTCGTCAGTGGGATAAGCTTTAGAGGTCATATCCCCCACATCAGAACCCCCTCCGGGTTCAGTTAAGCACATTGTACCTTCCCAGACACCTTCAAACATTTTTGGGGTATAAAGGGCGATTTGTTCCTTAGACCCGAAGGCCTTGATCACAGCCGCAATACCGCCGCTTAAGCCAATATAGGGGGACATGGACGGATTAGCCCCGATAATATATTCACGAACAGATTGATTAAGGATTTCCGGAAGGGCTCCCTCACCATCCACATCATTGTTGCTGGCGCCCCATCCGTTGTCATGGAGGAATCTGAAGGCCTTGTGAAACGATGGCGGAACAGTCACTTTTCCATCGTTAAATCTTGCCCCAATCGTATCGCCATCATCATTTGTGGGAGCTACCACGTCTTTACACACTTTCAGGGATTGATCGAGGATTCCATCGACATCCTCAATGGAGAGATAATCCCGATAGCGCTTTAAGCCTAGAATCTTTTTTCCGTCCAGCCACTCTTTGATAATAAATTTATGATCCTTATTGCTGTAAATAAAATTACTCGCCAAAAAACTCACCCTTTCCATAAAATAGTAGTACTATACAATGACTTCTGATATTGATCATCTTTTTTGATCAAGGCTTGGCTTTACACTTCCTTTTCCAAGAAAATTAAATATTCTTAATAGTCTTATAAGCAATAACCATGCCAAATAAAAAGGCCTTCTAAAGAGCGTATAATCTTAGAAGACTCAACAAAACCTGTATGAATTTGAAACAAAAAATAGTTCCTTTCCAAAACTATAGTGCGTAAAACGTACAATACATTGTTTAATAGTCATCCCGCTCAGTTAATCCCATAACGATGTAATTTATCGTAAAATACTCGCCGAGAAAATCCTAATTCTTTCATTGCTTTTGTTCGATTATTATTATTGTCTGCTAAGGCCGAAAGAATTAGTTCTTTTTCCAAGGCCGCCACAATTTCCTTTACTGTTTGAGACTTATTCCTGGCGCTTAACTGGTCATCATTAAGGTGGAGAATTTGTTTCGGCAAATGATACATTTCTATAGTTGTACCACTGCAAACAATACTTGCGTGTTCGAGTACATTTTGTATTTCTCGAATATTGCCCGGCCAGTCATATTCTTGAAAAAATCTCAGCACTTGAGAAGAAAGCGATAGTTCATGACCTAATTCACGAGCAAAACGATTCAGAAAGGTTTTAGCTAAAGCTAGGATGTCATCTTTTCGTTCTCTTAGCGGAACAAGGTTAAGAGGAACAATATTTAAACGGTAATACAAATCCCGCCGGAAAGTACCTTCTTGAATCATGCTTTCCAAGTCCCGATTTGTCGCTGCAATCACCCGGATATCAACTTTAATCGTTTTAGTGCCGCCCACTCGCTCGATCTCTTTTTCTTGCAGGACACGCAATAATTTTGCCTGCATGGTAATACTCATATCACCGATTTCGTCCAAAAATATGGTACCGCCGTGAGCCAGCTCGAACTTACCGAGCTTTCCTCCCTTTTTAGCGCCTGTAAAAGCGCCGTCTTCATATCCAAAAAGTTCACTCTCAATTAAATTGTCCGGTATCGCAGCACAGTTTACTTTAATTAACGGCTTATCTTTTCTTCGGCTGCTGTTATGTACTGCCTTGGCTAAAACCTCTTTACCGACACCACTTTCTCCTCGAATTAGTACGGTACTATCTGTTTTGGCAACCTTGGCCGCTAAGACTAAGGTTTCTTTTAACGTGCTGTTTTGTCCTACATATTCTTTAAAGGAAAGAGGAAGTTGCTCCCATTGTTGTAACTGCTCTTTTAAATAATCGGCTACGCCTCTTGTCTGCTCCAACTCACGGCTCAATTCTATAACTTCAGAAATGTTTTTAAAGATTGAAACACAGCCCATGATTCTATGGCCATCGTTTAAAAGGAAGGAACTTCCTATAACATCAATTCCGAGCGAGTCCAAATAGTCCCTCCCCATATGACAGGACTTTCCGCTGCGCATTAACGTTATCGCTTCAGCCTTAGGTTCGATCTGATCCAACCTGCGTCCTAACACTTTTTCTACAGGTACCCCTAGTATCCTTGCGTAAGCTTCGTTAGCGTAGACTATGGTCGTATCCGTGTCAATAACAAGTACTACATCATGAATGTTATCCATAATTCGGAATAAAAGTTCTCGATTCCATTGCGGAAAATTACTGCTTTTAACAGCGTGGATTCCCGTACTCATGTTTATCCCCCACTTGTTATCCATCTTTTAGCACTATTATATAGAATGAAAAGGAACATAGTAAAGTGATAATTTCAAATAGTCAAAACATTTTGGGCCTTGCACACGAAAAGGGAGCTTTTGGATAAGCTCCCTATACCATTATCATTAGTTCTTTAAGACCTAGCTGAATGCAAGAGGGCCAGCGCTTACTTCTTCAGGAATACTCGTAAAACCCTTTACCCGTTTTGCGTCCCCATTCGTTCTTAATATACTTTTCTACAATAATGGGTGAAGGACGATCGGCCGGGTCACCGGTTGCTTGAAAACGCTCCATACTGATATAATAGCTCAAATCAATTCCGGTTAGATCCATTAAACGGAAAGGTCCCAGGGGATGACCCAAGGCATTCATCACTGCAAGGTCAATCTCTTGGGGTGTGGCAATTCCCATGTCGGCAATGAATATCGCCTCTTGAGCTAAAGCCGATAATATCCGATTAACCAGAAACCCATAAATTTCTTTCTTAAGCCAAACACCGATCTTGCCCAGTTTAGCACTTAAGTCCATAGTGATTTGCGCAGTTTCGGCAGAGGTATGAGGTCCTTGAACAACTTCCACCAGTTTCATAACTAAGGCAGGGTTGAAGAAATGCATGTTGCATACTTTACCGGGCCGCTCCGTGGCATCGGCAATCTTCGAACTGACAATATAGGAACTATTAGTGGCAAGTATCGCCTGCGGCGGAGCAATTCGATCCAAATCAGCAAAGAGTTTTCGCTTGATATCCATTTTTTCCACAGCTGCCTCAATAACAAAGTCAGCCTTTCCGGCAGCTTCTTCTAAACTCACAGTAAATTTCAGCTTCGCTAAAGCACAATCTGCCTGCTCCTGCGTTAATTTCCCTTTACTCACTCGTTCTGGCAAATAAGATTTGGCGAAGGCCTCCGCTTTGTCCAACATATCTTGACTTATATCCGTGCAGGCAACGTTATAACCGGCTAAAGCGCAGCACAAGGCAATCTGATGCCCCATGTTGCCGGCTCCGACGACACAGATTGTTTTAATGTCTTCTAACTTCAATCGGATCATCTCCCTATCAATAATATGAACAGCTGCCATAACTTTCATTATGAAATGCGTCAGTTACAATTTGATACGAATGAATCATCGTCTAAAATGATGTGAACCCTCGAAGCAAGGTATAGGAACCTCTCCCACTTGTAGAAATGGGAGTCTTACGCTTGGGTGAACTCGTTCAGCTAAAGCTGAACATCGGGGCTTCAGATAGGGACTCTACCCCACCTGAAGTTAACGCAGGACCCACCCCCGCTTATAGAAGTGTGGGTCGGGATTGATTCTTAGAATAGGTAAATTATTTCCCATGGAAATTTGGTTTTCGTTTTTCCACAAAGGCTTTCATTCCTTCTTTTTGGTCTTCAGTAGCAAACAATAAACTAAAACATTTATGTTCATACTCTAAGCCTATCTCCAGGTCCATACGCTGTCCTTCATTAATGCATGTTTTCGCCAGACTTAAGGCCACGGCTCCTCTGGAAACAAATTTTTCAGCCATTTTTCGGGCCCATGCCAATACTTGATCTGGAGGAACCACTTTATTCACAAGGCCAACCCTTAAAGCCTCCTCAGCATTAATTAGATCTCCGCTGAAGATTAATTCCTTCGCCTTACCGGCTCCGATTAAGCGCGGGAGACGCTGAGTCCCTCCGCCGCCAGGTAAAATCCCCAATTTAATCTCCGGCAGACCAAATTGAGCATTATCGCCGGCAATACGAACATCAGCTGCCAAGGTCAATTCACATCCACCGCCAAGGGCGTAACCATTAATGGCTGCGATGACTGGCTTAGGCATGTTCTCAAGCCGCTCAAAGGCTATCTTCGATGGCCTGAGACCTGTTGCAACACCAACAGCGCCTAATAAGGCCATCTCCTTAATATCGGCCCCTGCTGCAAATACTTTATCACCGCCGGTAATGATGACTGCTCGAACTGAATCATCAATAGACAAATTTTCAGCTGCCTCGGCCAACTCATTAAAAACCTGACTGTTTAAAGCATTCAGCACGTCCGGACGATTTAAGATGATGGTTGCAATTCCTTCTTCGATTTCCACAAGTATTGTTTCGAACGTCAATTCCACTACCTCCTAAATTGTTTTAGATTAAGTCGGTCAGTTGTCCTCCCCTCTTTACCAGCAAAAAATCTGTTCAGTCATTTCCATTACAAAAACCATGCCAGTTTACAATTAAACGTTAAAAGAACCTTTTTTGACCTAGGGAACTCGTTCAGCTAAAGATGTACCTCGGGGCTTCAGATACAATAATGTCCAGTGACATTACTGCCGAGCCGCCTTTACCAATAGGAGTACTTAGCGGCGAGTCATTGATTTTTGGTTTTGAGACATTAGGTTAAGTAATCTCTTACAATATGTATGAAAATAAAACGAAATGCGGCTTAAATACTCAATTTAAGTTTCAAAAGTAAACTATTCCTGCCTGACCTATTTAGTTGAAATGGCTATTATCACATCATGATATACTGCTCAAATCTAAGCATGACTATATAAATCAAAAACCTCTCTAGACCGGCATGTGAGCATAGAGAGGTTTAGAACTTGTATATAATTGATACTAAAACACTTCCATTCCAAATAGACATGTGTTCTAACTAAGCATTCCAAACAAACGTAATTTTTAAACTCGCGCGCGATAAGGTTAGGCTAATAGCCTGAACTTAGTCTGTCTTATAATTTTGAGTCAAAAGGTACGCTTGAATCTATTAATCGTTTCTTGTCATATAATCAATAAATAATACAATGGCAGCAGCTATTAACATAAAAGTCAATTCCCAGATCATTGGGATCCCTCTTTTCAGGTTTTATTTTTATTACCTAATAAAGAAATCCTGACTTATAAGGAGCTGAATTTATACTGTATTCTATGATTCTCATTGCATTTTTGCGAGGACTTAAACCTTTAGCTTAATCTAAGGCAAAAAAATACCCGCCTGACCGGCGGTTTGAAGTATGATTAGTATCTAAAAAATAAATATTAAGAGTATTACTATAAGACTCTTTTTATTTTCTTAAAGGAGAATTTGTTAAATTGGAGAAATGTTTTTAATCCCAAATTTGGTCATTATAATTAGAAAAGAGGTTATTCTCATGACTATTCCTGTCGACAAGTTTGTCAATTTCCAAGGCAGCATGCTTCATTATCTAATTTGCGGTGCTGAAAATCCCGGCAGTTGGGTTATCTTGCTCCATGGCAAGCGTTTTTCCGCCAAGGACTGGAAAGAATCTGGTCTTCTTGCTCGGCTCGAAAAAGAAAATTGTAAGGTCCTCGCCTTGGATCTTCCGGGTTATGGAATGTCAGAAGGGCTTCCGGCGGAAATGAGCTTTGAGGATTTTCTTTTTGCGTTTTCAAAGCAGCTTACCCTGCCGGCCTTTCACCTGATTGGGCCCTCCTTCAGCGGTGAAATTGCTTTAAAAGTTGCTATTAAGTACCCAGACCTGCTTTTATCATTAACTTTAGTTGACAGTATTAACGTGGACCAATATGAAAACCAATTAAATGAAATAGCAGCCAAGACCCTCATTGTTTGGGGAAAAGAAGATCAAATTGCGCCATATGACTTCGCCTTACTTCTAAAAGACAAGATAACTAACAGTCAATTATTAACCTTTGATCATCTCGGCCATACTTGTTATTTCGATGATATGGCAACATTCTCCCAAAAACTTTTAACCTTCCTGCGTTAAGATCCATAACCATTAAAACCTCTCCGCTGCAAAAAGAGCAGAGAGGTTTTAAAATTGTATACAATTTATACAAAACTCCTATTGATGTGGGACAGATACCGTCAACACGGCTAACGTTTTACCTCCGGTTTGGAAAGGAATATAGACTTTGAGATAATCACTGCTTAAGGAACTTGTTGCCTTACCGCTTTTAAGAACTTCCCCAACTTTTTCAGGTGTTGGAAAACCTTTCAAGACCCGTTCCGTACCTTTTTTAACGCTGGAGGAAATTCTCTCTTCCCCAACAAAAATTGAGACGCCCATGGTTCCTGGAAATAGAGTTTCTATACCGTCCACTATTTTATAGTGACCGTTTTCAATGTAATTTCCCTTACTTAAAGTAGTTCCGACAACCTTCCAATCGCCAGGGTAGTTTTTAGTCAACCAACCATTGATTTTAGATTCTACAGCTTGTTGACTTCCGATATCGCCGGCTGTATCAGAGGCTTCCGCCGGATGGACTTCCGTAGGTTGTGCACTTGTCGGCAGAGGGGTTGAGGTTGAGAGTTTCTGATTCTTGCCACAGCCCGTTAGAGAGAGCATTACAGACACAATCGCAGCGGTGATCAGCCATTTCTTTAGTTGCATAGTTTCCTCCTTAAATTATACGACGTTAAATCCAGAACCTATCCTATACTTTATCCAAAACGAGTTGTATAATATGCGGGCTAACCCAGAAAAACTAAGGAAATTTAAAGGTAATTCCTTTAAACTAAAACATGGTGGTGAAAAATATTGCGATTACTATTAGTTGAAGACGAACCAAGGCTCTCAGAAGCCTTGACCTACATTCTTAAAAAGAATAAGTATGGAGTAGACACCGCCTATGACGGGGAAACTGGGCAAACTATGGCTGAAACGGGAGTTTACGATTTAATTATCCTTGACCGAATGCTGCCCCGCAAAGAAGGGGTTGCCGTCTTAAAACATCTGCGTCACCAAGGTATCAATACTCCTGTCCTGCTATTGACAGCTAAAGATTCTATTCAAGCCAGAATTGAGGGACTGGACGCAGGTGCTGATGATTACCTTATCAAGCCTTTTTCAACAGACGAACTTTTGGCGCGAATCAGAGCCTTAGGGAGAAGACCAGGCCAAATTCAGGGTGAAACACTGGTTTTGGGCGGTTTTTCCTTTCGCCCACTTCATTGTGAATTAATGAAAGATAACCAAACGATCAAGCTAACGTTGAAAGAATCCTTGCTTTTAGAGCTTTTTATGCGTAACCCCGGACAAGTTATTACAAAAGAGCAGATACTCGACCGTGTGTGGGGTCTTGATTCGGATGTTGAAGCCAATAACGTGGAAATTTACGTCCATTACCTGCGCAAAAAGTTAAATTCACCGAACTTAAGAATCGATACAGTACGAGGAATCGGCTACTGTTTAAAGGAGGGGTCCGATGTTTCGTGAATTGAGGCTAAAATTAACACTCATTAATGTTGGTGTCATGGCTTTTCTCTTGCTGATCTTTACCATTGGCACGTTTTTTGTCATGCGGGTTCAAGTTATTAACCAATCCCAACAATTAATGCAGATTATTGCCGGCGAAGCAGGTTCAGGAACCATCGTCAATCCGCGGGAGCATGATAAGCACCTCGCTAAATATTTTTATATTAAAACCGATGATTCCGGAAAAATCACTGAAAGTTCTTCTGACATCCCCATGACGCTCGAACAATTAACCCCCTTAGTCGATAAGGCGTTTCACAAGCCCAATTCCCGAGGCGAAGCAGAAGTCAATGATGAAACATACACCTATTTGAAAATGCCCCTCAAACAAGGTCCAGGCTATGTGATTACCTTTGTTGATCTTGAACGAGATAAAGATATTCTTCAAGAACTGCTGCTGACTCTTTCTGGAGGCGGAATCGTTTGCCTGGGGCTGGCGTACTACGGCAGCCGATTTATGGCTGATCGGGCGATGGCTCCCATAAAAAGTTCCTGGCAGCGTCAGCAGGAATTTGTTGCAGATGCCTCACACGAGCTGAGAACCCCTCTAAGCGTCGTTCAAGTTAACTTGGATATTGTCAAAGGAAATCCTGAGGAAACCGTGGCCAGTCAGGCAAAATGGTTAGACTACAGCTTGATTGAAATACGGCGCATGTCTAAACTCGTTGACGATCTGCTCTTCCTTGCACGAGCGGATTCCCAGCAGCAAACCTTAAACCTGGAATTATTCTCCCTCAGTACGGCCCTGAATGAAGTGTTCCAATCCTTTAAACCACTGGCTGAAACGAATAACATTTATTTAGAAGCTTCACTGAATACTGCCGCAGACTATTATGGCGATGAAAACAGAATTAAGCAACTGATTGTTATCCTTTTGGATAATGCCCTTAAATACACTGGCCCCGGAGGACAGATTACTCTTAGTCTGCAAAATTGGGGTACCCATGCAGAAATTACTGTATCCGATACTGGAGAAGGAATTGCGCAGGAACATTTGACTCAAATTTTTGAACGTTTTTATCGCGTGGATCCTGCCCGCTCTCAGCAAAGAGAAGGTACCGGATTAGGCCTGGCCATTGCCGACTGGATCATAAAATGCCACCATGGCCGAATTAAGGTAACAAGCGCCCCCGGGAAAGGAACCACTTTTGTAATCAATCTTCCCCACCAATCTTTAAAACTTGAAACTTAAAGCTTGGCACCAAAACTAAATCCCCAACGTAATCTAGATTAAGACATGTTCTATTTTCGTAAATTGGTTTCGTGAGGGGAGGAGAGAAAATTTGATCGATTATCATTGTCCTCATCAATGGGTTCAAACTACTCCATTTATACCTGCTTGGGTCCAGGAAATGCCTAAAACTCCCATCTGCCCGCCAACCGTCCCTCCGATTTCCCCCAACCCTTTTATCCCCAGTACTGCAACCATGCCAATATGCCTTCCCTTAGAAATGAAAAAGACAGGACCACAGTCGGTTTTAATCACAGTATCTATTCCAACAGAATCAATTTTCACATTACCAACAAAAGCACTAGAAATTAAGACCATCAAAAAGCATTTAAAGTTAACCCAATGCCGCTTTTTCAATTCTCCACCGCCAGTATGTGGTATTCCTCAGGATACTCCAAAACTATTCCTAGGCGGGTTTGTCCGTAAAGATGTTCAATATTCCGAACCTATTCGCCAAACTGCAACAACAGTCGAAGGCTCAATCAAGGATTTTGTCATAGACTTGCCCTATTCCTGCGTCGTCGACCTTAACGGTATCCGCGCCATTGCACCTACCCTTTTCAGCAGACAAGCAGAATATGAGTATGCATTAAAATCGGGCGATCTTTCAGAATACAATCTGATTAGCCGGGAATTCCTTAATAAAGCGCCCAGTCATGACCTCATTTTCAGTCAGATCCATGAAATGGATAATACCCTTGATCGCGTACCAATGCCTGGCGGGCCTTTTGAAGAAGGCCTTTTTAAAACCGTACAAGAAAAGATGATCATTTTGCTGCAACTGGAACTAACATTCCCAGTCAATAATATTACCCAGCAAACTTCCAACCCTCAAAATCATGATCATCATCATAAAGAGCTGCACCGTCATCATTCGTTTTTTTCTCTAACTGTAAAATTATTAAAAGCCCTCATTAAGATTGAAATATAGTACAACTCCCCTAAACCTATACTTTTATCATCCTATACACTTGATAGGGTGATTTTTTTGAATTTACGATATGCTATAATAAATTTACTATATGGATAGTACTTTATGCTTAATTAAATTTTAGTTAATACTTAACAGTGAACATTTTAAGGAGAGATAGGTGCAGTTTATAATGCCAAATGATGTTTCTTACACTCCGGAGGAAGTTGCGAAAATCCTTAAGATTTCTAAATTTACCGTTTATGAAATCATAAAACGAGGTGAGCTAAAGGCTTACCATATTGGACGTAAAGTTCGAGTAGAAGGTGCAGACATTGAAAGTTATAAACAAAAACTGAAAGGGATGTCCAGCCCTTCCGCGAATACATTGCCCTCTAATTCCCCTGCGCAGCTTACCGAAGCGAATCAACAGGAATCCTCAGCAGAAGCCTTGGTTATCTGTGGTCAAGATATCGTCTTAGATATTTTAACCCGTTATTTAGAAAAACAATTCCCCCACGTGCGCTTTCTTCGCCGTTATGTGGGAAGTATTGATGGCTTAATGTCCCTTTACCGCGGGTTAGCCAATGCTGTAGCCGTCCATTTATGGGACAGTGACAGCGATGATTATAATCTTCCTTATGTGCGCAGGATTCTGCCAGGCCATCCGACTTACATAATTAACTTACTTTTTCGGGTTGAGGGCTTTTATGTTGCCAAAGGGAATCCGAAAAATATCCTAACCTGGAGTGACCTTACAAAACCCGGAGTTCGTTTTGTCAATCGTGAAGTAGGATCAGGAGCAAGAGTATTATTGGATGAGCAATTAAGACTTCTGAAAATTCGCCGTCAAGATATTCTTGGGTATGGTGATGAGGAAATGACTCACCTGGCCATTGCCAGTAAAATCGCCCGATCTGAAGCAGATGTTGGTTTAGGAATTGAGAAGGTTGCCATGCAGGTTAATGGGCTCGATTTTATCCCCTTAAAGAAAGAACGCTATGATCTTGTAATCCGCCAGGAAGATCTGGAACGTGCTCATTTTCAAGCATTAATGAGCATCCTAAAATCGCCGGCGTTTCAAAACGAAGTTTCAGGGATTGGAGGATATGATTTGTCTCTGATGGGCCAAATTATTGCTGAAGTTTAAACATGCCTTGTCCCAGGCTCTCCTAGAAACTATCGTGGCATCACGATAGTTCAATTTTTTAAGTCATACTTTTTCTGTCCAAATACCTGAATGAACATGATCATGATCATGTTCAATTCTTGATCCGGCTAAAAAGGTATTTCAATATTAATCGCGAATTTATTCTTAATTATTAGTTATCAGCAAAGAGGTGATTATTTGCGTTCGCTAAAACAACAAATTCTAATCTTGCTGCTGGGTTCCCTCGTTTTATTGGCAGCATGCTTTATCGTTGTACTCGGCTGGTATATGAAAGATAAGGCTGAAGCGGCTGCTTTTATAAAGGCCCAAACAGATTTAGCAACTTGTGAGGAAATAATTGATAAATCCTACCCCGGTACTTGGGCTGTTCAAAATGGCGAGCTTTATAAAGGGCCTGTTAAAATTAACCTAAATAATCAATTAGTTGATCATTTATCTTCCCTCACTGGAGATACTGTTACAATTTTTTTGGGTGACACAAGAGTAGCAACGACAGTTCGTGGTTCGAACGACGAGCGAGCCATCGGAACCAAAGTCTCGTCCAGCGTAGCCCAAACCGTGTTGCAGGATGGCCAAACATTTATCGGCAAGGCCAACGTCATAGGCCAATGGTACGAAACCGGATACATGCCCCTGCGAGCTGAAAACGGTAGTATTATAGGAATGTTCTACGTAGGAATTTCCCACGCCTACGATCAAAAAACCATTACCGGATCACTGATCACTCTCGCGGTCTTAGGATTGGCATTAACATTCTTGGTATCTCTTATAGCCTGGTTCTTCCTGCAAAAGTTTGTTATTAATCCTTTGCACGATATTACACTGGGAACTAGGGATGTGGCAACAGGACATTTAACCGAAAAAATCAAAGTCTCTGGAGCAAAGGAAATCGAAGAATTAGAAGACGCCTTTAATCAAATGGTTGAAAAAATCCAATCATTAACGGACGAATTGAATCGGACGACAGATACCTTCGAAAATAATTTTGTGTCTAAGAGTAATCCCCCCGAAATTTCCTTGGAAACAGATGATGAATTCTATGATCCCACTTCAATCTTCACTGAAACCTCAGATCCGTCCTCAACGGCAAACTCCCCTCCGGCGTCTGATTCTCCCAGCGAAGAAGAGTTACCCAAAGGATTAAATCAGGCGACCCTTGAGCATATCGTACAATTCATTCAAACTACTCACCGGCCTCTTTCTGCCGAAGAAGTGGCTGAAAAGGTCAAGTTGACAAGAGTTACCGTCCGACGTTATCTTGAATATCTAGAACAACAAGGTGTCGTAAAATCCGAACAGAAATATGGCCGAGTCGGTCGTCCAGTTAAACTATTTATCTCACTATAAAGCCCGATATGGGCTTTTCTTTATTTACATAATTAAAATAGAATATTTTCCTTACTTTCAATATTACAAAAAATACTTTTTAAATTTTCACAAACAAGACAATTCAGATAATTACCTCTAAACTAAAAATAACGGATCAGCGCTCTACTCCCCCTGAGTAGCTGAGAAGTTAATTGGAGATTAAGTAAAGGAGTGGCTAATTATGGAGACAAAGGGATTTTTAACACCGGCGGAAATCACCGAATCCACAATCCAGACAGGAATGAAAAAAGTTGCACTGCCTATACCGAAGCAGATCCTCTTAGGCATTTTAGCAGGAGTATTTATAGCCTTTGCTGCAGAAGGCTCAAACATGGCAGCGTTTAATCTATTTGCCAAACCAGAGACCTATGGCCTCGGCAAAGCTTTAGCCGGCGCTCTCTTCGGAACTGGACTTATGCTCGTTATCCTAGCCGGAGGAGAACTATTCACCGGTAATACTCTAATCTCAGCTGGTGTTTTTGACGGCAAAATTAAAATTACTGAAATGCTTAAAAACTGGTTTTTTGTCTATTTCGGCAATTTCATTGGTTCCATATTTATTGCTTACCTTATGGTTCAATCCGGATTATTTAGCAGCAGCGCCGGTCTCCTGGGAGGAATTACGATCAAAATAGCTTCTTATAAAGTCGGCCTCTCCTTTTCGTCTGCCTTTTATCTGGGACTAATGTGCAACTGGCTGGTTTGTTTAGCAGTCTGGATGGCTTATGGAGCTAAAGATATGCTGGGAAAAATATTTGCCATCTTCTTTCCAATATGGCTGTTTGTGACTTCCGGCTTTGAGCATAGTGTGGCTAATATGTACTACATCCCTGCCGGGATCTTAGCAAAGTCAAACCCCAGCTGGGCGGCGGCCTCTCATCTAAGCCCACAGGCCCTCGCGGGATTAAACTGGGGAACCTTCGTTATTAATAACTTAGTTCCGGTGACTCTGGGCAACATTGTCGGAGGCTGTGTATTTGTAGCCGGGATTTATTGGCTTGTCTACAGAAAAACCGCAACTGAAAAAGCTTCCCTGTCGTCCCTAACAAGTCATGAATTAGAAATGAACCCAGGGAAATAGTTATTACCAAACTATCATAATATGATCAAACTATATCGAATAAGCCGAGATTTTTCAGAAATCTCGGCTTATTAATACTTGGGACAACCCTATTGCAAATCATTTCCTCTTATGATTCAAAGCTATTTAACACCACAGCTTTTCCCCTTGAATATTCTATCCATGGATTCAGGAGAAGGGGGAAAGTCCGATGCACATATTATCTGCCTTATTTGTAGGTCTCGCGGCAAACCTTGATAATTTTGGAGTAGGTATAAGCTACGGAGTTCAAAAAATCCGAATTCCATTCCTCTCCAACTTTTTTATTGCCCTATTATCAGGAGTCATAACTTTTATTGCTGTCTTCACCGGCCACTTTTTGAGTCACTTTATTGCTGTCGCAAATATGCTGGGGGCTATCTTAATCATCCTAATCGGAATTTGGGTTACAATCCATAAGCCAACCGTAGAACAGGCCTTACCGGCTGCTGTGCCTGTCATGAAGACTTATTCTATTTCCATTAAACCACTCAGCACCATTGTCAAAATTACAAGAAACCCTTCCATGGCAGACATTGATGCTAATGGCTTTATCTCATCCAGGGAAGCCCTAGCCCTTGGATTAACGCTCTCCTTTAATTGTATAGCAACCGGAATTGGGGCCGGCTTAACTGGGCTTTCTCCTCTGCCGTTAGCGATTTCAGTCTGCCTGTTCAGTTTGCTGACAATTAGTTCTGGCTATTGGGCCGGATGGAAAACGGCCTCAGACCGTCTCGAAGGTTACTCCCAATTCCTTGCGGGAGCAATGCTGATACTGATCGGGATCTATGAACTATTAAATTAGCACTTTAAATACATGTACATTATACCTTAAACCTTCCGATCAATTCACTTAACGTACCAGACAGAACGACCTGAGCCTGTGCCGATTGGCTGATTTGTTCAATCGCCAAAGTTGTCTGAAGGATACTCTTGGAAATCTCTTCAGAGCTTGTAGCCGACTCTTCAGCTGTTGCCGTAACGTTTTGGATAGCCTGACTGATTTGAGCTGTGACTGAACTAATAGACTGAGTCCTTGACGCTATTTCTTGGGACATTTGACTAATAAAACGAGCATCTTCTTCATACAGTATTCCTGTCTGGGCATAAGCTTCGTAATCTGGTTTAACTCTATTTTCGATAAACCCGAGCAATTCCTGAGTATTTGTAATGAGATTATCGAAAGCTCTTTGTACAACACTAATTACATTATATATATTTCCGACAGCCGACTGTGATTGTTCCGCTAACTTACGGACTTCATCGGCAACCACTGAGAACCCTCTGCCCGCATCCCCTGCTCGTGCTGCTTCAATGCTGGCATTAAGTGATAACAAGTTGGTTTGTTCGGAGATACTGCCGATGGTTTCAGCCATTACTTTAATTTCTTCTACAACTTTTGCTTCTTCCAACGCCTTTTTGACATTTACTGCCTTATCGCTGTACAAAGAATCTGCTTCTTCTACCGCCTTAACCCCTTTATTCTTGACATCACTTGCACGATCGCTGATCTCTAAGGCATTATGCTGCCCTTCGTCGGCTTTTTGGGCAAGCTGTTTGCTGAACTCTTCGATCTCCACTGACGAAGCTCCAACTTCCTCCGTACTAGCGCTCAGTTCCTCAGAGCCCTGAGCAATTTGTTGGGTAGAATGCTGGATCGTCTGCATAGTTGCATACAATTCCTCAGTCGTCGCTGATAATTCCTGCGACTGTGCATTCATGGTCTGACAGCTGTCGCTGATAGACGTAACCAGTTCTTCCATACTTCTCGTCGCCTTATTGATAGAGAGACCTAGTTGACCTATTTCATCATGCCCGTAAATAGTAAGCTGCTGTGTTAAGTCATCATTTCCCAGAGCCTCAGCAAACCGAACAATATTACCTAGCCTTTTGGTGAGATTTCTCGATAAAAACAGCCCCAAGGTTAGAGCAAAGACAATGCTGATCCCAATAAGAATAAACATAATAACAAGAGTCCGTTCATAATTGACTTGATTGGCTGCCTGCCTCTGATCAGCATCATGTTCATGAGAAACAATTAACTTATCTAAAATTCCTACACTTTTATCATTGGCTTGAAAAAATTGATCCATTAATATACTGGCATCCTGAAGTTTCCCTTCCTCAACCAGTTGCATCATTTTAGTTCGTTTATCCCGATAATCGACCTGATTCTGTTTGAAATCATTAAAATATTGAGTTTCGGCATTTGAGAGATTAGCGCTATACATTTTCTCATAGTCTTGTTCAGTCTGTGTATTGACTGCGGAATTTTCGGTGATAGATTGTTTAATCGTCTGTTGCTTAGTTTTATCGTTGGCAGTGTAATAAAAAAGTATGGCTAACGAACGATTTTCTAAAAATTTAGCTCGCAAGGTGTCAAGTTTCTCCATAGCTTTAAGTTCATGAGAATAGATCTTGCTTCCATTGGAATTAATCGTTGTTAAGTTTTTCACCCCAATAAAACCAACTAGCCCTACTAGACAAGCAAGTATTAAAAAACCGCTTGTCAGCTTGATCTTCCAAGACAAATTGTTGATAAAACCCACCTTTTTCATCTCTCTTTCAAATATCGAATTTTATTGTCATTATACTACATATTTTTCCACGTATTAGGTAAGTCAGGAAAGCGAACTATTCGTTCTTTCTATTTTGAAGCAATTCATTTAATACATAAGAATTTTTAAAAAAGACGGCCCAAGTTACCTGTTTATTCAATTTTTCACAAACTAAAGACGTTGATCTCCTAATTTAAGTAATCATTTCAAATGTTATCTATATAAATTATAAAAAAAAATGGTATTCACTTAAAAAGAAATATCGTCGTAATTAATAAAATCGAGGACAGGAGAAATAATTTTAAGTCTCAAGATCCTGAAAATTCTCTTTATTTCTTTTCGGGAGCCCTTACCCAAAAGTAACTCAATCACTTCTTAGTTCATAAAATATTCAGAGTAATCTTTTACAAAAACAATACAGCTAAACCAGTTTTGCCTATCAAAGGAGGTCTCTTGCCAAATATGTTCTGGAGATTTATTTTCTTAATTGTTTATTTAGCCTTTTTTCTTGTCCGCTCGCATTTTGGAATCAAGTTTCAAAATACTGAAGAACCGAAAGATCATTTAAAAGACCTAAATCTTGCCATCCAACGTGAGGGTAAGATAAGCATGTCCTTGCGTTCAATTCTTTCTTTAGTCATGCTGCTAAGTATCGTAATTTATGTCATAAGCCCCTCCTGGCTGCAAGTATTTACCTTGTCCTTCCCTCTTTGGTTAAGGCTTACAGGGCTAGCCTTATCCTTAGCCACACTTCCTTTGCTTTATTGGTCGCATCGTGCTTTGGGGCGCCAATATTCGCCGGATCTCGATCTAAAAGAGGGTCACAAACTTATTACGAGAGGTCCCTATAGCATAATAAGGCATCCTATGTATACGATTCTCATCGCCTTTATGATCAGCATTTCACTCTTCTCAGCAAGCACTTTGATCTTGGTGCCTCATATGGCAGCCCTTCTTCTGCTCCTCTTGCGCTTAGACAAAGAGGAAGCTATGCTCATTGAAAAATTTGGCGCAGACTATCGGGAGTATATGTTAAAAACTGGACGCCTTCTGCCAAAATTTAATTAAGGTGCCGTTGCAAAGTGCTTAAGCTTCCCTCATAAAGTGAACTCGTTCAGCTAAAGCTGAACATCGGGGCTTCAGATGGGGACTCTACCCCACCTGAAGTTAATGAAGGGCCCACCCCCACTTATAGATGTGAAGGTCTTAAAACCGGATAAAACCATGCATAAATAGTGGTTTAAATCATCCACTTATATGCATGGTTTTATTTACAAAAACGTATAAATATTCGGTTATGCAACAGCCTCTGGCACATCTTTTTCTCTGCCGCTTTCTTTTCGAGTAAGTTATGAAGCAGCAGTCATATTAGTCAATTTTTAAAACATTAGATTTGGAGATAACCTTATTCCTGCTATCAGATAGTTTAACCTGAAACGTTGTCTTTGCCATGCTTTTGGGCAGGTCAATCGTTAAGGAATCAGGGCCGAAATAGGTGGTTTTGACTGCTTTGCCGTTTAAATATACTTGATCATTTTCCACAAAGTTATTTCCTTCAATCATCAATGAGCTTTCAGATGTTATAACGTTTGTAATCACCGGTTGAGCATCACCCTGAATATAGCCGGTGTTCAGCGGCGGCTTATGATCCGGTTTAAGGTCATAGCCATACTCTTTGCCAAATAATAAATCATATTGCAGCAATTCATAATCCTTAAAGGTATCTTCGGATAAATTGGCCGCATTCCAATAATCTTTATTAATAATCACATCAGCTCCTTTTTGCATCAAATTAGAGAGCAGATCTGTCATAGGGCTGCCAGACTTTTGAGCAAGCTGAAGAGCATAGGCTCCCATGAAATTTGATGACAATTTAAGGTTGTGATTTACGGTTGTCGAAAAGTTATTCCAAGTTACAAAAGGAACGCTGTGAAGGTTTAAATAATCTTGATAAGAATTGCCGTCTTTGATAAAGCCTGCCTCTTTGTATACACTATAATTATCACCAAGCATTGGCAGATGGTCACCATAAAATATGACCATTGTCGGTTGATTTATTTGTTTTAAGCCATCAATAAGCTGTTTCAAAGACTGATCAACATCGGAAATTTTATTGGCATAGTTATCCAGAATCGCTTGAGACTGCGGGCCTAGATTAGTACCACTGGCTTTTATGGTATTTCCGGGGTCCTCAGTAGTATCATAAGGGCCGTGATCTTCCATGGAAACCGCATAGATAAAGTCAGGTTTATCCGTTTCTTTTACCTCATTCAGAATTTGTTGCGTAAGTACCGTATCACGAATGTAGGGACCTTTGTACTCGGGGTTGTTTAAAAATTCCTTAGTAATAAATTTATTAAAGCCCTCAAGTTGATAAACTTTATCCCTGCTATAGAACCAATCATCATAAGTATGGATGGCAGAAGTGGCGTAACCCTGCCGGTTGAGGATTGTAGGTAAAGCCTCAATAGGGCGATTAACGTATTGATCATAGGCGATAGAACCATTAGGCAAAAACTGCGTTGAAAAGCCTGTCATGGCTTCAAACTCGGTATTAGCCGTACCACCTCCGTAAACAGCAGAAAGCATCGTCCCGCTTGTTTGAGATTTTTGCAGTGAGTGGAAAAAGGGAATAGGATCCTGACTAAAAGAAACGTTTTTCATTAAAGTCGGATCCCAAAAAGCTTCACTCATAACAAAAATAATATTAGGTTTAAAATTAGCATTCACGGGATAAGAGGATGTATTATTTTGAATAATAGTATTGATTACGTTCTCTTGATAGTTATCGGGTTTAGTGACCTTTAAGTATTCTGTATCCATAAGAAAGCCAAGCATAGTTCCGTTTTGTTCATAATTAAGAGACTGGCTATACGTAATTAATTGTAAGGCAAAAACATTTTGGATGGAGTTAAAGAATGAATAGAAAATGAATACGACGAAAAAAGAACAAAGAAATACGATAGACCGATAGCGTTGTTTTCTTTCTTTAGCAGTATGTTTAAGTATGAACCGTATCAAAGCAACTGTAACAATAAGTAAGACTCCAAGAACAACAAAAACATTACGAAAATGATCAGAAATACCCATCGCTTCTTTGGCCAAAAGAAAATCTGAAGGGAGCAGAGGGTCTCCTTTGATTTTTAATTTTTGTTGACTGATAAAGCCCAAAGCAGAAAATAAAGCCAGAAATATCGTCGCTGTTACCAAATATGCTCGTTTAGGTAAAATATAGAATATGTTAATAATACCAAACATCAGTAAATAACTTAAGAAAAATTCAGAAGGATAACTCTTAATCCAAGTTATGGCCTTCATTATGCTTCCATTGGAAAAACTCTCTAAGGCTATCAAGACGAATAAAGGAACAGTAAGAATGAACAAGACCTTGTTTTTGGTTATTATTTTTAAAACCTGGCTAAACACAAAAATCGTTCCTCCGTTAATAAAAGTAAACATCAAACATTATAGCAAATATATCTCAAAAATAAGTGACAAATATTTGAAGAATTTGTGAAATATACGCTGCCAGTATTTAATTATCTGCCAAAAAGGAAAACAATATGCCAATATTATTGAATATATCAGGCCTTAAAAAAACCTCAAAGGCTCACTACATAGTGTGCCTTTGTATTTAAAATAAGTATGCAAATATGTTTCATTATCTAAGTATTAAACAAACAAACCCGTTAAGCAAGCTATGTATATGGCTTAAATCTCATGAGTTTCAAACATAATAGCCAATTATCATGTCTTAATTAATCTAAAGCAAGCGAGAAAAGGAAATTGACGTCTCAGAGGCTTCTTCCTTTTCCCACCCATCTTTTATGTAAAAACTTATAGCTCTTTGATTCCAAGGCAATGCCGATAATCCTACTTTTTTAAACCCCAGTTCTTTCATCTCTCTACAAAACTCGGCGGTTAATTCATTGGCAACGCCTAATCCTCGATAGCTTCTATCGACTGCCAGGGCCAATAACCTTGGTTGTCGAGATAAGCAAATTTCCTGTTTCTCTCTGGAATCACGAACCCTCACTGAAAAGGAAAACAGCGCCTTCAGCGCCACATGTACGTGTCCAAGTCTCTTTGTGATATGACTTCGAATAAAAGAATCCTTAAAGAATCTGGAAATAGTAAGGTAAACTAGTGTCATAAAATTGTCTCGATAAAATTCACGAAAAGGGTTATCGGAGGTCGTAGCTAAAACGAAGCCGATCACCTCATTCCTATACTTTGCTACATATCCAGAATTCGCATCGGAATTAACGAATTCCGAAATAAAAAGCGTTAAAAATTTATGTCCCATATGCCCCAGAAAGTGATTTTGAAAGGAACGTTTATATAATCGAGCGACCAAAGGTATATCCTGACTTTGCAGATGCATAACGTCTATATTACATTTACAATTGTGATAATTAAGGCTATTATTTGGCACGTAAGCAAATACCTCTCTTTTGAGAATTTCTGATGATTCGTTTTATGATTCTTCTCAAATATAGATAAACTTACCCAAGATTGGAAAAATCAAAGGATATAATTTAAGCATAATTGATAAGTTTTAAGATATTGTCAAGTCACTATGGGGGTTATATGAAGATCCCTTTAAGATTCTCAAACAAACTTCCAATATTGCCTCAATTTGTAAATAATAAATTACTAAACGTTAAGAGAGGTGTTGTTTCCTATGAGTGTAGATTTTCGCGGTCTGGGGTTTGGCGCTGGTTCAGGTGGTACGGGCTCAGGAGGAAAACGTTGGCAGTTAAGAGAACTGGCGCAAAACGAACATCTCGATTGGTCTATCATCAAACGAGTTCTAAAAGCATTTATTCCTTATTGGCCTAAAGCCATCCTCGTGACAATCATCATCTTTATTACCTCTATAGGTAGTGTTCTGCCTGCTTGGTTAACTCAAAAAATCATAGATGATGGTATTCAAAAAGGGCAACTGCCTACCGTTATTATTTTAACCGTAGCGCTTATTGCGGCGGCAGTTGTCACAGGTTTACTTGGAGTTTGGCAAAACTGGCTTAGCAATCAAATTGCCCAAAACGTTATGGCAGATTATCGATTAGATTTATTTCGCAACCTTCAGCGGCAAACGGTAAATTTCTTTGCATCCCGTCAGTCCGGAGATCTTGTGTCTCGGATCATCAATGATGTTACAGCAATTCAAAATGTCATTACTTCAACCCTAGTAGGATTTATCAGTAATCTCCTTACCATCGCAGTAACCTTGTTGTTAATGTTTAAAATGGATTGGCGGATGTCTGTATTGGCTATAATTGTTGTACCTGGCTTCGTAATTCCAACGCAAAAGGTCGGCAGAGTAAGGCAGAAAATTCAAGCAGAAATTCAGCAGTGGTTATCCGCATTGACAGTACAACTCAGTGAAGCCCTCGGAGTAAGCGGAGCACTTCTGATCAGGATATTTAACCGTGAACCTAGAGAAGAAGCGAAATTTTGTCTCGCCAATGGAAAATTGCGAGATTTGCAAATACGCCAGGGACTCATTGGCCGCTGGCTGTTCATGTGGTTAGGTATGTTTTCTTCAATAGGTCCTGCCGTGTTATGGGGTTATGGAGGATGGTTGGTAATACATCACGAAATGAATCTTGGAGTCATTGTCGCCTTCACAACGTTATTATCTAAATTGTATGGACCGTTGAGTCAGTTAGCCCAAATCCACGTTAATGTTCTCTCATCGATTGCTTTATTCCGGAGAATTTATTCGATTTTGGATATTAAACCAGAAATTCAAGACGGTCCAAGAACTATTCCGCCTAACAGCGTCAAGGGACGTCTTGAACTAAACGATGTTTTCTTCTCTTATCAGCACGAAACTAAGGACGGGGAGGCAAAACTGGCTCTCTGTAACATCAATTTAACGGTAGAGCCCGGGCAAACCGTTGCCCTCGTTGGTCCAAGCGGAGCAGGAAAAACCACACTCTTAAATTTGATACCTCGGTTTAGCGATCCACTATCAGGTTGTCTGTTTCTGGATGGCATAGAATGTCAAAGCCTATCCCTGGAATCTTTAAGAGCTCAGATGGGGTTAGTACCCCAAGACCCTTTCTTTTTCCACGATACGGTCTACAATAACCTCCTTCTCGCCAACGAAAAGGCCAGCCAAGAGGATATGGAAACAGCTTGCCAAGCGGCTCAAATTCATGATACCATTGTGGATTTACCTCAAGGTTATCATACTGTCGTCGGAGAACGAGGATATCGTCTCTCCGGGGGAGAACGACAGCGTTTAGCTATTGCAAGAGTATTGCTTCAAAGCCCTCGTATCGTTCTTTTAGATGAAGCAACGAGCGCCTTAGACACAGTTGTTGAACGGAAAATACAGGACGCTTTGGCCTTTCTCTTAAAAGGAAGAACCGCAATCGTCATTGCCCACCGTCTCTCGACGATTCTTGCAGCTGACAAAATAATTGTTTTAGATAGAGGTGAGATAATCGCTTCAGGAACCCATCAGGAACTTGTCGAAAAAAACCCTTTGTACAAAAAACTCTATGAGACCCAATTTTCCCTTCCCTAAACTTTTCAACAGCTTGAAAAAGTCAAATCCCTTGCCTCAAGTGAACTCGGATGGACTCTATCCCCACCTAAGCAAGGTATGGAAACTACTCCCACTTGAAGTGGAGCCATACGATCGGATAATTCATGATCGCTGTCATCAACCTTAAACTTACCCTTTAGCAATCCCTTTCGAGGATTCAACTGTCGACTCATATACTTTACAATTTCCACATCAAGTTCTTGACTAATAGTTAATACCTCATCTGAAGAACATTTTCCCCAAGCTGAATGGAGTTTGGACCTAAGGAGTTCAATTCTTTCTGTCATAATTAGTCCTCCCCCAAAATTTCTAATGTTTTTCCCCTATCTATTATTCAGGAAAGTTTTCCATAATAAACCCAACAGCACCTAGTGAAATGGCATCTTTGACCTGGTGTTCATTCCCCACAGAAGTAATAATGATAATTCTGGCACCGTTATCTATTTCTTTAATCATTTTAATAGCCTTAAGCCCATCTAATTTGGGCATGGTAATATCCATGGTAACCATATCAGGCTTAAGTTCATTATAAAGCTGTATAGCTGTCAACCCATTATCAGCTTCACCTACAACTTCAAAGCCGCTGGTTTCTAAGAGGTTTTTAATAGAACGTCTCTTTAATGCTGAGTCGTCAACAATTAATGCTCTCTTCAATTACTTAACACCTCATGTTCTTCTTGTGAACAACATTTAATTCCTTATTGTCTATTGTAACAATTTATAAACTAGACGATAGTACACAAGGTCATTGATTTTAATGCCAAAAGCACTTACCTCATGCTGATAGCATTTATAATTTTAAGATTAATATTATATTTTAAATTTTCACAATAAACCGTAAAGTTCATTTTTAGATTATCTCGTTGTATAATATTTAATAAGATATACTTTTTAGGGGAGTTCATATTATGTCTTTAAACGATGATAAAAACAAGATGATCGAAACTTGCCAAGCCATCTTAGAATCTTGTGATAAGCCCTTTGTTTGGGAAGAAGAAGGTTCTTATAAATATGGCAACTTTAAAAAACCTTTTAATTTGTTTTTTCCACATCCGCAAATCGATGCAGAGTTACAAAGGTTGTTTGAGGAATTTTCTAATTCTTCTTATTTATACGATCAGATTAAATCGATCTGTACCCTCGAGGCTGAATGGTCTGAGTCAGGAACATACGGTTTAGATAGGGATTTTACTTGTTACTTTAGCAAATTCGCTTTAAAACCCGAATATGTCGAACAAATCAAAGCATATTTTAGTCAGCGCCTTAACGAATTGCAGAAGGAATCTAACTAGAATGCATAAAACCTATTCTTATACTTGATTTTTCAATTAATAATTGGCATATAATTAAAAAATTTTTCTAATTAATGAGGTATTTGTCTTTATTATATGAAACTCAGTTTCATATAATAAAACTTATAACATTAGATAACATGTCTCTTCTTAATAGCTGCAAATGCCAAACTCTTCTTTCCGCTTGATAATGTTATTACATTTGGGTATGTTAGGAGTTGATGGTTATTGTTAAATTAGAAGTATTTTGTCATGATTAATTACTCAAGATTATGTACGAGGAGGATTAAGCGATGAAAATTAATAAGACCGCGCAGGCTGGAGTTTTGGAATCCAGCGATGTACTTGTTACCGTTGAACCCAATCCCGAAGGTGGGATTAAAGTTGAGCTCGAAACAAAACGTGTTATTCAGAAACAATTTGGCAAGCAAATCGAGAAAGTAATTCTTGAGACTGCACAACAAAGCGGCGCCGAAGATGTACTTATTAAAGCTCAGGACAAAGGCGCATTGGATTATACATTCAGGGCTAGGGTTCAAGCAGCGCTTCAAAGGGCTTCTCTTTAGCCTTTTATAGATGACTAAGATAATATGAAAAGGAGTATCAAGAATGAGCCAAAACAGGAGTATGCTTATTATTCCAGGAAATAGCCCTAAGGGGCTTCAAAACGCTCCGGTATTCAACCCGGATTTACTTGTCCTTGATCTGGCTGATGGTGTGCCGCTTGAAGATAAGGACAGCGCCCGCTTACTCGTTAAAGAAGCCATTGGTTTTATGGATTATGAAAATACCCAGGTTGTCGTAAGAATTAATTCCCTCCAATCAGGTTTCGGAGCTAAAGACATTGAGGTCATTACCCCGGTTCAACCCATTGCTTTTGCTATTCCACAAGGAAGCGTTGAACAGCTCCAAGACATTGAAATCCTTTTAAAGGAATCCGAAAAGAAGGCGGGACTTAAAGAAGGAAGTATCGGGTTGATCCCAGTGGTTGAAACCGTTAAGGCTTTAGAACAAATGTCTTCGCTTCTCAACACTTCCCCCCGCATCAAAGGTGCCTTTTTCAATGCCGAAGGTCTTGCTCAAGAACTTGGAATCATTCGCAGTAAAGAAGGCGACGAGATTCTCTATGCCCGGAGTAAGTTTGCCATGGCTTGCCGAGTTGCCGGCATGAATAGTTTTGATACTTCCTTTACTGACAGCAACGATTATGAGGGCTTGGAGAAGGATTGTTTTAAAGCCCGCAATCTCGGCTTTACCGGTAAAGCTGCCATTGATGGCCGGCAAATTGATACAATTCATAAAATCTTTGTTTAATCAAATGGAAACGAGGGGTATCGCATGAAAAATAGTGTCGGACGTGAAATTCCAGAAAGTATTGAGGGCTACGGCCAAGTGAAACCCTTTGGCGGAGCTCTGGCTAATTACGGAGAACGCACTAAAACATCAGTAAAACTGCGTTCTGTTAAACCAGGTGATAACAAACTCGTAGAGACTATTGATGAAGTGCTCGATAAAGTCGGCATTCGTGATGGTATGACTGTTTCCTTCCATCATCATCTCCGCAATGGAGACTATGTCATTAATCTGGTTATGGAAGCTATAGCCAAGCGCGGAGTTAAAGATATTACCGTTGCCGCAACCGGTATTTTCAAGATCCACGAACCACTTGTTGATTATATTAAGAGCGGAGTTATTACCGGAATTTCGGTAAACTATATTGCACCAGGTCCCGTTGCCACAGCTATCTCTAAAGGATTATTAAAAAAACCTGCAGTTCTCATGAGTCATGGCGGACGCCCTCGGGCTATCGAGAGCGGCGACTTGCATATTGACGTTGCTTTTATCGCTGCTCCAACAGCAGACTTTTACGGCAACATGAACGGAGTTCATGGAAAAGCGGCTTGCGGAACATTGGCATATGCCGTTTCGGATGCCCAATATGCTGATCACGTTGTTGCCGTTACGGATAATCTTGTTCCCTATCCGGCTTGCCCTATTGAAATCAGCCAAGATTACGTTGATTATGTTGTTAAAGTTGATTCAATCGGCGATCCGAATGGAATTGTTTCCGGAACTCTGACTGTAACCAAAGATCCTGTGGGTTTGCGTATTGCTAAACTTGCGGCCCAGGTTATTGAAGCAACAGGATATATTAAAGAAGGCATGTCTTTCCAAACAGGAGCAGGCGGGACTTCCTTAGCTGTTGCGGCTGAAGTTCGAAGGTTTATGAAAGAAAAGAATGTCGTTGGCAGCTTTGCGGCCGGAGGTATCACTGGTTATATGGTTGATATGCTTAACGATGGGTTATTCCGCTCCCTTTTTGATGTTCAGTGCTTTGATTTAAAAGCTATTGCTTCAATGCGTGACAATCCTAAGCACCAAAAAATGAGCGGTTCACTTTACGGAAATCCCCATAATAGAGGTGCCGTCGTAAATAATCTTGATGTCATGATTTTAGGTGCCACCGAAATTGATACCGACTTTAATGTTAATGTTGTCACCGGTTCTGACGGAATCATTATTGGGGCTTCCGGCGGACATAATGATACTGCCGCCGGCTCAAAACTGGCTATCGTCGTCACTAACCTAACAAAAGGCCGTCTTCCGGTTGTAAAAGACCAGGTTACAACGGTCACCACTCCTGGAGAGACAATTGATGTTCTTGTGACAGAACGAGGGATAGCAGTTAACCCTGCCCGGCAAGATCTTATTGACAAACTTAAAGATACTGACCTGCCAATCGTCCCGATTGAAGAATTGAAAAATATCGCCGAACGTTTAACCGGCAAGCCAGAACCCATTGAATTTACCGATCAAGTCGTGGCTGTTGTTGAATATCGGGATGGAACGGTCATTGACGTCGTTCGAAAACCACTCTAAATCAAAATCAGATTTATCTTGGGCAAACGTTTGTATTTTAGATCTACTGAAAATCATTCCAGTTTTAGATAAACGTACCCGATTACTGAGAACCCCATGTTTTAGCGACATGGGGTTCTTAACTTCACCCCTAAACCAATTGCCTCCACCAATGCATGTAAGCACAAATCCAGGATAAATATCTTATTTTAAAACAAAATGGCCATCACCTTCTTCAAGTGACAGCCCGATTAGACCCATGTTTTGTCATCCATGACTAGTTTTTAAATGTTGTGGTTTAATTGCATAATCTCTTTTTCCCGGCAATCTTCGAACCAGTTTAAAAATCTGATAACACGAGGTAACGGTTACAACCGCACATGAGCCAAGAAATATACACAGCATAATCATTGAAATCCATGCTAACATAATAACGCCTCCCCTTAAACAGTTTTGTTTGATCTAAAAACTTGTTCACAGAATGACTATCATACGCTGTTTGATTAGTAGTTAATCTATTAGAACGTCCTTGGGATAGTGATTACAATCACAAATCGTTAGGCACTAATAAACTCTTGTCTTATTTTTTCTTAGCCTTGAGTTTACGATTCACTTCCTCCTTATTTTTTCTTGTGCTAATAATAACATTCTCAAGCTTATAAGTCTATAGGTAATCACTATTTCGCTGATTAGAATTTTTAATAGCGAATGTATTTTGCTATCTAATCACGCCTCATCATTTTACTGATCTCCCAGAGAATTTATCTATTCGGTTAATCCATTATTCATGCGATGCTAATAAAAGGATTAAACACAACTGAAAGCAATATTATAGGTAAGAAAATTATTTTTTCCTACTCTCCTTCTTTTTCCCTAATGTTACTTAGGAATGACTTCTATAAATCATAACGTCTTCATTGATAAGACTAAAACCGCAATCTAACCAAAACTTTTTGGCCCGCAAATTTTTGGGCTTTAAAATTATATCAATTTTAGGCGGAAAACCTTCAAGAAAAAAACAGATAAATGAACTTCCTAACCCTCTGCCTCTGGGATAAACAATAAAATGGATAATTTTAAAAACCGATTCCTTGTAATTAAAGCGTAATTGTATTTTCTCTAAAGGGTTTTTATATGTATAGATATATTCATTGCTATATTGATCAATAAGTCTCTTTTCAAGCTCCATGCTATTGTAGTTCTCTAGATATCGTAACATAACATCTAAACACCTCTCAGAACTATCATTTAAATTTAGATCTAAAAATAGTCTAGCAGGTATCGGTTAAAATTTTAGCCACAATAGGTACCTAAAATGAATGAATTTCTCTACTCTCGTGTCTTATATTGTCGCTATTTGTATATCCAGCTATCGATATAAATCAAATGGTATATTCTAGCAGACTGAATTTAATAAAGCCTTATTGCTTTTACAAGAAATAAATAGTAGTATTAAAGCAATAACAGAAGATTGGAGTTGAAAAGATGCGTAATTTTTCTTGCTAAATATTAAGCATGATCAAATAAGTATGGTTATCCTAATACCGCTTGTTTTGTTGTGCATATGCAAGAAAGTTACTATCTATTCACTCAAATAATACATCCCTGCCACACCTATATTGGTTTGGTTTTGTTGTGTATTTGCGAGCTGCAAGAATTAACTTTCTTGCAGCTCTTAATTTTTCACAGGAGGATAAACTTATGTCGCTAATAAATGTTACAAATCTGACCTTTGCCTACGATGGCAGTTATGATAATGTCTTTGAGAATGTCAGCTTTCAGATTGACACAGATTGGAAACTGGGCTTTACGGGCAGAAACGGCAGAGGGAAGACAACCTTTCTCCATTTATTGCTTGGCAACTATAAATACAGCGGTCATATTTCTGCCAATGTCAGCTTTGAATATTTTCCGTTCAACGTTGAGGCTAAGGAAAATAAAACCCTCGATGTTATTAACGAGATTTTCCCAGATTATATTCATTGGGAGTTAATACGCGAACTCTCCCTGCTCGACGTTTCTGAGAAAGTTTTGTATCGTCCTTTTGATACATTGTCAAACGGAGAACAAACAAAAGTGCTGCTCGCAACGTTGTTTCTTAAGGAAAATAGTTTTCTATTAATTGATGAACCCACTAATCATCTTGATATGACAGCCAGAAAATTGGTTAGCGACTATCTCAAGACCAAACGGGGGTTTATTCTTGTCTCACATGATAGGGCTTTTCTAGATAACTGCATCGACCATATCTTATCAATTAATAAGACTAATTTAGAAATCCAAAAAGGTAATTTTTCCTCTTGGTGGGAAAATAAACAAAGGCAAGATCGCTTTGAGCTTGCCGAAAACGAGAAGCTAAAAAAAGACATTGATCGCTTGACCGATTCTGCCAAACGAACGAACAACTGGTCCGATGAAGTGGAAAAAACTAAAAAAGGAACCAGAAATTCAGGAAGCAAGCCCGATAAAGGGTACATTGGCCACAAGGCAGCCAAAATGATGAAACGCTCTAAGTCAATGGAAAAAAGACAACAATCGGCCATTGATGAAAAGTCTATGCTTCTCAAAAATCTTGAAAACTCCGATAGCCTGAAGATTTCACCCCTGGCTTATCCTAATGAACGATTCGCTGAACTCGAAAATGTTTCCATTTATTACGATGAAAAGGCGGTTTGCGAAGCTATAAGCTTTACCATTGAGCAGGGGGATCGGATTGCCCTTATTGGTAAAAACGGCTCAGGAAAATCAAGCCTTTTAAAGCTAATTTGCGGTGAGTCTATAAACTATACGGGTAATTTCCGAAAAGGAAGCCAACTTGTAATATCCTATGTTTCGCAAAACACCTCACATCTTCAAGGTAATTTAAAAGACTATGCTCAAGACAACGGAATTGATGAGAGTCTTTTTAAAACAATTTTAAGAAAGCTTGGTTTCGCCAGAGTTCAATTTGAAAAGAATATCGAAACATTTAGCGGCGGCCAGAAAAAAAAGGTTCTGATTGCCCACAGTTTATGCGAAAAAGCTCATCTCTATATTTGGGATGAACCACTCAACTATATTGATGTAATATCCCGTATACAAATCGAAGAGTTATTGCTTGAATACCAACCGACTATTTTATTTGTTGAACATGATAGGTCATTCAGCGAGAACCTTGCGACAAAGTTTGTAAAATGTTCGGATACTTGTAAATCCCTCTAAGATTTGTTACTCAAAATCTATTTCAGGCTACCTATGCCAGAGCTGCCGCCGCTGGCACAGCTTACAGCCTAAGACGCTTATCAAGCGGAATCCCGCCATTTATTCTGCTTCCTATACTCCACTCCATAGCGCAGGATCAGGACCTATAAGACCTTCAACCGGACTATCCTTGGAACTGTAAACAGTGAACTCGTTCAGCTAAAGCTGATCATCGGGGCTTGTGTGACGAAGGTGTCCCGCGGACACTTTCGCCGAAAGCGCCTAGCCCATAACAAATGCTATCGCGTTGAAGGGTTGACTCTAACCCCCACCGAAGCAAGGTATGGGAACCACTTGTAGAAGTGTGAGTCTTACGATTAGATAAAGAAAGCGTTTGATTGTTATCTAAAACAGAAAATTAATGATTCTATAAGAGATGTCCAAAGCTATCAGTTAAATAGGTTTTGGACACTCTTTTTCATTAGTTACCTTCAGAAAACTAAACAAATTGACACCTCAGATCATTTGTCATATAATTAATTAGAATTCTAACTAAATTAGTCTCTAAATATTATAATTCTTTTAGCAAAGAAGGGATAAGATTGGATAATCACAGAGAGGATAGGATCTATGAATTTTACCTCAGAAATATTGTTCACGCTATCAAACAACTGCAAGATTCAAAATTGACTCCTTATAATATTACAAATCAGCAGGCCCGATTATTAGGTGACATTTATGAACAACTACAAAAGGAAAAACAATTATGTCAAAAAGATCTTGAACACACTATGAATTTGCGAGGGTCCTCCATTACTAGTTTATTACAGGGATTAGAGAGAAAAGGATTTATCTCCAGAAATTCTGGAGAAGATGATGGACGAACGAAACAACTGCAAATTACCGAAAAGGGAACAACGTTAATCAAAGAGATGGCAGAAGTATTTCAGAATGTAGAATCTTTACTACTTCGGGGAATGACTGAAGACGAGAAGGAAACCTATAAAAAACTACTAAAAATCTCTTATCAGAACTTCAAGATAAGATGATTTTTTTAGGTAATTGCTTAGAATTCTAATTAATTGTAAGGAAGTGACATGACCATGAATCAAAAAGAATCAAACACCTATTATTTTGAAGACTCCCCCATCTGGAGGGCTATTGTTCATATGTCCTTACCCATGATTCTCGGAATGTCCCTAAATATAATTTACAACATCGTTGATGCATTTTTTATTGGAGAACTTCATCAGACCGCCATGATGTCTGCGGTTACTCTGGCGTTGCCCTTTACAACCATCCTTATGGCAATTGGCAACTTATTTGGAACAGGAGGAGGCACATTTATATCACGCCTTTTGGGAGAAAAAAAGGCAGGCGAGGCAAAAATTGTTTCTTCTGTAACCTTATACTTTTGTTTGTTAACCGGTCTAATCTTGATGATTCTATGCATCCCACTGCTTCACCCTATTTTGGAGATCCTGGGGGCAAAGGAGAATACCCTGCTATTTACCCAAGGGTATATTCTCGTCTTCATTATAGGGAGTCCAATTGTTATTGCAAACTTTGCCTTGGAACAAGTTGTTCGTGCCGAAGGCGCTTCCACCACTTCCATGAATGGAATGGGAATAAGTGTTATCGTAAATATTATTTTGGATCCGATTCTTATCTTCATTTGTCACTTAAATATTGTCGGTGCGGCGATAGGAACTATCCTGGGCAACCTTTGTGCTGTGGTTTACTATATTCTTTATCTTCAAAGGAAAAGTCCGTCTCTCACAGCCTCAATTAAACTATTCAAACCTAGTTTAACGATAGTAAAAGAACTATTTAAAATCGGATTATCAGCTTTATTAATGGATGCCTTTTTAATTATATCTGGATTGTTACTCAATAACTTTTCAGCATATTACGGGGATTATGCGGTTGCCGGTTTTGGCATTTCCCAACGAATTGTGCAACTTTCTGACTTCATTGGGATGGGCTTATTTATGGGCGTAGTCCCACTCATTGCTTATGCCTATACAGCCAAAAATATAGACCGAATGATGAAAATCATTAAGTCTACTGCAACCTATATTATAGTTCTGATTACTTTAATTTCCCTAACATTACTGACATTCCGTACCCAAGTTATCCGGTTGTTCAGCAGTGACTTAGAGGTCATCCGCGTTGGAACTTTAATTTTGACAGCGATGCTAATATCATCATTATTCACCAGCGTTTCCGGATTATTCACAGGGGTTTTTCAAGGGCTTGGACGAGAAAAAGAAGCTACAATTATGTCGGTGACACAAGGGCTAATCCTAATACCCGTCATGATGACAGGAAACATCTTTTGGGGTTTGCATGGCGTGATATGGTCTCTTACAATATCTGAAATCATAGCTAGTTTCATCGGATTGACACTCTGGATTCATCTAAAAAAAGATGCTTTACTACAAAACATTTGAATACCTTCTACTGTCTTTCTTTATGGCAATCGGACAGCCGCATAAAATTGTCACCAAAGGGTATAGTTGCTTGTATGATCCAGTCCTTTTGCTCGTCAGAAATCAACATGGAGTTGTCCGGACTTTGCGGAAGATCCGAAAACTTCATGATCTCCGATGCTTTCGTGTTAAAAGCCCTTGTGTAAATCTCAATTGCCTCTTGGCAGTTACCCTTGAAGGTAAGATACGGCCTGATTTGCATATGGTCCTCCTTAATTCTGATAATGCGTATAACGAAAGAGGACAGCTTAAACTGTCCTTCTTCCGTTAATCCCTGATCGTTTCAGCTCAGCGTAAATTGTCCAGATAATTTATCATCTTCCCCAATTTACTTATTTCCTGCCCTTTTCCTTTCGCTTTTCCTTTACGTGGTCCAGCCCCTTAACTTTGCCCTTTTCCAGGTCCATTTCCCGTGTCTAGATCATTATTGTTGTTACCCATAATCCTGAGCCCTCCTTTACTAAGCTTATGAACTCTTCACTAGGGTAACCTTAAGTATAATAAAAATGATTGGATAGTAATAGTTATTCATTACGATATAACAAGTCCTTTGAACAACTCAACTGCAGTTTCAATGATCTCATCCCGAAAATCGTATTCGTTGGTATGTAGAGAAGGATAGGCAAATTTACTAATGCAGACTATCGCGGTCGGCCGCATCAGGAACTTTTTCTAGCCAACCATATTCCACCATTAATTCTGCTCCGTCCTTGGCCAAGAAAAGAACATCAGTAACTAAATCTCGAAATGCTGATACTAAATCAGACCGAGCACTATTCGTGTCTGCAATTCCATATTCCGTTAAAATATAGCCTATAACGGAGGTCGAATGGGTTAGGATTAATCTATCACTTACTGAAGACTCTTTTGTTTCAGATACAAGAATTTTTGTCATCTTTGGCATAGGAAGGCTCTCAGTCGCTAAAAAAGCACCAAGAATTTTTAAATGCTTTCTAGCCGTTTCAATTGATTTAAGAAGGTATTTCTTTATTTTCTCTGATTTAACGACCTGACTATACCCAACATGTAACGTCTCAATTAATTCTTTGGTTTCCATTAAGGCATAAAGATGGCTTATTTCCAGAGCATTGAGAGGTCTCTTCTTTCCAAAAAGACTTCCAAAGTAATCCTTGTCATGAACATATTCCACTCTGTTAGGAACTTGGATAATCGGTGGTTTATCTAAGATTCCTTTTGCTAACAGTACATCTGTAGATTTTTGATGAACATCTGTAGACGTATTCACGCATTCTACAAAAAACTTACGAAAATCTGAACGAGTTGACGCTGCCATAGCATTACAATAGTAATACAAAACAAATTTTTGCATTAATCTAGTGTATTGGAGTGTGAATGATTCTGAGAAAAGCTCTTTGGCATTGACATCAACATCTTTCTCTCCAAAGGCATCAGGAATCGGGCAATTAATTGAATCTAACAAACCCTCCATAGAGGTCACCCGTTGCGTTGAGACATCAAGAGCTTGCTGTAAAACCATTCGAATATCAGGGTCTTTAGCTTTCGAAACATAATCTTTCAAAAAACAAACGGACATACATTCTGCCAAATATCCAGACCAAAGATAACCGATTTCTGGTGAAGTTGGCATAATATTAGACACATTATGTTGAAAGGCTCCATAAGAAACCTGTTCTTGTTGGGTTGATGGCTGATTGAATTCTTGTACGGTCATTATTTTTTACCCCCTTTTGAATATAGTTAGTCTCTTTTGCTAGCATATCCTTCAAAAGGTTTTTTTATGGTCTATCTTTCTTTTAAATATATTACAACCTAACTCCACTCTCATGCACTTATTGCATTTCTATTCCCTAAGGTATCCTTCTTTCTGAAACGCACATAGAATGTTGTTCCGTTCGACCCGGACTTGAAATCAATAGTTGCGTTATTCCTTTCCGCGATATTATAGCAAACTGCCAGTCCTAGGCCTGTTCCTTGATCCTTAGTCGTAAAGAAAGGATTGCCAATCTTTTCGTATAAGTCTTCCTTAATTCCTTCACCTTGGTCAATTATAGCTAAGACCGTAACTTCTCCATCTATATATGTTTTTATAGTAAGTTTCCCCCCCGTCTGCATTGCTTCAAGTCCGTTACGAGCTAAGTTGAGAACTAATTGTCGAATATCATTAGCATCAATTAACAAATCTTCTACTCCGCCCAACTCCAAAGTCACATACATATCTTCCTTAAGAGCATCTGCTTCTATTAAGGGAAATAAGACCTGGAGTATATTGTTTATAGATTCCAATTTGAGAGATTTTTCTTTGATTCTTGCTAAGGAAAGATATTCTGAAATTATACAATTAGCTCTTTCCAACTCATCTATCATTAAGGAAAAGTAATCGTTATAGGGCACGAGCTCCTTCTTGCTTTGAAGCAATTGCAAAAACCCTTTAACTGAGGTCATAGGGTTTCTAATTTCATGTGCAATACTGGCTGCCATCTTTCCAACCAGGTCAATACGTTCAAATCGAGTGATACTGTTGATGTTATCCTTGTTGTACTGACTTTTAATAAAAGAAAATTGATGATTATTTACAATATCAAATACTTCATGGATTCCACACTGATCCAGTTGATATGTACACATTGCAATCATTTTAAGACTTCCGATAAGTTCCTCAACTTTTTTTTCATAATCCATGAACGTCTTAAAGTACCGTTTTTTAAGCCAGCTTGTATTCCCACTTATCCTTAAGCCTGCATACCCACGCTCCTCTGAACTCTTAACTTTTTCGACCCAAGAATTTAATACTAACTCACTATCAAAGGTTCCATATTTCAAATACCATTCTTTGTACGGTATTATTTCAATTTGATTATTTTCCTGGTAAGTTTCAAAATCAGGCATTGATTCACGTAAAACCTTTTCTGCTTCGTTTGCTGATATAGGTTCGGATACCACCCACAGGCAATACTCATTATTCTCCAATCCAACCTTAAAATATGGTACTAGTAAATTCTCTAAGTCCTCTTTGGTCTGGTAAAATCCGCAAACATGTGTACCCCATGGTATTTCCGACAAAAAATCTATACCCGTTTTTCTTAAGTTTCGAAAAATCTGTGCTTGCTGCATTGTGGCCTCCAATTCTTGCTAAGATTTACGCAAATAGTGAATAAAATCATTTTATAATAATATTATTTTAAATTCAAAATGAAATTTTCGACTTTAAAAAACATTTTTCTTAAATATACTATTAAATATAACTATTTAAGATTTAAATTCAGTTCTGCGACTGATATCTAATGTTTTATCCTGACATATAAAATCTCTTTCTATCCTTATCCGAGTCCTTTCCCAATTGTTTCTCCATTATTTTTTATACTATCTTTTAAAGAAAAAATCACCTCATCAATAATTTAATGAATAGAGGTGATTTAGAGCATTTTTATTCAAATTTTCCAGTCAGTTTTTGTATTAAACAAAACTTTTATTAAAACTTATAAACTATATTTAAAATAACATTTTTCATTTAATCTAACATTCTACTCAACCGTCACGCTCTTAGCCAAATTTCTCGGCTTATCGACGTCACAGCCTCTGGCAACTGAGACATAATAAGCCAAAAGTTGGAGCGGAATAACTGTAAGAATCGGAGCAAGTTCATCTCTTGTCTCAGGAATATAGATTACCTGATCGACTGACTTCACTAGGCTGGTATTGCCTTTGTAAGTCATCCCGAAAACTTTGGCATCACGGGCTTTTACTTCTTTGATATTGGAAACGGTTTTATCGAATATCTCTCGTTGGGTTGCCAGAGCAAGAACAGGGGTTTGTTCTGTGACGAGGGCCAACGTACCATGTTTCAATTCCCCTGCTGCATAGGCTTCAGCGTGAATATAGGAAATCTCCTTCATCTTCAGAGCACCTTCCATAGCCACTGCCCAGTCTAAGGAACGGCCCAGGAAGAACGCATCCTCAACACCGACAAATGATTTGGCTAGTTCACGAATACCGCTCTCTTGATCAAGAATTTCCTGCACTTGAGCCGGGATATTTTTTAAATCCTGAATAATTTCCCCGATCTTGTTTGCAGGCATGGTTCCTTTAACTTGAGCAAGGTATAATCCAAGAAGTACCATTCCTTCTAATTGAGTTGTATAAGCCTTTGTTGAGGCTACTGCGATTTCGGGACCTGCCCAAGTAAAGATTACATCATGAGCCTCCCTGGACACTGTGCTGCCTACGACATTGGTGATGGCAATTACACGTGCGCCCCGGTTTTTAGCCTCCCGTAAAGCTGCTAAAGTATCTGCTGTCTCGCCGGACTGACTCACAACCACCACAAGGGTATGTTGGTCCATCAATGGAGACCGATAGCGGAACTCCGACGCAATGTCTACCTCCACTGGGAGATGTGCCCAGCGTTCAATCAAGGTCTTGCCGACTAACCCGGCATGCCAGGCTGTTCCACAAGCAACAATATAAACTTTATGAATCTGAGCGAGCTCTTCTGAGGTCAAATCCACTTCCTGAAGAACCACCTTTTCCTCTTCTAGACGTCCCAGCATCGTATCCCTCAAGGCCCTAGGCTGCTCGTGAATTTCTTTAAGCATGAAGTGCTCATAGCCGCCTTTTTCCGCTGCTACAGCATCCCACTTAACATGCATGACTTCTTTGACGCGAGGATTTCCTGCAAAATCAGTAACTTTTACCCCGGTTTCCTGGATAACGACCATTTCACCGTCATCTAAAATATAGACCTGGCGAGTATGGTTAAGGATAGCAGTAATATCGCTCGCTACAAAAAATTCTCCTGTACCAAGCCCTACGACCATCGGGCTGTCCTTACGGGCCGCCACCAGCTTATCCGGTTCTTTGCGGCTGAGTACGACCATAGCAAAGGAACCGCGAATAATCGCTAAAACTTTGCGAACGGCTGCTTCCAGGTCCCCTTGATAAAAATCTTCAACAAGGTGTGCTAAAACTTCTGTATCCGTTTCCGAGGCAAATAAGTGCCCTTTTTCAATCAGTTGATCTTTTAATTCCAGATAATTCTCAATGATCCCATTATGGACAACAGCAAAATCCTGCCCGCAATCCCCATGAGGATGAGCATTAACTTGAGAAGGACGGCCGTGAGTTGCCCAGCGAGTATGGCCAATACCTATACAAGACTGAGAATAATTTTCTCCGATTTCTTTCTCCAAAGCAATCAACTTGCCAACACTTTTGGACACAGAAATCCCTTGAGCATCCAGTACAGCTACCCCAGCTGAATCATACCCGCGATATTCTAATTTCTTCAAACCTTCTACCAGAATAGGAATAGCGACTTGCTTTCCTACATATCCAACGATACCACACATTTTGTTTTTCTCCCCTCAATCTCATCATTATGACATTGTGACATTATGACTTCTTAAAATCGTTTTTTAATACGAGAAAAAGCCGCCCACCCCCGGACGACTTCGTTGTTTCAGCTTTTGGACATTGAAAGTCAAGGGGTCCAAATAGGCATACTAACCCCTTCTCTTGTTCACTCACCCTTTGTCCCGGAAATTGCTCTCTGGTTTTATGTAAGCGTAACGGTGACAAGCCACCGAGAGGGACCCGCCGAAAGATTCGATAACCCTCTTCCTCGTCGACCTCAAACGTAATAATAGATAAGGTCCTGGCGCTTAAACGTCTCTGAAACAACGCAATTCAATTTTACCCCATCAATCAGTAAACTTAGAAATTCCTAACCATCTTTTCTTAAAGGCATCACCCCTTTCAAAAGGCAAGCTTGATAAGGTCGAAATCCTCGACCGAATCATTATTCCACTAATTAAAAGGTCCATGTGCCGGACAGATACGTATGTTTTATCACAAAGTTCGATACGGAAGGTCTCATAATAGATGCTGCCAAAACCATTCTATGCTTCAGAACTCATACCTGTTCCAACACATGAACCAATTATACGCTAAATTAAACAAGTTATTCAATGGTATCTTTATGCATCACACTTAATAATCATATCGATAACGCTTTGGGCTAATTGCGTCAACTTTTCCTGATCCGGTCCTTCAACCATCACCCGAATCAAAGGTTCCGTTCCCGAAGGACGTACCAAAACGCGGCCTCGCCCGCCCAGTAACTCTTCGGCTTCCTTCACTTTGGCAAGAACTCGCTCATCGGACATTAGCCGTTCTTTATTGCTTACCCGAGCGTTAAGGAGCACCTGAGGCAGTCTCTGCATTTGTTTAGCCAACTGGGAAAGGGGAGTTTGCCGGTCTTTAACCACCGACAGCAAATGAAGAGCAGTTAGCAATCCATCACCAGTGGTATTTTGATCTAAGAAAATGATATGGCCGGACTGTTCTCCGCCTAATTTGGCTCCTGTCCTCAGTAATTCCTCCATGACATAACGATCTCCCACTTGGGTCTCGTAAACGGTAATCCCGGCCTCTTTAAGGGCTAAACGCAGCCCCAGATTGCTCATGACTGTTACAACTACCGCGTTTTCCGCTAAGGTTCCTTTTTCTTTCTGGGACAAAGCACAAATCACCATAATGAAGTCCCCATCCAGGACATTTCCATGCTCATCGACAGCAATCAAGCGATCGGCATCTCCATCATTGGCCAAACCCAGATCAGCCCCATGTTCCAGAACGGCCCGCTGCAGCTCTTCAGGATGGGTCGACCCGCAGCCTGCATTGATATTTACCCCGTCCGGAGTATGGAAAATCGGAATGACCTCTACGCCAAATTCCTGCAGCGCCGCAGGTCCTATACAGGCTGCTGCGCCGTTTGCACAGTCTAAAACTACTTTGAGACCATCGAGGCGCCCTACGGACTGCTTAAGAAAGTTTATGTATCGTTCTCCGGCATCCTTAACCTCAATCACCCGTCCGACTTCCCCTCCGATGGGGGTATCCCACGGTTTATCGTCATTTACAACAATACGTTCAATCTCATCTTCAATGGCATCGGGTAATTTAAATCCAGTGGAATCAAAAAATTTTATACCATTATCTTGAACAGGGTTATGGGATGCTGAAATTACCACACCTGCACTAACGTCTAAGGTTCGTGTTAAGTAAGCAATCGCAGGTGTCGGCAAGACGCCTACCTTTAAAACATCCGCTCCAACAGAGCAGATTCCCGCGATTAAGGCAGCCTCAAGCATATCCCCTGAAATCCGGGTATCCTTGCCTATCACGATTCGTGGGTGTGGATGCTCCTTGCTCAAAACATACGCACCTGCTTGCCCAAGTTGAAAAGCAAGGTTTGGTGTCAGCTGACTGTTAGCCACGCCGCGCACCCCATCGGTTCCAAAGAGTCGACCCAAATCCTTTCTCTCCCTTTCATCACTATTTTAAACTCGATAGAACTTTACGTGAACATTATCTAATTATAACCATATGGACGAGATGTTCAACTTCTTTTTTAACATGTCGTAATTAAGGTTTTGCATGGAAAGGAATAATTTAATTGTCTAACACTCCTATTCTACTCCATCAGCGCATAATGTGCCATAAGGTGCTCGGCCATTCTTAAGCCGTCTACCGCTGCACTTGTGATGCCGCCGGCGTAACCGGCGCCTTCTCCCGCCGGATAAAGTCCTGTCAGGCTTAAAGATTCACCTTGCTCATTGCGTACGATGCGAAGAGGGGAACTTGTCCTCGTTTCTATTCCTGTCAAGGTCGCTAAAGGCCCTGTAAATCCATGAATTTTGCGATTAAAATCCTGCAAAGCCCTGCCAAGCACCTCACCAATTTCCTGAGGAAGGACATTATGCAGATCACAAGCCTTAATACCCGGCAGGTAACTAGTAGGCAAGTCAAAATCATCAGATACCCGGCCCTCTAAAAAATCCCGAACTCGCTGTGCCGGGGCATGATAGCTGCCTCCTCCGACAGCAAAAGCTTTACTTTCCCAAGTTCGCTGAAACTCCAGGCCGGCCAAAGGATGAGAGGTCGTAAAATCATCAGTGCCAATAGTTACGACAATAGCACTATTAGCTACGTTGGTATCCCGCGCATATTCGCTCATGCCATTAGTAACGACGCCGCCTTCTTCCGAAGCAGCGGCAACGACCTTTCCTCCCGGACACATGCAAAAAGCATAGGCCCCCCTCCCAGTCCCTGCGTCCTTATAAGTCAACTGATAATCCGCCGGGCCAACCAAAGGATGTTCTTCGACAGCATACTGGGCTAAATTAATCAATGTTTGAGGGTGTTCGACACGCAAACCTATAGCAAACCCTTTTCTCTCCAGAATAATGTTTTGCCCATAAAGGAATCTATAGACATCCCGCGCACTATGCCCTACGGCCAAAACAACTGCTTCGGCGGGGATTTCTTCCTGACAGTTTACCATGATACTTTGCAGGTGACCACCTGATGATTTTAAAGTTGTCACTTTAGCCCGAAACCGTACTTCGCCGCCAAGGGAAATAATTTCTTGGCGAATCCCCTTCACCACGTTTTTCAGGATATCTGTACCGATGTGCGGTTTCGCCAGAAACAGGATCTCGGAGGGCGCACCGTGCTTTACGAAGGTTTCTAATACTTCAGTGATACGACGATCTTGGATGCGAGTTGTCAGTTTCCCATCGGAAAACGTTCCCGCCCCTCCTTCGCCAAATTGAACATTACTCTCTGTATCCAGGTTTCCCGTCTGCCAAAATTGCTGAACTTTTCGCGTCCGCTCGTCCACCGAATCCCCCCGTTCCAGCACTAAGGGCCGATACCCTTTACGGGCTAAAGCTAAGGCTGCAAAATATCCGGCCGGGCCCGAGCCGACGACGATAGGTCGATGTTGTAACTTTTTCAAGGGTTTTGACCAGACTACAGGGACTTCCGGCGGGGCCTCTTTAAGCCCTGAAATCCTTGATATAAGCCGATATCCTTCTTTTTTAGGGATTTCCAGCGAAAACTGAACAGTATAATCGAAAACCAAATTAGGTTTCTTACGAGCATCTAAGGATCGGCGCAAGAAACGAAGTCCCTGAATCATTGCTTCAGGGACCTTTAACTTTCGGGCCATGACAGTCCTTAATAAACCATCATCCTCGACAGGAATTCTTAAACTTGTCCATATTAAATCCACGTTTACTATTCTCCTTTAGCCGCCTTGACTTTAAGGCTATAGGTTACTTGTGGCGTTGTAATCATGGTAACTCCGGGCGGCAGCTGCCAGAGAACCTGGGTATTTGGATAACTGCCTTCAGCTTGACCAGAGGCATCTACCCATAGCTGGATTTGATTAGGCGTTAGGTTATTTACGACATCCGGAAGGCCTTCAATCACCACATCAACTGGCGAAATCCCTTGATCAACCTGAAGATCCTTGCCAACATTTCGTATGTCAACCGGAACACCTGTCATAGTTTTTTGAATTGGCCCTGCTCCTATCTGAGCAATGACGCCGATTGTCGTACCCTCAAGGAAGGAGACTCCCGATGGCAAGGTAACTTGATCCAGAGGGATCTGAAAGGTTTTGTCTTCAGTCAGGCCGCTAAGATCAACGGGACCAATGGTCAGAGAATCAAATCCCTTTAAGGCCTGAGCGCTGCCTGAAACCTGCACACTGGTTGGTGAAGCTATTAAGGATTTAAGTACTTTCCCCTGAGCCACTGTTCCGGTAGTTTTGACCTTGAGAGAGATCATTTTGGTTGACATACCTTTGGCTGTAACCGGAACAATGACATCGACACTGTTTGGGTAAGCGGTCAAGATATCGACACTAGGGTTAGGACCTAGAATAGGTTTGCCCGCTTTATCGCGAAAACTTATTGCCGGAGAAACTTCAACAGTATCATTGGCACCTGCTATGCTGACCTCTGCGGTGACTTTATCTAAGGTTGAAATAACCGAACTCGGTCCTCTGACATTTACCGCCGAAGGCTTTACAATAGGAGTCCCAACTTGGTACCCATCAGCAGGATTACCAGACATGGCAACCTGAACCGGAAGAATTTTCTCTTGAACATTATCCAACGTTAATTTAATGCTTGCCGGTTGACGATCCACTACAGTCGTTCCTTCAGGGGCATTAATTATAACTGAATAGCTATGTTCTCCGGCGGTTGCCCCGGAAAGGTCCACCTCAGCATAGATGTCTTTAATATTGGCGCTGGGATTGATTCCTTGGAAACGGACACTGATTAAAGGAAGCTGTTTCATCACTACCATATTTTGCGGCAGGTTCGTGACCACCAAAGGAACCGTCAACGTTTGGTCAGGGATTATTTTATCAGCACTTCCTTGATTCATAACAAAGAGCCAAAAAAGTATGGCAACTAAAAACGAAAGCAATTTAACGCCGAGGTTTCGCCGTAAGACTTCTATCACTAGCTACCACCTCCAAAAGGGAATTGTCGGGGAAGAGGTACCATTCAATTCAAGCTCCCTCAGCAACAATTCACGTAACATTTTATCGTCCATAAAGCGAGTCAGAGCACCGTCAATTCCCACGGAAATCGCGCCGGTTTCCTCTGAAACAACAAGAGCCATGGCATCCGTAATTTCTGTCAGGCCCAAAGCTGCCCGGTGCCGCGTACCTAAATCTTTTTGAATATTGGGGTTTTCTGAAAGGGGAAGGAAACACCCCGCAGCGGCCACACGATCCGAACGGATAATAACTGCCCCATCATGAAGCGGTGTATTAGGAATGAAAATATTGACTAAAAACTCGGAGGAGACTACCCCGTCAATTTTGATGCCAGTCTCTACAAAATCCTGGACTCCGGTTTTTCGTTCAATGACGATCAAAGCCCCAATACGATTCTTCGAGAGAACTTGAGTACAGCGCACCAACTCTTCAACGACCTGTTCTAAAGAATTAATGCCGGGAGTTAAAGGATGGCGAGTTAAAAATCGTCCTCGACCAAGCTGCTCCAGAAATTTTCTAAGTTCAGGCTGGAATACAACGGGAATAGCAAAGACAAACATTTGAAATAATTTGTCAAGAATATAACTTATTGTTCGCAGTTGAAAATATTTCGCCAAAAGGTAAGCAACAAGAAGCACCAAAACACCTTTGACCAATTGAACTGCCCGAGTCCGTTTAATGAGCATATAGAATTGGTAGAAGACCACTGTCACCACAAGAACATCAATTGCATCCAACCAGCCAAAATTACGAAATTGAGATAAAACCCCCGTCATGGTCTTCCCCCCTTCATATATACTCTAAAGAGTTATTTCTTATTGATTCTCCATACATCGAAAAATACCTTGCCATTTAAAAATATTTTTATGGAGGTTATTAAAGAACTTTTTGCCCTGCTAGAAGGCCAAAGCACCCTGTTAACATCATATCCCCATAGGGGGCCGCTTCATACCAATTTAGAGATTTTGCCATGCTTCTTTTGGGACCGGTAACAGCCACAAATTCCCAACCGGCTTTCATATCCGGATGGCCTGCTACACCATGACCTCCATGACGAAAGACTTCTTCGTTGGTCAATTCTCCTGCCTGAAAACGTCTAATAAACGCGGCCAATGTCTCAAGAGTCAACATACTCGTATGATGTTCAAAAATCCCGTAAACACGATCTCCCCGTATAGCAGCAGCAAGCGTATGAGAATTCCCGATGTTAACTGCTAAAATACCCCGCTCCAGGTAAGGCTTCACCAAAGGATCGGCCATAATTCCCAAAAGCGCAGCGGTCCCGGTATCCGTGATCGTGGCCCCCGGCAGGATCTCCCGAACAGCCCTCATCCGGGTAAAAACTTCAGGGATTTCTTCTCTGAAAACCAGCGTTCTCAAATCTCCCCCCTGGAGTACAAAATCTTTCCATAGCTGAAAGCGCAGCGTTCGATTGCTTTCTGTTCTGCTAAAACCATGATCCTGGACGGCTACCGCCCAGTTCTGAGGGTAGTCCAGACCAAAAGCTCCCATAGCCTGCTCCAAGGCTATGGTATCAATATCTCCCATCCAGATAGAAGCCGCGGCATTAGGAGCCTCCAAACAAAGTTCAACTCCCATAGACTTAACTTTTTCCAAGTTATCATTAAATGTGAGGGCGGCTTGAGGGGTAGCATAGGCCTTCAGACCTAAGGCAAGGTGTTCTTTTAAAGCTTGGGTACAGGCTCCGCCGCCCATCATATAACCATGCAGAAAAATCCCACTACTGTTTAAACTGGCTTTTCGTATCTGAGCTGCCACGACCTGCGTGCGACTGGGAACAATAAACTTAGGACAATTTTCTAACGCGACCCCTGATTGATAAAGAAGGATATCTTGTGTACCGGAACCAACATCAACAGCAATTAAATTATTACCCATTTCCAACACCTTCTCCAGCTATATCCCTAACCATTCTTTAGCTGCGGCATACAGTCATCTTCGGACATACTACTAAACTTTAGTAGGGATTGCAATCATTTTAGAAATTTTCTTCCCATCCAAGGCTTAAAGATCTTTACAGCTTGCTGCGGGCAAAGCTCCTGACAGCAAAAACAGCGAATACAAGCTTCTAAATCAACAACAGGGCGCTGATGCTCATTCATACTCAGAGCTTTTGGCGGACAGTTATTGACACAGTCTTTGCACCCTACACAACTAGTATGTTCAAAAACAGGGCGCGGGCGAACACGATTAAGCACAAACTTCTTAGCTTTGTGGGGCATAGGCACCATATCCAAGAAGTTGGTCGAAACAGCTTTAGGTATTATAAAATCCTCAATGCGCCAGAGCGAACGCGCATCTCCTTTTAACTGAATTTCTTCCAGGCTGCTGATTAATCCCCGATTGCGGGCCGCCATCACAGTTGGTACCTTTTCCGGCTTTAAACCGATTAAATCAGCCGCGACAACATCTAGAGCGAAGGGGTCCTTACTTAAGATCAAAGCTCCAACATTGCGTGGTTTGCCGGCTGAAGGACCGTCTCCTTCCATTGCTGTTATTCCATCCATAATGCTTAAGGTTGGTTTGGCCCAAGCTGCGATATCCACTAAAAGATCGGCAAAATCAGCGATCTTAAACATTTTTAAATGATATTCTGCTTTAAGAAGACCAGGAATAACGCCAAAAAGAATTTTCACCGCCCCTGTAAAGGTCATCATCCCGTGAGTTTTAAGCTTTGAAAGAGGGATAATCACGTCTGCATTGAGAGCGCAATTCGTTACAGTCAGACTTTTAACTAATTTCCCTTCGGAATAGGGAATGGTTGTTTGACCAATATCTTCATTAAGAAGTGCTCCTGTCCGTTCGGCGACGTCACGCAGACCCGATCGGGCATATACCGCTTGAAGGGCACTTAGAGTGTAAGGCCCCCCGGGACTGTCTCCAATGATCGGAATCCCGCCCGCTTCCTGAACCAGACGAACGACTGCCTCGACAACTCTGGGATGAGTCGTAACAGCTTCTTCCGGCCGCTTCTTCATCAGAAGATTGACTTTCAGCAATACCTTTTGACCGGGCTTCACAAACTCTGACATACCGCCCCATTCTGCCAGACCATCTCTCAAACTCTGTTCAACATCGGCGGAATAATCCGGGCAATATTTCAAAACTACTTTTTCCTGTTCCTGCACTTAGCTTTTCACCTCTCCAGATCGTTAAAGAGATTCTCTCCTCCTCCTGGGAAAGCACTGAATTAACGTCATTATTAACCTTTTCTTACTTATATAACCAAGTAAAGAGTTTTACCCTGCTAAAATCGGAATCCTTGATTGTACTCTAACTCTCGTGAGAAAAGCCTATAAATAAATATTAATGTAAAAAACTAACATTAGTGCTCAATTATTTAGTTTTGTTTATAAAATAGATGTCTTCATTATACAATGTTTTATATAGAGAAGGAAATTTCCACAAAATAGAATTAGATCTTTTAATCGCCAAAATGTACCATTTTAATGAAACAACTTGTCATGTTATACTACTGTTGTCTTCAATTTTAATAGGAGGATAATACATGAATAAACGTATAAAAGTGTTCGCAGGAATTCAAATGGTTTTACTCATGAGCGCAGTTGCTATGCCGGCACAAGCTGCCCTTCTTATTGGTGGTTCACAATCCTTACCAGGTTCTGCTTCAGGTTCAGTGGTTACCCTCCGATCGACAGCACCTGCCGCGACTCAAGTGGTTTCTGCTCCGACTACCACCACAACAGCTTCCGGAACTCAATCGACAACAACCGTATCTACGCCCTCGACTCAGAATTCTGCTCCAACAGTCAGCACCATGCCGTCTACGACTAATTCCGGCAGTGTTATTTCTTTAAAAAATATTTACCCAACCTCGACTCCTTCCACATCAGTGACTGTCTCTACTTCAACACAGGGAACTTCAACAAACAGCTCCTCAATTCCTTCCGCCGTCCAATCTCAGCCGGTGACAGTAACAATAGGACAATCAAGCCTCGGCGGAAGCGTTGTCTCCTTAAAAAATATTATTCAGTCATCATCCTCGGTTCCGGTGACCTCAACCCCCGCGACGCCTCCAACCTCGAGCACTTCCCCAACGTCCTCTTCAAGCTCCCCAACAACTACACCTACAACCCCCGCCATTCCTGCGGTAACTTCTTTGACACCCGATGAACAGCAGATGGTGGATATGATTAACCAAGAACGCGCCGCCGCCGGTGTTGCCCCACTTAAAGTAGATTTCCGTTTAGTTTCAGTCGGACAAGCTAAGGCCGATGACATGAAAGCGAACAATTACTTCGACCACACGTCTCCCACCTACGGTAGTCCTTGGGCCATGATGCAGGACGTTGGATTGACCGTTGGCTGGGCAGGAGAAAACATTGCCGGAAACAACTCTGTTTCTGGAGCTATGGCGGCATTTATGCAAAGTCCAGGCCACAAAGCCAATATCCTTGACCCTCGTTTTACTCATGTTGGCGTGGGAATCGCTTACGGAAGTGCCTATGGTAATCTTTATGTTCAAGAATTTTTACAAGAATAGACTATACGACTCAGTTTTACTCAAAAATATCAATCATCATGCTTAATTATGAATCACATTAATACTTAGACCCAGCATACTCTTCTTAGATTACGCTGGGTCATTTTGTTTTCTTCAATTCTAACCCATCAGCTTTCCCCAAATAGGATTTTCACGACTTTGCGGCTGACATTCTCTTCCTTATATTCCGCAGGAGGTTCCCAATCTGCCTCTAAATTCAAAACCGTTTTCACTGCCCTGAGTACAGACTCCGGTTCACATCCTGAGATGAGATTGCTGCCCGACTCCACGGTCTCAGGACGCTCAGTGACGTCACGCAGGGTTACATTGGGAACTTTAAAGAGACAACACTCCTCCTGAACAGTACCACTGTCACTCAGGACACAATAAGCGTTTTTCTCCAGACAGATAAAATCAAACAACCCCAAGGGCTCAACAACTTGAATCCCTTTGCCGCCAAAAGATTGCCGATACTTCTCTAATTGTGAACGGGTCCGGGGATGAAGACTGCAAATTAAAGGTATCCCGTATTCCTTTACTAACCTTTGCAAAGCAGTAACCAACTGATTCAGCCGCCTCTCGTCATCGACGTTTTCGGCTCGATGCAGGGTCACAAGAAAGTAACCCTTGCCGCTGACGCCCATTGTCTTTAATGCTTGGCTAACGGCGATCCTCTCAGCATAATAGGCAAGAACTTCTCCAATTGGATTTCCAGTAACATAAATTCTTTTTCCTTCTATGCCTTCCCTCAGCAAATTGGCTCGGCTTCGTTCCGTGTAAGGTAACAAAATATCGCTGCAATGGTCAATCACCCGGCGATTAATTTCCTCCGGTACCTTGTCATCATAGCAACGGTTGCCAGCTTCCATATGGAAGACCGGAATTCGCAGACGTTTACCAATCATTGCTGTCAAAGCGCTGTTAGTATCCCCCAAAATAAGCAAGCGATCCGGTTTTTCCCTGAGCAGCACACGTTCACATTCACTGAGTATCTGACCAATTTGGCCCATCGGCATTGTTGCTCGGCAAGTGAGTAAATAATCAGGAGTACGCAGGTTAAGTTGAGTAAAAAATATATCATTAAGGGTCCGATCGAAATTTTGGCCGGTGTGCACAAGGATATGCTCACAGAGATTGTCCAGAATAGGTATAATCCGACTCAAACGGATAATCTCTGGACGCGTACCTAATATTGTCATAACCTTCATTCTTTAATCCCCTTCAGACCATATTCAGCCCCCAACCTCTACAGTGGCGATAACTGTATTGGTATTACCGTTAATAACTGAAACTTTGTTGCCTTGATTCGTAACGTAAATTCGATTCGTCGTCGGATTAACGGTTATCCCTTCCGGAGAAGCACCAACCAAGATGTTATCAATAACGACATTAGCTAAGCCATCAATTACCGAGACATTATTACTTCCCCGGTTAGTAACATAAATTCGATTAGTAACCGGATTCACGCCAACTCCGAGGGGATTCGAATTTACCGCAACCTTAGCAATAACAGTTTGGCTTTCCCCGTCTATAACGGAGACATTGTTGCTCCAGAAATTAGCCACATAAATGCGATTTGTAAGCGAGTTCACGCTTATTCCAAAGGGACCTAAGCCAACAGCAACATCTCCTTGCAAGGTATTTGTTCCCCCATCAATAATAGACACCTTATTGGAATTAGAGTTTGGAACATAAATATGCTCTTTAGCTTCCATGGGAAAAAGCTGTTCCGAGTGTACCTGATAGACTTCCGCTAAATTTCCGGAGGGATTTTTCCCCCATACGGAAATTTCCACCTCATCCGAATTACAAAGAAACTGAAATTGAAAAGCATCGAATTCGGCAAAATAGTTATTCGTTACCTCTCCTTCGGGCGGTATGGTTAACACATCCAAAACGTATTCCGTTTTTGTCTCTGTACTTGTCAAATAAAAGCCATTAATACGAATCATGGTACTCACTGAATCACGATTCGTAATTTTCACGGCAAGAGTGGAGCTTGTTCTTTCGCCAGAGGCTTTTAAATTTTTGATAAATCCAGTTGATAATAAGGCCATAGTTCCATCCCCTTTGATTAATTTAACCAATCCGGGAAAAACTGCTTGGCACGTTCTCTAACAATGACAGAACAAGCTTCATCTGGATTTTGGCTCATATTGCTGCCGTGCCAGCGGTAGGCTAATAAATGATCACTTAAAAATCCGCAATTATAAGCATGCAAAAAACGAAACCATAAATCATAATCATGGGCCTGGGGCAAGTTTTCATCAAACTTGCCAATTTGCTTCAGAGCAGAGCTTCTCATCATTACGGAAGAGCCATTGATAAAACATCCTTGAAAGAGCTTTTTCACCATCTCCTTTTTGTCAGGATAATAGGGTGAATTGACCTCGTATTGGACATCACCATTACCATTCATCACAACAAAGCTCGTATAACTGAAACCAAAACCGGGCTCAGTTTCCATGAGAGCAACCTGTTTCGCGATTTTATCCCCTAGAAAAGCATCGTCAGCACTCAACCAGCAAATGTACTTGCCGGTTGCTTGAGATATTCCCAAGTTTAAAGTGCTTGGGGTCCCTCCATTTTCTTTATACAGATAGCGGATTCCGGAGAGATACGGCTTCACGACTTCTGACGTACCGTCCGTCGAGCCATCATCAACAACCAAAATTTCCAGGTTAGGATAAGTTTGCTGAAGGACACTTTCCAGGGCATAAGGCAAATATCTGGCATGATTATAGGTGGGAATGACCACACTTACTTTCGGCGGCAGCATTAACGACCCTCCCGATAAGCCTTCTTCATCCACTCCACAGTAACTGGCAATCCTTCTTCTAAAGTTACCTTAGGCTCATGTCCCAGATCAGCCCGCGCTTTGCTGATATCAGGCCGTTTGCTGACTGTATTGTGTTTGTCCTCCGGAAGGTAATTGACCAGTTTGGGATTACCATCCGTATACTTAAGCACTAAATCACTGAGCTCATGGACACTGCGATACTCTGTTCCGCCAATGTTGTACACCTCTCCGGGTTTAAAGTTTGAAATTACATTCGCAATGGTCGGAATTAAATCATCGACATACATGAAGACCCGGTAATATCCCTCAAAAACATCGTAAGGCATACCCATTAAGGCCCGGTAAATAAAAAGGCAAATAACGCTGCGGTAAGCATGATAATATTCTCCTGGTCCATAGGCATTAAATAAACGAAGCCGAACAATGGGAGATTGGTATTTCTTTGCGAAATTCATGATTTGTACTTCATTAGCCCATTTTGTTAACGCGTAGTCATTATGCTGAATGATCGTCTTTTTTTGGGGTAAATCTTCAGTCAAAAGCGGTTCGGCGGCCTCTCCATAGATTTCAGAAGAACTTGTAAATATTAATTTAAAGCCTTTTTTCAATTGCCACTCTAAAATATTGCGTGTCCCGATAACGTTTGTCTTCCACAAGGTGTCATAATAATGTTCTCCATTGATCCGGCCGAATTCGGCAGCTAAGTGAAATACATAATCATAGTTTTGCTCGAAAACTCGTTCCAGTTGACGGTATTCAGCAATGTCCGCCCTAAAATAGTTCTCGCCGGGATGATGCTGTAAATCGACTTCCCAAACTTCATGCCCCCGATTTCTCATGACTTCTACCAGTCGCGAACCTAAAGTTCCTTGGCTGCCTGTGATCAATAGTTTGGCCATCTTAATTGCTCCTTTTTCCGCTTATTATTGCCTTGGTTAGATTTTTTTGAATTAAGTCAATTACTTTATCCTGAAAATTACTCTTTTTTAAGCGTCGAGAGGCTGTTTTTTCAATGTCATCCGGATCTGATTGGATTGGAGCTACTTCGATTGGATTTAAGGCCTTTTGCCGTTCAAGAATGATCTTATTGGGCACTGATTGCCGTTTCCTAGTTTCCGGATCGTTATTCTGATAAACGTTAAGACCGGCATTGAGAAGTTCATCCGGACTAAACAAAGGATCTTCTACCCTTACAGTATTTCCGGCAGCTTCCAAGGCCTTAATCAAATCGATGGCCCTGCTGTACTTAAGATCCTTAACCCCTGCTTTGTAGCCCAATCCCCTAACTAGGATTTCCTTGCCGGAACCCGCTTGGCTGACGATTTTATCCCTATAGTTCTGATCCGCTTTTTCTGCACCTTCCAGCAATGATGAGGAACAGACGTTTAGCAGGAATCCTAAGTCTTTTGGCAAACATTCCCCGCCAATACCCCAATCAGTACCCAAAAGTTCAACGTTACTTTTACTGTTCACTGCTCTTCTTAAATCGTCAAAATCCAAAGCTTGATCAACACAGAAACTATAAATTTCTTGAGCAAAGGCAACATCGACATAACGCTTGACATTTTCCACAACCTTAGACAACTCGGCAACTCGAATATCTGACACTTCTATCAGTTCAGGTACTAGAGGGGAATAAAACTGGTGCCCTTTTTCCAGACAGGGGCTCGTAAACGCTCCCAAAACCCTTGGTGTATCGCAGACCGTTTTGTCAACCCCGAACATGACTCTGTGAGGTACATGGATCAGAAAAATATTGCTTCCCAGTTGGAATCCTTTTTTCTCCAAAAAATCGCGTACACGACTCATGGTGCCCGGCGGCAGCGTCGATTCAATGGAAATTAAAGCACCTGGACGAATAATCATGGCTTCCAGAGCTGCAAACAGATTTTCAGCCTGATTACCCGTAGAAGGTGCCATTAGCCATACATCTATGCCAACTAAATCCTGATAATTGTCAGTAACCTTATAACCTTGGTGCGATAATTCCTCAACCCTCTTCCTATCCACATCAACTCCGCTGACATCACCCGGAAATTTTTCGCAGAGGAATGTGAATAGATTAAAGCCGATATTACCCAAACCAACCACGCATATTTTCATTTTAGGTTCCATCCTCCCCAAATCTCATCTCTATATGGTATGGAAGTCCACTTAATCTTGACACTAAGATGGCGGTTTTTAACCCATTTCCTGCCACTTTGTCAAGGAACACAACATAGACTATAAAGAATGGTTTAGGATACTGACATGAACTATTGGAGGATTTATCAATGAAATTAGTTATTCCCGTTCTAAGTTTAGAAACCGGAGGAACACGCTTTATTTATCAATTAGCCAATGAGCTGGTGGATAAAGGACACAATGTGGAAATTGTAGTCCCTGAAAACGCTTCCATTGCCTGGCCTCTGCGCACCCATATCACCCGGGTAAAGGAACTTACTTCACAAACCATACCTGCCGGAGATTTTCTGCTCCCTAATTTTTATCCCACGGTCTTTCCGGCTTGGGAATCAAAAAAAGGCCAAGTCGTTCGACTTAGCCTTGGTTATGAACCTATGTGGGTTCCAGAAGCAGAAAAAGCACGAGAGTCTTATCTTATAGATGCTCCTATAATTTCTCTGTCACAATGGCATCGGCAATTAATTCTCCAGGGGACCGGGCGAGACAGCATTGTTATACCTGGAGGTGTTGATACATCAGTTTTTCATCCTTTTCCAAAAAAATCCCTATCTACAGGGCGTCTGACTATTGCCTACATCCTTCGTTCTAAGGAACATGGCTACACCTGGAAAGGCAGTGATGATTTTTGGGAAGCCTGCCGGCAACTAAAATACTCTATACCTGACTTCGATATCCAGGTCGTCACCCCAGAGGGAGCGAGCTACTGGGCACCTGTTCCTTATACAATTGTCAAAGCCCAAACGGACCAAGAGATGGCCCTTTTCTATGGTCAGGCAGATATTTTTGTTTCCACCTCCTATTTTGAATCCTTCTCCATGCCGCTTTTGGAGGCCATGGCCTGCCGAACTGCCGTGGTAACTACAGATAACGGAGGTAACCGCGATTATGCAAAAAACGGTGAGAACTGTTTAATAGTTCCTCCCAGCGACATTAACGAATTAACCCTTGCGCTATTACAGTTGCTGAGACAGAAAAATGTACGGGATCGGCTTGCTCTAACCGGCCTGCAATTCGTCCAGCCATGGATCTGGCGCCGCTCGGCAGATAAATTGGAGGCCTTACTATTCGAGCTCAGCCATACCTAGAGAAAGGGAACAGCTTTAAAATCTCTTTCCAAAATTTAATGTCACTTTCCGCCTTCCGGTTCTGATTTTCTTGAGCTGCAGTCCTTCCAAGCTAAGAGAGCATCAATGGGTTCAGCCTTTTCACCGTAAACCTCCAAAAAGGCCTTATTTTTCTGATCGTGGAACTTAGCAAAAATTATTATATTGTAGCCGAGACTTTGGAATTCTTCAACCTCCCAGCCTGATCGATGGCGCTGGTAAATTTCCCCTCCTAAACCATAATGATCGACATCATTTTGTTGAAAAAATCCCCTTGGCGTAAAAATTATAACCTTTTGAGCCGCAATTTCCTCGACTTGGTTAAGGACGTCAAGGGCATCCTCCTTTTCAAAATGCTCAAGCACATCAATCAGAGTGACACTATCAATAGAATTGAAAAGAAACAATTCTCTCAAGCGTTCTGCTCTGAAATTCAAAGTAACCAACGGTTCTTCGGCCTTGGCTTTCTCTAAATAAGGTCGATGAGCATCCACACCGATTTTTATCGGGCAGCGAAGCTTTGTCAGAGTCGTACCCAAACCACACCCAATATCTAAAACCGTTCGGGAACCACAAAGAAGTTCATTAATTGTTGTGAGGAAATCTTTATGATTTACGACATTAACGGTCACTGGCTGAACATCCTTCCGATTGTTATTTTTACATCCTCTATTCCTACATCCTATTCAAATTGTCCCGTAAAGTGCCTTCAGGCACAAATCGCCCACTTAGCCGCATAGTATGTAGTACCGAGCAAAAGGGAGGACAAACCATGAAAATTGTGTTTCCGGTTCTTAGTTTAGAAATGGGTGGGGGAGCACGTTTTATTTACCATTTAGCCAATGCCTTGCAGGATAAAGGCCATGATGTGGAAGTTGTTATGCCCCAAAAAGGGGCTCAAGTCTGGCCCTTGCGAACCAAATTAAGACGCGTGAGTGAACTTACCCCTTCCTCTATTCCTTCAGCGGATTTCATTCTGCCTAATTTTTATCTCACAGTAAGACCTGCTTGGGAATCACAAAAAGGCCGGGTGGTGCGTCTTAGCCTTGGGTATGAGCCCCTCTGGGTCCCTGATGCGGAAACAGCCAAGCAAAGCTATCTGATCGGAGCTCCGATTATGTCCATATCTCAATGGCACCGCCAACTTCTGCTGAAGGAAACAGGCAAGGAAAGTACCGTCATTAACGCCGGTGTTGACACGTTAACCTTTCGTCCTCATCCCAAGCGTTCTCTGGCAACCGGGCGCAAAAACATTTTCTATATTATGCGTGACCCTGCTTCCGGGTACACTTGGAAAGGAGGCCCGGAATTTCTGAAAGCAATCAACTTATTAAAAAATCAAGTTGATTTTGACCTTACCGTTTCAATTCCTGAGAACGCCTATTTTGCATTCCCTGTTCCCTGTCAAATTAAGACCACTACTTCTGATCTTGAGATGGCCCAACTGTACGCTCAGGCTGACCTCTTTGTTTACACCTCCTATTTCGAGGCCTTCGGTCTGCCTCCTCTTGAAGCAATGGCCTGCGGTACAGCCGTGGTGACAACAGACTGCGGCGGAAACCGTGATTATGTAACAAGTGGCAAAAACTGTTTGCTTGTTCCCCCCAGCGACTTCGAGCAGTTAAGCTCAGCGATTTATCGGCTCCTAAGAACTGATGCCGAACGTCAGCGAATAGCTTCTGAAGGACAGGCTTTTGCTCAAAGCTGGACTTGGCAGCGTACGGCGGATCAAGTTGAAGCTTTCCTACTAAGCCTAAAATAGAGAACTATTCTAGAGGAGACAAGTTATGAATTATGAAATAGTCATAATTTCCAACAGACCGCACTTAAGCAAAGAGGCAGAATTGTGTTTGGAAGGTCTCAACAGTCGAATATTTGACGGCACTAATTATCCCTCATTTTCGAAACTTGTTAATGACTCTATAACCTCGAGTAACTTCGAGACGATAATTATATGCAACGATAAAGCTCGCCCAACCCTTAAGGCAGTGGAAAAAATCCTGACAATGCTGGAAGATGGCTGGGGAATCGTTGCCCTTTATCGATTTGGATTTTTCGGATTCAAAAAGGATTTAATAAGAAAGATCGGCTTTTTTGACGAGCGTTTTATCGGCGGCGGTTATGAAGATGTCGATTTCGCCAGAAGGCTAAAAGAAGCTGACATCGGTTATTATGAAAGCGAGGAAATCAACTATATTTACTTGCCAACATCTTGGAACTATGAAAAATCAGGTTTTGCTAGAGAACAATATTTCAAAAAGTGGAAAGAGGAAGGTAATGTTATTACCAGAAAATTGGCTGAACAAAATTATGGCTATGACATTGGTCCCTACCAAGGCATAAAATTTATTGAATTTAAAAAATCAATTTTAATGCCCTATCACGGTAATATTAAGGAGATCATGATGCAAATAGATTTAGAAGAATAATCTATGATCTTTCGTTTTAGTACACCATATAGAAAAGTGAACTAAAATTTTATAGTTAAATAAAAGCTAATAAAGTAAAAGCAGGCCCGTTACCTGCTTCCACTTTATTAGCTCTATTTATTTGCAAAGCACTGTTTTTTTAAATGAAATACTATCAACTTTCCTTCCAAGATAATTGAGCTTGGCGTTTCCTGCATATGGTCAAACCGGGCGAAACCGGAATTGTCATCAACTCATAAGGACCGGTTTCCTTTAATAACTCTTCAATAGCCTTATAGGCAGTACCGCACCATTCAGGCTGAATCAGGTACTCCTCCCCAGGATGCGTATCATGAAATAAGATTAGACCGTGAGGAGCTACGTGAGGAAAATAATCCCAAAAATCGTTCAGCACCGCTTCTTTGGAATGATCGGCATCAATAAATAGCATGTTTATTTGCAGCGAATTTTTTTCAAGTTCCTTTGCAAACTCCTGAGTACTGCCATTAAAAAAACGGGTATTGGCTGATGCTTGCATATAACTACCGGCTTTCGGATTAATATCAACGCCAATTAACTGACCGGCGTAGGGGATCATTCGATTAAAAAGAGTACACTTAAACAACCCGAGTTCAATATATACCTGCGGACGGATAACGCTTGCCAAGTGAACGATAAAATCTTCATGCCAATCTAATCTCAATCTAGTTCGTCTCCTTTGCCGATTCCCAGGACCCCTTCCAAATACTTTTTGTTAAAAAGGATCTGAGGATTATTAGGATAATATTTTCTTGCGATTTCATTATGCTCGTAAGCTAATTCCTGGTTACCCAAGCGATCATAGCAAACGCACAACTGTAAATGCGGCAGCCATGTCCAACAGGCTTCTATCCGTGGACCCCAACTGTCAAGGGGCTTTTTCAATTGAGTCGCCAGGTTATACCAGAAAGCTCCTTGTTCGTATTTCTTAGCCTCTAGAAAATAAAATCCTAAACGACAGCAAAACTCGGCCCTCGGAATAGCGTATTCAAAGGATTTCATGAGGTTCTGCAACTCTTTATCTTTCTGCCCTAACTTCTCGAAACATTCCGCGAGTTTCCCACAAGCAGAAAGATTGTCTTCAACCCATCCCTGGCCTGTTTTTAAAAACTCCTGATAAACCTTAATAGCCCGTTTGAATAATTGATGATCGAAAAGCTCATTGCCGTAATAATACAAATCTCGTGGCGAAAAGGTTTCTCCATTCGCTTTTCGTTTTTCATATATTTTCAAGTTTCGGTCCGAATCGCCTCGTTCTAACCCTTTGTGGGTTACGCAAATATCGGAATTTAAAATAGATCCATAGACTTCTAAATATTCGTGAACAGCACCAATCCAGCGAAAATTCTTACTTCTTCTGACTAGCCTGTTTCGTCTTAAACTAAACGTAACCGCGCCAGATTGATCGAAAGCCAAGAGGTAGGGCATATTAACGATATCAATAGATGTATCAAATTCCTTCTTAAGCTTTAGAAATTTTTCACGATCAACATCCGCCAAAATATCATCTGCATCCAACCACAGGATATAATCTTTAGTTGCCTGGCTAAATGCAAAATTACGCGCGGCCGCAAAATCATCGATCCAGGGAAAATCGGTAACCTTATCCGTGTATCCACTAACAATATTTTTGGTTCGATCTATGGAACCAGTGTCAACTATTATTATTTCATCCGGAATCCCCTGCACGGAATCCAGGCACCGAGCAATTGTCTCTTCTTCATTTCGAACGATCATACACAAACTGATAGTAATGGATTTATTCTCCATTATCTGCACCTCAAAGTCTCATTATAAGTCACAATTCATAGTATTCGAGAAACAATTAGTCGTGGCTAATTCATGGTCAAATAAAAAACAATTTAAACTTAAGCTTCAAACGCGACATTGCGGCCGCGTTTGAAGCAAATACTCCTGTCATTCTAGGGTGTAAATGTGATGATATTCATATCAATACTAGCTCCAGTGGCTCCTGAGGTAATATTGGTAGCCGTTGTTACGATAACTCTGACACTATAGGTCGAACTGGCACTGGTAGCGGGTGCTACATCAACATAGGTGCTTGAAAGGGGGAATCTCTGAGTTCCTGCACTAGCAGCATTTCTATTGAATGTCCGGGTATTAATCAGCGTTGCATCTCTGTACAAGCGTGTCTCAAATACAAATGCCCAGTTCGCAGTTGTTACAAATTCAACAGCAAAAGCATAATCAATTTTCAGCTGTTGTCCTGCCACAACACTTTGAGTGACACTCGCAACAGTAACTTCAGTGTCTAAGGGCGGATATACGGTAATTGGTCCAGCTGCATCAGTATAGGCTAAAGTTGGTGCATTTCCAGTTGCACCTGTAGCACCTGTCGCTCCTGCTGCTCCCGTTGCGCCTGTTGCTCCTGCTGCTCCCGTTGCGCCTGTCGCTCCTGCCGCTCCCGTTGCGCCTGTCACTCCTGCTGCTCCCGTTGCGCCTGTCGCTCCTGCTGCTCCCGTTGCGCCTGTCGCTCCTGCTGCTCCCGTTGCGCCTGTCGCTCCTGCTGCTCCCGTTGCGCCTGTCGCTCCTGCTGCTCCCGGTGCGCCTGTCGCTCCTGCTGCTCCCGTTGCGCCTGTCGCTCCTGCTGCTCCCGTTGCGCCTGTCGCTCCTGCTGCTCCAGTTGCGCCTGTCGCTCCTGCTGCTCCCGTTGCGCCTGTCGCTCCTGCTGCTCCCGTTGCGCCTGTCGCTCCTGCTGCTCCCGT
>NZ_JBNFTW010000009.1:0-200186 GCF_049943955.1 Desulfosporosinus sp. SYSU MS00001
TGTTAAGCATTAGACCGTTCGACTTGCATGTGTTAGGCACGCCGCCAGCGTTCGTCCTGAGCCAGGATCAAACTCTCCAAAAAAGTTATCTCAACTTCTTTAAAGAAGATGATATCTGCTCATGATTTCATGATTCGTTTGAAACTCTTCCGAGTTTCTCTCATTGGCTGTCCTTGTTGTTTAGTTTTCAAAGACCACGGAATTTCATTTTAACATTCTCTCTTAATACTGTCAACAACTATTTTCTTAGAGCAACAGGTTTGAGTGAATTTAAAAGGCGCTGTTCTCGAGCGCTTTGTTATAATACCACTTCTTCCTTAACTATGTCAACACTTTTTATTTCTTTTTTCTTTTATCTAATTGTAAGACTCCCATTTCTACAAGTGGGGATTGTTCCCATCCCTTGCTTCGGTGGTAGTAGCGTCCATCCTTCTGCGCGATAACATTTGTTATGGACCAGCCCTTTCGTCACCGAAGCCCCGATTTCAGCTTTTGCTGAACGAGTTCACTTTGTTATTTTCTGTAAAGGCGACTGACGCATGCTTATCATAGCCGATCCGTATTTCACATATGATGCTTCTAACTGTATTCTATTGCCTTACTCAAGGTAGCCGTGGCCAATAGTATTTGTTCATCAGTCGGCTCAACGGTTACGATATATTTCTGGATCATCCCAGCAACAAACTTTACTGGCCTAAGACGAAATTTACGAAAACTCCGGTTAAATATCTCGTAACTGATTGCTAAGGCTATCATTATTAACGGCAATGCTAAATTTGTAAAGGACAGCAAGAGGACAATTGGGATTGCAGGGACAGCCAAATTGGTTCCGCAATGTTCACTAATTCGACTGGCCCCTCGCACAGATTTTAATGAGAGTTCGCCACCGCTTACATAAATATTATAAGCTTTATGTTCTGCTCCATGGAACTGCCACAACCGTCTCAAGGAAACTACCAAAATAAGAAAAACAAAACAATAAGCAGCAATACTTTTCCATCCCGAATTAAAACCCCAAAAATCAGTTGCCGGAAAGAGCCAATCCCATGGTATGACGAAAAATAAAATAACACACAGGAATAGCTTTATATCTAATTTTAGCAAAGAAGAAATACCGCGTGCGAAAGGAATTTTGTCCATTAGCATAAAAATTCGAACTCCAGGTAATCGACGTACACGTATGGAAATCATTCCTTTTGACAATCTTCCGCGAACAACATGCGTATTTGTGGCAAAAGTGACTCCATTTATATGTGCCCGACCTCCTATAACCCCCAAAATCTCACCCTCATTTTACAACTCTCAGTGTGCTCAGAGAACTACTAAGATGATTTACATAGAATTAGCCAGAACTATACTTTTTTAAAACTTCTGTCCATAATGTTGGATCTTCAATGCCTAATCGCCAAATAGCGACACCGTGCAGTTGGCTTTTTTGAGCAAGTCCAAGTTTCGCTGTAAGACTGCGAACATCTTCTAAATAAACTTCATGGCGTACATTACCAATTGTATAAGCAAAATGCGGAACCTGTTGATACTTATCGTACAAAATATTTACGTTTTGATTTTTAGCCAGACTAATGGCCTTATCATATGTTAAATAGTTAGGTATAGTTGGCCTGTTAGAAGCCCAATCACTGGCATATACCGGTAATCCCATAATAATTTTTTCATTGGGGATTTTACCGGTTGCAAAGTCAATTACCCTATTAACCCATCCTTGAGAAGCTATCGGGCCTTGCGTTGTTCCTATACCATGTTCTTCGTAGGTCATGAGTACAACTTGATCAGCTGCTTGACCAATTGAAGCGTAGTCAAATGCCCCTGACCATAAGTCGTTTGGAATATCTTGATATTTGGCAGGAATTGAGACATTAAGAATTTTATTTTTGGCTTTAAGGGCAGTATGTAACTCATCTAAAAATGCGGAGTAATTTTTCCGATCAGTAGCCAGAATCTTTTCGATATCAATGGCTACTCCGTCCCAATTATCCTTAGTCGTGAGAAGGACAAGATTATTTATGAATTTTGAGCGAGTTGCTTTATTCGCCAAAACTTGATGGGCCAATTGGGAATTGAAGCCGTTAGCATCCATATTATGCACTAAAGCAAAGACTTTCGCTCCACCTTTTTGTGCTCTTCCTTTGAGATTTAAATCGACATTGGCCGCAGGTTTAACAGAACCTGATCCAGCAAAAGTATACCAAAAAAAAGCTACTTCATCGAGATGATTAATCTCGTTAACCAACGATTCTTTTGCTCGCTGCGAATCTGTATAAAAGCCTAAAACCACATGGCCGCTCGAATTTGACGTCTCCTGACGTGAAGCTTCAGCCTTCGGAGGTTGGTCCTCTCTAACCTCTGAGGGCGGCGATATTTGAGGCACATTCTTAGAACCTGTGCAACCAATGAGTGTCTGACAGAGAATTAAAATACTTATCATTATTAAAGCCAGGTACCTTTTCATCTGTTTGCTCCTTTGTCTATTTCGGTATCTGACTTTATCTTTCCCTCTCTCATATTTCATATGTAATTATTCGAGAGATTAAGCAAACAGGCTAGATAAACTCGTTCGGTTTTAACTGAACGAGTTCACTGATGTCAAAAAGCTCTCTCATGGAGAAGTTTCATATCTGTCGATAAGAGAAGGGGAATCTATATCATGGCGCCGCTTTTGTCCTGATTTTATAGTTCCGGCATAGCAGTATGCACAGTCATAGAAACATGTATCGTAAATTCCTATGTCTTTACTTGGAATACAACCACATTCCGGTCGTTGAGATTTGTCCTTGATATTAGTTATCGCAAGGCCAAATACACGTCGGATATATTGATCATCAACACATTTTCCAGGTAAGATATTGTAGGGTTCCAAGTCAACAGTTTCGGCACAGCTGTATATTTCCATGCCATTATCCCGGGCGAGCTCTGAGAATGCCTTCATTAATTCACCAATTTTAAAGTAATTTAATTCGTTACTTGGGATGACATTTATAGTTTGGCCCTTAAGTTTCTTAAATTTGTATGTCGCCTTCCGATATTCATCAACAAGACTAATTACGACTCTCTTTGTTTTTCCTTTTAATGAGGCAGCGATTTGGGCAAATCGTTTTAAATGATAATCATAATCGCTAATATTGCTGATGAGAATAGGATCATACCTCCAAATTACCTTTTCAGCCCCGATCATTGAAGCCAACTCTGAGAATGTCTCAATAGAAGTATTTAATTGAGGAATATTAGGCTCAAGTTGAGGAGGGTATCCATTAACGGTATATTGAAAATAATACTTAAATCCTCTTGCGTCTAATTCCACTATATGCTCCATTAGGGGACGAGGATTTTTGGTCCAGAATACGATTACATCAACATCTTGAGGCAGCAAAGATACTCTACTTACTTGGCGGCGATTAAAAGGATTAAACACTGTGCAATATCCTTTTCGAATCCTATTCAAAAACCATTGCGTATAAAATGCCGGGATATCTGTCCTTCGGCTAGCACTGATAATAATAGTCTTCACTCCTATCCTGAAAAAACTGTAGATGTCAGAGGGAGAGAGCTTCACACATAACAGTAAACTCATCGCTTGTTTTTATATCTTCGCTTATGCTTATTATTCTTAAGGTAGCAACCAATAATATGGTATTATTGATTGCAAAGATTCTCTATGATTCTGAACTAACGGTTTTCCCTAATCTATCAACAATTCATTTTTTTAATTTTTAAATAATTATTACGGATTGGAACTGGTGACATGAAAACGTATCTTTCCTACACGGTAACCGATGTTCATCAAGGCCTTACAGTTGAGGCTTATTTAAAACAAGTTCTGAACTATTCCGGCAGAACAATTCAGAAATTAACCCGAAAAAAGGGCATTTTATTGAATAAAAAAAACGCCTTTCTACAAAAGAACGTTAACTCAGGAGATGTCTTAAAAATCCTCTCCCTCGAAGATACAACCTTCGGAGTAGAACCTGAGCAAGGTCCAATCGAAATATTGTATGAGGACAACTATTTAATTGTCTTGAATAAACCCTCCGGCCTATTGGTTCATCCAACTGGGCAAACTTCTCACGGTACCTTAAGCAACCACCTTGCTTATCATTATCAGCAGCATGGAACAGTTTGCACTATTCGCCCAATACATCGCTTAGATCGAGAAACCTCAGGGTGTGTCCTTTTTGCCAAAGATAGACGTACCCAAACATACTTAGAGAAGCTTCTAAAAGAAGGAAAAATCAAACGAACTTACCATGCTGTAGTAATCGGAATTATTGATCCTCCAAATGGTACAATCAACCTGCCGATTGGTACTCATCCTGCCAAGCCAAATCGACGGGCTGTAACAGAAGCCGGAGATCCGGCGATTACCCATTATCATGAGATTTGCACCTCTTCAGAAGTCTCTCTTTTAGAACTTGCACTCGAAACCGGCAGGACTCATCAAATAAGGGTTCATCTGAGTTATTTAGGTCACCCAATTGTCGGGGACAGAATGTACGGAAAACGTTCAGACCTCATATCCGGACAAGCATTACATGCCGTTTCGTTATCCTTCCCCCATCCCTTTGAACAGCGGGTTATCTCCCTGGAAGCTCCTTACCCCTCAAGTTATTTACGAGTCCTTAAAGCTTATTCTTTAGTCTCGGAACACAATGATCATTAACCAATTTAGTAGTTAAATCCGCGCAAGAAATCTATTCTCCAGTTTATAGATATGCCTGCTAAGTTTTCCGGTAATGTTGTTTATTCGCATTCCATATTTATAATTTTTTTGATCTTTTATTATCCATAAAATCACAGCCGAAATTGATTTATATACTTTGTCCTCCAGCGTGATATCAAATTCGAGTAAAGCACCTTCTTTAAATTCTACTTCGGTCACAATACACAAGCCTTCTCTGGAAATATTCACAACCTTTATTTCTAAAGCTAATTCATAAACAGTTATTTTTCCTTCAGAGATACATTTTGAGCAATAAATTTCCGTACTGTATGGCAACCTTGAACTATTGCGCAACTCAGGTTTAGCAGACATTATCGGAAAACTCCCCCACACTTTATACCGTTAAAAGGCAGACTTCTCTCATTAAGCCATTTATTTATTCTTTGAACTATACTTAACTGAATACCAATATTTGCCGAATAGTCTCCTCCTTCCAGATAACCTTCTTCAATTATAATTATACCGAAAACGAATAACCTGGGATACTCCGTTATTTAAGAGTATTAAGGGTATTCGTGGAATAGAAATCACTTAGAGCGAGACACCCGCCCAAAATCATATCTAGGCGGGTGTCTCTATATGACAGCAGTTTGTTTAAAGCTTTTCCTGAGGATTATTGGTAGCACTCGTGGGAACTTTCTTCTTATCGTTATCTGAATTGGGACGATTATCATTTAAATTAGCAGCATGAGTTCTCGATTTATCTGTTTTCTTATTTCCCATAACTATATTTCCCCTTTCCGCATCGAAATCCTGCGTGATTTAGGGTTCCCGATTCGACAAACATGATGCACATCAAAGCAACAATTTTTTTGGAACTGTTAATTAGCATCTGCTTTTTGCAAAAGCCTTTGCTCTATGTACCCGAAAACTTGCAGAGTATCCTGAGTAGTCGGAATAAATTCTTTAAGTCTTTCAAAATATTGTTTGCGTCGAGCGGTTTTCAAAGCAATTGGGAATGTTAGATCCAAGAGCCAAGACAATCGAACCAGCTTAATATCTAGGGGATATTTTACAATCGAATAGGAAATTTGTTTTCCACTTAAAATGCCTTTAATGATATCTAAAGAATATCGTTGATCTTCACGGTCCTTCTCTATGGCTAGATATGGGGTCTTCCCCGGATTCTCATAAAAATTAATGATCTGGTCAAAAATGTCCAATTTGTCGGCATCTCGAATCATTTGGCAGAACTTCAACGTAGTTCCGCAAATAGTTCCTCGAATTACTCGCTGATTGTGGTTGACTATGGATTCATTAATAATTGTTATTTCCGTTTTATTTGCTCTACCCGTTAATATCTGTTCCCTTTCTAAAATAGAAACACCCAAAATCGCATGATCTTCACTTAAATGATCCTTAAACGTATGATATTTCGTGTATTGTTCAAATCGTCCGACATCATGAAAAAGTCCAATCACTTCAGCTAACTTCATTTGATCGGTATCAAGCCGAAGGTCTGCTCCTATCATTAACATATTGTCCCTAACTCTTTGGGAATGATCTTTCTTATATTGAAGATTAGCTTGGATTTCTAAGTCCCTTGAAGTATAACGATTTGTAAAGTTCTCAAACCAGGAAGTTAAATACAAGACATCACTTTGAGTCATCGCAAAAACTCCTTTAATCACTCTTTTAGATTTTTTCTAAAGCCAGTGAACTCGTTCAGCTAAAGCTGTACATCGGGTCTTCGGTGACGAAAGTGCCTAGCCCATAACAAATGCTATCGCACTGAAAGATGGATTCTACCCCCACCGAAGCAAGGTATGGGAACCACTCCCACTTGAAAAAGTGGGAGCCTTACGATTGCTAAATTTGTATCTTGATATGACTTACTCTTTTCTTATTGGCTCCTTAATCTGCAAGTCTTTTTGCAGTCCGACCCATTTAATCGACCACTTTTGCAACTCGTTAAACACAGGGATAAGATCTTCACCTTTAGTACTTAAGCTATACTCAATACGAACTGGCATTTCAGGATAAACCTCCCGACATATGATTCCTTCACTCTCTAATTCCTTTAATCGTTCCGTCAACACTTTTCCGCTGACATTGGGTATTATTTCAGTCAAATCTTTGAAACGTTTCGGCCCTGTTTGTAAAACTCGAATAATTAATCCTGTCCACCGTTTTCCGATTAATTCAAAGGCAGATTCAAATTTTGGGCAAAGATGATAATCTTCCATGGTAGGGTACCCTCCGTTTCTGCTTTGATTATAGTTTAGCACATTCACTTACTTGACGGTAGTCATTGATTTATAGTATCATACTTACATAAGGTAATTAATTGTTCTTCCATTATAATATTCCTTACCTTATAGGAACCCTGACAAATTATAATAAGCAGGCGAGGTGCAAATCTGGATTAATCTACCGTTTAAATTAAGAAATGATTCGCTTAAATGCAGGCATATTAAAAAGGGAAATGAAAATTAGAAAATGAGGAGTTGATCGTCTCGTGATTACTGGAGATATGTCAATCACTGAAGTTGTTGAAAAGTATCCAAAAGCTGCAGATATACTTCTGAGCTATGGCATGCATTGTTTTGGGTGTATGGCTGCACGTTTTGAGAACCTTGAACAAGGTGCCTTGGCACACGGCATTGATGTTCCCCGTTTACTCAAAGACCTTAACGAAGCAGTTAAAAATTAAGTATTTTTGCTATTGTTTTTCTGAGGAATTTTAATTATTAGAGCCTTCCGCTACATAGCTGGAAGGCTCTTTTGCATAATTCTATCTTTGTTTTAAGCTCCAATAAGCATATCCTTTTTTAATATATGTTCGAGCACCCAGTCAAAGACGAAGGTTAGAATTTCTCGAATATGTTTGTCTTGGTCTCTATCGAGACTCTCGAGATCTATTTCTTCGATTTTTTTAATAAAGTCATCATGCTCAACTTTTTGGCTAAAATATCTTGGATACTTCAGCTCAATCATGTAATCTTCTTCCGCTTGAAAATGATATTTTGTATAATCCTTTAATTCTCGGATAATGGCAACAATTCTATCATATTTATCTACATATAAATAATTTTCGAGTAAATCATATATTTTATTTCCTATCTCAAATAGGTGCTTATGTTGCTCATCAATCTGTTCAACTCCGATAGAATACTCCTCTTTCCACTCCAACATTTGAACTCAAACCTTTCTTAAACTAATTCTTAAATTAAAAGATATTTTTATAACTAATTATACCATAAAGTGCGATCAGTCACATTGTTATTATAAATTGTTTTTAGTAAAAACTATCTACCCCCACCGAAGCAAGGTATAGGAACCACTCCCACCTGTAGAAGTGGGCAAAAAAATACCGGCTACTGCCGGCTAAAAAACTATTGAAATTCTATCAACCATTTTTCAAGGTAATATAGAGGGGCTCGAAGTATTCTTTTTCTCCGACCGCTTCTTCATTTTCTCCTTGTTTTTGGGACTTTTATCCCCCATTGCAAACACCTCCCATCCTACATTTACCATAGTATTACTATTACAACCATTATCCATACATCATCCAGGTTCCAGATAAAAAGATTATAGGTATAATTATCCATTTGACTTATCCCTCCTACAAGTGTAATCTTGTTTTAGACTACATCTGTAGGAAGGAGCCCCGATGATGAAACATACTGCATGTAAAATATCCGAAGCAGAATGGCAAGTTATGAAAGTTCTCTGGGAAAAATCACCGTTAACTGCAACTCAAATTATCGGTTGCCTGAAACCGGAGACCCAATGGAACCCGAAAACTATTCATACCTTGATTGCTCGATTAGTAAAAAAAGAAGCCCTGGCTGTAAATAAAGATGCGAATTTATTTCAATACTATCCCATAGTATCGAAGGAAGAATGCATGCGCGAAGAAACGAAGTCCTTTCTTCACAAAGTCTACGACGGTTCAATCCATCTGCTGGTTGCAAACTTCGTCAAAAATGAGAGCCTGTCACCTCAAGAAATTGAAAGGCTTCGCAAACTGCTTGATGAAAAAGTCAATTAAGAGATGGGAGTGAGAACGTGCTTATAGCTGAACTTTTTCGTTTACTTGTCACCTTGTCTCTGAGCGGCAGTATTATGGCTTTAGGTCTATTGTTAATCAAGTTTTTATTCAAGCAAAAGCTAAATGCTAACGTCCATTATTTACTCTGGTTTGTTTTAGTTCTAAGGCTTATTGTACCTTTCTCACCTCAAAGCTCTCTAAGCATCTTAAATTATATTCCCCACTCCACATCAACATCTGATTTAAGCCGAACATTTAGTCAAACGATTCACACACTCGCCCCGCCGCCGAAAGAGAACAGTTCCCTCCCTAAATCTTCATTAACAACTCCTTTGACAAGTAATAATAGCCTCAATTCCACAGTTTCTTCGCCAAGCAAAACTGAAGTTGCCAATTCGCCCCTAGCTTATCTGTGGCTAACCGGTGCTGTCCTCATATTATTCTATATCTTTGTGATAAATCGATGGTTATTAGTCAAAATCAAAAAACTACCTGCCTGCGAGAATCAAGAGGTCCTTAACATTCTTAAAGAATGCAAAACACGCCTCAATATAACATCGAAGATAACGGTTGTTTACGATACTGGTTTTAAGTCACCGGCACTTTTCGGCTGGAGAAACCCTAAAATTATTATTTCTCAGCACATTATTGACAAATTATCTTCAGAAGAACTAAACTTTGTCTTTTTACATGAACTGAGTCATCTAAAAAGACGTGACCTTTTAGTCAATACCTTTGTTACTCTGCTTCAAGTTGTTTACTGGTTTAACCCTCTGATTTGGTACGCACTGCATCAAATGAAACGGGATTGCGAAATTGCTTGTGATGCCACTGCTCTTGCCGCTATTAAACCAGAGGAACATAAAAAATATGCCCAAACAATTATTGAACTGATACAACTCATGTCTGAGCCCTTCTGGATTCCTGGTACGATTGGATTTGTCAATAAATTCAACACAAGGAGGATTATCATGATTTCGTCATTTAAAAAAAGCAGTCTAAAATGGACCGCTGCCGCTCTGGCCATGACACTTATCGTAGGATGTTCAAGCTTGACCACTCCCTTAAAGCCAGCAGGAAACACTCAGAGTCAAGGCACTACCTCCGCAACGAACAATCAGCAAAATACCAGTACAGAAACTGAAACTCAAACTTCAACTCCGAATACTTCAACACCACCTGCTTCTTCACAAGCCACTCCTTCTCTTAATGCCGATTCGTCAAGTAAGGCCCTATTGCTCAATATGATGCAGTTGGCTCGCCAAGGAAAAATCCTTAATAGTGATTTTCCAGTAAAAACCACGACCATTGAAGATATTGAGAAAGTATTGGGACCCGCTGACTCAACTAATTATGTGGGTGCTGCTAAAGGACGCTACGCCACCTTCTCAAGTCATAAACTTGTTTTTGGCATTAACAAAGGTGAGCAAATTTTTGAGGCAAGATCCTTTGACAATCGATTATCAAGTCTATCTCTTAATAGTGTCAAAGCAGTTTTAGGAACACCCGCCTATGATACGAACTACAATAGCCAAGAAATTATCGGCTATACAGCTAGTTCTGATTTCAAAATTGAAATGGTATTTCCGCAGCCGACGGCAAGCAACCCTAACCCCATAATGGATCACTATTCTGTTCTTTATCCACGAGGAACTGTAAACTATATGGCCGACGACCCCGGCAGGCAATGGTAATATAATATCGAAAATACAAAGAAGGGGCCAATGCAAAACGAGCTGAATGGTTCGCAAGCATTGGCCTCTTATTTTTATTCAATCTCTTTGCTTTCTTCCACCTGCTCAGATTCACTGGCGTAATTTAATCCCCATTTACAGAGGGTATCAAGAATGGGCAGAAGACTTTTTCCTGCATCCGTAAGGGAATATTCAACTTTTGGAGGTATTTGAGTATAAATAAATCTCTTGACTAATCCACAGTCTTCTAATTCTCTAAGCTGCTGCGTCAGCATTTTGGGTGTAACATTAGGTAATATTTTTCTCATTTCATTATATCTTAAGGTTTTATCGCCTAAATGCCAAAGTATTAATGCTTTCCATTTTCCTCCGATAAGCGCTAGAGTCAATTCCATAGAACATTGATACTCATTATTCTTGAACTTAATCATATTTCAAACTCCCCTTAGAAATTACTTCTGGCCTAAGTTTGACTTCATCGAATCTGTTTTTACATTAATAAAACTTATAGACCAAGTTAAGTATATAATCGGATACTATAACACATAAAAGTACGTACTTGTTAACCCAGCACATATTGTTTATTATTATACCAGATAAGATTTTAAAAATATAGAATGGGAGCGTTAGATTATGAAAGTTGTTGCATTTAATGGCAGCCCTCGAGTTAATGGCAATACTGCACAAAGCCTTAAAATGGTCTTGGCTGAATTAGAGAAAGAGGGAATCGAGACTGAAATCGTTCAATTAGGGGGACGTAAGGTCTTTGGTTGTCTGGCCTGTGGCCAATGTGGAAATAATCAAGATAACCGCTGTGCCCGTAAGGACGATGAGATGAATACATTTATCGAAAAAATAGAGCAAGCAGATGGGGTAATTATTGGTTCACCCACCTACTTTAGTAATGTGAGTACAGAAGTAAAAGCTCTTATCGACCGTTGCGGATATGTCGCGAAAGCCAATGGAGGGGCATTGTTAAGAGGAAAAGTCGGAACTGCAGTGGTTTCCGTCCGCAGAGCAGGATCTACCTTTACATACTCTGCCATTAACTTCTTTTTCGGTATAGCTGAAATGATTATCTGTTCTTCTAGCTACTGGAATATGACGTTATCTCGTGATCCGGGGGATGTGCAAAAGGACGAGGAAGGGATTCAGACTTTCCAAGTTCTTGGTCAGAATATGGCGAAGCTTTTAAAACAAGTTCGTTAAGAAACCTCGTACTCCCTAAGTGAACTCGTTCGGCTAAAGCGGAACACCGGGACTTCGCTGACGAAAGTGTCCTGTGGACGCTTTCTCCGAAAGCGCCTAGCCCATAACGAGCTCTAATCGCGCTGAAGGATAGAATCTACCCCAAAGCATGATATGGTAATCATTCCAGCTTTTAGAAGTGGAAGTCCTACATGGGATAAGGAGCTGTAGGAAAACTTAACTCTAAAATCCGAAGTGAGTAGCAGATAGCTAAAGGCGTTCTCGCTTAACTAGTATGACAGTGGAGCGAGAACGCCTTTATTGATTGATAGATTAGGCAAGCGAAAGTGGGACTTAATGAGGTTGTCTTATGTTGCAGGTATTTATCGCTGATAATTAAAGTGTTCTTTAGCCATTACCATAGAAACAATAACCTCATTAACTGGAACAGGTATACCTGATTCTCGAGCGAGTTTTACCACGGCACCATTCAGGTATTCGATTTCTGTCCGGCGGCCACTTTGAATGTCTTGAAGCATTGAGGCATGATGAGCGGATGTCGGTGGTATCAAATTATCATAGAAGTTTTCTAAGTAGCTTTGGGCATCGGGCCAAAAGGTTTCAATATGTCTAGCAGCTAACACGTTAAAAATTTCTCGAATAATCTTATTTATAAGATCCCGAGTAAAGGGTTCCTCAGCCAATTGACCATAACTCACTTCAAAAATGGCACCAAGAGAGTTAAGAGCTGAGTTATAAATAATTTTCCCCCAAATATATTTCATAATTTCATGAGATGCCTTAGTGGGGATACCCGCTTTGTTAAAAATTACTGCATACTCTTCTAATAGCTCGTAAGATATAAGATTTTTCGGTGACCCCAAAACTACATCATCAGCTATTACTGTAACCATAGATTCTCCCGCGGCAACCAGCTCTGCCCCAAAAATTACTCGACCTAAGAGAATTTTATCTTCAGAAATATAATTTGCTGCGGATTCAAAATTTCCATAACCGTTTTGGAGGAGAAACACATGAGTCTTTTCACCTACAAAACGAGAAATATCTTGAGCAATTTCCTCTGTAGAAAAAGATTTTACAGTAACAATAATCATGTCAAATTGATCACGATCGAGTTCTGAGATCTCGGATATAACACAATTAAGTTCTGCCCTATGTTCTCCCCAAATGCCTGTAACCTTAACACCATCACGTCTAATCTTATTTATAGCTGCAGGTCTTCCTACTCCTGTCACTTTGTGTCCTGCCAGACTTAAAAAACAAGAATAAACAGTTCCTAACGCACCCAAACCAATCACTAATACCTTCACACTTGTTCCCCCCTGAAAAACAATTGTCCATATCGTTTCTCCTATAACGTATCACACTCTGTCATATATGGAAAGCCATCTGTGTTAGGGGTGTGTTAGGGGGACGGTCCTGATAACACGTCTTGCACACTGATACCTTGCACTTCAAAAATATGCAAAAAGAAAATGACTGTCCCCCTGCTTACCATAAAAAGGCTTGACCTGTGAAGGTCAAGCCTCTTCGTTTTGAAGAAGAATTTTTATTTTGCTAGATTAGGTAATGCTTTCTTGATCATGTTGAGCACAGTAGGATCTGTGATTTCTACGTTCTTTGTCGTTGGGTTGACTTTTGTAGCAGACTCGGGAACAGCGGTAAAGCTGTGGTCGGCAGTTATATGACCGTAAGGGTCGGACTTGTTATCCCACATAATCGTTTTGACGTCGTAATTTTTACCTGCATGGCAAGTGGCGCAAATTTCATTTGGATTGGCATTCCTTAATAAACCGCCGTTGGTATCTGGAGCATGTGCTTGGTGACAAGTTAGGCATCCGTTGATCATACCGGTCGTGTTATGCTTACTGAAGGTATAGTCACGTGTACCATAGTGGTTTGTTGTAATAATAGCCCCTGGGGTAGCTCCGGCTTTGGTATCCTTAGTCGGATCGCTCTTATGACACTTCAGGCAAGTCTGAGATGTTGGCAGCGGCATTGTTGCTTTCCTTTGATCGTCCGAAGTAGCTGCAATATGTGCACTACCGGGACCATGACATGATTCGCAGGTAATCGTTAAATCTGCTGAACCGGCTTTCCCCATGCCAGGACTGTGACATTCAAGGCAACTGTAATCTTCAGCAGACCAGTTCTGAGTTCCTTTAACTAAACCGGCACTTTGGATCTTATACGTTCCGTCCGGGTTTTTCGTAACACGTCCAACTCGATAGAACTGCTTGGCAAAACCAGCTGTTTTAGGAATTTCAGCAATCACATAAGTATCCATTTGTACTCCGAGGGCTTTGCTTAAATCAATTGAGGTAGATTTTGCATCATTGGCAGCACCATCATAAACAGTAACTGTCCCATACGTTTTGTCGAATTTGTAGGCCGACAGCGGTTTAAAGGATTGATGATGGGGCGTCTTATCATAATTTGCCTTTTTATGACATGATTGACAAGTTTGTTCGCCCACATAGGTTAGATTGGTACTCGCCGTTTGGGTTACATTGGGTGTCGAAGTTTGTGGTGTTGGCGCAGGTGCGGGTGTCTGGGTATTGCAGGCTGCTACGAGAGTGATAATGACTAATGTCAAAATTGATAAAACAAAAATTCTAAGCCGACGCACTAAAAATTACCTCCTTCACTGGTTCCTTAAACATCCATAGTTTACCGAAAAAAGATTCTTTTATACTCCACCGAAACGAATGTTTCCTTCAATTGCATTACATATTTTTCGAGAGTTTCTGCAACAATAAGACCGAATAATGAAGTAGTAAATGCAAACAAAAAGGATTTCAAAAAGGGGATGATGACGATGGCACCGAACGAAGGGCAACCAGCCAAAGCCAGCAAGGCCCAAAGAACTGTGCTTATTGGATTACTTGTACTTGTAGTATTACTCGTTGGAGCATATGCAGGGATGCATTATACATCCCGTCCACAATTCTGTACTTCTTGCCATGAAATCGCCCCCCAAGTTGCTTCTTGGGAAAAGGGGCCTCACAAAACAGTGGAGTGCCTGAATTGTCATGCTGCACCAGGAAATATAGGTTACATAGTTCGTAAAGTGAGTAGTTACAAAGAACTGTATCTCCATTTCACTCATCAGGTTCCGTCTCAAATTCAATGGACCCCCCATATCGACGCTTGCTTATATTGTCATAGCGGAAAAGATAGTGCCTACCCAAATGCCAAGAACATAACTCTAGCCCCTGGTTCTGCACCGAATGCCCCGCCAATCAGCCACCAGCCCATGATTTCGGGTAATGTTAACTGTATATCGTGTCACGGAAATGTAGGTCATGGACCATCATCAGCCTCAACCTCTTCTACTCCATCTCAGTAACTGATACTATTGAATCCCTCTGGTTCACTTTACCCGGGCCAGAGGGATTATTATTTGAAGAAACCATACTTTAATACCCAAAAACTCCAAATATAAAAGCCTTCTTATTTTCAGAAGGCTTTTGTCGTATCTCGTTATTCTTTATAAAAGAATCATTAGTGAAAGAGAACATTAGTGCTATGCCACTTATCATTCTATTATTCAATCACTTTTACTTGGCATTAAGTCCTAATTTATTATTATCCTCTAATTCATTATAATCTTTACTCAATATTTCTGATAGTAATTCGCGATCATGAAGCAAATCAGTTAAGCGGCGTTCATCTTTTGTTTGGGTTGAATGAGCATTGGTCAAAATGCTTAAAGGGCGATAAACTGGGGCATCCTGGATTTTCAAGGTCTTAAAAATTCTTTGATCATAATCTTTTCGAACGGTCAAGGACGAAATGATTGTAATACCTAATCCTGCGGCAACGACTTGTTTGATAGCCATAGTACTTCCTAACTCCATGGTGATATTTAACTGCGCAGGATCAAGCCCTCTCTCTTTAATCGCATTTTCCATGACTTTCCGTGTCCCGGAACCAACCTCTCTGGCAACCAGCCGCTCATAGGGCAGTTCTGAGAGAGCAATACTTTTTCTTGTTGCCCAAGGGTGAAAATATGGTAAAACGACAACCAGTTCATCTTCCCAAAAGCTCTCCACGTTAAGATCCTTATGATGCGGAGCAGGTCCTTCTATTAAGCCAATATGAATTTTCTTTTCCAAAACATCTTGAGTTATAGAGCCGGTATTCGCAATTTTTACTTTAAAATCAACTCCAGGGTGAGTTCTAAACAAAAAAGCTAAGATATTAGGAAGAATATATTCCCCAATAGTTAAAGTTGCACCGAGAGTAATGAGTCTTCTTTGGTCTTTAGCCAAAGCACAAATCTGTTCCCTGGCATTTGCTAAAATCCCTAAGACACTCCGTACATGTTTATAAAATATTTCACCTTCTTTGGTTAAGGTAACGCCTTTATTAGTTCGATCAAAAAAACGAGCCCCATAATGGTTTTCTAAATTTTGAATCTGCAAACTAATACTAGGCTGACTCATATGAAGGTTTTTAGAGGACAAAGTTATATTTTTTGTTTCGGCCACTTCTTTAAATACAAGAAAGTGTTGTTCCATGATGCAGTATCTCCCTTCATGATCCCTGAGTTCATTATATCAATTCATTTCGCTGAACTTCTTATTTTTCCTTCCCTCAATCCCGAAATATTAGGAGGAATTATCTTTAAGGGTAAAAAAGAGACAATCAAAACCTTGGTTAAGACTGTCTCTTTTGAAATCCTTCAGCAAGTGAACTCGTCAGCTGAAGCTGAACATCGGGGCTTCAGATACAATAATGTCCAGTGGACATTATTGCCAAGCCGCCTTTCCCAATAGGAATACTTAGCGGCGAAGGAGGAATCTACCCCACCTGAAGTTTACGAAGGACCTACCCCCACTTATAGAAGTGGGGGTCTTAAAATGGATAAATGTCGAAGGCTATCTATTATATTTGTAAACTTGTGGTTATGAATTCTATTTGATCTTTTAAAGGAACAACTCCCACTTGTAGAAGAGAGAGTCTACGATTTGATAAAGCTTCTATCTCACAAATAATTTTGAAATTATACTATATGGCAATAGAAGACTCTGCTGCAGGAGTCCTTTTAACTAAAGCATTAATATAGGCTTTGGCGCTAGCTTCTATAACGTCTGTGGAAAATCCTTTGCCGACGACTGAATGCCCATCCTCGTAACGCAGTTTAATAGTAGCCTCTCCAAGCGCTTCGCTGCTTCGCGTAACTGATTTAACGTCATAGTATTCGAGTGTTGCTTTATTGCCTGTTATCCTGTCAATGGTATTAAAAAGAGCGTTAACAGGGCCATTGCCGCAAGCAGCATCAGTGGTTACTTTTCCTGCAAACTCCAAAGTTACTGTAGCAGTTGCCATTCCGACACCTGAGGTTGCAATAGACATACTATGAAAAATAATGCTGTTCTCCTTGTCATCTGAATCACCCATTAAAACATAGAGATCTTGATCAAAAATCTCTTTTTTCTGATCGGCTAAAAGTAAGAACCTCTGATAAACATCATCTAATTGTGCCCCTTCCACTTTATAGCCTAGTTCCTCAAGCCGAAATTGCAAAGCATGTCTTCCAGACCGGGCAGTCAAATTAATATTATTCTTAGGCACCCCAATAGTTTCAGGCTGGATAATTTCATAGGTTTCCCTGTCTTTCAAGACTCCATCTTGATGAATACCTGAAGCATGATTAAAAGCATTTGCCCCAACTATTGCTTTATGATCTGGAATTGTCACTCCGGTTATCCGGGAAACCAATCTGCTTGTCGCGGAAATTTCACGGTGATTAATACTGCTTTCTACACCGTATCCATCGCGCTGAGTAAAAATAGCCATTATAACTTCTTCTAATGAGGTATTCCCGGCTCGTTCTCCAATTCCATTTATGGTTCCCTCAACTTGACGTGCACCTGCTTTGATTCCTGCCAGGGAATTAGCTGTAGCCATTCCTAAATCATTATGACAATGGACACTAACGATAGCTTGATCAATATTTTTAACATTTTGGATGACAAAACTTATGAGGTCGCCATATTCCCAAGGACTTGCATACCCCACAGTATCTGGCAGGTTGACCACGGTTGCTCCTGCAGAAATTACTGCTTCAATAACTTTGGCCAAAAATACTGGTTCACCGCGAAAAGCGTCTTCAGCATAAAATTCGACGTCACTGACATATTTTTTGGCGTATTTAACCGCGGAAACCGCCTGCTCAATAACTCGATCAGGGGTTAGGTTTAACTTTTTGGCCATATGAACAGGAGAAACTCCGATTCCGGTATGAATTCTGGGATATTCGGCTTTGCGCAAGGCATCGGCGCAGATGTCAATATCCTGGGCTACCGCTCGAGTTAAACCACAGATAGTAACTCCTTTTATCTCTTGAGCCATTGTTTGAACAGATTCAAAGTCTCCCGGAGAAGAGGCCGGGAAACCAGCTTCAATAATATCAACACCAAGTTTTACTAACTGGTGCCCAATTTCAAGTTTTTCCTTTACATTAAGGGTTATTCCTAGAGATTGCTCTCCATCACGAAGCGTCGTATCAAAAACATATAATTTCTTCATTAACAAAGACCTCCTTAAAATAATCAAACCCTTCGTCTCTAATTGAGACGAAGGGTTAATTCGCGGTACCACTCAAGTTGACAACATAAGTTGTCTTCTCTGCCAGATACGGGACCTTTTCGAGGTTTTTAACATGACTTCGATGATCCGATATCCTCTTCCTTGTAACGGTGGAAGATCCGTCCGAGCCTACTTTAACAATCAATTTCGGTCGGCTACTCGAGGAAGAGTTCTAATTCTATCCCAAAACTGCCTTGCACCATCCGGCAGCTCGCTGAAATGGAAATCTGAATTGTAATAGTTCCTCTCATCGTCGTTTTAGCATTTTTTATTATATTGACACTACTTCATATAAATGTCAAGTCTTTTTTAGAATTCCACCCCAAAAAGGTCTCCTGATCTATAACAATCCTCTTTGATTTAAGGCCAAGATTCCTTAATTTAAGCTTTTAAAACGTTTCCAAATTCAAAGAGAAGTGAACTCTTCAACAAGGTATGGGGACCACTAACCCTTCTGCCAAAATATCAGCCATTAAAGCGATATCCCGCACCCCATAAAGTTTCTATATACTCAGGATTAGACGGGTCTCTTTCAATCTTTTTTCTGATCTTCTGTATGTGAACAGAAACGGTGGCCGTATCTCCAAAGTATGTATCTCCCCAAATTGTAGCGAGGATATGTTCTTTACTGAAAACAATGTTGGGATTCGCGGCAAAAAAAACCAAAAGCTCATATTCTGTGGTCGTTAGCCAAACCTCTTTGCCATTAACAAAAACTTTATGGGAAGCCGTATTTATTTCCAATCCTCGATGGTTTATCACTTCAGGAGCAACTATTTTACCTTTGAGCCGTTCATATCTTGCAATATGCGATTTAACCCTTGCCGCCAGTTCGGCGGGACTGAAAGGTTTCGTTAAATAATCATCGGCTCCAAATCCCAGCCCTCTGATTTTATCGATATCTTCATTTTTCGCAGATACAATAATTACCGGGATCTCATACTTTTCGCGTATTTCCTTGGTAATCTGGTAGCCATCTTTACTGGGCAGCATTAGATCAACAATAATTACATCGTATCGCCCGGTTAGAGCATTTTTTAAGCCCTGAATGCCATCTTGAACGATTTCAGCGTCATAACCATTTAGGAGAAGATAATCGCGTTCAAGTTCCGCAATATTTAAATCATCTTCAATAATTAATATCCGTTTCATTCGTTGCCTCCTTCTTTCGTTTCCTTCATTATCGGAAGTTCTAGCGAAAAACAGGTGCCTTTCTGTTCAATGCTGGAAACGGTAATCGAACCTCCATGAGCCTGGATAAGCTCCTTGGCAATGGCGAGGCCAAGCCCAGTACTCATTAAGTCTTTCGTACGCTCGTTATCTATTCTGTAAAATCGATTAAAGATATAGGGAAGTTTATCTCCAGGAATTCCCGGCCCATTATCTTCAATGTCGATTGCAATAACGTTATCATTTCTTTTCATAGTAATACCAATGGCTAAATCTTTTTTCGAACCATATTTAACGGCATTTCCGATAATGTTTTTGAAGGCCTGATTTATTCGTTTCCTATCGAGATTAAGATCACAGTCATCTTCCATCTTGTTCTGATAGTAAAAATCAATGTTTCTTTCTTCTATCTCGAATTTAAATTCTTCCATTAGATCTTCCATAAATGCCCGAATTGGAATAACTTCAAAGTTAAACTCTAATTTTTGCATATCCAATTTGGAAAACAAAAAGAGATCATCGATCAGCTTATCGATATAAACGGTGTTTTGATATATCGTTCTAAGATATTTATCGACTTTCTCCGGTGAATTGCCAACGCCGTCCAATATTGCTTCGAGATATCCTTGGACAGAGGTAATAGGAGTCTTAAGGTCATGGGATATATTGGCGATTAAAGTCTTGCGGTTCTCTTCGTACTCCTGCTTCATTTTCTCACTGGCTTGCAGTTTAAGAGCCATGCCGTTAAATGAATCCACTAATAACCCGATAAAACCTAGATCACAAGTCTTATCGCTCTCGACTTGAACATTATAATTTCCTTGAGCAATTTCTTCTACTCCGTTTTGCAGTTTACGAATTGGTCTAAAAATTCTCTGTTCTAATCTCCTAAGGAAAGAGAACTGTAAAATTTCTTTCACGACGATAAATACTGCAAAAAAAAGACTAATTGAACGTATCCCCAGCCATTTAAAAAGCAAATAGAGGATGATCAAGTTGAAGATGATACTCATAGGCCGAAAAAAGCGCAGAGACCTATGATCTTGAATGAATTGCCGGTGTTTTTTCTGGAATTCCCGCTGCTGCAACAGCTCTCCATGCTGCTTATAAAAATCCATATGACGTTGATGAGATTCCTGATGCTTTTTTAGATGTGCTATCTTATGCTTCTTCATAATTAACGACATACGTTTCAATAGGCTCCTAAGCACTTAAATCACCGTTTTCTTCCATTTTGTAACTGATACCTCAGATTCCTATCCATTAACTGAGAATCAGGGCCAAAACAATTCAATTGTTCTGTGCCCTGAACGTTCGCAGCTTGATTGGAGCATTAAGACAGCAGCAATTCTGCTGTAAGCTGAAGATTATGCAGCTCATCCGTTTCTTGAATTTGCTTACCCTTGACGGTTAACAAAATTCGTTCTATTTCTTTCGCATTATTGATCCAGAGGTTAAATTGAAAGTCAGAATCTTGAAGAGCAAAAAACTCGTTCATTAAATCATGATGCTGATGATGCTCAGAGAGCTTGTGTTGGCTTATTCTTTCTTGAAAAACCTTTTTCATTTCTTCAGGAAGCTCTTTTAAGCTTAGAGAAAGCTTAAACGATTGATCCTCGTTCTCTTCCACCTTAATCTGATTAATAACATTAAGGATATAGGCTAATCTAGTTAACTTTTCACGAATTCCTATGGTTCTGAGGTCCTCCTGATCTTCAATACCACATCCGCGTTGATTATAAAAATGGTGATGATGATGTTTCATAAAACCACGACGCATATGTCCATGGCACTCCGGAATCGTGAACTCCGTTTGGCTTTCATGTTTGAACTTCTTGCCATTATAGTCCAGTTCCGAATTAATTTTTACTTTTGTCTCTCCGCTGGATAAGCTTTTTTCAAACTCATTCTTAAAATCGACTATTTTGGTTTGATCTTTTGTCCCTACCACTTTTAACGTCCCGTTTATAACCTCCTTATCTTTCATGGTATTAATTACATCATACAAAAGTTTAAATCCGCTCATCAAAATGACCTCCTTGTTTCTTAACTACAGTGGTCATTATAATTGAAGGCTTTAAACTCTCCTTTAAGCAATTATAAAAATTCTATAAAAACCCCAGAAATTTTCTGAGAAGAAAATACACATCTAAAGCAATAAGAAACTATAATTGGTGATTTTCAACAAACACCAACTATATCCATCAAACAATCTGTCCATGCTATTGAGTTGCAATTCAAAAGAATGCAAAAAGGGGCTTTTGGGAACAACTATTTGGGAACTATTTTTAAGATTAAATAAAGGGATCGAGGCGTTATTAACAGTGACAATCACGAACATGTTATTAAACACCGAAGCGTTAATCATCGTTTCCCAATTAAGTTCTAATAATTTATTTATTACTAAGGTCTATGAACAGGACCACTTCCTTCATAATCCCGATCCTGCCTTGAATCAAAATCAAATTGCAGAGTATTTATCTTGTCCAAAGTGTTTTCCGCAAAGAGTTAAAGAAATACGTGAGATGTTTATAGGCTGGGCAAGAATTAACAGAGAAGAAACTATTAAACTTATAGGGATCCATAATCAAGATCCTAAAATTTTGTTCATACAATTTTCCCACGGCCTGCGATATTTTGTTTATCGGCGCGATCTTGAAGTGTTTCGGGAGACGGTGCTTGAGGAATTATTCAGCAAAAAGGATCGATTCAGATTGCGCCCATTAAATCAGAAGGATCAAGAGTACCTAATTACTAACCTTAAATTTAATGACAAAGCTAAGAAAGCGATTAGCTTCTACCCTCAGAAACGACTGGGTTATTCTTTAGTAAAAAGATCAAGGAAACCCTTGTTTTGCTCTTAGATCTTACTAGCATGGCAGAGTTTGCTTTTTGAATCTAGTAGATCTACTAGATCGACTATAAGTTTATTACTTACTGAATACGTTTAAGAACATCATTATCCCCCAGATAGCGAGGAATAACGTGAAGATGCATGTGAAAAACAGACTGACCGGCTACAGCTTCAATATTCACCATTATGTTATAACCATCAGGATGATACTCATCATCCAGTTTCCCCTTCACCTGTTTCAACAGTTCCCCCATTGCTGCCATTTCCTCAGCACTGGCTTCAAAAATATTCCTCATATGACGCTTGGAAATAATTAAAGAATGACCTTTGCTAACCGGATTTCTGTCGTAAATAACTCTAAAGTAATTGTCTTCCATAATTGTGGCTTCCGGAGGCAATCCACAGAATACACAATCCACCATAACTCTCCCCCTTACTATCCTATCCCTATTTTTCGTCTTCATTCTTTCATCCAAATTGCTGCCTGAATCCATTTAGCAATATTTTAGTATAAGATGCAACTTCTATAAATGAACTCCATAGGTATTTGAATATACATTTTCGTAATTAATATCTCCCTCTGTATAGGGAGATTTTGACTCTGCAGGGTATCCAAGAGCCATAATTATAGGTACCTTTAACCTTTCAGGAATTGCCAATATCCCTCGCACATAGTCTTCTGCCGTCACAGTATCCGTATGTTGTCGTTTCCTAAGTTGAATCCAACATGATCCCAAACCTAAAGATTCTGCCGTTAGATGAAGAATAGCAGCAGCAATAGCAGCGTCTTCAACCCAGACATCGCTTCGTTCAGGATCAGCCAGTATCACTACGGCTAAAGCCGCGCCCTTTAAATGCCCGGCCCCTTTCTTAGCTGATGCTAATTGGGACAATAACTTCGGATCGTCGACCACCAAGAATTGACAAGGTTTAAAGCCCCGAGAGGAGGGGCTAAGTAAAGCCGCTTGTAACAAGATTTTAACAGTTTCCGGATCTATCTTTGTTTCTGTATATTTTCTAATACTGCGACGCTTATATAATAGATCTAACATCTTAATTACCCCTTTCAAGCATTTGTAAAAATTTCATGACCCTATAATTAAGAATACCCTTATTAAGGGGAAAAAATCAATATTCAAAAGAAAAAGAGACCTCCTCACCTTAACGGCAAAGAAGATCTCCATAACCTTTACTTGCCTCCCATCGGACAGAGGGATTCCAGCTGATCATCCCCAGTAAGTTTGCTCTTGATTTGGGATTGCACCGAAAACTCAAATACATAGGAATATATCCTTTTTATAAATTCGGGAGAAAGCTGCAATTCTTCTGCCAAAGGAACTAAACGTTGGAGAATATCTCTTTCACGGCCAACATCCTTAACTTTATCCAGTCGTTTTTGGTCACCAATCTTTCTGACGATCTGCATTCGTTTAGAAAGACGTTCCACAATCGTATGATCGATGAGATCAATTTCAGAGCGCAAGGTTTCTAAAGTTTCCCTCGTTTCTCTACTAACAAAATTTCTCCCTACAGATTGAGCGACGAGCTCCAAGTCTTGAGCTAAGGTCATAAATTGCTCTGGGGTAAGAGACTGAGGGCCATCACTCAAGGCCTCCTCAGGATTAGGATGCATTTCGATAAGCAAACCATCGGCACCGCTTGCTACTGCCGCTTTGGACAAGGAGGCGATTAAATCACGTCTTCCTGCTGCATGGCTGGGATCGACGATTACGGGTAGATGGGACAGTTCTTTGGCAACCCCAACAGCGCTTAAATCCAGCGTATTTCTTGTACTAGGTTCAAACGTTCGGATTCCGCGCTCACATAGGATAACTTGAGAATTACCCGCCGCCATGATATATTCGGCAGCCAACAACCACTCTTCAATAGTCGCAGACAATCCGCGTTTAAGAATAATCGGCTTATTTACTTTGCCCGCTAATTTTAAGAGTTCGAAATTTTGCATGTTACGGGCACCAATTTGCAGTAAATCAACTTTATCGACGACCATTTCCAAACTTCTGAGATCAATAACTTCGGTAACACATAAAAGGCCTTCTTCTCTTGCGGCCTGTACCAGATAGTTGACTCCTTCAAGCCCCAGCCCCTGAAAACTATAGGGAGATGTGCGCGGTTTGAATACGCCGCCACGCAAAATTTTTCCTCCCGAACGTCTGACTGAGGCAGCGGCTTTCTCCATTTGGATACTCGATTCTACGGCACAAGGACCGCCTATGAGAACAATTTCTTTGCCGCCTAGACAAACGTCACCAACCTTAATAACACTTTTTTGGGACTTATCCCCGGCTAATTTTAAGTCTTTCATATTAATTCCTCCTTGCGTTTAAATAAAAAAGTCCACGGCTCATCCCACCAGGGACGAAAGCCGTGGACTTCCGCGTTACCACCCAATTTGACCAAAATGGTCCTCTCAAAAAGGTACTTGTCTTCAAACTCGTCTTTGTTGAGTTCTGGAGGTTCAGCAAAATAAAAAGTTTCTCATCCCTGACGGGACGAGAAACATTATCTCGTGTTACCACCCAACTTTGGCTATAAAGCCACTCGACAAGGTACGGGAATGATATCCGATACCCCCTTCCATTTAACGGGGAAGAACCGTCCTAGCCTACTTTTTTCTGTTCAGCCGGAAGCTCAGGAGGGAACTTCAGCTATTACCACTCATAGAAGAGCTTACAGTCATGACTCTTCCTCCCTGGACGGTAATATATAGCCTACTTTTCTCCGTCGTTGCTTTTAAGGATTTATTTAATAGTATTATAACAGAAACATGATATTTGTCAACTGTGTATATTAGAAAATTATTCGTTATTGACTTTTGTATAGCATGATCCCTTAAAGGAAAAAATAAAGAAATCTTAAGGGTATTTTAAGGTTTGTGTTGTAAAGTTGCAGTGTACCGCCGATTTCTTTATAAATACCATACTGCCGTTAGTGGAAAGGAGTTTTGAATATGCGTTTTTCAATAGGGTTATTGGATTCACTTTTTGGAGAGAAGATTATTCTCCAAGGACCTGATGAAAAAGGAAATATCGTTAAATGCAAGGTTTCTAAAAAATGGCTTGAACGAGCACAATTAGGGGACAGCTCGCTTTCTTCCCTGACGCAGGATTCCCCGAACGACGACAATTGTTCAGCGTCAATGATTTAATTTCTTAAACACTGGTATGATTATTATCTTTTAAGAGTTCGCGAAGAATTCCTCGAAATGCCACGGGAAGAGGAATAGAACTTATCTTATTAAGTGAAACCCAGCACCTGTTTTCTCCAAACAGGTGTTGTTTGTCTTCAGTTTCATATTGTTCACGTACCAACATCGGCAAAGATGGTTGCTGAGTCCGGGGAGTTTCGTTTATATCGAAAACAATCCAGAAAATTTTCCAACGTCGATGACTGAAATTATACCATAAGGGGCCCTGAAGAGAGACAGCTTGGGACAACCTTTTGGCAACATCTTTATCAAAGGAGCGGTCGTTGACCGCCTCATAATAAAGATGAAACAATTCATTTTGAGAAAAGGACAGCAGAAAATCCTTTTGGCGATTTTCCTGCAAAATTTCCACACCAGGAAGTTCCCAGAGACTCGCCATCAAACCATCAGACGGACGCTTTTGCAGGTATACCTCATCCCCTCTCCTCATTACAAACGTTAAACGTGTCACCTCTTGGCGCTGAGCTTTAGGCCTTTTTACAGGGTAAAGAAGAACATTCCCTCCTTCTCTTCCAAGGCATAGTTTAAACAAGGGACATTCACCGCAGCTTGGCTTTTTGAAAGTACATACCATAGCCCCGAGTTCCATCAAAGCTTGATTAAAATCCCCCGGATCAGATGTTGCTTGCCAAAGAGTAATAGACTGATCAAATCGGCGATAACTTTTGATAGATTCTACCGGCTCCGGCCAAGCCAATAAACGGGACATTACTCTTAACACATTACCATCAATGGCTGAAACCTTCTCACCAAAGGCAATACTGGCTACAGCTCCGGCAGTATACTTTCCAATACCAGGCACTTTCAAGAGTTGTTTATAATTGTCGGGCATTTCACCCTCTCTTTGAGTGAGGAGATATTGAGCTCCCTCCCACATCCGTTTAGCTCTTGAATAATAGCCTAATCCTCTCCATTCCGTCAGGACCTCTTCAAAGCTGGACTCGCCCAGGTTTTTTAAATTAGGAAAGCGTTGGAGAAATCGTTCGAAATAAGGAATTACTGTTTTCACCTGCGTTTGCTGCAGCATCACTTCAGACACCCAGATCACATAAGGATCTTTTGTCTTACGCCAAGGCAAATCTCTTTTTGTTGTATGAAACCAAGGCAATAAATACTCGGCTATACTAAAATCTGTTAATTTATCTTGCATCATAGTTCTTTCTGCTTCCATTTCAAATGTTCCTAGATGTTAATCAGGATCAATCCGGCAATGCACAAAAAAGCTCCTAAAAGTTTATACAACGAAAACCCTTCCTGAAAGAACAGTATACCAATAGGGATAAGGATAACGGCCAGAATAATGTTGGCAACTAATGAGCCAAGCCCAATATCCCAACCGACACGATAAGCAATCAAATACCCTACCTCTAGCCCAACAATCGCAATTCCTAATGCAAAGCTGGTCCAATTCAATTTTGAAAACGACTCCAGAAATCCCTTATCGGATTTATAAATGAAGCCTGCTGCGACCGTTAATAAAGCAGCCGTTGTATAGGTGATCAGCAGCGCTGAAAAAGGGTTGACATTCTGAGGGGTAGTTTTTTGAACTAAATTATAAACGACATTTGAGAGTACAATAAGAACTATAGGAAGTATATATTCCAACATAACTAAGCCTCATTTCTATACTAACATGTTAATTTACGGTACATCCCTTAATCGACGTTCTTTAAGAAGTGAACTCGTTCAGCTACAGATGAACATTGGGGCCACTCCCATTTGAAGTGGGAGTCTCAAGATTAGATAAACCTTGAATCCTACAACTTATCTCAAATCCTTACAATTGATTTCAATTATAACGTTTCATTGTCCTTTATAGGAACCATTGGAAGCCAAAAGTTCCCGATTGATTGTTGAATAGCCTGAATATCGGTCACGTATCGAATATTCTTCCATTCGGATGGGAGCAATCTTTTGTACTTCGGCTGAGCAAAACGTTCATCAATTAATACAACGACGCCTCTATCCTCTTCCGTACGGATAACTCGGCCGACTGCCTGCAGCACCTTGTTGATTCCGGGATATATATAGGAAAATTCAAAGCCTTCATGACTTACTTTTTCATAATAGTTGCGTATTATCTCTCGTTCAAATCCAACCTGGGGCAGGCCAACTCCCACCACTATGGCACCTGAGAGACGGTCACCCATTAAATCTATACCTTCGCCGAAGATTCCGCCCATCAAGGCAAAGCCTACCAGTGTTTCTTGGGGATGTTCACTAAAACTTGCCAAAAATTCCTCCCGTTCCTCCTCCGGCATTCCTAACCTTTGCTGAATTACCTTAACTAAAGGATTTTGCGCTTGAAATCTCAGATAGACCTCTTGCAAATAATCATAAGAAGGAAAGAAAACAAGATAGTTCCCCTCTTTAGGCAAGGTGACAGCGGCGATGGTTTCGGCAATTTGTTCATAACTAAACGCTCGCTGCCGATACTTGGTAGAGATGCTTTTGTGAATCATTACGTGCAAATTCTCAGCAGGAAAGGGTGACGATAATCTCAATTTAAACGAGGTCTCCTCTCCGCCCAAAACATTCATAAAATAATCCATCGGGCTCAGAGTGGCTGAAAATAAAATTGAGGCCCTTCCTCTTTCTAAGGCTTCTCTCAAACGAACAGATGGGTCGAGGCAAAACAGCTTAATTCTTAAGTCTCCCTGAGATTGCAGACAGGTGACGTAATGTGAGTCAAAACTTTCTGCAGTTCTGAGGAAGGTTAGGGCCTGAAAATAAAGATCCAAAAGCTGTTCCTGCCATACATACGTTTGATCTTTATATTTCAGAAATAGTTCAACCGCTTTAACAAAATGCCGTAAACCCTTAATTAAGTTATTGGGCAGCTCCTTTTCTATGCCCTCTCCTTTCGAATTATCAGCCAAGCAAGCTTTTTTTTCTTTAATTAAAGCCATGTTAACTCGTGCTAAACTTTTAGACAGTTTCGGATCATCCCCTTTGGTAAGTCGTTTAAGCTCGAGCCAATTTTCCTTTCGTATCTCTGCCGAGAACATCTCCCGAGAACGCTCCACTAAATTATGGGCCTCATCGACTAAAAAGGTATAATCTCCTCCGTCAAGAAAAAATCGTTTCAAATAAACCCGAGGATCGAACACATAATTATAGTCTCCTATAACCACATCAGCCCAAGCTGCCATTTCTAAAGAAAATTCGAAAGGACAGATGGAATGCTTACGGGCATAATCCTCAAGCACTTGACGAGTCCATGATTCTTCAGCAAAAATATCTTCCGCCGCCCCACGAAGGCGGTCATAGTAGCCTTTGGCAAAAGGGCATTCCTCCGGCAAACACGAAGATTCCGGCAGAAAACACACCTTCTTTTTAGCAGTGAGCGTAAGCCGTTTAATTTTTAATCCTCGGGCCTGTAAATCCGTCAAAGCCCTTTCCGCCACAATTCGTGTAATTGTTTTGGCAGTCAGATAAAAAATCTGAACCGTTAAACCTTCCCCCATCGCTTTGATGGCAGGGAATAAAGTCCCCATAGTTTTGCCGATACCGGTAGGAGCTTGGGCAAAAAGTATCTTGCCGGATTTAATCGTCTGATAAACGCCTACGGCCAACTCCCGCTGTCCCTTCCGATAAACACTAAAAGGAAATTGCAGTTCCTGAATACTTGAATTACGAAGGCTATACCAATCTTGAAGCCGGCAAGCCCAAACAAGATATTTCTCTCCCAAATTAACAAAAAACTCCGATAGTTGTTCAAAAGCAAACGATCTGTTAAATTTTCTTATTTCAGCAGTGTCAAGCTGATAATAAGTAAGCTGAACTTCCATCGTTTCTATGCCTTCCTGGGCAGCGTACATAAAGGCATAACACTTTGCTTGAGCCCAATGCATGTCGCTTATTGATTCATCAATTAAAGTTAAATCCATAGCCGTTGTTTTTATTTCGTCGACACAAACTCCAGATTCCCTTTTCAGGATCCCATCCGCTCTCCCCTTTACTTCCAGGCAGATATCTTCTTCGACACCTCTGATGATCTGCTTCTCCTTAGGAACATAAAGATAGGACAGCGTTACTTCTGGTTGGTAGTCCGTGCCGCTTTGCCTTTGAACGAACTGATGTGCTTTTATGCCATCTTGAGTCCGAGCAGCCCCAATGGCAGCCGGCTTCAAGTCTCCCTTCTTAAGTACGAATTCAACTAATTCTCGTACAGATACTTTTACAATCTTCAATTTAATAATCCTTCCAAATGAACTCGCTCAGCTAAAGCTGAACGTAGGGGCCTCAGTGACGAAAGCGCCTAGCCCATAACAAATGCTATCGCGCTGAAGGATGGACTCTACCCCCACCGAAGCGTAGTGGGAGTATCACGATTGGACAAATAACCTTCTTCTCTGAAATTCGACGAAGACTTTTTGAATCCTTTAAAGAGCAAAAGTTCCCAGTTCTCAAAAGATCGCAGCATTTTTATCTTCACCAATTCTTGATAACTTGTTCATTGTTTACGTAAATTTTCAATTTTATTGGGGAGTATAATTGATAGCCGGAGGCCTTGAGGAAAAACGAAATGAGATGATAATTATGAGGCTACGGTTTTTAGATCGTACACGCGGCTTAATTATGCTTTTTATGGCCCTAGATCATGCTTTATATTTTTGGAGCGGTGGACGAGTGAATAATGAAGGATTGCCACTCCTCATGAACGGGATTGTAACATTTAATCCCATAGGAAGTGCAAGTCTTCTTGGCTTACTCGTCATGTTCTTATCCAGCCTATGTGCTCCCGGATTTCTTTTTATCGCCGGATATGTTTTAGCCCTTTCTGTAAAAAAGCGACAGACCTTGGGCGCTTCAAATTGGAGTATTGACAAATATTTACTGAAACGGGGACTTGTTCTTATAGGACTACAGCTTTTTATTGCTTCCCCAGCTTTCAATCTTCCTCTATTTGTTCAAGCACAATCGTTATTCTCCGTCCTTACACCGGGGACCTTTTTCTCCTTTAGTGTCTTATCCGCCATTGGCCTGGGGTTTATTGTTCTTGTGGCGGGTCGTAGAATTTCACCTTGGAAACTCTTTAGCTTAACCGGTTTGCTCTATATATTCAGTCAGCTATTTTTGCCGTCTGTTGTAAGAAACTTTCCTTTCCATCAAGCACTCTATAAAGCCCTTCAGACTATTTTGCTTCTTCCCGTACCATTCTCTTCAACCTTATTAGTGAATAATAATTTCCCCTTGATTCCTTGGCTTTTGCCGATGATCCTGGGGTGGTTGTACGGACAGACTTATCAAGAAGAACGAGGCCTGACTTATGAGGCAAAAAGGTTTGCGTTGTCGGGTTTATGCAGTTTAACTTTTTTCTTTGTTTTACGCTTTCTGGGAGTGGGTGATTATCTTAGACCCGACGGGACTTTACAGGGCTTCTTCGGACTTTCCAAATACCCGCCAAGTATCACTTTTTTCCTTCTCTACCTTGGGCTTGTCTTCTTGTTGAGTTATTTCTTTTTCAGATTGTCTCAGACTTCTAAGTTAGGTCAGGTATTGGAAAAGTTCGGACAATCACCACTTTTCTTTTATAACGCTCACCTCTGGCTTTATGCCGCAATACCGGCAGTTCTGGTCCGTTTTAATTGCCTTTCTCTCTTAGCGGGAGTTGTGATCTGGATTCTGGGTATTGTAATCCTTTACCCGCTCAATCTTAAATACCAAGCATGGAGAATAGCGCATAAATCTAGTTATTTAACCAAAACTTATTCAGTCGGAACCCGACTGCACTGGTAAACTTGGCAATTTCACCATAAGTTTGGGAAAGGACTGATTCATACCCATGATTTCTTCAATGGATCTAAAAACAACGCGTTGGGTTAACTGGTCCAAAAAAAACCTTTTGCGTTTCTGTTTAGTGGCTGTCATACTGTTCGTTTTCATTGCCCCCAATCGTCCTGCTCATTATTCCTATCTTTTGTTAGTCGGAGCTTTCTGGAATATTGAACCTGATCGTTTATCTGTTTCTTGGCAGCGGTTTTTGGTTATCGGTATACCTTTAGTATTGTTCCCAATTCTGATGTGGCAATATTTCCCTCCGGTTTGGAATGACATTGTCTATTGGCAACTGGGAACTCGCGTACATCTGTTGGACTTAGATGCTTTCTTTAAGTCGATTCCCGGAAATAACGGCTGGATTTTTCGAGTTCTTAAAACTCCATGGCTGACAAGCTATTTCCGCTGGATTTACGCTAATGGTTTTACGCTTCCTGTACTCATTCCAATTTATCGCTCCTTTTGGGCTAAAGACTCTTTAAAAATGATTCGCTACAGCTTGTCGGCCCATGTTTTACAGTTTCTCTTAATTTTCCCTTTCTATTTAACAATTCACGTTAATGAAGTTTGGTATGTCTTAGGACAGCCCGACGGCATGGCCCGTAACCTTTCAGCAGCAGACGCCGCCGTCGTGGTAGTAAATTGTTTCCCTTCAATGCACACCTCAATAGCGTTTGCCATGCTGCTCTTAGCTTGGAGAGAAAAAGATAAACTCTTTCGTTGGATTTGGACGTTCTTTTGCCTTTCGATTATCTACTCAACACTCTATCTGGAAATTCATTGGATTACTGATGTCATTGCAGGCATTCTTTTAGCCCTAAGTACGGTTAAATTAGGAGATTGGCTTATCCTAAAAGTCGGCCAGCGGTGGAAGAAGAATGCATGAAAACCTCTCAATTGTCACAACCTTTAAGAGATAAGGTTTAAGGCGAAAGGAGAGATACTATGAGCGAACTCATAGGAAATCATCAACAACGGCGAGAAACCCTCAAGCAAATCATCCGTGACATTCACCAGAATAAAAATCCCCAGGAACTGAAAGAGAGATTTCGTGAGCTCCTATCTGACGTTGGCGCAACAGAGATCGCTGCTTTAGAACAGGAGCTTATCCAGGAAGGCTTACCGGAAAAGGAAATTCAAAGCCTCTGTGATGTTCATGTATCTGTCTTTGAGGACAGTCTTGGCCAACAACCGAAATCTCAAGAACAAGGCGGCCATCCCATTCAAACCTTTCGTAAAGAAAACCATGCTATTGCAGGCGTAATTCAAGAGCTGCGGCCCCTTCTGGAACAACTTCTTGATTCAACCCAAGGAACTATTCCCGAAGAAGATCTGAATAAATGGCAAGTCCTTCACCACCAATTGCTTGAACTTGAAAAGCATTACAGTCGTAAAGAGAATATTCTTTTTGCTTATCTCGAAAAGCATGGGGTAAGCGGGCCCCCTAAAGTAATGTGGGGAATCCATGACGAGATCAGGGCTCAGCTCAAACATATTTCCCAAAATATGTTAGACCGTTTGCCCGATAAACAGTCTTTGCTGGACTTAGTTCAGACTACCGCTTTGCCTGTTCTAAAAGCTATCGAAGATATGATCTATAAGGAAGAGAATATTTTATTTCCGATGAGTATGGAAACCTTAACTGAGGCGGAATGGGCGGCAGTGGCAGAACAGAGCGGGGAGATCGGCTATACGCTGATTCAGCCAGACAAAGGTTGGGTTCCAGCCGCACCTCCTGAACCGACCGTTGTGTCTAGTCAGCTTCTTTCGTTTCCAACTGGCGGGTTGTCTTTAGAACAAATAAGTCTTATTTTTAACCACCTGCCGGTAGATATCACCTTTGTGGATGAATCTGATATTGTTCGCTATTTCTCCTTGGGCAAAGAACGTATTTTTCAACGCAGTAAAGCGATTATTGGCCGAAATGTTAAAGATTGTCATCCACCGGATAGTGTGCACATTGTTAACAAAATCGTGCAGGATTTTAAAAGCGGTCAGCGCGATACCGCTGAATTCTGGTTACATATGAACAACATGTATGTTTACATACAATATTTTGCCCTACGGGATGAAAAGGGCACCTACCGCGGTACTATTGAAGTCACCCAAGATATCCAGAAGTTACAACATATCCAGGGAGAAAAACGGATTTATTCCGAGGAATAAATCCCAAACAACGAACGAGGAATGCTCTTTATGTGCTTTCCTGTCCGTTGTTTAAAGCTTAACTGGTCACCGCCGTTTGCAGGTTAGCTGTTTCTTCCTCGACAAGCTGACATTTTCTCAGCCCAATAATCAGAAGATCTACTGCTAAAGAATCCAACCTTTATGAAGTAGTTAAAAATTCACAAGTAATTGTTACAATATCGCAACATATTGACCAACTAATTGTATACATAATATACAAATCTTAATTCTGAACCGCGTTACAAAAATCCCAAACCTAATTGCTTAAAAAAGAGCCCGAAAGGCATTAATAACGTCCTTTCGGGCTCTTTCTTTTGCACTAACAGCTCCTCTATTGTTAGGTAACACTACTAGATGTTCACTAATTATTTCACAGGGTATTATTCTATAGACCAATCAGAAAGCTGATAATTCGCATCGCTTTTGTAACGATCCATCAAATAATGGCGAAAGCGAACATATTCCTTATAGTCACATTCAATTCCTTCTTGGGCAAGAATATCAACAAATCTATTAAGATCAGGCGGACATCCCCAAATCGTAATTGCCTTATTAATATTCGGATTATCTTTATTCAGGTGGCAAGCACATTTGCCGAAAAGGACAGACTTTTTAAATCCCGGTGATGCCAATTGCTTCTTTCCGGAAACCACTTCAACATTAGGAAACGGCTGACCTTTATAGGCTGAAGAAAAGAGAATCAACATCGGATTGTATTGCACGGAACATCCTGTACACAGCGTGCTGTCGTATTTGCGAATCGCTAAACCTGAAATGCCTCGTTTTTCAAATCCTGCCGGTCCGGTATCTTCTTGTGACCATTCCCAATCATACTCTACATATTCCCGATATTTTTCAAGGGCTTCCCCTTTTATATCGTAATCAGCTAGATCCATGCTGTACCCATGACGGTTCGCATAAACACTTAGATGCTCAACTTCATTTACGGGATAACCGAGAATAGCCGCACCCACTAGATCACTGGCAAAGGGATCACGCGAAGATATGAGCAAATTTTTGCGGAAGGCTCTTCCTGTAGGGCCTGGTCCTTTCTCTAAGGTGTATAGACCATCAATAACCGTCAAAGCTACAGGAAGTTTTTCTATAATACGGGGAAACATAAGGCTGAGTTCCTGATTATCGATACCATGGCAGAGCTGTTTTGACTTTCTATGAAGACATCCTTTTAAATTCTTAATTCCCAGAGAAACTTTAGCTTGATTGTGCGTTTTTAATACAGGTACGTTAATAATTTTATCTGCTTCTAAAGCTTGTTTGGCTATATCTAGCGTTAAGCCTTCTCCATAGTCAATCGTTTTAAATGCTTCTTGATTAAAATCTGCAAGCTTTACCCCATATCTTTGCACCAATTTTTGATAGCCCAAGGCTTCGAAAACAGCTTCACTCTTAGGATTAAATACGGGCAAAGCACCTTCGCCAATTGTCAGTTTACTGAACCCATGCTCAGCAAGAACGCGAACTAAAGCTTCGATCACAATACTTGTCGTTACGACACCGAAAGGAGGAAATGGCAAGTCAAAATCCCAGCTGACAATATTAGGCTTAATTAAAATCTCATCATTGGTATCCAAGTCCGCTAGGCCATCACACAAATTTATACTTTCAAGAAGAGACTCATAAACACCCTTTACTTTGACAATCGATACGGTCGGTTTATCTTGTTTATCCATTTAACTCCCTCAATTCATAATAGAGTAAAATCATCAGGCATAGGCCTTATATTTACCATTAGGATTCATAATAACCCTTCCTTGCTTGGCTAAACGCTGCAGATGCTTTTCTAACATGGTCTGCTCAAAAAATCGATATACTTTTTGGGGTTCAGGGTAGCGTTTAAAAATAATCTTCTTGTCCAGAAGATCTGTCATTCCTCTTGGAATTTGTAGATGTTTAAGAATAGTTTCGTCTCGTTGATTAATCATTTCAGCATAACTCTTTAGTCTCTCAGTAATATTGTCGGAAATAATTCCTTCATGACTGGATACTATCACTTTAGGTTTTAAGTCGATTAGTCGATTAATGGAATCAACAAATTCCTCGAGATCAGAAAGCACATTACCATACCATGGGCCAAAAGGTGAAAGATCTATGTCTCCTGAAAACAAAAGGCTTGAATGAGGCTCAAGGAGTGCAATATGCCCTTGAGTGTGGCCCGGCGTATGAATAACCTTTAAGGAAATCTCTCCAAACCTCAAGACCTCACCGTCTTTAAGTTCTCTATGCACAATTTGATTTACCGGCCCGCCTGGAAAGTAATCCGGATTGGGGAAAGCGGAAAGTTCACCATAACCCGAATAGGCCATAAATTTATTGAGAGAACGAATTGGGGGAGCATCATAAGCATGTGCCCAAATCTCGGCCTCTGGAAAATACTTATTTCCATAAGCATGGTCCAAATGAAAATGAGTGTTTATGATGATATCGATCCTGCCTTTTTCCAAAATCTTTTTGCGCCGGCTGGGTCCAAAGCCAGTATCAACCAGAACCCTTTTGTCCCCATCAATCAAGAGACCATTACTGTATGGAAACCGTCCCCCTTGCTCACCTGAAACAAAATATAACTGGGGCAGTAAATTAATAAACATCACTTCATTCATACTAATCGCAGTTCTCACCTTCAGCAGCATTAAAACTCTCCGCCGAAGGAAAAGTGCCTGCTTATCCTCCTTAAAAATAGTATCGTTTTTTCGTTGCCTCACAAGGGGATATTTTATTTACTAAATATTGCAAGATACGTGCCAATTGCGACTCAAGTAAAAATCTATAAAGAATCCAAACTCTTTAATATCGAGTTTGGATTGTGTATGAATTTTATACAGTTTTCGAAGTACAAAGGTATTGAAAGCGCACATTCTAAAGCTAAAGCGTAAAACTTTGAGGCCACTCCTATAGCTTTTCCTCAATATCATACCTGCGTAATTTGTCATAAAAGGCCCGTCTCGAAATCCCTAAGACTTCCATAGTCTTTGTTCGATTATTGTTATTGTTAGCCAGAGCAGAGGCTATAAGTTCCTTTTCCACTCTCGCTACAATTTCTTTTAAATTATAAGTCCTATCCTTTAAATCAGAGGGTTGATTATTCATAGGGATAATATTGGCAGGTAAGTGGTGGATTTCAATGGTAGACCCATTGCACACAATGCTTGCATGTTCCAGAACATTTTGCAGTTCGCGAATATTGCCCGGCCAGTTATAATTTTGGAAGATTCTTAATACCTGAGGAGCCAAGCTTAACTCATGCCCAACCTCCCGCGAAAACTGATCAAGGAAGGTTTGGGTCAACGCTATTAAATCATCTTTTCGTTCACGCAGTGGGTTAAGATTCAGGGGAACAATATTTAAGCGGTAATAAAGATCTTTCCGAAACGTTTTTTCGGCAATCATCGTTTCTAAGTCACGATTAGTTGCTGCTATTACTCGTATGTCAACCTTAATCGTCGCTGATCCTCCAACTCTTTCGAATTCCTTTTCTTGTAGAACTCTAAGCAATTTGGCTTGCATTGTTAAGCTCATATCTCCAATTTCATCCAAAAAAATTGTCCCGCTGTGAGCTAGTTCAAATTTTCCGAGTTTGCCCCCCTTTTTGGCACCCGTATATGCTCCTTCTTCATATCCAAACAATTCGCTTTCTATTAAGCTCTCCGGTATTGCTGCGCAATTTACTTTTATTAGAGGTTTGTTTTTACGTCGGCTAGCGTTATGAACTGCTTTGGCCAGTACTTCCTTTCCCACACCACTCTCCCCGCGAATCAAGACCGTACTGTCCGTTCGAGCTACCTTCGCTGCCAATATTAAGGTTTCTTTCACATTGCGGTTTTGCCCAACATATTCCTTAAACGACAACGGCAGTTGTTCCCATTGGTCCAACTGCTCTTTTAAATAATCCGCAACGCCCTTTGTTTGCTGCAATTCACGGTTAAGCTCAAGTTCTTCGGTAACATTTTTAAATGTTGAAATGCATCCGATAATTTGTTTCCCCTTATACAAAGGAAACGCGCTGCCTATAACATCGATGCCAAGAGACTTCAAATGCTCTGAGCCTTTTATAGATTTTCCACTGTGAAGAGCTTTAATAGCTGCAGAATCGGGTTCAATTTTGTCCAGTCTGCGGCCCAGGACTTTTTCCACAGGAACCCCTAGGATTCTGGCATAGGCTTCATTGACATAGACAATTGTTGTGTGGGAATCAATAACCAATACCACGTCATGAATATTATCGAGGATTTTGAACAACAGTTCTTGATCCCAACGTGGAAAATCGATTGTAGTGACAGCATGAATTCCTGCACTCATGAAATTCCCCCATTTTTGTATCATTTGTAAACATTATACTAAAGGTAAGCAAGTGAAGTAAAGATTAATGCCAAAATATTTTAAACATTCTAACTATTACGGGCCAAACTAGCGTGCCTCGCCAAATAAGTTTCGATGCGAACATACTCCCACCACTTATGTGGTTAAATAGCGTTTGATGCTCTGGATTTTTATGCTAAATTAGAATAAATATTGTTTGCCCCAAAAACTAATTCATTAATCTGGAAATGCCGATATTAAAATTGACAACTATTTCTTTAGGAGGAAAATATATGTCTATCGGTAGTTTGCAATCTTATCCACCACTTTCTTATGACCAAACCAATACTTTGTTACAGCGCAACAAACTTGATACTACTTCAACGATTAATCAAAATGATATCTCTCATGAAAAATTCTTAGAAGGTTTTCATCTTAACCCAGACAAGATCGACTTATCATTGCCAGCCAAAAACTCAAATGGGATAACCTTAAATTTGTTGGATGACAGTCCTAACATCATTGATAGCAGTAATTTTGAATCCTTTTTAAATAATATGCAAGGTTTAAATAAGGATCAGATTTCTCAACTACAAAGCGCATTGAGTGCTGCATCTGAAACGATGAACAACAGCCAAACGGTTGGCGGTACTTATGGTATGCGCATTAGTCAAACGAATTTGGAATTCAAATACATATCCCAAAACCTAATACCGGAACAATATCAACAACAATTCAATTCATTCGTAGATAATTACACGAATCAATTGTCAACTAATTACGTAAACCTTTTAAAAGGTTTCGCAGATCAACTTGCTAATACAACCGATCCCGTACTTATTAAAACTGGTTGGAAGGATAAAGGAACAAAGATGCAAGATGATTTAGAAAATAGTTCCTATTCTTTCCAAACGTCGGCAAATCAGTATCAGAGTCTATTTAACAGCGTTAATGTCACAGATTCCGACACCTTAAAGAATCAATTAGATTCTGTGTATAAAACCATATTATCAAATTACACACCTGATTCTGACGGTGCTTCTCGCTCCGATATTGTAAATGAGATAAAATATCTTTCTAATAGTTGGAATACATTTATGGATGCTGTCGGTGACCAAAAAAATAAGCTTACTACATCTGTCGATCTTCACGCTTAGCTTAGCCATACTTACTATACTTTAATTTACTTTAATTACCTCGGTTTATCTATCTCAACTCAACTTAAACTTAACCTAACCAACCAATCAGAATTAACATAACATGTCTAAAAAGAATCTTGGATCGATGAATCGCCCAAAGATTCTTTTTATTTTGTCGCAATTTACAATCATAGTCTTCTTCTTTTAAAAACTTAACTTAGGCAAATAACAACTAATGCACTGTTGTGACTAATAATGTACATCGACCATTGAAATGATAAAGATCAGTTACCTGTAAAACTGGGTTTTCTTTTATCGAAAAATGCAGAGATTGCCTCTTTAATATCCTTTGTCCCGCAGCAATAGGTTGATTGGGCTTGTTCAAATAAGAGACCTGCAGCCACACTACTTTCTTCAGCAAGATTAATGCCTTTCTTAGCAAAAGCAATACTGGAAGGAGGAAATCCAGACATTCTCTGAGCAAGACGGATGGTAACCTCACGCAGTTTTTCAACAGGAACAACTTTCTCCACAAGCCCAATTTGCAGAGCCTCTTGAGCCCCTATCTCCTCACAAGCCATTATAAGTCTCTTAGCCTGCCCTGTTCCAACAAGTTTTGTTAAGCGCGTTGTCCCTCCCATATCGGGGGATAACCCTAGTTTGACCTCCGGTAAACTTAATCTAAGGTTTTCTGCGGCAATTCTAATGTCACATCCTAACATTAATTCTACTGCCGAACCAAAACAAAATCCTTGCACCCCAATCACTACCGGTATTGAAAGGGTTTGCCAGAAACCATATAGTCCTTGTAACCAGGTTAAAGCTGCTTTCACTTTTTCCGAACTAACTTCCTGGAGAAATTTCAGATCGATCCCCGCGGAAAAGTTGTCACCATTGGCAACAATGGCTAAAGCCCGCAAGTCCTCCATAGTTAGAATTTCCTGTTGCAGGGCTCCCAGTTCGTTAAGAAAATCATCTCCTACGACATTTAGTTTTTCCGCATTATCTAAAATAATAGCTCCACAATAATCTTGTCTTTCAAATTTAATGATCTCTCCATATTTTCTCTCCATTATGCGTCCGGTATTATAACCAGACTTTCACCTCTTATCCTTTATTTTTAAACGGATTTTCAAAAAACTAATGAATGGAGTTTATTTTAGCAATAATTAAACATCGGTACTTTCATACGAGGTTAAATTCTCAAGAAAATTCCGGATTGCCGCGTTGACTTCAGTTGCTTTTTCTTGCATACACATATGTCCTGATTCCTTGATAATTCTTAAGTTCGCATTGGTCAGCTTATCGGCCAAAAATTGAGAGTATTTCACCGGGGTCATCACGTCTTCCTCTCCGACGAGAATTAAAGTGGGAACTTGAATTTTTTCTACCTCATCTATTCGATTAAAGGTATTGCAAGCCTGAAAATCAGCCCAAAATACGTTTGCCGGAATCTTCTGCAGTTCTTTCATCTCCTTAGCTTTTTCCTCATCTGACGTTGCGGAACCATATAAATGATCGACATTCTTAAACGGAAACATTCCCGAAGCAGCAGCATCTATGATCCCTTGGCCTACTCTCAGCCTTGCTCCGGTTCCAAGGAGAATCAGCCCAGTCACTTTTCCCGGATAACGTAAAGTAAACTCCTGAGCAATTGCTCCCCCCATGGAATGCCCCGCTAAGGAAAATTTTTCAATACCTAAAGTCTGGACAAAATCATTTAGAAAATCAGCCATTGATGAAATATCTGCTAGCAAACTGCCGCCGGACTTCCCATGCCCGGGCAGATCCAGGACAATCAGGTTTCCTTGCTTTTGTAATCCAGAGATTTGCTTTGACCAGCTTTGGCTTGAGCCTCCGGCACCGTGAATTACAATGAGAGGCAAAAAATCTCCGCCGGCAGATTCATAGAAGATATTTATTCCTTTAACTGATGCATAAGACATTTAGTCAACTCCTCTCAATTGGATATTGTCTATTTTTAACAATTGTAACAAATAATTTTGCTTAAACAAGAGATTCTCCCCTAACTTTTCGCCAGGGGAGCTCTTCTTTGCCTTTATTTCTTCCTCAGTGACATTCCGGCGATCTCACGAACAATGTCCTTCTTTGACTCTAAATCGTATTGAGTGGTAATGGCAATCTGCTCCATGATAGGAGACCCTCCCCCGTGATAATTGCCATATTGCGAAGTGCCTGCATAACCCGAAAGCCCAAAATCGATGAAATTAAGCCAGAATTTAATTTGATCCTCAATAGGAATTTTTGGATTGCGATTTAAGTATTTTTCCAGTAGAGCCTTTGTTTCCGGATTCATCAAATCTTTTTCAAATGGGAAGGTTGCCGGCATTCCGCCCGCTATATTGCATAAGATTTCCTGTTCATGAAACACCGCCTCACCAGTTAGACAGCGCCCAACATTAGCATAAATTGAATTTGGAATGTAACTCCCCGGTCCATAAGGAACCATTCCCATACCGGGCATGTAAACCTCTGGCTTAGCCAAAGCCGAAGCCGTGTACCCGGCTGCATAGCCAAGTTCACCTGTCATGATTAATCTGGAGAGCATTTCGCGCACGTGATGAGTCTTGTCAATACCATTAATGTCTGCTGCCAGGCCTGCCATGCCAATAACATAATCTAATGCTGCCGGTTTACAGCCTGAATAAGAATGACGATGAAATAAGGCAAAAAGCAAGGCCGCAATACCCCCGTGTTGAATCTCCCCGCACAGAAAAACCCGCTCCCAAGGAATAAAACAATCATCAAAAATAATATAGGAGTCTGTATACCCTGTTTCAATTCCCTTTTGAAAAAAATCTCGTTTACGATTCAGATGATAATGAACAACTTGCTTAATCCCCTCATAATCTGAAGGCACCGCAAAACACACTGCATAAGACTCTTCACCTTTTTGCAGAGCTCTGTTCGGAACAACTAAGATTTCATCCGAAATTGAGGCCTCTGAAATATGAACCTTTGAGCCACGAACGATGATCCCATCACTGCGTTCTTCCACAACATGAACATACATGTCGGGATCGATTTGTTCCGCTGGGCGCTTGAGCCGTTCTCCTTTGACATCAGTCTGCGCGCAGCTTGCCACAAGGTCTTCCCTCTGGAACATTTCCAACCACTTGAGGAAATTATCATGATAGGCTGTTTTCGCTTTAGGTGACTTTTGAGCCTCATAAGAAACAGCGTTGATGGCGTTGGCCGCATCAATTCCCATACAACGTTGAATACATCCTCCAACCTTATTGCATAACAAACGAGTCATATCTTGCTTTTTATGCAGGTCTTCGGCATTTTGATGAATATGGTTAAAACGGTTAATAGTTTCCCCTGTAATATGGGAGGTTGCCGTACAAAGGTCTTTGCTGACAGGATCCCAAGCAGAATCAAAGGTCAATCCCATTACATTCAGAGCGCCTTCTTGGCGCGGATCAAGCCTGTCAATTTTTTCTCCGTTTGAATAGAGATTTCTGTTCATTTTGCTTAGCCTTTCTAAATACTGAGCTCTTGTTCTCATCTGGTTTTCCTCCTTCAAATCAAATCAGGAATTTTAACGAAAATCTCTTATATCAATATCTATTTGCAAAATACATGCCAGCATATATTTTTATAAAAAAGCCCCCTTAAGGGTGGTTAACACTCTTAAGGGGGATACAAAATGTATGGAATTCATACACCAGACAATTATCAACCAGGAACTGTAAAGAACACTTTCTCCGGTTACTGCTTCCTTTTTGAATTACTCTAAACTCTGTTTTAATGTTATATGTGCTAAGCCTGACAATACTCTTTCGTCACGCTCATTAAAGGCCGCTAAATCACAGACTAAAACCTTTTCCGAACGTGCCCTTATAAAACCGGAGCACAGGATAGTATCTCCTGGACGCACCATTTGTTCAAAACGAACATCGATTTTCGAAATTATTCCTTCATCTCCAATCCAATCCGTCAGCATTGCCGCCATTTGGGCCATTAATAGCATGCCATGGGCGATGACCCCTCCAAGACCGGCTTGACGAGCATAATTGTCATCTAAGTGGATAGGATTAAAATCCCCGGAAGCTTCGGCATACTGACGGATTTGCATGGGAGTGGGTATCCACTTACGCACAGGCAGCCTTTCTGATACCTGACGATCAGACAAACGTTTCATTGAGCTTCCTCCTTTACCGGTGCAATAATTATAGAACTACTGGAAAAGACTAATTCTCCGGTTAAGTCATACCCAATCGTCTCAAGGATAATAAACGTCATTTTCCCGAGTTTACCGCTTCGATCATAAATATCTTTAACTCGTTTTTTATAGGAAATAGCTTCGCCAATTCGAAGTTGACGATAATAGGTTATTTTTTGTTCACCGTGAATCATCCCGACAATTGGCAATTCAACTCCGGCGATGGAAGCATGCAACAGTGTACCTACGAATGTTGGCGGAACTCGATCATTATAAGGAACTCCCGTAGCCTCGGCAAAACGGCGCACTTCTTCGGGCTTAATCTTTACTACAACCGACTCACTCTCTCTGCCAATTAATTCTTTTCTTAGCAAAAGCCTTCTACCTTCCTTCTTACGATCGATATTCCCGGTAATTTAAAGACTTAATTTTTGTCTCAAGCCAATCAGTTTGTTCTGAACTGCCATTAACTTGGGATCTAATACATTTGCCATCATATACTCATTTAAGGCCTCTGAGAAATTCCCCAATGACTCTTGATAAATCCCCTCTCCGTAATGTCTCAAAGCTAAGCTTTCCGGGTCAATGTCATCGTGGTTATGTCCAATATGCAACTTAAGTCCCCCCCTTTATTCACTGCGGCCGATAGGTAAACTCACAAATCCCCATATTGTCATTAGTGCAAGTTATATCTAATGTTATTCCGGTTTTTTCGGCTGCAGTTTTACTTGCAGCCAAACAAAACATGCCACAATTTTTAACTCCTTTCTCAGCAAGAAGTTTGCTTAAACTGCAGTCGTAACTGCGCACGTTCAATGTCCTGGTGGTTGCCTCCGTGACCGTCCAGGCATCTCGGGGACGCAGCGTAAGTATTCCCAATTCAATGTACCTCTCAAATACATGGGGAAAACGTATACCGGTTTGTTGGGCAACTTTTTCAATCATCGCAGCAGTTCGATCCTGAAATCTTTCAGAATCAGCTTCTTTGATTAAAATAGTCATGAATTTTGTTCCTTGGCTAGACAAGGACTCTTCTCCGGCGTTAGTTACTTGATTAAGCATATTTTCTATCGAAAAATCTTCATTAACTTTATAAATCAATTCCTTAGGCATATCATAAACATAGTCTTGTCCCGGGTTTATCTTCAAACGTCGATTTGGTGCCACCTCGACACTGGGGTTACCCTTGATTTTTTGCAAGGCCTTAAAATCCAAAGCCATACCCTACTCCTCCATCCTGAAATAGCTTAGTGTACAACTAACGTTCCTTTAATTGAGCTGCTCGTTCTTCCCGAAACTTACGGGCTAATTGTTCACGAGGGACAAAGTTAAGCTGAACAGCATTTACAGGACATACCTTTACACAATCACCGCAACCGGAACACTTATCATAATAGCGGCCAAAAATTTTATACTCACGAGAATCGCTTTCCCGACCTTTCCATACTTTGGTAGGCCCACAGACAAAAACAACAGAAGGGCAGGCACTTAAACACTTGCGACAATTTAAGGGATCTCGACATAAAGCATAGTCAATATTTATTTGAGCAATCATTTAACTCCCTCCATTACCAATTTTCCGCTAATCCGGGCATACTTTGCCGATCAAACAATTGTATAGCACCGCTTGGGCAGGCAGTCACACAAAGTCCGCATCCAAAACATTGGTCCAAATCGATATAAGCTTTACTTGTATAGACTTCCAGGTTTAGAGCTTTAAATTGGCAACGCCCTAAACAGCTTTTACATCCCGTGCATTTTTCTCGATCAACCTTGGCTACAAAATGCCCCTTTAATAAAAACTTAAAGTCGTAGTCAATTCTATTCCGAACTGCGACACAACCCGGATATTCACATTGGCATAATCCGCCAATGTAGGGCGTACCAAAAACGTCAACAGTTTGAACACGTCCTTCTTTGTGATTCATCATTGCCCATTCTTTTGCTTCAGCGGGAGTAACAAATTCCACACCACCTCGATAGGTTTCAGGCCAACGCTCCCATTTATACATACCGGGGCCTATCCCCATACAGGTAAAGTTTTCTTCATCAGGCATACCTCGTTGTACACGGCGACATCCACAAGTCATTTTAGCCAAAGGGTAGGCCGTATCTAAAATCTGTAAATATTCGTCCAAGGTAACTACCTGTCCAAAATGTGTTTGATAAGCCTGCTCCAAAGCTTCCCGCTTAATTTCATCTTCCCATTCCCTGTCTCCACTGATCCTCGCTTTCACTAATTCAGCCACCACACCTGCTCCCATTCCCGCAGCTTGGGGGTCTGCATCTGCCCCTGCAGCCTCTTTACCTTCTTTACGAATTTTATAAAGGCGGCGAGCGTAATTTTCTGGATTAAGATACCATTTCCCGCCCTTACCATATTTTTCACATACCCAGCACATTTCGAAATCCCCCTTTTCGCTTAAACTACACATTTCCTCCCCTGTTAATCGAATTAACCATCTACAATGGTATTGCTTGCAATTTATATGCCAACAGTTTAGCTTCACCAAATGACTTAAACTCTTTATTTGCAAGTCCTTAAACATCTGTTCGAGAATTCTTTGTTTTATTCAGGTACACTATGTTTACTTGCTAAACACATTTCGTGTAAATCATACCCCTATCCCTTCTGGTCAAGGGCAATCCGTTCTTTTGAAAATTTGTTTCTGATTGTTGACGTATATCTGAGCTTTAGAACGTCTAATCAGTAGTAAGGCGGTGATAAATATTTGCAGGATAACGAATTAATTACCGGCATTCTGAACGGAAATGCAGGGCTATTTGAAGATCTCATTGAACGTTATCAAACAGGAGTATACCGGACCGCTTATTACTACACTCAAAGCGTAGAGGATGCCCAAGACATCACTCAAGATATTTTTATCAAAACCTTTAACAGCCTTCCCAAATTTAAACAAGGCTCGGCTTTTTCTACATGGCTTTACCGAATCGCAGTTAACCATTGCCTTGATTGGTCCCGAAAAAAAAAGCCGCTCTTTATAGAGCCAGCTTCTTTAGAAAATCGCTTTGTTAAAAGTGTAGGTCCGGAAGAAATACTTCTTCGCCAGGAATCTTCCGAAGAGATTCAGACCGCGGTTAGAAGTTTACAGGAGATCTACAGAACTGTACTTATTCTATACTACTTCCAAGACTTTAGTCCTCAGCAGATCGCAGAAATATTGGATACCCCAAAAAGAACTATTGAAACCCGCTTGTTCCGAGCCCGCAAAATGCTGAAAGAAAAATTAAGGCTCTCAGTATTAGGAGGTGATGGTCATGACTTGTTATCTAAGCAAGGATGATTGGCACAGTTATTATAAGAAAAGTTTAGATAGACAAAAACTTGATGAGATGAGCAGCCACCTGACACAATGCCCTGAATGTCAAAATATCCTTTGGCAAATTCAAGAAACTGCCGAACTTTTGGCAAAGGGAAGAATCAATTTCGATCCTCCACCAAACCTCAAACTCAACATCATGAAGTCTATTACTAGAAGCGGATATCAAGCAGATTCTAACAAAGAACCAACTCAAAAAGAAACGGCCTCATCACGTCATTTAGAACTGAGAAATTGGGGCTTTAGTATGATGGCAGCCGGATTCCTACTTTTCGCCTTTAACCTATCATCTTTATCTCGCAATTTGATGACCACTCAAGTTACTCAATTAGATAGTGGATTTAGTAAGCAAATAATACTCCCTCTCACCAAAATGAATCAGCTGGCCCACACTCTTCTTATAAAAATTGATGCTTTAACTGACAATCAAAATAAAAGTAACCAATAACCCGAAGGAGGCCTAATTTTAATGAAATGTAAGTATCACCCTAATGCAGAAGCCCAAGTTCTTTGTGAAAAATGCAGAAACCCCATATGTCCAGAGTGTACTCTTCAAATAGATGGCCAAAATCTCTGCCATCAATGTATTCAAACAAATCTCTTCTCCGAATTGCGTCAAGAACGTAAGTCATCCTTTACCCAGAAATTTCTTTTTTTCTGCTCAAGTCTGATTCCTGGTGCGGCGCATATGCAAATGGGGCTTATGCGGCGCGGTTTGCAGTTAATGATCCTCGCCTTGGGTGTATGCGTCATAGCAGATTATATTAATTTAGATTTTTTTATCCCCTTAATCGTAATCCCCACTTGGTTCTTTAGTTTCTTTGAAAGCCATAGTCTAAAACGAAGAATGACGGAAGGTCAATTACTGTGCGACCATGATCTCTTTGAGCAGCAAATGTTTGATTACTCGTTGCTGTTTAAGAACCGTCGCATCTTAGGCATCATTATTACAGTTCTTGGGTTTCTCAGCCTATTGCGAGTTATAGAAAATTCTTATCTTGTACGTCTATTATTTAGAAATTGGGATTATTACTATATGCTTAAAAGCTGTTTAATCCCCATTTTGCTTATCCTGTCCGGTATCTATCTCATTGTTAAAGCCAGGCAAAACCAAAAGACAAGTACAACTATCTCTAACGATCAATAGCCATCGTTCATTAGTAATGCCTCTACTGCATGAAAATCGAATCTATCAAAAAGAGGACCTGGACAACTATCTATCCAGAAAGTTGTCCAGGTCCTCTTTTTATCTTGATAAATTATATAATTCACCCTAATTTTGAGCTTAATTTAGGGTACAATCGTTTAGTACACTCTGGACAAATATCATGGGTAAACTCTGCTTCAGAGTGAGCTTCGATGTAAGTTTCAACGCGGTTCCAATAACCTTTATCATCCCGAATCTTTTTACAAGAGGCACAAATCGGGATTAAACCTTGTAATTCGCTGATCAAAGAGATGTCTTCGATAATAATCACAACGTAAGACCGATGCTTATATTTAAATGGCGAAGCGCTTACAAATACTGAAGTTATTTCCCCCGAAAGAAACTCTAATTTACCCTTTGAACGCAAGGTTTTCCCCACCTTAACGGCTTCTAAGGCAATATTTCGGGTAAGGCACGATTGACAGAAGGGACCAAATCCACATCCTTTTTGATCATCTAAATGATGAATACATCCCAAAACCTCACCACAGCGTTCGCCCTGATAATCTCTTTGCTTTAACGAACAATTGGACAATGCTGCTTGGTTCATAGCATGTACTTCTAAATTTGAATCTAATACTAAGGCCAACTGAGGAATTGCATCAAAGAAGACTCGAGAAAACCCTTTATTCGTCAACAAATTTACCACAATGCAGCTCTCCTTTCGTGCGCCCTTTACGACTTCCAACCAACATTGAGAGATAATTTTAAAATATTCGACCAATTATCATATTTTCCTATTGATATTTTACGGTGACAAAAAAAATTATCTCAGCTTGTGATTGAGTGGATAAAAAAACTCCGTTTCAGGAGTTATAGGCTAAAGTTTGCCGAAACTCTGTAACAGAGAGATTTAGAACTATCTTATTTAATTCTACGCAATTTAGTTTGTCTTTTCAAAGGATATATTTTTGCGGCTTTCTTGACCTTTTTCCTTTCTGCTCGACGACGCGAATATCTCGACCAACAAGCAAAAAGCAAAACAATTCCTATCGCGATTGCCAACTCTATATACTTCATAGTCATCACCTTTAAGATGAAATCTTCATCAGAATTAATGCCTAATTCTCGACTAATCAAACTGAACAGCCGCACCTATTGTTCCCGGTCCGGTATGGACACCTACAACAGATCCAACTTGTGTGAAAACCGTTGTTTGAAGTTGACATACATTTTCTAAGGCTTCTTTTAGGTAATGGCCAGCTTGTTCAGCCGCTCCATGCGCAACAGCCAGTCGGATTTGTTTTCTCCCCTTGGCTAGATCCTGAAAAGCTTGGACAACACATTCAAGAGATTTTTTCTGGCTGTGGGCCTTAGCATAAGTATGATAGACTCCATCGTCTCCCACTCGAATAATCGGCTTTAGGTTTAAAAGAGATCCCATAAAGCCTTGGACTCTGCCAATTCTACCACCTTTTTGTAGATATTCTAAGGTATTTAGTGTAAAAAGTGTTTCGATATTCTTCCTGACTTTCTCCAGATTATTTACAATCCACCCAGTTTCATATCCATCTTTGATGTTTCGTGCGGCCTCGATTAACATTAAACCCATACCGAGACTAATAGTTTTGGAATCTACGAGATGTATCTTTTCTTTGAACTTTTCTTTAGCCAGGTTTGCCACGTTAAATGTCCCACTTAAAGCGGAAGAGATGTGTATGGATATAATCTCTTGATATTCTTCCAGTAACCTACTATACATTCGTCGAAATACTTCAGGTGATGGTTGGGAGGTTTGGGGAAGCTTTTCTTCTATAGTTAAGCGCCGATAAAATTCATCGCTGGAAAGTTCATCATCTAAAAATTCTTGATCACCAAAGTTAACCTTCAAGGGGATGACGTGAATGTCATACTCTTTAGTTAGTTCTTCGGTCAGGTCGGCCGTACTGTCAGTGACCAGTGCGATCCTCTTCATTTAAAATCCTCCGTCTATTTTATTATTATTCTTTTCAAGATATCACTTAATTCGCCTTATCGTCACTATTCTCCTTCAACAAGACATGCATTTTATTTAATTATTTAAGACTGTTTTCCGTAAACAAGAACGTCATTGGTCCTCTTGCTTACGAGCGAGGGGCAAACACTATAGTTGTAACTAACTTGGTTAATTTAACGAACTAATAATGTTTAGAAAGAGCTTAATTTGAGAGGTTATTGGCACAATATCCCTTTTCAAGCTTGCCTAATTGCCTAAATAAAGTCCTTGACTACTCAGAATGGAGGACACTATAATAGACTTAAGAAATTAAATTTACTAAGTCAATTTTGTGAAAAAACTAATTAAAGGGAGGATTCTAATGAAAAAACTTCTTCCAGCGATGCTCGCCGGAGCCATGCTCTTTTTAGCCGGCTGCGGTGCAGGCTCAACCCCAACGACAAGTTCAAGTTCATCAGGCACCTCGGACAAACAGCCAACGATCGGTGTCGCTATCTACAAGTTTGATGACACGTTCATGACTGGTGTTCGCAATGCCATTTCCAATGCTGCTCAAGGGAAAGCCACTGTTGACATCGTAGATAGTCAAAACTCCCAGCCTACGCAAAATGATAAAGTAGACCTCTTTATAAATAAGAAAGTCAATGCTCTGGCAATAAATCCGGTAGACCTCACCGCTGCCGGGGTTATTATCGATAAGGCTAAAGCCGCAAACACACCTGTTGTCTTTTTTAATCGCGAACCTCAGACTAATGATATGAATAAATGGGACAAAGTATATTATGTTGGTGCTAAAGCTGAGGAATCCGGCATCATGCAAGGACAAATTCTCGTAGATTATTGGAAGGCCCATCCGGAAATGGACAAAAACAAGGACGGAGTGATGGATATTGTTATGCTCCAGGGTGAACCCGGACACCAAGATGCCATTGCCCGCACCAAATATTCGGTAAAAGCGATTGAAGATGCCGGAATCAAAGTGAACATACTTGCTCAGGACACCGCAATGTGGGATCGTTCTAAAGCTCAGGACAAAATGGCTGCTTTCTTAGGTTCTCAAGGAGATAAAATCGAAGCCGTTCTTGCTAATAACGATGACATGGCTTTAGGTGCTATTGAAGCATTGAAAGCCAAAGGTTATTTCACAAATAATAAATATATGCCGGTCGTCGGTGTCGATGCAACAGCTCCCGGCCTGCAGGCACTGAAAGACGGAACTCTTTTAGGAACTGTTTTAAATGATGCCAAGAATCAAGGTGCAGCGACCCTTAACCTGGCAGCTGCTCTCGCTAAAGGATTGACTCCCAGCAAAGAAAATACAGGATACGATATTACTGACGGCAAATATGTGTGGGTTCCTTACAAGAAAATTACTAAGGCTAATATGGCAGACGCCCAATAATGCTCTTCTTCGAAAACCATTGGGCTCAATTATTACATTGTATAAAGCAAGGGGGCAATGTTTCACGATTCCCCCTTGCTTCTTTAGATTTTCCATCTGCAAAACTACGTTATGTATCCTTATATATCTTTGGGAAGGACGGATCACAGGAGGGTAAAAATGCCTGAAAATGAATTCTTACTGCAAATGAAAAATATTTCTAAAGAGTTTCCCGGCGTAAAGGCGCTAGACAATGTCACCCTGCAAGTTCGCCCCGGGACGGTACACTCCTTAATGGGTGAAAACGGTGCCGGAAAATCAACTCTGATGAAATGTTTGTTTGGGATCTATAAGCCGGACGCAGGAGAAATCCTCTTAAACGGAAAAACCATTGAAATTGAAAATTCCAGAGTTGCCCTCGATCATGGAATCTCGATGATTCATCAAGAACTTCACCCTGTACCCCGCAGAAGTGTGATGGAGAATCTCTGGCTCGGCCGTTTTCCCCTCACCAAAATAGGGCCCCTGAAGTTAATCGATGATAAGCGAATGTACGAAGACTCAATGGCCATATTTAAAGACCTGGAAATGGATTTGGACCCCCACGTTCTTGTGGGATCTTTATCCGTCTCCAAAATTCAATCAATAGAGATCGCTAAAGCAGTATCCTATCAAGCAAAAGTGATTGTCATGGATGAACCCACTTCCTCATTAACAGGAAATGAGGTAGAACAACTCTTTAAGATTATCCGTTCTTTGAAGAAAAGAGGAGTATCTATCATCTACATTTCTCATAAAATCGAAGAAATCCTGGAGATTTCTGATGAAGTAACGATCATGCGTGATGGTCAGCGTATTGGCTCTTGGCCTGCCTCTGAGTTAACGACTAATCTTATTATTTCCAAAATGGTGGGACGAGATTTAGCTCAGCGATATCCTGAACGTCATCATGCCCCGGGAGAAACAGTACTGCGAGTTGAAGGCCTGACGTCGCCCTTTCCCAAAGGATTCAAAGATGTGTCCTTCGATTTACGTCAAGGAGAAATCTTAGGCATTGGAGGGCTTGTCGGAGCCCAACGCACAGAATTGATCGAAGCCCTATTTGGCTTAAGAACGGTCTCTTCCGGAAAGATCTTTGTCAATGGAAAACACGTAAAAATAAAATCACCTATTGATGCCAAAAGACACAAAATCGCCTTACTTACGGAAGAGCGGCGGTCAACTGGAATTTTCCCCGTACTTCCAATTGTAGAAAATACAGTGATGGCCAATATGAATCGCTATATAAGCCCATATTTTTTGCTAAAACAACAAGCGATGAGCCAGGACGTCCAGCATAGTATTGACCAGATGCACATAAAAACTCCCTCTGCGAAGACGCAAATCAAGAACCTCTCAGGGGGAAATCAACAAAAAGTATTGATCGCAAGATGGCTCCTAACTGAACCGGAAATTCTCATGCTTGATGAACCGACACGGGGAATTGACGTTGGTGCTAAGTTTGAAATCTATTCAATTATTACTGAGTTAGTTCAACAAGGGAAAAGCATCATTATGATTTCCTCAGAGATGCCTGAACTTATAGGCATGTCCGACAGGATCATGGTTATGTGCGAAGGCCGAATGTCCGGCATTTTGGAAGGAGAAAACAAAACTGAAGAAGACATCATGCACCTCGCAACAAAGTTTATGGTTTGACTGGAGGTCTGTAAATGACGACAAAGGATGTCAGTTCAAAGAAAATTGGTAGTTTCTTTTTTCAGTATGCAATTTATTTTGTCCTTGTGATTCTTATTCTAGGTATTGCGGTCATTGATCCAAGCTTCCTGTCCCTCAGCAGCTTTAGAGATATTTTGTTACAGTCCTCCACCCGAGCAATTATTGCTTTAGGCGCGGCTTTTGTTCTAATCACAGGAGGAGTTGATCTTTCAGCCGGGCGGATGGTTGGATTTGCTGCTGTTTTGTCCGCTTCGATGCTGCAAATCCAAGAATATTCTCATCGTTTTTACCCCGGAATGCCTAATCTGCCTTTATTAGTACCTGTCTTAATTGCTATCTTTGCCGGACTTCTTGTTGGAATAATTAACGGCGCGATTATTGCATGGTTTAGTGTCCCTCCCTTTATTGCCACCTTAGGTTCAATGGTTGCTGTGTATGGACTAAACTCTCTTTACTTCGATATGAAACCCAATCAATCCCAGCCCATTGGTGGATTAAGACCGGATTTCACCACCGACTTGGGAAGCGGATATATTGGAACCGGTGTTTACTCCATTCCCTACATTGTTATTATTGCCCTCATCGTCGCCTTAATTGTGTGGGTCATCTTCAACAAAACCCGTCTTGGCAAAAGCATGTATGCCATAGGCGGAAATATTCAAGCTGCTATTGTTTCCGGCATTAATGTCAAACGAGTCTTACTCTATGTTTATGCCATCGCGGGAGCCCTCTATGGCTTGGCCGGAGTCATGGAAGCCGCCAGAACAGGCGGAGCCACGAACAATTACGGAAATATGTATGAGTTAGATGCCATTGCTGCCTGTGTTGTAGGCGGAGTATCCACTGCCGGTGGGATAGGTACTGTACCTGGAGTCCTCGTAGGAGTTCTTATCTTTGGAGTCATCAACTATGGGCTTACTTATATCGGAGTCAGCCCCTACTGGCAGCTTATTATTAAAGGCTTGATCATCATAGCTGCCGTAGCCTTTGACATACGAAAGTATCTGACAAAAAAATAATACTTAAAGTTTGTTCTTGCTTTAAAAGAGGTCATTGCGCACGAATTATTAGTCCGTGACGCAATGACCTCTTTTGGTAATTGACATTGAAACAGGAACGACAACACTTGACAGTCCTTTAATACAAGATGTATTATGCGATCAATCTAACACTCTTGTATTAGCAGCAAGAGTCATAACCTCATCTTCATCAAGACAAAGAATTGACTGACGAGGATTTAGGCGACTTACAAGAATGGATAAGCAAACGGGGGTCTGACTAATGCCACGGATATTTTTGGTCGAGGACGATAAGGCAATCGCCAAAAACCTTATGCTTTTGCTCCACTCGGAGGGATTTACGGTCACCCACGCCCCTACGCGGGGTGACGCCCTTACCGCGCTTGCCGGGAATAAATTTGACTTGGCATTGATTGATATTTCTTTGCCTGACGGAAATGGCTTTACAGTTTGCACGGAAATCAAAGAAACGCAAGATATTCCCGTTATCTTTCTGACAGCTTCCGGCGATGAGGCGAGTGTTGTTACCGGGCTGAACATAGGCGCGGACGACTATATCACCAAGCCTTTTCGTCCGCGCGAATTGATTGCACGTATAAGAACCGCCCTGCGCAAAAGCAGCCGTTCCGGGTCGAATTTTGAAGTTAGCGGGCTTCATGTCGATATGGCAAGCGGCGTTGTGAAAAAAAACGGCAGCGAGGTTTCTCTTTCAGCCTTAGAATACCGCTTGTTGCTGATGTTTATCAGCAATCCTAAAAGCATTATTACGAGGGGCAGGCTGCTTGACGAATTGTGGGACGTGGCGGGCGAGTTTGTCAATGACAATACCTTGACTGTGTACATCAAACGCTTGCGGGAGAAGATTGAAAATGACCCGGCAAGCCCGCAAATCATTCTGACCGTTCGCGGGACGGGGTATAAATTAGGTGGCAAATATGCTACGGAATAGAGAGTTTCGGCAGTTAGTCATTTTGTTCGCCTTAATAACCGCCGCTGCAGTAATGCTGGGATTTGCAATCAATATGGCGGCGGGAATCCTTGCTATTGCTTCTGCCGCCGCCTTTGGCACAGCGTTTTTTGCCTTTACTAAAGCCCGATACCAAAGCCTTGCGCGGATTTCAAATCAAATCGACCTTGTGCTGCATAATGTTGACCATCTGTATATTGGTGAATCGGATGAGGGCGAACTTTCCATTCTGCAAAGCGAGATCACAAAAATGATGCTGCGTATTCGTGAGCAAAACGACGCGCTGAAAAAAGAAAAAGAACATCTTGCCAATTCGCTGGCCAACATAGCCCACCAACTCCGCACCCCGCTCACATCCGCGAACCTTATTCTGTCATTGTTAGCGAACAACCCTGGCGAAAATGAGCGGAAAGCATTTGTCCGGGAAACAGAGGAATTACTTGTACGGATGGATTGGCTGATTACTTCTCTATTGAAATTATCCCGCTTGGATGCGGGCATTGTGGAGTTTCAAAGCGAGTCAATTGAAGTAAACAACTTGCTGGGTGCCGCGCTGCGCCCGTTCCTAATCCCAATGGAACTGCACGATATTGATTGGCAAATAGATGCACCGAAAGGGGTAATGATTCAGGGCGATTCCGCTTGGCTTTCGGAAGCCATTCAAAACATCCTCAAAAATTGCCTGGAAAGCACAGGCGAGAATGGGAGAATTGAGATTGTCTGCATGGATAACCCACTGTTTACCGAGCTTACCATCCACGACAGCGGCGCGGGCTTTGAGAAAGAAGATTTACCCTGCCTGTTTGACAGGTTTTATCGCGGGAAAAACTCAGGCGCGACAGGATACGGGATTGGCTTGGCTCTCTGCAAGATGATTATAACCCGGCAGGGCGGGACGATTTCCGCTAAAAATCACCCGCAGGGCGGCGCGATATTTGCCATCCGTTTCCCAAAGTGACGAATCTCTCACCGGAACGTCACTGAGATGTAAGTTGAAAGCTTTATTATATGGGTAAACCGTGACGAAGGAGGCTCACATAATGGAGTTTTTAAAAGTTGAAAATTTATGCAAAGTCTACGGCAAGGGCAACAATCAAGTTACCGCCCTTGACCATGTTTCACTTACCATCGATAAGGGGGAGTTTACTGCAATCATCGGCTCCTCCGGCTCCGGCAAATCCACATTACTTCACATCATTGGCGGCGTGGACGTGCCGACAAGCGGAAAAGTCTATTTGGACGGGCAGGATGTCTATGCCCAAAACAATGAAAAGCTCGCCATCTTCCGCAGGCGGCAGGTTGGGCTGATTTACCAGTTCCACAACCTCATTCCCACTCTGAATGTGGTGGAAAACATCACCTTGCCGATTCTGATGGACAAGCGAAAGGTCAACAAGGAACGGTTGAATGACTTGTTGGAGCTGCTTGGGCTAAAAGACCGCAAAACTCATTTGCCAAATCAGCTTTCCGGCGGTCAGCAACAGCGTGTTTCCATAGGACGCGCTTTGATGAACGCCCCGGCGGTCATGCTTGCCGACGAACCCACGGGCAGTTTGGACAGCCGAAATGGACATGAAATTATCAAGCTGCTGAAATTAAGCCATCAAAAATATCGGCAGACCCTTATCGTCGTCACCCACGATGAAACTATCGCCCTGCAAGCAGACCGCATTATCGGCATATCTGACGGCAAAGTCGTGCGAGACGAGAGGGTGAGATCATGAACATTTTCCACAAAGTTACCCTGCAAAGCATGAAAAAAAACCGCACACGAACGATTGTAACGGTGATCGGAGTTATCCTGTCCGCCGCCCTGATTACGGCAGTCACTACCTTTGGCGTTTCTCTGCTGAACTATATGGCAAAGGGCGCAGCCCAGAAATATGGCGATTGGCATGTCGAGTTTGAGGATGTGAATTCTTCTTTCGCGGCGAAACAGGCAAGCAATGATAAAGTAGCCAATACCGCAACATTTGAAAATATCGGCTGCGCAAAACTTGACGGCGGGAAAAATCCCAACAAACCGTATCTTTTTATCGCCGGATTCAACAAAAAAACCTTTGCCGCCCTGCCTATCACTCTGGCATCCGGCAGGCTGCCGAAAAATAGCGGGGAGATTCTTGTTTCGGGGAGCATCATGACAAAGGGCGGGGTTCAATTCAAGGTGGGCGACACACTTACCCTTGCTGTCGGGAACCGCATGAAGGTCAACAAGAAACTCGGTCAGGGTGACCCTTACATTCCCGGGAAAGAAACGCTTCTGCCCAAAGCAGAGAGAACTTACAAGGTGGTGGGCATCTGCCAAACGCCCCATTTTCAGGAAGATTCCTCACCGGGATACACCGTCATCACAACCTCAGATGCCGCAAACACGGCCGACGATCTCAGCTTGTTTGTCACACTGAAAAACCCGCGTGAAGTTCACGCTTACGCAAAAAGTACAGCGGTCAGCCACGCTTTCATCTTCAATAATGATGTACTGCGCTTCATGGGCCTTTCAAGCGATCCAGGCGATAAGGTGTTCAACGCACTTCTATACTCCGTCGGGGGCATTGTAGTCCTCATCATTATGATTGGTTCGATTTTCCTAATTTATAATTCCTTCAACATCTCCTTGAACGAGCGCACACACCAGTTCGGGATTCTCTCGTCAGTGGGAGCCACCGCAAAGCAACTGCGCCATTCTGTGCTGTTTGAGGGGCTATGTATCGGTTCGATCAGCATACCGATTGGCGTTATTGTCGGAATAGGCAGCATGGGGCTTGTGCTTGACCTTGTCGCTAAGAATTTTGAGGACATACTTTACGATAACGTCCCTTTAACCTTAACGATATCCGCCCCCGTGATTATCGGCGCGGCGGCGGTCAGCATGGTTACGATTCTAATTTCGGCCTATATCCCGGCTCGCAAGGCTGCCAATATGCCTGTGATGGAGTGTATTCGCCAGACGAATGAGGTGAAAGTGGAAGCCAAAGCACTCAAAACTTCAAAACCGGCACAGCACATCTTCGGCCTGGAAGGAGCCCTTGCGCTGAAAAACTTCAATAGAAATAAGAAACGTTATCGCAGCATTGTGTTGTCACTTGTTTTAAGCATCGTGTTGTTTATATCGGCCAGTGCTTTTGTAACGAATTTGAAACAGGCATCGGAGCAGGCAAAAGCGGTTAGCAACTACGACATCGGTTTTGGCACACAGGATATGACCGACAGCAAAATGCTGCAGCTTTACGACAAACTGAAAACGGCCGCCGGTGTTACCGACAGCTCCTATCAAGTTGTTATGAAGTATTCCTGCGCTGCCAAAGCAAGTGACCTTTCAGACGCTTATTGGAAATCCGCAGGGGCACATTCGTCGAACGAAACGGTAAATCTGCCTATGCAAATCCAGTTTCTTGATGACAGAACCTATCTGAAAATTATCAAAGGCTTGGGTTTGCCCGAGAAGGAATATACCGGGCCAAACGCAAAACTGATTGCCGTTGCCAAAATGCAGATTAAAAATATATTCAAGAGTTCTTCCCTGTATTTTACCATCGCTCCCGAAACAAATAGTGAGCTGAAAACGGAACATAGGCAAAACGTAAGCATTACGTTTGTCAATACTGTGCCGCCTGATACACCAGCGACGATAGAAATGTCCCTGCTGCGGCCATACACTATTATGGGAATGGCTCCCTACTCGCTCAAGGAGAAGCTTGTTCACACCGAGACTGCGTCGAATATCAGAGTTAAGGGCATGACCTTTCAGTCAAAGAATCCGTCCCAGTCTGTGGCTGAAATGAAAATGATGATTCAGGGCGAAGGAATTACAGCCTCGTATTTCCTTTTGAATTCGTCTGAAATATTTGATCAGAACCGCAACACGATATTCATTGCCAACGTGTTCGCTTATACGTTTATCATTATGATTTCGCTGATTGCCATTGCCAACGTGTTCAACACAATTTCTACGAATATCAAGCTGCGTCGTCGGGAGCTTGCTATGCTCCGCTCTGTGGGAATGTCCGACCGCGATTTCAATAAAATGATGCGCTTTGAGTGCGCCTTTTATGGCCTGAGGGCGCTGCTTGTCGGGCTTCCTCTGGCCATCATCTTCTCCTGGCTGATTTACAAAGGAATGTTCAGCGGCGGAACGGAGAGTATTAATTTTGTATTGCCGTGGGCCAGTATCGGAATCAGCGTGTTCAGCGTCCTTCTTGTCATCTTTATCACCATGATGTATGCCATTAGCAAGATAAAAAGAGAAAATATCATTGACGCACTTCGGGATGACATGACTTGATTCAAACCGATATTGATTCTCCCAGACCTGTAGGCGTAAACAGTTTATATAAAACCAGGGTGAAAGCCCCTATCGGAATCGAGTTTTTCCCTAACTCTGAGATGGCAATCTTCACGGTATTGGCTGGTTTGGTCAAAGCTCTTTTTTCAAGAGTATCAATCAAAGGATTAAGCAGATAATGTTCCGCTCTGGATACTCCTCCGCTCAAAATGATTAGCGCAGGATTCAATATATTAATAAGATTGGCAAGCCCAATACCCAAATAACGTCCAGTATCTCCCAGTACTTCCGCAGCTACAGGGTCCCCATTTTGGGCCGCCTTACAGAGCATTTCAGCACTTATCTCATCTAAATCTCCATGAACCCACTCTTCCAGAATTGACTCTTTTCCTAAGCGAATGGCTTGCTGAGCTCTTCGGGCCAAGGCAGCACCGCCAACCAAAGTTTCCAAACAGCCATAATTTCCGCAGCTGCATTTAGGCCCGTTGCTGTCAATAGTGGTATGCCCAATTTCTCCAGCCGTAAAGGAGGAACCCCGATAAAGCTTATTATCAATAATAATACCTGCTCCAACTCCAGTTCCAATATGCACACAAATAAAATTCTGAATACCTACGCCCTTGCCGAACCAGCTTTCTCCCAAAGCTTGAGCCCGAACATCGTTTTCCACTTCTACCGGCAGCTGAAATCGATTTTCCAAGAATGATTTAATCGGGAGATTACGCAAATTCAAATGTGGGGCAAACAAAGAAAGACCCTGCTCAGGATCAACCAATCCGTGCATGCCAACCCCGATGCCCAAGAATGATTCTTTCTGTTGATGAGTCTTGTCAATAACATTCTGCACAGCCTTTTCCAAGGTCTGGAGAAACTGTTCACGAGTTTGATTTGCCGCATATCTTGTTTCAAACTCTTCGATAATTTTACCATCAAGGTTTGCTGTCACAGCCTTTAACCGTTTTGCTCCAGCATAAACTCCTATAACATAAAAGGCAGAGGAGTTTATCCTGAGCAAAATAGGTTTCCGTCCTCCCGTAGATTCACCAAGAGTCCCTTCAATAACGAGCTTAGACTCAATTAACTCACTCACGAGATTTGTCACTGTCGGGGGAGTTAACTTTGTCAGCTTGGCAATTCTGGCTCGAGAGATAGGACCATACTGTCTGACAACATTGAGAATTGTTGATTTATTCAGGGACTTCATACCTTGAAAACTTCCAACAGGAATTGATTTGCTCACTTTATCCTCCCCTCCTTTTCTCAATCTGTTTTCTAGCGAATGAGGATATCCGGCCGTTCATAGAGTTTTCCGTTTTTTTCAATCTGGAGATAATTCCATGTTCCTGTATGGGTTAAAAACTCATTCCCATGGTCAGTAACCAGGAGAGTATCTTCGGACTTCAAACCCTTTAACGATGGATTCCAGGCAAACGCTTGATCACAATGTACTACCCCCGGGGATTCTAAGTTTGCTAAAAACTCCCGAGAAGCATATCCTGTTGGCCCGCCTTGATGAAGATAACGCCAATCATCCGCATAACCCCATTGTTCATAAGCTTCAACGCCCTGTCGAAATACTTCTCTGATCGGCACCCCCGGCCGCGTAGCCAGATTAAAGGCCAGATCAATTTCGGCTAAGACCTTTCTTGTTTTCTGCAAGTCTTGCCCAAGAGCTCCAAAATGAACAAAGCGAGTTGCATTAGCGACTAAGCCCCATTTTTCTCCACAAAGGACGAGCATGGCATATCGTTCCAGCTTTTTCTCTGTTGGAATGGGATGACGATAAGAAAAAATACGCTGATCAGTAGCCACTAGCAAAACGGGAGTCTGTATACCAAAGCCGGCAACTTTGGCAATAAGCGCTGATTGAATTTCAAATTCAGTCATACCCGGTATAATCTCCCGGCAAGTTTCTTCCAGAGCTTTAGCAACTCTCAGGGATAACCAACGGTAACGCTCGATCTCGTCTGACTCTAAAACAAAGCTTAGTTCGGCTAGTTCCCTGGCGATATTTCTGCCTTGGATATGAGCCAAAGATTCAGCAGGAACATCCATACCTATGGCCTTTCCCTGACACAACTTGCTGATCGTCTCTTCAGTTCCCTCATACCACTCCGAAGTGATCCACTCCCAAGGGAACTCGGCTAATTCTTCTTCCAACAAACGAGCGTGCTCCATCTTAGTAGTTATACAATAAACCGTATCTTTAAATATCAGGACATCGGCTACACCAAGTTTCGTAGAGGTAACAATGAAATTCCTTTTCCCATTTGTCAGCCAGGAAAAGCTTCGGCGCTGACGAAGAAGAACTCCATCTAAGTTCATTGCCGACATAAGGTTGCGGATTTTTGCCAACTTCCGGGCAACCCTTTTCATTTGGCATACCCCTTCGGATGATTTTTATGCCAATTCCAAGCGGTTTGCAAAATCTGCTCCAAACTGTTAAATTGCGGTTTCCACTCCAGCTCGTGTTGAGCCTTTTGGGAAGAGGCAATGAGTACGGCAGGATCTCCTGCCCGCCGCGGTGCGATTTTCAGGGGAATCGGATGCCCTGTTACTTCACGGGCTTTTTCTATGACTTGCTTGACAGAAAAGCCCTCTCCATTGCCTAAATTATAAATAGCACTCTCGTCAGTACGTCTGAGCTTTTGCAGCGCTAACCAGTGAGCATTGGCCAGGTCTGAAACGTGGATATAATCGCGAATACAGGTTCCGTCAGCTGTAGGATAATTATCACCAAAAACAGCCAGTTGTTCTCGCTGGCCTAAAGCCACTTGTAAAATAATTGGGATCAAATGACTTTCTGGTTGATGATCTTCCCCGATATGGCCGTCGAGATGAGCACCTGCCGCATTAAAATACCGTAAGGCGACAAACTTAACCCCATAGGCTTGGTCACACCATTTCAACATCTTTTCAATAGCTAGTTTGGTCTCACCGTAGGGATTAGTGGGTTCTTTGCGGTCTGTTTCGCAAATAGGGATGGATTCCGGTTCTCCATAGGCAGCCGCAGTAGAAGAAAATACAATCCTTTTAACTCCATGTTTAACCATTCCTGCCAAAAGGTTTTGAGCTGTAATCACATTATTATCATAATATTTTAGGGGATCTTGAACACTTTCCCCAACTAAGGAATCAGCCGCAAAGTGAATGACAGCCTCAACCTTATTCTCGGAAAATACCCGATCAAGGAGTTGCTGATCACGAATATCTCCTTCATAAAACTTTCCGGTCATGACGGCCTCTCGGTGTCCCTTCTGAAGATTATCGAGGACAATGACCTCTTCACCTTTTGCCAAAAATTCCACAACGGTATGGCTTCCAATATAGCCAGCCCCGCCGGTTACTAATATTGACATCGTTCAACCTCCTTTAAAGTTCCCGTGCGCCATCACCACAATCACAGACATAAAACTCCGGTATCAAACCTGTTCTGGCGCTATAGTTCTTGGTAACCTGAACTTTGAAATCCTTAACAGCCTCCTGATGAACCAAGCTTACAGTACACCCGCCAAAGCCGGCTCCAGTCATTCTCGTCCCGATACACCCCGGAACTTTTCTTGCCTCTTCAAACAGAGCGTCCAATTCCGCTCCTGTCACTTCAAAATAATCTCGCAGTGATAGGTGAGACTGTATCATAAGCTTGCCGAATTCTACAAGCTCCCCCATTTGCAGAGCTTGGGCGGAAGCTATCGTTCTAGCGTTTTCCCGAACAATATGTTCCAGACGTTTTCTAACTTCAAAAGATCTTATTTCTCCCTGAACTGCTTTCCATTGTTCCAAAGTCAGATTCCCTAAAGAACCAAATTCAGGAAGAAGCATTTGAAGTTTCTTAATCCCTTCCTCACATTCCAGCCTTCTTTGATTATAGTCCGATTCAGTCAGGCTGCGTTGTTTCTTGGAATTCGTGATCACCAACTGATAATCTCCTAAGGACAAAGGAACATATCGATACTCTAAGGTATCGCATTTTAAGAGAATAGCCTGTCCCGCTTTCCCCATGCCCGAAGCAAACTGATCCATAATACCGCAATTTACTCCCACAAATTGATTCTCGGCACGCTGTGACAGCTGAGTCAATTCAATTAAATTACATTCTAAACCTTCAATAGCTTTTACCGCCATGGCCGTTGCCATTTCCAGGGATGCCGAGGAGGATAATCCTGCTCCTTTAGGAATATTTCCTGCGAATAAAATATCGCAGCCGGACAATTTGATCCCTAATTTCTTGAATTCTGCCAAAACACCTTTAGGATAGTTTGTCCAGCTATCCTGCCGATTAATGATCTCGCCGGCATTGAATTCAACCTTTTCCGGAAAGCTCGTCGAGGCCAGGCGAAACATCCCGTCTTGTCTGCGCCGTACTACCGCCCAAGTACCATAGGTCAAAGCAGCAGGCAAGACATAACCGCCCGTAAAATCCGTGTGTTCTCCGATCAGGTTCACTCGGCCCGGTGCAAAGAAAATCCGGCAATCATGACTATCAATGCTAAACTGGTGACTAAAGTTCTTGCGTAAGGTACTTAAGTGCATTTGCCGGCACATCCTTCATTTTGCAGATACTTTTGAAAGGCCTGCCGCAAATGTTCTGACGTTTCCTCAACAGATTGAGGATTCGCCGGAGCCCAAGCCCCCATTTCTGAGGAGGCATAATATTTTAGTTTTCCCCCATCTCTCAAAGGTGTATAAAACTCAATATGAAAGTGATAAAATTCCCGAGCAGCGGAGTCATGTACAGGGCGCTGATGAATAACCATCATATAGGGGAATAGGCGATTGAACAATGTATCCATGGCCCCCGTCATATATTTTAGGATCTCGGCCAGACTTCGCTTTTCCCCCCGGGAAAAATCGCTCAAAGCCGTTTTATGGCTTTTGCTGACAATAAATAAACCGTAGGGATAGTCGGTAAAGAAAGGAATATAGGCAAGGAAATGCTCATTTTCATAGATAACACGCTTTTTAAAAGCTAATTCAGCCTTATTCAGATCGCAAATCAAACATGATCCCTTCGCGGTATGATAGCTGCGGCAGTTTTCCAATTCCGTTCGAATCTTAAGAGGAATCCATGAATAAGCATAGATCTGTCCATGGGGGTGGGGCATCGTTACACCACATTCCTCACCCCGGTTTTCAAAGATCATAATATATTGATGGTTTGCTTCTTGGCTTAAAGCTACGAATCGCTCTGTCCATAAATCAATCAACTTTTCGATATGTTCCAATGAAAGCTCAGGCAATGTTGTTGTATGATTAGGCGAATAGAGAATTACCTCACATTTTCCTAAGGCTTTTTCTGTCCGAAACAGGGAAGTCGCCACCGGGTCCGGCTCCGGCGGGTCTGCCATTAAAGCCGGAAAATCGTTATCATATTTCAAAACATCATAATGTTCCGGAACTCTCCCAGACCCCGGACAAAAGGGACATTCCCCCCTCGGCATGTTCGGCCTGTTTTGTCTGTTTGACGCTACCATTGTCCAGTCCCCTAACAAGGGATTATAACGCAATTCAGTCATTACCCTACTCCCTTATTCACAAAAAATAAAACTATCTTCTCCCAGCCATTTCTTTTATTATAATATATTAAATTAAATTAATTAAGTAATTTGTCCAAAATATAACGTCAAAAGTCAATTAATTAAAAGGATACCCGATTAATCCCGTTAATCCGCGAAAACTTTCTTTTACTTCCAGTTATTGCTATGCAATCAAAAAATAAGCGAGAGAGCCTGAGGAATACACCCCCCGTAGCTTCTCGCTAATCACAATAGCCCTTATGCCGCAACTTCATGATATGCTCTTGCAAAATAGTCTCCAAATTGATTCCATATTGTTCCTCAAGAACAAACATCATAGTAACAGCAGTTTGAGCCACATCAACCAACTCACGAGCTACTCGTTGCATGGCTTCCTCTTCTTCGAGACGTTGTCGCTCACCGCTTAGTCCTCTGAATTTACCAATTGCTTGGGCAAGTTCTCCGGATTCCTCCATAATCTTTAACGCCGTACTCTCCAAGGAGGGGCTCAAGCGATTCAAGCGCGGCAGGGTAACAGTTTTGGTGGCACATTGTTCTTTCCCCGAATTATGATCCATTTCACTCTCGCACCTCCCCTGCCATCAATCCCTTTGTTAATTATTATACCATTCTTCTGGAATGAACGCATTAGCTCTACCCGAGGTTCTTTGTCGACAGCAAATTATCATGTCCCATTACCCTTACCGCTGTTTCTGCAAATCTAAAAAAACCTTCTCCGGAGTAACAGGTAAATGATGGACTTGAACTCCGACCGCATTATATACTGCATTAACGATCGCTGGAGACGGTGTATTAGCCACAACCTCTCCAATAGACTTCGCTCCGAAGGGACCTGACGGTTCATAACTTTCTTCAAAAGCAATGCGAACGTTTCCAACATCTTGGCGGCAGGGAATCTTATATTGCATAAAGGTATTTGTCTCCATTTTGCCCAAGTTACTGTATCGAACTTCTTCGAAAAGAGCCATACCTATTCCTTGGACAATTCCTCCCTCAGCTTGAATTCGAGCCAAGTTAGGATTAATCATCGTCCCGCAATCCACAACGGCAACATAGTCGATTAAATCAACTTTGCCTGTTTCTACATCTACTTCTACTTCTGCAAATCCAGCCACATAAGGAGGCGGAGAAATTTGACTGCCATGGGTTGCCATTGCTGCCAACTGAAGATTTCCCATCCCTAAAATCGTTTGTTCGGCAATTTTAGCGAGACTAATCTCTCCCTTTCCGTCAATCCTGTGCACAGAAAGTTCTTCAAAAATAACGTTCTCTTTAGAAACTCCCAAAAACTTAGCACCTTGAGCTAAAATTTTACCTTTTAACTCTTCCGCAGCTTTAATAACCGCAGTGCCGGCTAAATAGGTTGTGCTTGAGGCATAGGAACCGGGATCAAAAGGAGAAGTGTCCGTATCCCCCGCACTGACGTAAATCTTGTCCAGAGGGACTTCTAAAACTTCAGCTGCCATTTGACTCAGGATCGTATCGCAGCCAGTTCCCATATCCGTTGCCCCAATAAGCAGGGCGAAGTTTCCATCATCAGTTAAGCGTATCTCAGCGGAAGCCGTGCCGATATTGGCTATTCCTGAACCCTGCATTGTAATAGCCATACCAACTCCCCTGATCTTTGTTCCGCTCATCCTTTGGCGTGGAAATTTCTCCTCCCAGCCGACCATCTCTCGGCCCTTTTTAATACAGCGGTCTAAGGCCGTGCTGCCAAGCTGAACCCCATGACCAGTCAGAAAGGTCTCGCCCTTTTGGCTGATATTCTTCAGGCGAATCTCCGTCGGATCTATAGCTAGACGTTCCGCGAGCTTATTAACCGCTGATTCTAAAGCGAAGGTTCCCTGTGTAGCGCCATATCCCCGGAAAGCTCCCGCCGGCATTTTATTGGTGTAGACAGCGTTTCCCCGAATCCGAACAGCTTTCGTTTTATTGTACAGTGGCAGCGTATATTCCCCCACACAGCTTAAGACAGTAGAAGCATGTTCTCCATAAGCTCCAGTATCCGATAAAACTTCAAGATCAATTGCTCGAATAAATCCATCAGCATCGGCTCCCAGTCTTACATTAATTCTCATAGCATGACGGCTGGTGGTACAACTAAAGGTTTCCTGGCGATCATAGATAATCATGGCCGGTTTGCCCGTTCTTAAAGTAACTAAAGCAGCAAAGACATCTCCGGCTCCCGTCTGCTTGCCCCCGAACCCGCCTCCAATTCTCGGCTTAATAACCCGAATCTTAGTTGCCGGAATCTGCAGGGCTCGTGCCAATTGTCTCTTTATATGAAAGGGAACCTGGGTGGAACTGACCACCACTAACCTCCCCATATGATCCTGATAGGTAAAGGAGCGATAAGTTTCCATCATGGCATGGGCCTGGGCTTGAGGATAATAAACATCTTCTACAACGAACTCACAGTCTTCCAGGACTTTTTCGACATCTCCCACGGCTTGTTCATGGGAAGAAACAATATTCTTTTCTTTATGCAAACCGATATCGAAATTACAGGATAAATCTTCTTCGAAGTGAACCACTGAAGAATGGCCTATGGCCTTCTCAAAATCCAAAACCGGCTCCAATACCTCATAGTTAACGTTAATCAGCTTCATTGCTTTCAGAGCTGTTTTTTCATCCACCGCAGCAATAATGGCAACTTCATCGCCGACATAACGAACAACATTCTCCAGAATCAAGCGGTCATAGGGTGAAGGTTCAGGGTAAGATTGTCCGGCTAAAGTGAAGCGCTCCTTGGGTACATCTTTATAAGTAAGAATGCACTCTACGCCCTCAACCAACTCTGCTTTCGACGTATCAATACTTATAATTTTGGCAAAAGCATGGGGACTCCTGAGAATTTTCAGGACCAGGGCCTGGGGCATGGCTAGATCCTCTGTATAAGCAGGTTTGCCCATAGCTATTGACATACCGTCAATTTTCGGAATACTGTGGCCGACGTTCCTCAAACTTACCTCTTGCACTTACGCCACCCCCAGATAGGTTTTTACTGCTCGGAGCTGCCCCATATAGCCGGTACAGCGGCACAAGTTTCCGGTTAAATAGTGAATAATTTCATCTTCCGTAGGGTTGTCCAGCTCATTTTTCATAGCCAAAACATTCATAATGAACCCGGGACTGCAAAATCCGCATTGTTCTGCCCCTTCAGCGGTGAGTATATGGGCAAACTCCTCTGCAGCCTGAGAAACTCCCTCAATAGTTGTGATCTTTTTACCATGCGCCCGCATTGATAAAATAGAACAAGATAAAACCGGTTTGCCGTCCATCCAGACCGTACATAATCCGCAGCAGCTTGTATCACAAGCTTTCTTGACACTAAGAAACCCGTGAGCACGAAGAGTATCCGCTAAAAACTCGTCTTTTTCGATATCCCAAGTTACCAATTTATCATTAACGATTAATTCGATTTGCATTGTAAAACCTCCATAATCTCTCGTTTAACCAACACTTGGCAAAGAGCTTTACGATAACCGGCTGTTCCTCGGGTATTGGTTCCAAAGGATAACTCGTCTGCAGCGATTTTTGCGGCCGCTTCTATTTCCTCAGCGCCTAAATGTCCTTGACTTAAAGCTCTCGAAGCAGTTTCTGCAATCACTGCTCTTCCCGGTCTTGCCCCAACTGCAATGGTCCATTGATGATCAAGACTTGAAACGGCCACATTCAAAACTGCAAAGTCACTGACCGATTTCCTGAAACTGGAGAATGCAGCTGATCTTTGGTTTTTCTTAATTCTGAGTTGAACTAAAATATCTTTTTCATAAGGCTTTTGTAAAAAATCTTGCAGGGGCATTCTGCCGCCATTATATAATTCGACCTCGGTGTCCAAGACTAACAAGGCTGTAAGGAGGTCGGAGAAACCGTATCTCGAATAGACCGAAGCTCCCACCGTAACACCATTTCTGAACTGTACGCCAATAATATTCCTTACCGATTGGGAAAGGATGCCGTCGAAGGCGTCTCTTGAAAGGACATTTGTTTCCAGATCTCTGAGGGTTGCCATAGCTCCGATTGCAATAAACCCATTGTCGTCCCTTATAAAATCAAGGTTCAGTCTTGAAAGATCGATGCCGGTTCCAATCCGCTTTTTACTCATCTTTAAAAAGGCACAACCGCCAAGAATCGTATTATTTTTTCTCTTCGCAAGAATCTCAAAGGCTTCCTCTAACTTATCTGGTTGTGCCATATCAAGTACTGTAAACACCTTGTCAGTCCCCCCTCGATCATTTACCATCTAACAATTTGCAAAACAAAACTCAGGTGAGCGATTTCAACTCAAATTCACTGAGAGAAACCTCGCCCGCCTGAGCTTAAAGCCAACGACTAATAACACATGCCCTTCATCAAGACAATGCATCCGTTTGCCAGGTATTTCGCTCATAGTCGGACCATTTACGGCAGTCCGGTAGAAACTTGCAGACCCTATCTCTGCGACTATATGAACATATTTAATTATCACAAGGGCTATTCTACTAAAATTTTCGCAGCAGGTCAATATGTATTTCGAACGATCCTTTAAAATTAGCAAGAATCGTTCGATCTTTGTTGGCGCTCATTGCAACTTGGACACCGTAATGTTTCACTGTCTCAACCAACTATTTTAGCTATGAATACCTAACCTATGATAGACTAAATAAGAGTATCCAATGGGTACTAAAGCAATAATAGCTAGAATAAGAATACAACTACGCCCATTGAAGGTTATACCGGCAAGAGCCAAAAGGATGTTCAGAATTCCGCCAAAAACCCACAGTGGCGCCGCCAATCTATGTGTTTTTCGCCATACTTCTTCGTTGGCGAGAGTCCAAGGAGTTCTGATACCTACAAAATAATTATGCTTAAATCTGCCCATAACATTCCCTAATAAGATGAAGAGCAGTGATACCATAACCTGAATCAAAACCGGCTGATTCATAACCCTGCCTGAGGCGATTAATAAGGTAATTAATTGCATCCCCAGAAAAAAAACAACAAGTAAATATTTGAGAAACTGATAGGTCGATTCAAAGGCACGATAATTTTTTCGTTTGGGGTCTATAAAAGGCAAGGCCACAAACATAATGTACAACGCCAAAATAATTACAGGAATTCCAAAGGTCCCAAACAATTTGCTGCCATAACCATTTACCTGGCCTTGGGCATTCCAGTGGATTGGAACTCTGTTCGGAAGTGATGGATAGAAATAAATACCCATTGCAAAGCCCAAAACAATCAGGATCAGGATCGGCCAATCTTTTTTTAACAAACTGCTAACGTTCTTCATTGTTGTTTCCTCCTTCATTGACATGACCGGCATTAAAAAACCAATTAACAACTTCTTGAAAAACTGTCGTATTTAATGAATAGTAAATGTTTTGCCCCTGACGTTCATCCGTCACTAACTGGGCCTGTTTTAAAGTACTAAGGTGATGTGAAATGCTGGGTTTCGTCATATTAAATTGGTCCGCGATTTCACCTGCAGTCATATCATGTTCTTTAAGCAGCAAAATTATCTTCCGCCTTGTGGGATCTGCCAGTGCTTTAAATGGTAAGTTAAGCATTTCATCACGCTCCTTCAGTGAACCCTTTAGATATTTAGATAATTATCTAACTGTTGAAATGTATTATACTCTTTTATAAAGAAATGAAAAGGCTTTTTTCCCACTTGCAAAAAAAATAACGATATTGCTTGTATCACCCCGGATACAAGCAATATCGTTAGTCACTTCCCTGCGCAACTTTGTCAGCTTAACCGCCTTTTCAAGGAATAAATCACTCTGCTGGGTGAGAGTTAGAGCAAGCAGCCGATTAAAAGCCGCTGAATCTTTAAATATTTTGCCTCAGCCTCATCCTCATCGCTAAACCATTCAATCCCCTTCTCGGCCGACTTAATGTTGTAAGTATGTATTAAACCATCAGCAAGTACCTCTTTACCCCAGGCCACGAAAAACTGGGCCGGTGAATTTACCGGATTTACACCTGTGCCAAAATATACAGGCATCCCGTCTATTTCTGTGCTTTCCAAAATATTCGCCTTTGTCGTGCCACAAGGATTTCCCATAATTCTCCCTCCCCCTATATTAGAATTGGGACAAACGACTTAAATCTAAATATCCTTAAATACTGTTTAAAGAATGCTAGCTTCCTGTCTTCTTACTTTTCTGCATCTAGCGAAAAGCGGCAGATTAGTTGCACATATGCATCTTTTTTATGATAGAATTTAGAAAGAAAACTAGGCCTGTACTGATTCTAACGAGAGTGTTTATTCAGTTTTTAAGACCCCCACTTCTCGAAAGTGGGAGTGGATCCTTCGATAACTTCAGGTGGGGTAGAGTCCTCCTTCGCCGCTAAGTATTCCTTTTGGGAAAGGCGGCTCGGCAATAATGTCCACTGGACATTATTGTATCTGAATCCCCGATGTTCAGCTTTAGCGTAAGCGAGTTCACTCTCAAGCCTTAACCGTTTAATTTAAGTTAGAAAAATATGCTCTCGCATTTATTATAAGGGGGATTTAAATGTTTACTCAGGCTTACACACCTGAACAATCTGCCTTTGGCAAACTCGAAAACGGCCGCGATGTCTTAATTCTCTACGTTAAAGAATTCAAGGAAACGATTAGAGCCATAAATCAAGCCTGTTTATCAAATTATACCTATCATTGGTTTGCGACAGAACACCAAGACTCTTACGTTCTTCAAATAGTATATACTGATGACTTACACATTGCCATACGTTTTAATACCCAACATTTTAAATTAATTGCCCAGCTGATGGAACCTAAGGATGTAATTCTGACCGCCACTCCCCTATCCGAACTCATGGAAAATGCACAAAAAAACTCCTATAACTTTCTGGAATTCAAGGATGTTCTGACATTCAGCCAGTTATCCTTTACAGTCCCCACTCCCGAGTATCCTAATTAAGCTTTGAAGCTGCTATTTACGAAGAAACCATATTTCCTTTTTAGATTGACATATTGTACTCTCGTAAGTTCGCCAATAACTCCTGATGGATTTCCAGCAGACCTTGGATTTTTTCTGCAGATATAGTTTCTAAAGCTGACTGCATCGCTTTATAAGATGAAGCATTCTGACAAGATTTCTGTGCTAAATTTAACCCTTCCGGCGTAAGGGTTAAATTAATCTCCCGACGATCATTTTCACTTGTTTTTCTCGTAATAAGTTCAGCCTTAACAAGTTCTTCGACATTGACACTGACTGTGCTTTTAGACATTTGCAATTTTTCAGTGACCGCTTTAAGGGTGGCACTAGGCGTGGAATAGATCGTATTGATAATTCCCATCTGCTGGATCGTTAAACCCAAGCTCGAAGCATTTTGCTGAGTGAAGCTGACGAGTTTTTTACTGATTACCATAAACGATTGAACAACCTCGGCAGCGAGTTTAACCTTGCTACTAGAATTATCCATAAGGCACCTCCGCATAAAATAGTTCATACGAAAATAGTTCTTTATTGAACTATATTACACGGAGACTTTTTATTTGTCAATGATTCTTCCTCACCTCAATTAACATTAACAAACGTCTTATGATAAAACATCAACTCACTAAATATTATTAGTCTCTCTCAATGTTAAAAGAAATACTTTGCAAAACCTTTCATCTGTCATATAATAAGTTTTAACGTGGCAACGAAGCCTACCTGATTTTTTCAGGTAGGCTATTTTTTTTGTGAGGTGTTTCAGCATGTCCAGCAACAATTTAAGTATCGATACTTCTGTTTTACTTAACGAACTGAAAGAAGCCAACCTGGAAATGAGCCAAGTTATTGATTCCATACGCCAAATCGCCCAACACACGAACCTTCTGTCTCTTAATTCTGCAATCGAAGCAGCACGAGCAGGCGAAGCCGGACGGGGATTCAGTGTCGTTGCCGATGAAATTAAAAAACTTGCCACCCGAAGCTTAACATCTACGAAAGAAAGTACGACGATTATCCAGAACATTCAATCCAAAGCCAATGAAGTCATGGCTGTCCGAACGGCGGATGTTGCTTATGACACAATCGATAAAATTGATCGAAACCTTTTTGAACGCAATTGTGATGCTCAGGCATGGGCCACATTTGACAAGGTAAAAAACTGCTTGAGTTCCACCGAGACCGACCAGACAACTGTAACTAATGATCTATTAAAAAAATTAGTTGATATCTATGAAGTCTATCTCGATATATATGTGCTTAATACAGAAGGTAAAGTCGTTGCAGCCGGTGTTCATCATGAACTAATCGGAGAAGATATGTCCGATAAAGACTGGTTTAAAGACGCTAGATCCGCAGACGCCATCTCAGTAAGTGATCTTTATTTTTCTCAAGTCAGCAAGCTGCATACTGTCGCTTATACCTGTCCTATTCGCAGTGAGGAAAATCAATTGTTAGGCTATTTCTCCACAAGATTTAATTGGAATTTCATCTACGACATTATCGATTCTGCTCGTATCGGTAAAAACGGGGATATTTTCATTATCAACAAAGATGGTTATGTCATCGCCTGCCGGAGCCGCAAAGGAATCCTTACCGATAATTTAAAACAACTTAAGGCGGCCCAGTTTGCCATAAAAGGAGAAACCTACGGCTACATTTTTGATCAGGATGCAAGAGGTACAAAAATTTATGGTTACGCTCATACTCGCGGTTATAACGCCTATAAAGGCAAAAACTGGTCAGCCATCGTTAGTGAAACCTTATAGTATATCCATAGAGGAATTAAGTCGGCTTTCCAATTTCTTTCTAACGCTCGGATAGCGGTCTAGCTCTGTATGAGGAAGAAATTTGCTGCTTACGAATTTTTCCATAAAGGACGAATTAGCATTTAGTTCAAAATAAGTCACCTTTGAGGCAATAGCCTCAGCCTCGTTACGCTTCGTGCGAGAGATCAGGACCTGCCGGGCAGCCTCACCTGAACTGTTGCCCAAACGGATGATGGAAGTTCGGGGGAGATCCGGATAAAGACCAATCGTAACAGCTGATTCTACCGGCAAGTATTGTCCGAAGGCTCCCGCGGCATAAAAATTGCCAATATCCTGCCAAGGACAGCCTACATTTTCCAGCAAAAGATCTGTCGCCGCGTTGACAGCTCCTTTGGTTGCCACAAAGTTATTAATATCAATCTGATTAACAACAACGTCCTTACCTATAGCTGTCTCTCCAGCAGGAACAATGACAAACTCCTCTCTGCCCTCAGTAAAGCGAGCTGTCCGGTCAATTATCCCGTTTAAAAAAAGCTCTGCTAAAATATCCACTAAACCTGAACCGCAAATTCCCCGCGCCGGTTTTCCACCAATGGTTGTATAGTGAACTCTTCCGCTCTCTCCATTGATTACCACATGATCGACTGCTCCAGGCTCGGCCCGCATGCCAAACGTCGTCACCCCGCCCTCTAAGGCTGGTCCAGCTGCTCCCGCACAAGCCACAAGCCATTCCTCATTGCCCATAACTATTTCTCCATTTGTGCCAATATCCACAAACAGGGAAACATCGGATTTCCTGTGCATGCCGCTGACTAAAACCCCGCCAATTACATCTCCGCCTAAGTAACTGCCAATACTAGGCAGACAATAAATCGGCGCTAAGGGATGGATCTCCAGGCCAAGCTCACCCGCGGGGATTAAACCTGGATTATTAACAATAGGCGTATAGGGAGCACGGCAAATCGAAGCAGGGTCGAGGCCAAGCAAAAGATGAATCATTGTAGTATTAGCTCCAATAGCTGCTGCAGTTATCTGACAGGGCTTTAGAGAGGAAGAACAGACAGATCCAATTAAGCGATTAAGCGTATCTAATATTAGGGCTTGCAAACGTTTTATACCACCGGGCTCAGCTGCCTGACGGATGCGGGTTAAAATATCCTCACCCAGGCTTATCTGACCGTTGTAATCTGCAGCATGCCCTAAAATATCTCCGTTACATAAGTTAATTAAGTAAACAACCACGGTCGTTGTTCCAATGTCTACGGCTAAACCAAATTGCTCCTGAGTCCTATTCCCTGGTTCTATATCGATAAGCTCCCAGCCCAAACCTGTTTCGGCCAAGGTAGCAGTTATTTGCCATTCTGAACTACGACAGATATTTGGGATTTTACTCATTAAAGCCAATGGGATACACACTGGGTTAAAATTGTTTTCCAATTGCTGACGTACTTGATCCACATCAGCACGGTTATTCAAAGGACTGGGAGGAACAAGCGATAAAAATACCTTCCGGGAAAGTGGTTCGAGGTAAGTAAGAGTTGTCTGAACTTGATCAGCCAGAATGACTGGGGTATCTTGTTGGTTTGACATAAGATCAAAACCTTTCTTACTAACAATTTTGAATTTTCTCCAAAATGCTCTTGTTTCTCTCCTACCAGTATACCATTTTTTAATAAGGATATGGAAAATATTCCTATTCTTATCGATCTGAATACTATAGTTGTGGACTTGATGACAATTACTTCAAACTACAATAATTCATAGTTGTTATGTGTCTAATTTGAACTGATAAATGACTTCACTCCAAGACTTACTATTTCCGTAGAAGCTTCTTTCCTGAAAAAACACGTTTTGTTTTCGGTCAAGAAGGAGCACAGTAGAAGATCTGGTTCCATAATCCTTTCCTGCAATAAAAATTGGCGAAAGCATCTTTTCACGATCATGGCTTATCCCTGTATCGGGCAACTCTTCGTCTTGAGCCGGGTTGATGTCGGCAAGGATTTCCAAAAGACACTCCGAAGCAATCACTCCTTCACGGTTTAATTCCAAATAATTAACCAAGGCATCTTTACTTTTGCGAACTTTCGGCCAGGGTGTATCCAAAAAATGATTGCTGAGACCATAATATCCAGGTTTTAGGTCTTGAACTACAGGGCCTTGGTTACTGAAATACATTAAACGTGAAAGATCCCCTACAAGAAGATTAAAGGGATTATATAAAGACTGGGTATGGTTAACGTTTTCCAGATATTTCTGAGGCGGCTCCTCAGACCTAAGGAAATCCCTGACAAGAAATCCCCTGGATCTTGGATTCCTGATTAGTGAGGCAGGATCTCGGAAATTTGTCAAAGCAGCAAAACGTCCTGCTCTGGTAATCCCCATCCAAGTCCCCATCATTTCCAGATCCTGCCCGGCTAAAATCTCGGATTCGGGTTCCCAAAAATTCGCAGCTGCTGTCGGGCGATCATAGAATTCATCCCTATTGGCCGCAAGAACAAGATGATAGTCGGGAAGAATGTCATAGGCGAAAATTATAAGGCACACTGTTAGTTTACCTCCATTCTATTCTTCCTTAAAACTCTGGTCAGCAAAACTCAGCAACTCGCTTGCGATAAAAGTCATAGGCAAGTTCTATGCGAAAACCCATCCTTTGGTAAAGCCTAAAAGCACGATCATTTTTGCTGTCTACCTCAAGAGTTACTTGCTGCTTACCCTGGTTCCACAAGTTTTCCAGAATTAGCCCCAGAAGTTCTTCACCATAACCATTACCCCTATATTCCCGCAGAATCCCCAAACCAAAAATCGAGGCTTCTTCAATAGTCAAATGATTCACTGAAGCTATTCCCATGGGTTTATCATCAACAGTGACTAGGTATTGCTCTCGGGTTTGCGAACTAAGGCGATTCTGGATTAGACTCTTTGTATCATCATAATTGTCTTCAAATATCTCTCTGCTGAGCTGAACAAGTATTTCAAAGTCCTGAAGAGTGGCTTTAGCAAGAGACAATCGCTGCTTTCCCCGGTTTAATTGTCTGCCTCTGAGCAAACTCATATAATATTCTGTATGTTCATATCTAGCTTTCAAATGATTAAGAACATCGTTACCTGATTCTGAAGGTCTTTCGCAGACAAAAAGAATTTCCGGGATGTTGTGGCTGCGTAATTCTTCAACAGCCTGTTCCAACAAAGCTATAAAGTAGCCATTCTGCCTGTACTCCGGTCTCGTCATTGCCGAAATTTCAACTTCCAAATGACTTGGCATGAACATCGATAACATGCTAATTAATGTTTGGCCCTCATAAAGAAGAAAAATGCCGGGGATTGCTTGGTTAAAATTTAGAGAAGTATCTAAAAAAACACTTCCCTTCAGCTGGTCATAATCGTTGCAAATAGTTTCAAGTTCTAAAACCCGGCTCATAACTGGCTCGTTTAAACTGTGATATTTTTTGATAATCATACATTCTCCTTGTAATCATTCTCCAGGTAAGGAATACAATCTTTTTCTCTAATCATTATAAGGTTTTTATAGATATATGAGCAAGAATAGATCTGCTTCTCAATGGGACCAAAACAAAGAAGCATACCAATGTATAACGAATTGATATGCTTCTTTAGTTAACGTTATTTTTCTAAGTATCTAACGCAAACCGAAACAATAGGATCTTTAATTAACCAATATGGATACTAATTCCGATAATCGAAGACCCTTTTGGCCTTTCCGGCAGTTCGTTCGAGAGTTCCCGGCTGAACAACTTTCAAACGTACATTAATGGAAAGCACACCGTGCAATTTCTGCCGAATGTAAGCTGAAAAATCTTCAAGTTTTGAATAAGGTTCAAGCAAATCTTCCCGAGTCAACTCAACAACGACTTCAAGTTCATCCAAAAAATTATGTTTATAAATATTAATGATATAGTGAGGACTGATGCCCTCTATAGTCATTAAGACACTTTCTATCTGAGACGGAAAAACGTTAACCCCGCGAATAATCAACATATCATCCGTTCGGCCCACAACTTTGCGCATCCGGGCAGTACTTCGGCCGCACTGACAAGGCTCTTGGATAACACGCGAAATGTCTTTTGTTCGAAAACGTATTACAGGAAAGGCTTCCTTAGTTAAAGAGGTAAAAACCAATTCTCCTTCTTGACCCGGCTCGAGAACTTTGCCGGTTTTAGGGTTTATTGTCTCAACAATGAAGTGATCTTCTGCAATATGATGCCCGCATTTGAACTCACATTCTCCGGCTACTCCCGGCCCCATAACCTCACTAAGTCCATAATTATCAGAAGCCGATATATGAAGCCTGGTTTCAATCTCCCTGCGCATTTCTTCTGTCCATGGTTCTCCTCCAAATAGGCCTATCCTCAGCTTTAAAGCAGAGATATCAATACCCATCTTTTCTGCCACCTCGGCAATATACAGAGAATAACTTGGCGTAGAAATTAGAACAGTCGTGCCAAAATCCTGCATGAGCATAAGTTGGCGTTCCGTATTCCCGCCCGAAGCCGGAACGACAAGAGCACCCGCCCTTTCCAGGCCATAATGCAGCCCAAATCCACCAGTGAATAAACCATAGTTAAAGGCGATCTGAGCTACATCGTCGGAGGTAACTCCCGCCAAAGTAACCATTCGTGCAGTAAGATCGGTCCAAGTCTTCAGATCATTAGCTGTATATCCCACAACAACAGGCCGTCCCGTGGTACCGGAAGAAGCATGCACACGAATGATATCCTTACGAGGAACAGCAAAAAGTCCAAAGGGATAGTTATCTCTTAAATCAACTTTAGTGGTAAAAGGTAATTGCTTTAGGTCATCTAAGGCTTTAATAGCCTCAGGCTTAATTCCCAATTCATCAAATTTCGCCCGATAATGGGGAACATTATTGTAAACCCTCTTCACTGTCCACTTCAGACGATCCAATTGCAGTTCTTTAAGCTGACGTCGGTTCATACATTCTTGCTCTTTGTTCCAGATCACAAAATAACCAACCTTTCTGCTTATTTTAGAAAATTTCTGTTAAAACAAAAAAAGCTACCTCAAAAGGATAGCTTACTAACGGCGCTGAATACCCCATGTTCAACCATCCTCCCATACTAATTATCCAACATTCTCCCCTGGTTATCTTCATGACATTCTACCTTACTACACCTGTGAAAAGATCACAGAACTTCTACATCACTATTCTACCCAACTTTGTACCTATTGTCTACACAAAGGGTATCTAAGAGTTATGTGAGTTCATCACTCGATTGCTTTGATAGTTATTTACAAATTGATAAACTTCAAGAACATTTTGAGGAGTTTGAGCGCTTCCAAGGATACCGGCACTGCTGCCAAAGATGTATCCCCCTCCTTTGGACGTCACCTCTAACAAATTATAGGCTCTCTCTATTCTCTTCTCCTCTTCAAACCATCCCAGATCATAACCACCCATGAGGCAGACCCGATTTTCCGTTGTCTTTCTGACCTCAGATATCTCCTCCAATGATGGAAAGTCAAGGGAATGCAGCCCATTTATTCCCGAATCTATAATATCATGTAATACCTTTCTTAAGTCTCCATCTGCATGGAAGAAAACTGGAGCTTTTTCACGTTGTATTATTTTAACCTGTTCTCTGAGACCAGGAAAAAAATTCAGGCGCAGAGCAGCCGGTGACACAAATGTCCCTCCATTATAGGCAATATCATCCGCTATGATAATTCCATGTGCACCGAGTGCTAAGGCATCTAATCCCAATTCGAGGTTTGTCGCTGCCACCTGTTGGACGAGTTCCGGAATTATCGGATCCCCTTGAGCAATGGCTAACAGATAATTGGTAAAGGATGAAAAAAGTTTAGCTGTTCCCTGGAATGGGCCATCAATAAGGGCAAAAATAAAAAAATCCGTTTCCTCTCTCCAACGTTTTAATTCTGCCCAAACTCGGGCTTGGTTTCCTGATTCATTTTCCAAACCAAAAGCCACAGCATCGAGTCCACAGCGTTCACAAGCCTCCACCCTGTCTTCAAAACTCACATCATTCCTAAGGCCCAGTAACTTGGCCACAAAATTATCATCGAGATTAAACTCTCCACTGGGAACACGATCCACGTCTGCAAAGTTTATAGCCGCCAAAATTCGTTCAACTTTTGTCACATGGTTACATCCTCTCAAGCTAAACTTCAAGGCTGCAAAAGATTCTCTTGCAGCCTCGCTTTTTCGTTGCAGCCTTTTTTTGATTGTCGCTCTCATCTGAACATGACAATAGGCAAATTTATATTATTTATTCTTTGGGTTTCAAATCCAGAGATAGCCCTCCAGAGGTTGATTTTGTGCCAAAAACAAGTTTCTCCAAATCCTCGTAACTTTGAACCCCAAAAGCAGTCCCGCCTTCAGCGACAAAATACGGAACCCCAGGGATTCTCAAGGCTTGAGCTTCTTCTAAATCTTGCAAGACCGCCGGTTCATAGTCCTTCGAGAGCAATGCTTTCCGAAATTGTTCCGGGTCAAGTCCGGCTTCTCCGGCCAAATCTGCTAATACCTCAAGATCATTAATGTCTTTCTGTTGTTGAAATTGGGCCGCAAACACAATGTTATGATACTGATCTCCCTTCCCATGCTCTTCCGCATACTTTGCACCTTGCAAAGCCAACCGGGAATGCTTGCTTTTATCATTAAATACCATCTTTATGCCATATTTGCGTCCCATAGCTTCAATGCCCGCCTTCGCTCGTTCCAAATACTCAGGCGGTTTAGGCGGAATTTCCACTCCTTCCGGCCTTAATTCGAAGGACTTCCATTCTACTTCCAAATTTTTATCCTTGGCCAACTGGTCAAGGGGGACTTTCCCGATCATACAAAAGGGTCACAAAAAATCCGAAAAAACAGTAATTTTGTTGGCCATTATTTAATCTCCTTTTAGTTCAAGAATATTGGTAAACCATATCATCCTTTATTACTGACACTTTATAGTTCAGTATAAAAAGGCATCTGCTCTCCGGTCAATGCCGCAATTTTCCAGAGATAATCATTGCCCATATTCTCCCGCTTATCTTCTTGAAATCCCTTACCTTTTAAGAGGGCTAAAGTACTGCGATTGGCGGCATAACCAGATAAATACCTGGCGCCTTGTTCTTTGGCAAAAGCTCTCAAATTATTAAGTACTTGATCAATCAATTCATCGCTGAGAATATCAAAATCTTCATTTTTGACGAGCACAATATCATTGATAAAGACTTCTTGTTTATTGAGTTTGGAAATATGCAGAGTGATCAACTTATCTTCATAACCTAAACTATCTTCCCAAAGAATTTGCGGCAATTTCACGCCAATTAAATCACCAAGTTCAGGCTTCCCTTTATTTGACTCATAATATTCATGCAGCAGTTCAACTAATCCCAAGCTATAAGCCCTTGCTTGCACAGAGATATTATATTGAGCAGGATACTTGGTCTTGATCTCCTCATCACGAAGCACCTTAAGCCCAGGATTCCTGCCAATTTCTAAGGTTATCTTATCTAGCGGAAAGATACTGTTAATTTGCTCCTGCGAAGGACTCCACTCTTCAGAATAAATATGTCTTGGTTTTAGTGACATTTAAATTTCACGCCTTTCAATTATGATAACTTACAGGATAGTTAAAACAGAGTTAGTTACGGTCCTTAAAATTCGGCTTATTCTCAACTATTTTTGCTAAAGTAATTCGGTATTGCCCTAATAATTCCTTCCTTTTTTGCAAAAGAAGTTTAATCGCAAAAACAAACGAACTGGAGATAGTATATCCAGTTCGTTATCGTTTCTAAATATGCGCTAAAATTAGCAGACCAAAGATACAAGAGATCACTCTATGGCTCATTCTACAAGTTTTCATACTAATGATCTTATGCCTGTACATTATGCCCGTGAGCAAGACGAGAATCATCCCTGCCAGAGCAACCATACCGCTGAAAACATTATTCATTCTTGACGACAGATTAACCAGATAAAAAGCACTGTGTCCAAGGCCGAAGGTAAAAGCTAACCATCCCAGAGTAACATGAGCTTCTCTCAAGCCCTTTATTATTGAGCCGTTCACCCAAACTAAACTTCCAGGTTCTCTTTGTTTGCCACGAATTATCCTCTTTTTCAAGAACCAGAGCAAAACAGAACCCATCGTGAAAAACAAGGAGAAAAATCCCATGAGATTCCAAAACCCTCTTTGCGTCCTAAATGACCAATCGGCTATCCCATGATAGGAAACCCAAAATGATATCGCCGTTAGAAATCCACATATTAATGCGTAAATGATCGTAGGCGAGAATTTTGTTCGGCCATATGTAAATCCGTCCATTTTTTTTGCACCTCCGAAAACCATTATACTCATGGTTTCTTAAAAGAAGTTTAAGAAGATAAGACCAACTTGTTAAGATTTTTCAATTTATTGGCTCAGAGCAGCTTAATTTCTCCACTGATAGAAAAACCTGGCTAACACCCGAAGGTGTTGCCGCTGTGCCACTTATAGAAGTGGGGAGCTTAAAAACCGGATAAAGTGTATAAATGCCTCAATTAGCGTGCAGAGTAATTTAAGCACCAAAATAATAACCTTCTATCTACTCTGAAAAGACTACTCTTAAATGCCAAAGACCCGTAAGTAGGGCAGACTCGCCCAACAGCAGTGAAACCCATCGCATGGAGAGGCGGTAAGGACTGCAAAGCTTGCGTGGGATAGCGTAGCCACGGTTCACTTCAGGTATTACCCAGAGGTTTGGCGAAGCTTCCCGGCCCACCTGGACCTAGACTCATTTTCATCCTCTGCTGGTGCTGCGACAGCGGCATGGGGGTCTACTCTTAAATATATGGCAACTATATTTATATCTAAAGCAAAAAGCGAACTAAACAAAACTAATTCTATGCCAACTGGAAGGAATGATAACTATTAATAACGATCAGACCCGTCGAGAACTGGAAATCGAGTACGAAAACCTGAGTCCCTTCGAACTCAAAAACAAATTAATCGCTCTCGCCGATAAACATCATGACACAAGTTTATGGGCGATGCTTAACGCGGGAAGGGGAAACCCGAATTGGATTGCCGCTACTCCCCGGGAAGCGTTCTTTAGCTTAGGGCATTTTGCCATCGAAGAAACCCGCAATACCTGGAGAGATAAGGACCTCGCCGGTATGCCTCATAAAGAGGGAATTGCTCTGCGCTTCAAAAACTATCTTGAGAAACATCCTGAGGCACCTGGAGTTAAACTGCTGGAAAATGTCCTCACTTATGGAACTCAAACGATGGGCTTTGAGCCCGACCCTTGGATCCACGAACTGGTCGATGGTATTGTCGGAGATAATTATCCCGTACCGGATCGCATGCTCAGACACCTTGAACAAGTGGTTCACAATTACCTTATCCAGGAAATGTGTGACGGGACTCCTCCCGCCGGTCGCTATGATTTATTTGCCGTTGAGGGCGGTACAGCCGCCATGTGTTATATCTTTGACTCCTTAATAGCCAACAAACTACTGTCAAAGGGAGACAAAATTGCCCTCATGGTCCCAACATTTACCCCCTACTTAGAGATACCGCATTTGTCGCGTTATCAATTTGAAGTAATAAAAATAAACGCCACGGAGATGGATGAAGAAGGCAACCATCTGTGGCAGTATCCAAATTCCGAACTTGATCAGTTGAAAGATCCTCATGTTAAAGCTCTTTTTACAGTAAACCCAAGCAACCCGCCGTCAGTAGCTCTCAAGACTGAATCTAAAGACTATCTGACAGAAATTATCCGACAGCACAATCCTAATTTGATGATTATTACCGATGATGTTTACGGCACCTTTGTTAATGGTTTTCGTTCGCTGATGGCAGACTTACCCTTTAATACTCTAGGAGTTTACTCATTTTCCAAGTATTTCGGGGCAACAGGCTGGCGTTTAGGGGTTATCGCCTTGCACCAAGACAATGTCTATGATCACTTACTGCACGAACTTCCTCACACTAAAATCGAGGAACTTGCCGAACGTTATGAGAGCGTATCATTATATCCAAGTAAAATTCGCTTTATTGATCGTATGGTCGCCGATAGCCGGCAAGTAGCACTTAACCATACAGCAGGCTTATCCACCCCGCAACAAGTTCAAATGGGCCTTTTCGCGCTGTTCTGCTTACTTGACCATGAAAATCGTTATAAAAAATTGACCCGGGAAATTTGCCGCCGTCGCCAAAAATTGTTGTTTGAAGGCTTTGACCGTTCCTTGCCCGATGATCCATACAACGCTGCCTATTACAGTCAAATTGACTTAGCAATTTGGGCTAAACAAAACTATGGCGACGAATTCGTGAAGTACCTGCAAACCACCTATGAACCCACAGACATTCTCTTCCGGCTGGCTGAAGAATCTTCAATTGTCCTCTTAAACGGCGGCGGGTTTGGCGGTCCCGAATGGTCAATTCGAACCTCTTTAGCAAATTTAAATGATGAGGCCTACTGCGAAATCGGAACAACGGTTAAAAAGACCTTTGAAAAATACGCCAGCGCCTGGAGAGGGCAAAAAGATAAAAAGTCTTAGTACCTTGATTTAGGTAATCCACAGTGACGTCTTCTTTCCTCTTGCCGGCTGCAGCAGACCCCTTTACTAAGGCTTAGTTCAGAAACTGAACTAAGCCTTCTCTCTTACGCTGGTATAAAGATTTATTTTCTAAACCTAGACTACACTATTTACTCCCCAAATTATAGAAGGATGAGTCAATTTTTTCATCCTGCAATTTGCTTTTTATCTGAGTTTGAACGCCATACTCGAAAATTAAGGGGTAAATCTTCTTAATTAAGTCTGAAGGCAGATTTAGCTCTTCAGCCAAAGTCATTAAACGCTGGATGATCTCTTTTTCTCTGCTAACATCCTTCACTCGATCCAGCCGCTTCTGATCGCTTAATTTCCTGACGATTTGCATACGTTCCGCTAAACCTTCAATTATATCGCGATCAATCTTATCGATCTGGGAGCGTAGCGCTTCAAGTGAATCACCTGTTCCCATGTCAAAAGCTCTCCTGACCGATCGGGCAACCCCGCCCAATTCTCGAGCCAAAGCCAAAAATTGTTCCGGCGTAAGTGACTGAGGTCCATCACTTACAGCTTCATCAGGGTTAGGATGCATTTCTATCAGCAACCCATCTGCTCCCGCAGCAATAGCAGCTTTTGCTAAGGAAGAAATTAAGTCCCTTCTCCCTGCGGCATGACTCGGGTCAACAATGACCGGAAGGTGAGAGAGTTCTTTAGCCACTCCTACGGCACTTACATCTAGGGTATTCCTCGTACTGGGCTCAAAGGTCCGAATACCACGTTCACAGAGAATCACACGGGGATTACCCGCTGATAAAATATATTCCGCTGCCAACAGCCATTCCTCAATCGTTGCCGATAAGCCCCGTTTAAGAATAATTGGTTTATCAACCTTGCCGGCTAATTTAAGAAGTTCGAAATTCTGCATATTGCGAGCGCCTATTTGCAGCAAATCAACCTTATCAACCACTAAATCCAAACTTCGTGTATCAACGACTTCAGTAACACAGAGTAAACCATGCTCTTTAGCGGCCTGGACCATGTAGTTGACGCCTTCCAAGCCTAATCCTTGGAAACTATATGGTGAGGTACGAGGTTTAAATACTCCGCCACGCAGAATTTTTCCTCCTGCTTTTTTTACAGATGCAGCAGATTCCTGCATCTGAATACTTGATTCAACGGCACACGGTCCGCCCATCAAGATAATTTCCTCTCCGCCTATTTTTACTCCGTCCACCTCAATGATGCTTCGTTCCGAGTCAAGTCCTGCTAATTTCAAGTCTTTCATCATCATTTCCTCCCTCAAATTTAAAATTTGCGGGTAATTTCTCTGCACGTCTCAGACGTCGTTATAATCTCTGAAACCGAGAGTGGACTCAAAAATAATACGTCTGTCCTCAAAATAAGGACAGACGTTAATCTGCGGTACCACCTTAATTGATGCACAAATTAATGCATCCTCTTATGCAGAGTGCCATCACACCCTTCGCCACATAACGCTGGCTTAGCGTCGAAAACTACTACAGCTAACGCTGTTTCGCTTCGCCCTCCGGGGCCCATTTACTCGCTCCAATACCTGTCGAGTTTCCACCGTACTCGACTCTCTGAGAGGTTGGTGTGCGCTTTTACTTCCCCTTCAACGGTTTATACAATCATAGCACTCTGGTCAATAAATTTCAAATTAATTTTTTGTAAATTTTTAGGATAAATTTCTCGGCTTCTTTGAAGATCCTACTTTAGTTATACCACCAAATCAAGGAAATATAAGGATACCTCAGATTAAATTATTTTCCACCTCTTCCACGTTTGGGATGCAATTTCTCCCATATACATATATCCCTTTTTACTTGGATGGACTTCATCAACAAAAAGTTCAGCAGCTTGACCCCTATTGATTCTAAGACGAAAAGGAGAATAAAAATCAATCATGAGGATTGATTTTTCGGCTGCATACTCAACCAACCATTTTCGATAGTCCACTAAAAAGCGTTCTTCTTCAGGTAACAATGAGGGGGTTGGCAAACCTAAGATAGGGATAATGTTCTTCCTTTGACTCAATTCGATCATGCGCCTAAAATTCTCGCTTACTTGATCTAGACTTACTTCCTCATAGGCATCGTTTGCCCCCCCAAGGACAATGACATGAGTGGGCATGAACGCTAGTACATCTCGTTCAAAACGTTCGAGCATCCCTTTGGTGAAATCCCCATTAATACCCTGATTTATTACATCGCATTTTAATTCCTCAGCCAGATATTCAACCCAGGATTCCTGACGGCTAAAAGGATAACCTTCAGTAATCGAATCGCCAATAGCAACCAGTTTCATGTCCTTATACCTCATTTCCGAATCTATCCAGCTTGTAAAAGCGGGAGTCTTACGCTTGGATAAATGCAACCGCCATATCCCCCTATAAACCTTAAGAATAATTGTACTATCCAACTATGTAACTATCAATATTTTACAGAGTTCCTTTAAACCCTGCCTTAAATTCCACGAGTTTATCAAGGATATTGAAGTGAAGCAAGAAATTCCTGTTGTCGGATTTCTGTAAAAGATAAATAGCTTGCTCGATTATTAATTTACTGTGGAAGATGTCTATGGATTAATAGTAATAGATTAATAAAGGAAAATAGTGTAAAGTAAAAGTGATACATAAATACTGTAAAAAGATTTCTGAAGAAATTTCCTGATACATTGGCGACATACTAAGGGGAGTTATGATATTATGTCAAGTTCGAGAGAAAAAGGATTGTTCAATGTGAAAAAAGTCAAATTACTAAGAGGCCGTCTGGCTAAATTTGTCTGCCTCTTTCTTGTCATTCTAGCGCTTTTAGGGAGCACGGCTCTGGCTGTAAACAAGTATGTCGAGAAGGTCGGCTCGAACTACATCCTTAATATAAAAGATATTCCTTCAGTAGATGCCATTCTTGTTTTAGGCGCATATGTTGCTCCTGACGGAACACCGTCACCTATGCTTGGTGACCGTCTAACAGAAGGATATGAACTTTACGAACAAGGCAAAGCGCCTAAGCTATTGGTCAGCGGCGACCATGGGCGGAAAACTTATGATGAAGTCAATGCTATGAAGAGCTACCTGCTGAATAAAGGAGTCCCCAGTCAGGACATTTTTATGGATCATGCAGGCTTTAGTACCTATGAAAGCATTTATCGTGCCAGAGATATTTTTGAAGTTCACAAGGTAATCATCGTAACTCAGGAATATCATCTTATGCGTGCAGTTTTTCTCGCTCGGGAAATGGGACTCGAAGCCTATGGAGTGGCTTCCGACAAGCACGATTACGGACAAGTCATGACCGTTTACAACCTCCGGGAAATAGCTGCCCGGAACAAAGATTTTCTTTGGGTCAAAGTATTTAAACCTAAACCAACGTTTTTAGGCGACACAATACCCGTTTTTGGCAACGGCGATGCAACGGATGATAAATAACAATAACGAAAGGAGTCTAGCGATGAAACTTAAGGGATTTATTTTTGATTTAGACGGGACATTGCTCAATACACTGCCCGTTTGCTATACAGGTTTTCGCAAGGTCCTTTTAAAGTTTTTAGGCCGCGAATATTCCGATCAAGAAATCGCCGCCCTGTTTGGACCTTCAGAAGAAGGGGTTTTTAAAAAAGTTCTTCCTGATAGATGGGAGGAAGGCCTCCAGAGTTATCTGGAAGAATACGATCAAGCCCACGCTGAGTTTGCCAAACCTTTTCCCGGGATAGAGGATGCCCTGGAATTGCTTTTGCAGCGGGGAATTAAGCTGGCTATCGTTTCCGGCAAAGGTCCCGGAAGTATGTCTATCTCCTTAAGACATTCGGGGCTGGGTCGATATTTCGAGTTAGTAATTACCGGATCAGAGCAGGGTGCGGATAAACCTAAACACATTAAGGAGATTCTCCAAGCCTGGGACGTTTCGCCTTTTGAAGTTGCTTATATTGGTGATACGGCTTATGACATCATCGCTGCTAAAAATGCCGGTACATTTTCAGTTGGAGCTGTCTGGGCTAATACAGCTCAGATCCAGCAAGTGATGGACTTAAAGCCATCTATCTGTTTCACAAATGTAGACTCTTTTAGACAATGGATCGAGCAATTAACGTAGTAAACTTGTTCAGCTAAAGCCGAACATCGGGCTTGGAGGCGATAGTGTCCTGCAGACACTTTCGCCGAAAACGCCCAGCCCATAACAAATGCTATCGCGCTGAGGGATGGATTCTAACCTGACCGAAGCAAGGTATGGGAACTACTCCCACTTGTATAAGTGGGAGCCTGGCAACTGTATCAAACAGGAACATGCTGGAAAATCTTTTATCCAGTCATGTTCCTGTTTTATTTTATTATCGAGACTTACCTTTGTGCATTTCTGGCCAAAGACTGAAGCCAGGTCTTCACCTCTGTTGTCAGCAAATTTTTGTTTAATGTCCAGCACCAATTCCCTCCAACAGTCCCAGGGACATTCATTCTGGCTTTCGAATCAAGTCCCAATACATCTTGCATTGGGGTAATAACCCAAGCGGCCTGACTCATATATAACTTTTCAATAAGCTTACGGCACGCTCTTTTTAGCTCTTCCTCCTGATATTTCTCATTTTCTAATTCCTGATCGCAGTCAGATTCCTCGCCATTGCTACTCATCGTTGATTTGTACCATCCCAACAAAGTATCGTTGTCGTGGGTACCAGAGTAGTAAACAATATTCGTGTCGCCTTCGGAGTCAATGTCCTCAAGAGAAGTGAATTGGAGCACCTTCATGCCTGGAAACCCAAAAATCTTTTTTAAAATAGTGACTTCCGTTGTTATAATCCCCAGGTCCTCTGCTATAAAAGGCAGTTCTCCAAATCTTTCCGCCAGACTCTCGAAAAACCGTTTTCCAGGTCCCTTCATCCAATGACCATGGATTGCTGTTTCTTCCTTAACATCGATCTCCCAATAGGATTCAAAGCCGCGGAAGTGATCAAGACGTACATAATCAAAAAGCCGAAGGGCGAGCTCTATTCGTTTCTTCCACCAAACATAATCCTGAGCAGCCAAAGCATCCCAATCATAGACGGGATTTCCCCATAATTGACCGGTCTCACTAAAATAATCGGGAGGAACGCCTGCCACTTTTATAGGGGACCCACGCTCATCTAACTTGAAGAGTTTGCGGTTTACCCAGATATCGCAGCTGTCACCGGCAACAAACAGGGGAATATCCCCGATTAATTTTACATGCTTAGCTGCCGCATATTCCTTCAGAGACCGCCACTGGAAATAAAACGTATACTGGACAAACCGCTGAAATTCTATGTCTTCTTCGAGCAGCTGAGAACACTCCGCAAGTTTTGCCGGATTGCGGCAAGCTATTTCCGGTTCCCATTCATACCAGGCCATACCTGGAAAATATGCCTTTAAGGCACGGTAGAGAGCGTAGTCATCCAGCCATTCCCGGTTATCCCTTAGAAACCTGACATAGTTCTGACGGGAAAGATACTTAGAGTCCAGCCCATAGTATTCCGGGGCAGTTTTTTGAACCTGAACTCTAAAGGCCTTAAAGGCTTCACGGAGACAAGATTCTTTAAACCTTTCCGGAGATTGCAGGCCTTGAGAAAACGTTTTAAGCGCTGACTCCTGCAGGAGCCCCTCTCGGATTAAGAGTTCCAGACTGATCAACCTAGAGTTTCCGGCGAAAGCGGAATCACTTTGATAGGGAGAATCCCCTAAGCCTACCGGATTCAACGGCAGGACCTGCCATAACGATTGCCCTGTATCCACTAAAAAATCAATAAAGCCATAAGCCTCTGCTCCAAAATCTCCGCTTCCGCTGCCAAAATCAGAGGGCAAAGAACTTATAGGCATTAAAACCCCGCAAGCACGAGAAAAATCATGCTGGGGAAAAGACAACCAGCTCTGTTTCTTTAACAGAACTAACGCGGATAAAGGAGCCAGTTTTATGGTCTGAGGATTTTTAGCCTCTTCTCCGTCGAGAGTCTCACCACTGAGTAAATTGATGCAAGAAGGGTTCAATTTATAATCAGCTGAAGAATTAAGATCTAAGGCTATCTCCCTTGACTGTATAAGGCTGCTATTAACCATAACTGTAATTTCCTCGTCTCTCCAGAACCGTCGAAATCCATAAATATCCGGTTCCAGAAAGAAGGAATGAAAATCACCGGCTTGAAAAACCTCATATTCACGGCGCAAGCCGATAACCTTTTTATACCAAGTTAAGATTTCTTTGTCTTCTTGTCCCCAGGGAAATGTCCCGCGATTGTAAGGATCGCTATACCCTTCCATTCCGGCTTCGTCTCCGTAGTAAATACAAGGAACACCCGGGAAGGTCATTTGAATTAGGGTGAGAAGTTTCAATCTCTGTACCGCCAGCCGCCGAGCTCCTGCCGCAAGCTTATAGGTGCGTTTTTGGGTTTCTGTTAATGTCTCTTCAGGAGGAGCCTCTCCTAAAAGAGTCAGAATACGTTCGCGGTCATGGCTTCCGATAAGGTTCATCGCCCCACTAAAATTCTCCCAGGGGTAGTTTTCCAACAAACTCATCACACGCTGATGCACCATGCCAGAACTGAGTTTGCCGAGAATATAGTTGAGAGCAATATCCCGAAAAGGATAATTCATCGTTGCATCCAACTCATAACCCCAAAAATACTGGCGCCATTGACCATAGCTCTGTTTATTTGAGGCATCTTCCCATACTTCTCCGATAAGGACCGCCTCGGGATTCATAGTTTTCATCAATTTCCTAAATTTCCGGATAAATTCATCCGGCAGCTCATCCGCAACATCGAGCCTCCAACCGGCAATCCCTTTTTTCATCCACTTCTGAAGGACCCCGCTGTCGGCGTCAAAGATAAAGTTTTGATAAGAAGGTTCCAATTCATTCACTTCCGGCAGCGCGTCAACATTCCACCATCCCTTATAGTCCTTGCTGCTGCCCTTAAATCGATACCACTTATAATAAGGGGAATCTTCAGATTGATAAGCACCCAAATTTGGGTAATTGCCATAGCGATTGAAGTAAATACTGTCACTCCCTGTATGGCTGAACACGCCATCTATGATGAGTGAAATACCATATTTCCTCGCTTCGAGGACTAGCTGCTCAAAGAGTTCTTCATCTCCGTACATAGGATCAATCCTATGATAATCGGCTGTATCGTATTTATGATTACTCGGAGCATCAAATAGGGGATTAAAGTAAATAACGCTGATGCCCAATTCCTGAAGATAAGGCAGCTTTTTTATAACGCCTACCAAGCTGCCGCCAAAAAAGTCCCAATGAGTTACTCTGCCCTCTTCGTCTTTGACATAGATAGGAGGCTCATACCAATTGGCATGAATTAGGGCATTTTTTCTGGGATAGGGAGGAAAGCCTTCGTCATGGGCCTGGTAAAAACGGTCGACGTAAATCTGATACATAATGCCTTTTTGGTACCACTCAGGAACTTTCAGGGGATGATAAACCGTCACTTGGTAAGAAGGGGGCTCGTGATCTTCAAGCTGACCCTCGCCTCCCAATCTTCGGGAATTGCCATAAAAGTAACATTGGCCTCCGACGAAAAACTTAAAATAATACCAAATAAGTCCAGGTACATCGGGAACCTCATATTCTGTTTCAAATACCACCCTTTGTTCAGAACCCTTTATAGCACCGGCAGCAGGAAATAACTTTTCGCCGCCCTTTTCCAAAATCTCAACAGATTTTACATCCATCAGAATTAAATGTTCCTGTTCCTTCTCCCAAACTCTAAAGAAACAGTCCTCAACAGGCATAACCGAACATATTTCCAGGCGCAAAAGAATTGTCTGCCCACAGGTTACAGCTCCAAAAGGAGCGCGAAAGTATAACTTATGGGAGTTGTGATAGGCGAAAAGTTCCATTTCAACTCTCCTAGGAAGATTTTTAGAATTCTTTCACCTAAAGCCTTAAATAAGTTTTAGGCTTTTAGCCTAATAAGAGACTCGTATAGATTAAGATAGGCAGAGGCTGAAGAATCCCAACTGAAATCACAAGTCATGGCACTTTTTTGCAATCGGGCCCAAGCAGTTCTATCGGAGTCATAGATTTTTACTGCCCGCTGAACGGCAAACAGTAATTCATGAGCATTATAATTGGCAAAACTAAAGCCGTTGCCTTCACCCGTGTATTCATTAAAGGGAATCACTGTATCCTTTAATCCTCCTGTTTCACGCACGATGGGAATTGTTCCATAATGCATGGCAATCATTTGTGATATACCACAAGGTTCAAAAAGTGACGGCATTAATAAAATGTCGATTCCAGCATAGATTTTGTGAGCAAATTGATCGTTGAATTCTCTTCTGAAGACAAACTTATCAGGATATTTCTCGGCAAATGTTTGCAATTTCTCTTCATAACGTTTATCCCCTGTCCCAAGGATAACCAGTTGTACGTCAAGCATCAGGATTTCTTCCATAATAAAACAGAGAAGATCCAGCCCTTTCTGGTCAACTAGACGGCTTACCATCCCCAGAAGCGGTAAATTTCCCCTTTCGGGAAGTCCTAAGCAATGCAGCAAATCCTTTTTATTCAGGTCCTTAGCTTTAGGAGAAGAACCATAAGGGGAAGAAATCAGAGAATCTGTGTAAGGATCATAAACCTGATAATCAATGCCATTGAGAATACCAAGCAATAAATCTTTGCGTTTCTGAATAATCCCTTCTAACCGCTCTCCATAAAAAGAATATTGAATTTCCCGAGCATAGGTCGGACTTACAGTTGTAATTCGGTCGGCATAAAGCAGTCCTGCTTTCATGAAATTAACCTTACCATTAAACTCCAACTTTTCCTCTGTAAAATACTTTTCATTAAGGCCAATTATATCCGTCAAAACTTCTTTAGGAAAAACTCCTTGATACTTAAGATTGTGAATCGTAAATACCGTCTTAAGTGAGTAATATAGAGGTTCTTTAACATAAAACTCCTTTTGCAGCAAGGGAATAAGCGCCGTATGCCAGTCATGACAATGAATGATATCAGGCTTAAATTCCGGCAGATGAGTCAGACTTTCCAACACAGCACGTGAAAAGAAAGCATATTGTTCTGCCTCATCGTATTCTCCATAAACATTACTTCGCTTAAAATAATACTCATTGTCGATAAAGTAGAAGCGGACTCCTTTATAGGTGAATTCTTCAAGGCCGCAATATTGTCTGCGCCATGCTAAAGGAACGTAAAAATGATTAATCTTCTGAAACTGTTTGCGGAAATCCTCAGGGATAATACTATACTTTGGCATAATGACACGAACGTCAGCGCCTTGTCTTTGCAAGGCACTTGGCAGAGAACCTCCTACTTCACCCAAACCACCGGTTTTGACAAAGGGATCTGCCTCAGCAATAGCAAAAACGATTTTCATAGTACCCCTCTTTTCTCAAGCCTAGACCAAAGACCCTTTAAGGACGACCAAGGGAGAACTTTTATTTCCTTTTAATATATTCCCTGGAAAAACCTGAACAAATTTATCCAGTATGACATGATCTAATCTTGAACCACTGGAAACTTTACATTTCTGCATGATAATACTGTTGCTTATGCTGGCTCCGTCTTCAACAATCACTTCGCGTGATAAGATTGAATTACGGACCTCTCCTTCAATAATACATCCACTGGAAATTAGTGAATTTGCTATGATTGCTTGATTGCCATGCTTCGTGGGAGGATTGTCCACAATTTTAGTGTGAATTCGATCATGTCCCATGAGTACTTCCCGGCAAATTATCGGATCAAGTAATTCCATGCTCCGATCAAAATAATCTTTTACTGAATTTATCACTCCGAAATAGCCAGTAAAAGGAACTCCAATAATTTTTAAGGTGCGTATATTTTCACGTATTGCTTCGATTAGATTTATACCTTCAATGGAGCGATATCCATCAACAATTTCCAGAAGGAGCGTTCGCCGAATAATCAACATATCTAAAAAATAGTTCTGCTTTCGCGGCCAAGTTATTGTTGAGTTCGTGTCACTCACATCCAGGATGTCAAGAACATCTTGATTATCAGAGATAACAAGACGTTCTTTTCCCTTCATAGCTGAGAGATCTGTGCTTTCTTTATATATCAACGTTACATCGGCTTTCTCATTTCTGTGTTTTTCTAATGCTTCATTATAATTGATATTAAAAATATGATTACAGCCGCTGATAATTATATTTTCAGATAAGTCCTTCTGCAGATATTCAATATTCAACTGTAAGTCTTTTAGCCGGAATTTTCCGTTTTCCCCTGATAGTCCATGAATGGCTCCAGGTAAAATAAACAATCCTCCTGACTTACGATCCAAAAACCAATCTTTGCCGGCACCCAAATGATCCAGAATCGACCTATAATGGCGGGGGGTAATTAACCCGATTGTCCATAAGCCGGAATTAACCATACTTGATAGTGCAAAATCCAAAATTCTATAACGTCCTCCGAAGGGGACCGCCGCGATCGACCTCTCGGAAGTTAACCCTCTGAGACTAAGGCTATCAGAACCATTATTTCCAAATAGGATTCCAATGGCATTTTGCATCTGCTACCCTCCCCTCGACAAATTTTAGCGGGTTGAATACAGATTACTGCCCGCATAAATGACAGAGCCTTTTCCAAGGACGTAATGATCCTCTATTACTGTAATTCCTGCCTGGTGCACAACGGAATCCTCTTCAATTCCGATTGAACAATAACTCATTATTTTGGCATTTTCACCGACAATTGTTTTATTGATTTTTGCATGACCACTGACCCTGGCATGGGGCAATAAAATAGAATTTTTTATACTGGCCCCTTCCCCGACATAGGCTCCGGGAGCTAAAACTGAATAGCTGACATCTCCTAACACCACACAACCATTACTGATAAGACTGTTATTAATTCTTGCTTTCGGGCCAATATACTGCGGCGGCAAAATATCTTCATTGGAAAAAACCCTTTGAGCGGGGTCAAAGAGATTAATGGCCTCATCTCCCTCCAGAAATTCCATATTAGCATTGTAGTAACTTTCGATGGTGCCCACATCTCTCCAATAGCCTTGAAACTTATAGGCATACAATTTTCTTCCTAATTCAATTTGTTTAGGGATAATATTTTTTCCGAAATCATTTTCGGATGTTTGATCCTGTTCATCCTCAAGCAATGCTTGCTTGAGAATTGGCCAGTTGAAAATATAGATTCCCATAGATGCCAGATTGCTATCAGGATTCGCAATTTTTTCAGTAAACTTTATTATCCTGCCTTCTTTATTAAGAGACACAATACCAAAACGTGAAACTTCCTCCCAAGGAACTTCAATCGTGGAAATTGTAATTTCCGATCCTTTTTCTTTATGATAATTGAGCATAGAGAGATAATTCATTTTATAAATATGATCTCCTGAGATAATAAGCACATAGTCTGGATCAAAAAAGTCAATAAATTTTAAATTTTGAAAAATGGCATTGGCAGTCCCTTTATACCAGCTTAATTCGTGTTCCCCCACGAAGGGAGGCAAAATATGGACACCACCGAAGGGGTTGTCAAGATTCCAGGCAGAACCCAGGCCGATATAGGAATTAAGCAGGAAGGGCTTATATTGAGTGAGAACCCCTACAGTATTGATGTTGGAATTTGCGCAATTACTTAAACTAAAATCAATAATTCGGTACTTGCCACAAAATGAGACCGCGGGTTTAGCAATATTACGCGTCAAACTCCCTAATCTGCTCCCCTGCCCTCCTGCCAAAAGCATTGCAATACACTCTTGCTTATGCATATTTTCACCTTTCTCTCTTCTTCCTGCATTTACGAATCGTCTACTTAATGCTTATCCTTAAAATGGGAGTTGATAGGGCGAAAACTAGTCTTCCATATTTGATCTGCGTACTCTCTGATGGTACGATCGCTTGAGAAAACACCCGATTTGGCGATATTAACCAGTGACATCTCTGTCCAATGTTTTCGATCAGAGTAGGCAGATTGTAGCTGCTTATATGCTTCAAGGTAATCCGCAAAATCCCTTAAAATAAAATAGTCATCATTATAAAGCAAAAGAGAATCAAAGATAACCCTAAATTCTTCGCCGGCTGTTTCAAAAAAACCGTTGACCAGTTGATCAACACAACGTCTTAGATCCTGATTTGAATAATAGAGATCTAAAGACTTATAGCCTCCTTCACGGTAATAGCGTAAAACTTCGTCTGCCGATAAGCCGAAAATAAAAAGATTGTTTTCACCTACTGCTTCCTTTATCTCTACATTTGCACCATCTAATGTGCCGATCGTGATTGCGCCATTCATCATAAACTTCATATTCCCTGTTCCTGAAGCCTCTTTGCTCGCCGTAGAAATCTGTTCACTGACATCGGCAGCTGGATATATTAGTTCACCTAAAGAAACATTGAAATTTTCTATAAAAATGACCTTAAGTTTTTCTCTAACTCTTGGTTCCTTGTGAATTTTTTCAGCCAATGTATTTATGAGTTTAATAATAGTTTTAGCATAATGATAGCCCGGAGCTGCTTTACCACCGAAAATAATAGTTTGCGAACCGAGCACGGTATTTGAATCTTCTTGAATTTGATTAAATAAATGCATTATTTTTAAAATGTTAAGAAGCTGCCGTTTATAGGCATGGATCCGTTTTACTTGAACATCAAACATCGAGAAGCAATCGAGCTCAATTCCTTGAGTTTTTTTAACACATTGAAGCAACCGCATTTTATTATGATATTTTGCCTCCGCAATCTTCTCTAAGAAACTTGCATCCTCCTTATAAATCAGGAGGTTTTCTAATTCCTCAGCGTTCTTCTTCCAAGTCGGGCCAATAACCTCAGTAATTAGATCTGACAAGACCGGATTGGCTGTTAAGAGAAATCTTCGATGATTGACACCATTTGTCTTGTTATTAAACTTATAGCTAAAAATCCTGTAGTAGTCTTTAAATACCTGTTGCTTAAGAATTTTAGTGTGCAACGAAGCGACTCCGTTGACAGAGGAACTGCCAATAACCGCCAGGTTAGCCATCTGAATATGATCATCCTTGATTATCTGGGTATTCTGGATGATCTTCCGATCATCTAAGAATCTTTTAGCGCTGCGTTCCTTAAATCGTCGGTCAATTTCTTCAATTATCATATAAATTCTTGGCAAAAGATTTTTAAATAATGTTACCGGCCACTTTTCTAAGGCCTCTGGCATAATGGTATGGTTGGTAAAGGAAGTGGAATTTACAGTAATGTTCCAAGCCTGGTCCCATCCCAAACCCTCCTCATCGATCAGAATCCGCATTAATTCGGGGATACACAACACCGGATGAGTGTCATTAATGTGAATTGACACCCAGCGAGGGAATTCAGCCAAGGATAGATTTCGTTTTTTAAAGCTTCTCATAATCGACCCTAATCCCGCTGCCACAAAAAAGTATTCCTGTTTCAGTCTTAATTCTTTTCCTGAACGACTGCTGTCATCGGGATAAAGAATATAAGAAATCGCCTCAACCCCGGATCTTAAACTGACGGCCTGATCGAAATCCCCCCGGTTAAAAGAAGCAAGATCCAACTCATTGCTTAAAGGTTCAGCACTCCATAGTCTGAGATTATTAATATTCAAAGGATTATCGTAGCTTATGACAGGGATATCATAAGGAACCGCCAGAACAGGTTCATAGTGTTCGTGATAAAACACTAATTTCCCCTTCACTACTTCCGTGCGAACGTGACCTTTAAATTTAACGATAATACTTTTTTCGGCTCGGCGAATCTCCCAAGGATAATCGTTTTTTAACCAATTATCCGCCACCTCTGTTTGAAAACCGTTTCTGATCTTTTGCTCAAACAACCCGTATTTATAGCGAATACCGTTGCCATGGCCTGCTATTCCTCCAAAAGCCATAGAATCTAAAAAACACGCGGCCAATCTTCCCAGACCGCCGTTTCCAAGTCCGGGGTCTGCTTCCTGTTCCAGTAACTCATCAAGATCAATGTGCAATTCCGCTAAACCTTCTCTAACCAATTCTTCGACGCCCATATTGACTAAATAATAACGGAGAAGTTTGCCGATTAGAAACTCCATGGAAAAATAATAAACTTGTTTGGTGTACAGTGTGGAATTCTTAGTTAACGCTCTGTTAAAGCTTATCGTTTCTTTTAACATTAAAACCAACGTTTTGTATTTGTCCCATAAGGAACTTTCATCTAGAGTTATACCTTCCGTTTCACTGATTTTGGTAAGGTATGCCAGTTTGAAATTATCTTTGTTGGTAAACATGCAACGCCCCCCCGCCTTAATTTGTATTTATACTGAGGTTTTAATATGATAGTTGCTAACGGAGGAACTTTAATTCTTAAAGAGAATGTCCTGCCATGCCATCGAATCCTCTCAGTAACCTTAGGGGCAGTATTATTCAAACAGCCTGAACCGCCAAAAATTTCCTGATCTGAATTAAACAATTCTTGATAGATCCCCCTTTGAGGAACCCCTAGGCGAAAATTCCGATAGGCAACAGGCTGAAAATTGATAATTATAATAAGAAAGTCCTTAGGATCTTTCCCCCGGCGACAGAAAATCAAGATACTTTGGTTCCTGTTATCCGCATCGATCCATTCAAAGCCTGACCATTCATGGTCATTTTCCCAGAAAGCCTTTTCACGCTGATAAAGCTTATTGAAGTGTTTAATATATTCCTGAAACTTTTTGTGCATCTCATAATCTAAAAGCAGCCAATCCAGTTCTGCATCATAGCGCCACTCTATGAACTGAGCCAATTCACCTCCCATAAACATTAACTTCTTTCCTGGATGTCCCATCTGGTAACTTATTAAATTTCTTAAACCGGCAAATTTCTGCCAATAATCACCGGGCATTTTATCAAGAAGGGACTGTTTCCCATGAACTACTTCGTCATGAGAAAGAGGCAAAACGTAATTCTCGGAAAAGGCATAGGTTAAGGAAAAGTTTAACAAGTTATGGTTATCTTTACGGCAGGCGAATTCCCGCTGCATATAACGAAGGGTATCGTTCATCCACCCCATATTCCATTTGAAGTTATAGCCTAAGCCATGGACATAGGTCGGATAGGACACTAAGGGCCAATCAGTCGACTCTTCGGCAGCCATGAGGACCCCGGGAAAGTCCTGAAACACAACTTCATTTAACCTCTGCATAAATGCGATTGCTTCCAGATTTTCTCGTCCCCCCTGAATGTTGCGCTCCCAGCCTTTATCCGGTTTTTCAAAATCGAGATAAAGCATACTACTAACCCCGTCGATTCGAAGTCCATCAATATGAAACTTATCAAACCAAAAAATTGCATTCGAAATAAGAAAACTCCAGACTTCAGGTTTCGAAAAATTAAAGGTATAAGTCCCCCATTTTCCATGTTCATCTTTTTCATAAACCGAGGACCCATTGAATTTACCCAAACCATGACCGTCCTTGCAAAAATGTCCGGGCACCCAGTCCAAAATAACTCCAATCCCCGCTCGATGACAGCAATCAACAAAATACATAAAGTCATGAGGTGTTCCAAAGCGACTTGTGCAGGAATAATATCCGGTGATTTGATAACCCCAGGAACCATCATAGGGATGCTCCATCAGCGGCATAAATTCAATGTGGGTATAGCCCATCTCCAAAATGTAACGTATCAGTTCATCAGTAAAATCCAGCCAATGATAAAAACCGCCATCCCTTTTTCGGTGCCAGGAACCGGCATGGACTTCATAGATCAGCAGAGGTTTATCTTGGGGATGACTCTTTACCCGGCTCGCTATCCAATGTTGATCCCGCCAATGATATCCCTCCAGAGAGTATAGTTTCGAGGCAGTTAACGGCCTAAGTTCAGAATAAAAGGCAAAAGGGTCTGATTTCAGGAACACTTCGTCATTCTTAGTCTGAATTGCGAATTTATATAACCCGGTAAGTTTCTCGGGAATGAAAAGTGTCCACACGCCGGTATCTCCGGTTTCAATCATCCAATCCTGTTTGGCCTTCCAGCCATTAAAATCTCCGGCAACAGAAACTGACTTAGCTTCCGGTACCCAAACTGCAAAGTAGGTACCAAGCACCCCATTATCCTCAATAATATGGGCTCCAAACTTTGTATAGGCATTATGAAGCTCTCCCCGGCTAAATAAATGAATTTCCTCTAAATTTAGAAAAACCGACTCTTTCATAGATCACAACCTATCAGTCTCATAGTCTATTATCTAAATAAGATGTATTCCGCAAGTTGAAAAATAGTAGTTACTTTTTAATGTGAAAATAGTCTCAAAAATCCGAAAACCGTTCTTGCCTTTAGCCTAATATTGTTAAAAATGGATGTCTATAGGATGGATGATTATTAACAATTAATTCTTTAAATCATTAGCACAACATTAAACAACAGGCTGAAAACCATCTCTTCACACATTCTCAACTTAAACTCCAAAAAAACTTCACATTTTGTACCATTTTGCTTCACAACTTTGAGTTATCCTTGAGAAGTACTCGGAAGAAACTTTGTATCATCGAACCAAAATAGAGGACTATCACTTTAGGGCGCTCTCAGACGATATAATTTCAATTCTAATAGGAGGCATTCAACCATGGATGAAGAAATTCGCTTAACAAAGACAGATGAGACAGAACAGGCACAACCTGAGAAACAGCCTGGCGAAAGCTCAATTCTTAATCAAGATTTTAACTCGTACCAAAATTTTAATTCACAATTTGCTCCACCCCCACTCAAGAAAAAATCGACCAAAAAATTTGTTGCTACGGCTGGCCTTTGTGTTATGAGTGCCATCATTGGAGCTCTCTCAGCCGTAGCCGTCGTTCCGGCAATTTACCCCACAAATGCCCTATCGACTACTGCTGCCGCCAAAACAACAAGCTCCATAGCCCAAGTTTCTACTTCTTCCGCCTCTGCTTCCAGTCAAACAAATTTTCCCGTTGCTGAAATCGCCAAAGAGGTTGGCCCAGCTGTGGTAGGAGTTTCAAATTTTCAATCCACGCAAAATGTCTTCGGCGGCAGTTCGAACCTCCAGGAAGCCGGCAGCGGTTCAGGATTCATTATCGATGCCCAAAAGGGATATATTGTTACCAATAATCACGTCATTGACGGCGCACAGAAAATCACAGTCAGCTTAAGCGATGGCCGCAATCTTGACGCCAAGGTTGTAGGCGCTGATCCGCGTACAGACCTGGCTGTTTTACAGATCTCAGACACTAAGAACTTAACTGCCGTCAAGCTTGGGGATTCCAGCAAGCTTCAAGTCGGAGAACCCGTAGTTGCCATCGGAAATCCCGGGGGCGCTGAATTTGCCCGTTCTGTAACAACAGGTGTTGTTTCGGCGACCGACCGTACCCTTGATATCCAAGGAGAATCCAGCTTCAATCTTATTCAAACAGATGCGGCGATCAACCCCGGAAACAGCGGCGGACCGCTTGTCGATTACCAAGGGAACGTTATAGGCATTAATTCTGCCAAATACGCTGAATCCGGCTTCGAAGGGATGGGCTTCTCAATCCCTATTTCAGATGCACTGCCGACAATACAGCAATTGATTAAAACTGGTGTAGCAACACATCCCGCTCTTTTAGTAACAACAAACGACCAATACCTCTCTTACGCCCAAGACAACAACCTCCCTCTTGGAGCCTATATATCCGCTGTAACTCCCAATGGCCCTGCCGATAAAGCTGGAATCGTCAAAGGGGATGTCATTACAAAGATCAATGATGCTCAAGTTCAAAGCTCTTCTGACCTTGTTCACGATCTCTATCAATACTCTGTCGGAAGCAAAATATCAATAACTTTCGTTCGCGATGGAAAAACAAAAACTGTTCAGGCAACTCTTGGTGAAATTTCCTCAAATCAATAGTGAAATCGTTCAGCTAAAGCTGAACATCGGGATAAATCAATAAGTTTACTCCGCGATAAGGTCTGGCAAGGAGCCGTGTTTCACGAACTTTTTATTCGAGAAACATCGGCTCCTTGCCTTTTTGCCCTTACCCACCCCAGTGATAAAATGTCCATTAGGGCCCAAACAGAGAGCTGGAGGATTGCTCGGAGTCTTGGGCACATTTGGGCTCTTGAAAATATTGACATTAGTTTACAATGGAGTTAAGGTATAAAGGTCTTCCATTTGAGGATAACTTAAGCGAATACAACCAATACTTTCGGGAAAGTTTGTGCCGCGAATGGCAAAACTTGGATCTGACAATTCCATAGCCCCTGTGCCATAACCATTGTCCGCCTTACTGACCCTCTTGTCCGGGTTGGCGATTCTTCTGGAAATCCATAAATTCCCTTCTGGTGTTAGGTTGTTTTTCCCTAAAGCTACAGTGTAGCTTCGTATTGTCTTATCTCCTGACATAACCATGAGCTCATGGTTTAGCTTATTAATGTTAATCTGTATCGGCGCAAAGGGAAAATCGATACCCTTAGTAATAGCTGGCTTTAGTGCTTGTCTTACTGCGGAAATTAAATCCGTTTCAGGTGAGACCCCACATCCCGCTGATCTTCATCTTGCGACCACTAATTTGCCGTCAGTGGGATTCTTTTCGTAATCTTGTTTTAAAGTTTCCATCAGTTAATTTACGAGGAGCTGTTTTGTGATTGTTCCTTTAACCTGAATGGTTATTGGTATTAAGTCTGTTTGAGGGATGACCGCCTGCTTTTTATCAACAACTTCATAGGGTAACATATAAGTATAGCGATGGTTCTCCAAATACGTTGTCGAAGACCGATAGCAAATTAAAAAAGCTATTAAAATTAAGAGGGCAATAATCACAGCCAAGAAAACATATATTAGAGTTCTATTGTTTGACATTAGTTTTTTCTTCGCTAACGTTAGTCTTTTATCTGTCGAATGGATTTCTTCCTGTATTCTTAAAATCTCAGTCCGAGCCTTAAAATATCCCTTCCCCAAAGATCGCTGCATTAAATCCGAAGCCTCTTTTATTCCCTTTCGGTAGGCTGTTAAATAGCCTTCATTTCTAGTCCATAGAAATCTTTTGAGATTTTTTTGAGCATTTTCCTCAATTTCCAGAGCAACATGATACATGGCCTCCGCATGCTCTGGTTTCCTCTTTAGGAGCTTTTGCCAAAATAATGGATCACTCTTTGCCAAAAAGTAACCATGAGAAATTGGTATCAGGTTATCCTTTATTTTAAACCGAGAGATACTTTCCAAAAAATGCTCCCCCTCTTATTCCAAGGTTACTTAAACTTATTCAGGGGCTTGTACAATAAGAACATAGTTTATTTTGAAAATAATTAGGTTACCCCTACAATATAATGTCGGATTATGTTATTGTTGAATCTAGATGAACTAAGGAGGAATAGCAATGCTTGAAATCCAGAACGTTTCTCTGGGCCTCAATGAGGACAAAGGGGTCGAAATCCTCAAAGAGATTAATTTGAAGTTTTTAGAAAAAAAGATATATGTTATTACAGGACCCAATGGTGGGGGGAAATCATCTCTAGCTAAACTAATCATGGGAGTTTATAATCCCACGGCCGGAAAAATTCTACTAGATGGACAAGATATCACGAACTTAAGTATTTCGGAACGAGCCCGTTTGGGAATAGGATATGCTTTTCAAAATCCACCTCGCTTTAAAGGAATAAAAGTAAAAGAACTCCTCAAAATGGCCGCATCTCATAACCCTGAAACGGTTAATATCTGCGATCTGCTTTATGACGTAGGGTTATGTGCACAGGATTATCTCAACCGGGATGTGGACAGCAGTCTTTCCGGCGGTGAAATGAAGCGAATCGAAATTGCTACAGTACTTGCTCGAAATCTCAAGCTGGCAGTGTTTGATGAACCGGAAGCAGGCATCGATTTATGGAGTTTTCAAAAACTGGCGGAAACGTTCAAAAACATCCATTTAAAATACGATACTACCATTGTTATTATTTCTCATCAGGAACGTATCATGGAGTTGGCTGATGAAATTATTTTGATGTCAAATGGAATGATTAGTGACCAATCAGAACGAGACACAATTTTGGCCAGAATTCTTAATAATGATGCTTGTCTTTGCGGTTCAAATTGCGCGAAAGGAGTTAATCAAAATGCTCAATGCGCTGGATAAGACTATGCTGGAAAAAGTAGCAGACCTTCATGAAATACCTCAAGGAGCTTTTAATATCCGCAAGAATGGAGTCGGGGTTCAGCGAAATACGACTGACAATATCGATATTGTCACGAAGGCTGATAAATCAGGCATTGATGTGATTGTCAAACCTTATACTAAAGGAGAAAGTGTTCACATTCCCGTAATCGTAACGGAGGAAGCCATCAATGACGTTGTCTATAATACCTTTGAAATCGGGGAATATTCCGATGTCTTAGTCGTTGCCGGCTGTGGAATCCATAATTCCGGAAGTCACAAATCGCAGCACGACGGGATCCATAACTTTTATGTTCGCCGGGGCGCAAAACTCAAATATGTTGAAAAGCACTATGGCCAAGGGGAAGGAACAGGCGAACGGGTTCTTAATCCCAAAACCATTATTGAGGCCGAAGAAGGTGCCGTCGTCGAACTTGAAATGATTCAGATCAAAGGAATTGACCATACCAAAAGAGACACTGAGATTAGACTTATGGATAAGGCCAAACTTGTGGTTACTGAACGTCTCCTAACATACAAAGATCAGGATGCGGAATCAAACATAACCGTTGAATTAATCGGAGCAGATTCTTCAGCCCAAATCATTTCCCGTTCTGTTGCCCAGGACAACTCGAAACAAGAGTTCTTTTTTGACTTGGTTGGACGTAATAAAGGCCGAGGGCACATTCAATGCGACGCCATTATTATGCATAATGCTCAAGTTCTTTCCACACCCAAAATATCTGCCCGTCACAGTGAAGCACAGCTGATTCACGAGGCAGCTATTGGGCGTATCGAATCAGAACAATTAATCAAGTTAATGTCCTTGGGATTCTCTGAATCCGAGGCTGAAGATACTATCCTCAATGGATTTTTGAAATAGTAAAGCTTTAACAAATCATCCATCAGTTTCAGTTGTTCAAAGGTTAATACTTTGAAGAGGATTTTTGTCTGCGGACTCTTCAGAGTCCGCAGTTATATTTTGGAACATAAAAAAAGGGGGTGCGCTGTGAACTACTTAAGTTCGCAGCGCACCCCCCCTTTTTTTTATCCTTATATGTACGAATGAACTTGCATATGGTTTGACGAAAATTGTATTATTACACATCAAAAAAGTATTGTCTGTTCCAAACTCAACTGTTATAATCTTAACATGCTCTATACAATCTAAACATAATAACTTAATAATTCTTCGGATTGAATCTGAAGGACTTAGAACAGAAAGGAAGCATGGTAGGACGGCAAAAGCACTTTTTTGATTCCTGTTTATTTCTAAAAACAGCAACGTAAGAATGAGGATGGAGGAAATAGTATGGTTAGAATGGTAGGCAGAATCAAATCCAGCAGTTTAATGCGCATAGGATCTTTGCTTCTGACAACAGCATTATTGGTGACCGGATGTGGAAACAGTCCAACGACAACATCCGGCAAAAAAGCTATTAAAGTAGGTATCGTGGATACATATACCGGCGGTGCCGCAGTTTATGCCCAGGATTCTTTAGATGGCTTCAAATTAGCAGCCAAAGAAATTGCCGCTAAAGGCGGTCCGGAGATCGACATCGTAACCCGCGACGATGAGTTTAAGCCTGACAAAGCGACTAGCTGGGCTAAAGAACTGGTCATGCGTGATCAAGTTGATTTCTTGGCCGGAACCACAAATAGCGCAGGATCTTTGGCGGTTTCTCAATACGCTAAAGAAAACAAAGTACCGTTTATTGATTGGGGCGGGATGAGTGACAAAGTCACTGGGGCAGCCGGTCACCGCTACGTCTTTAGCACCATACCTAATACCGCAATTATTGGCAAAGCCGGAGCCGTCCAGATCTCCAAAACACCTTATAAAAAGATTTGGCTCGCCGGCAGCGATTACGAATATGGTCACTCAGTTATTGATAACCTCTGGTCAAATTTGAAAAAAACTGAGCCGGATGTCCAAAAAACCGGAGAAACTTGGTGGCAAGTTGGGGAAACGGATTTCACCCCCTACATCAACGCCATTCGCAGTAAGAAACCTGATCTTCTTGTAGTCGGCACCGGAGGGGCAGACATGGTAGCCTTTATGAAAGCCGTGAAGGCAACCGGCTTAGCACAGGAAATACCGGTCTGGATTCACACCAGTATCGACCCAGCTACTTTGAGACCATTAGGAGATCAGGCTCCCACGGGAGTATTAGGAACAAATCCTTATCTCTCTAGTTATCCGGACACCGCAGCCAACAAAGCCTTTGTGAGTGCTTTCAAAAAGGAATATAATCGTGAACCTGCTGCTTTCGCATTATACGGTTATATGGCAGGTCAATTCTTGGGGCAGGCCATTGAAAAAGCCGGAAGTACGGATAAAGAAAAGATCATCGACGCCTTGGAAGGTTTATCGATTGACACCCCCGTTGGTAAAGCCACACTGCGTAAAGAAGATCACCAGGTTGCCATTCCTATGATCTATGGAGCCGTTGGCAAAACGGACGGGAAAATCGCTCCCACAGACCTCCACACGCTCAGCCCGGATGAGATAATGCCTCCTATAGATGATATCCAAAAAGCAAGAGCGAAAAAATAAACAAGTAATTTCATGGGTGGTACCGCAAGGTACCGCCCATTTCTCAACCTAAACGATAGGGGATAGACAAATGGATATAGCAACATTCTCAAGTCAATTGTTAATAGGCCTCAGCAGGGGGATGATTTTTTTTATCGTCGCTGCGGGACTAACTCTTATCTTCGGAGTCCTGAGGATTACAAATTTCGCCCACGGATCGCTTTACATGCTGGGAGCCTTTGCAGCCTACACAGTTTCAACATCTTTAGGTCATGGCCATTATGGCTTCTGGTTGGCTTTGCTGGTCGCTCCCATTACCGTAATGATTTTAAGTCTTATTATCGAACGCGGTTTGCTGCGTTTCATCTATAACCGAGATCATTTAACGCAAATGCTCTTAACCTACTCCCTCGTACTCATTGCCGGTGATGCGGTTAAAATCATTTGGGGGTCAGAATATAAATCCATAAATATCCCCGAAGGGCTCAGAGGTTCCATTTCGCTCTGGGGAGCTTCTCTGCCTTTATACAATGCCTTCCTGCTCCTCATCGGACCTCTTGTAGCACTCGGATTATGGCTCTTTTTATCTAAAACTCATCTGGGCAAAATATGCCGTGCAACAGCAACTGACCGTGAAATGGTAGACATTCTAGGCATCAACAGCACTCGAGTCTTTGCTTTAGTTTTTGCCCTGGGAGGGTGGCTTGCCGGATTAGGGGGAACTTTAATCGCTCCCACAACAACAGTTTCTATGGGGATGGACGCGAATATTCTCATCTACGCCTTTTTGATAGTGGTAATCGGCGGATTGGGCAACATCTGGGGAGCCCTTATCAGTTCAATCATCATCGGAATGGGAGAAGCCATCGGTGTACTTCTCATTCCCAGCGTCTCAATTATACTGCCCTATATGATTGCAGGTATTTTACTTATTTTTAGACCCTCAGGTTTATTAAAATCTGTCTGGTAAGAAAGGAAACCAAGTATGTCAGTAAACATTGATCCTTCATCAAGAACTACAAACAGAAAAATTCATAACTTATTGGGCTTGGGATTGGCTCTGATCGGAATCCTTATTCTCCTGATTGTTCCAACCCTCATCCCGCCCTATTATAGTTACCTCTTAGCCACTATCTTCACAACAGCCTTGCTGGCAACAAGCTTAAATCTGGTTTTAGGCTACGGGGGACTGCTTCATCTACATCATGGGGTATTTTACGGGATCGGCGCTTATACCGTTGCCATTATACTGACCAAAACCTCTTGGCCTTTTGCCTTGGCAGTCATTCTCGGGCCTATACTTTCAGCTGCTCTTGCTTTTGTGATCGGTTGGTTTTGTGTCCGTCTGCGGGGGCTGTATTTTGGTATGCTCACGTTAGCTTTAGGACAATTAGTTTGGGCTATTGTTTACCGGTGGAATGCCCTGACGAATGGTGATAATGGCATCCATGCCATTCCTGTTCCAGACTTCTTGACGTCTATTAGCTCTGTGTATTATACAACTCTTTTAGTTCTTCTCGTCTCTCTGCTCATTCTCTCTAAAATCACGAAATCTCCTTTTGGCCTTACTTTACTGGCAGCCCGCGACAATCCGGTACGCTCTGAAAGTTTAGGAATCAATGTCAAACAACACCGTCTGATCGCCTTTGTTATTGCAGGTTTTTTTGCCGGTGTTGCAGGGGTACTTTTTGTTCTCCTGGAACGTTCCGTAGCTCCTTCCCTCTTATTCTGGAATAAATCCGCCGAAATCTTAATTATGTGCCTAATGGGAGGCTTGACGGTCTTCTTAGGGCCAACCTTAGGAGCAGCCATCTTAGTTCTTTTGTCGATGATCGTAGGACTTTATACTGAATATTGGCTTCTTGTCCTCGGCCTCCTTTTATTAATTCTTGTACTTTTCTTACCTCAGGGGATTCTAGGTTACATTAGCGAAAAAATAAAAGGGCGACGTCAGAGAGGAGGAGGATTAGATGCTTCAAATTGAGCAGCTTAAAAAATCCTTTGAGGGATATCAGGCAATAGCGAATGCCAATCTTTCCGTTCCCCAAGGAGAAGTTGTAGCTGTCATTGGACCCAACGGCGCGGGAAAATCCACCTTATTTAATCTTATCACCGGCCATTTAACAGCAGATTCCGGTTCAATTCGTTTTCAGAATACCGATATTACCCGATGTACTCCCCATCAAATCTGTCACCATGGTATCGGACGGTCATTTCAGCTAATTAATATTTTTTCCAGTTTGACGGTATTCGAAAACATACAAACCGCTGTACTTGCCAAGCACCGTCTTGACCGGAAGTTGTTCAAACCCGCCAAAAAGCTTCTCAGGGAAGAAACTTTGGAAGTCCTCAATAGTTTTGGACTTGTACGATATAAGGATCATTTATGCAGTTCCCTCTCTTACGGAGATCAAAAAGTCCTGGAAATTGCTATTGCCCTAGGAAGCGAGCCAAAACTTCTCCTCTTGGATGAACCGACGGCAGGAATGTCTCCTGATGAAACGAGTCGTATCGTCCAACTTATTAAAAGATTGTCTCAAGATGAAGGCCTGACGATATTGCTCACGGAACATGACACTGATCTCGTCTTTGATGTGGCACAAAAAATTATGGTTCTGCATCAAGGAGAGACGATTGCTCAAGGCCTGCCTGAAGACATTCGCAGCGACAAAACTGTGCAAAAAGCCTATTTGGGGGAAGCTGAAGTATGCTAGAAATCAAGGATATTCACACCTATTACGGCATGAGCCATATCTTATTCGGTTTGTCCTTAACGGTCGCACAGGGAGAAGTAGTATCACTCCTCGGCCGAAACGGCGTAGGTAAGACTACAACCCTGAAAAGTGTTATGGGTATCGTTCCTCCCAAAAGCGGTGAAATTACATTTCGCGGACAAACTATTACTAAAATACCGACTAATCGTATGGTTAAATTGGGAATCAGTTATGTCCCTGACAGCCGCAGGATTTTTGCCGACCTCACAGTACGTGAAAATCTTGAAATTGCTGCCGGTATTCGCCCCGGTGACTGGACAATCGATAAAGTTCACGCCTTGTTCCCCGTACTGAAGAAATATGAAAATCGCCGCGGAGGCAACCTAAGCGGCGGTGAACAACAAATGCTCAGTATTGGCCGGGCTTTGCTGGGTAATCCGGATCTTTTAATATTGGACGAACCAACAGAAGGGCTTGCCCCTTTAATTGTTCGCGAACTTGAAGAACAGATTTTAGAACTTTGTTCCACCGGAATCTCAATCCTCTTAGCCGAACAGAATCTCAAATCTGCCTTAAAATTAGCAAATCGCTGTTATGTTCTTGAACGCGGACAAGTCCGTTTTGAAGGAACCGTCGAATCCTTAGCCGAAAATGAAGAGGTCAGAACAAAATACTTGCTGGCTTAGTGAAGTTGTTCAGCTAAAGCTGGCAAAGATTTCAACGAATCGAGTACAAAAAAGAGCCGTCACCCACTTCCTTGAAATGAAGAAGTGGTGACGGCTCTCCCTAGTCTCAGGCAGCATTTATGCTTATCTCCTACAGTTTAACTTGTTAAAGCTGTTAAATCTTTATTCCTGTCTTAATTCCTTCTCTAGCTTCATAGGCCATCTCTAGGAGCTGAGCAGTGTGTATTACTCCCATTCCAGCCTCTTGAAGGTGAAGTCCGTCCAAAATATGCATACGACAGGCAGAACATCCTGTAACAACTACCTCGGCCCCAGTTTGCAGGATATCCTCAACTTTACGATTATTTATCTTCGTGGAAAGCTCATAATGAGTCAAACTAAAGGAACCTCCGCTGCCGCAGCAGGTATCCGGCTTCTTCATTTCCAAAAATTCTACTCCGGGAATTTGCTTAATAATTTCTCTGGGTTGCTCTTTTACGTTTAGACCCCGTACAAGATGACAGGGATCATGATAGGTAACTTTAAGAGGTAATTCACCAATGTTCTCCTTAAAGTCACCCAGAGAAACGACCAGTTCTGTGAAATCTTTAACCATCTTCCCCAAGTGTTTAGCCCTTTCAGCATATCTCGGTTCATCCTGCAGCAACTCAGCATATTCCTCTTTCAAAGCTAAGCCACAGGTCCCGCAAGCAACCACCACACTATCCGCCTTTTCTTTCAAAAGAACGTCAATATTAGCCCGGGCCATTTCCCGAGCCGTTTCATAATCTCCGTTCATCCGTACCGGAGTTCCGCAGCAATTTTGGAGTTTCGGAATGACAACGTCTATGCCCAAGCGGTTTAGAACATTAACGACTGCTCTTCCTGTGTCCGTGTAAATATAATTGATCATGCAGCCGGTAAAAAACACCACACGCAAACGAGGATTCGCAACTTTAACAACTTGCGGATACATTGCCTTTAAAGGTTTGGACGCCAGGGGAGAAAGCAATCGTCTTTGATCAATCCCCAACGGCATTCTGGGCAGCATTCCTTGTCCTCCCGGACCAGGACGGAAAACAACTTTCTGCAGAATCCGACCTGCACTCATTCCTGTGTCAAAGACCCAACGGTTTTTTAAAATGAGACGAAAGATTAGCTTTTTGAGCGGTGAGAGCCCTTTCTGATCTACAATTTCCTTGCGGGCCGCTTCCACAAGCTTGTCAACCTTGACACCGCTTGGACAGTTGGCTACGCATGCTTTACACATTAAACACAAGGACATCTTGGAAATAAACCCTTCAGTTAAGGATAGATCCTTGGAGATAACGCCTCGTATAAGCTTTACTCGACCCCTGGCGACGGTTGATTCAGCCTGAAGTTCTCGAAAAACAGGACAAACATTTTGACAGGAACCGCATCGTATACAGCGGATAACTTCTTTTTCCCAAGACTCAAATGAACGTTCCATTTCCTCACGCTCCAAACATAACGCCGGGATTTAAAATGTTATTGGGGTCCAGAGCATGTTTAATCTTCCGCTGGATTTCCAGACCTATCTCCCCTGTCTGCAGGGTAATAAACTTAGACTTCGCTCGTCCGATGCCATGTTCTCCGCTTAAAGAGCCCCCAAGTTCCACTGTTAAAACAAAAATCTCATCAATAGCCTTTTCTACTCGTGCAGCTTCCTCTCTGTCCATTTCATCAGTAAGAATGGTTGCATGCAGATTACCGTCTCCCGCATGACCAAGTATAGCAATAATAATATTATACTTGGCGGCAATTTCTTGGATTCGCCGTACTGCGACGGGAATTTGGCTGCGGGGAACCGTTGCATCCTCGCCAATAATAGTCGGTTTTACCCGTGAAACCGAAGCAAAAGCTGATCGCCGGGCAAACCATAAGTCTTCCGCTTCTTTCTTTGTCGTAGCAACCCGAATTTGAACGGCACCAAGACGACGACAAATCTCTTCGACCTTGCCGATCTGTTTGGACAGTATCTCAGAATCTCCATCTACTTCAATTAGAAGGACAGCCCCTGCCTCTACGGGAAGCCCCACCTTAGCATACTCTTCAATATTTTTGATATAAATATTATCCAGTAATTCCAGGGAACAGGGAACTAACCCACCGGCAATGATTTCTGATACCGTCTCAGAAGCTTGTTCCATCTCAGAGAAAACAGCCATCATAGTACTCTTAGCCTCCGGCAGAGGAATGAGTTTAACAATGATTTTAGTAATTACACACAGAGTACCTTCGGAACCGGTAAAAAGTTTTGTCATATCGTAACCTGTGACATTTTTTATCGTTCGTCCGCCGGTCATCATAATCTCACCCGTTGGCAGAACGACTTCCAGGCCTAAAATATAATCCCTTGTTACTCCGTATTTGACACCGCGGGGCCCGCCGGCACACTCCGCCACGTTACCACCCATGGTTGACACAGCCAAACTTGCCGGATCAGGGGGATAAAAGAGGCCAAGTTTTTCCACTTCCCTCTGAAATTGTCCGGTGATCACTCCCGGTTCTACCACAGCAATGAGATTCTTCTTGTCAATCTCCAGGATTTTATTCATTCTCTTCAAGACAAGGACAATACAGTCTCCTATAGAAACGCTCCCTCCACTGACATTAGTCCCAGCTCCTCGAGGAACAACAGGGATTTTTTCGCGATTTGCCAGCGTAAGGATCATGGAAATTTCTTCAACAGTGCCCGGATACACTGCAACACCCGCTAAATCTTTAATGTCTGCCTTAAGAAATGATGCATCATAAGTATAGCAATATAAGTCTTCTAACGTTGTGTAGAGATTTTCCTCTCCAACTATTTTAGTCAGTTCCTGAATGATTTCTGGTTTCAATTATCTTGCCTCCTCTGTTAGGCTCCGGCTCTGCGACAAGATTCATGGCAAATTTCGCCGCATCCATAAATATTTCGCCACACAGACAAAATATCCTTTAAAACACTTTATTTTATTATAATCTGTTATATAGTATTTCTTTGGGTATTGCACGCCTGATTATCCTCCTTCATAATGTGTTTGATAGGAAGTTTTGTGTAAGTGAACTCGTTCAGCTAAAGCTGAACATCGAGACTTCGGTGACGAAAGTGTCCTGTGGACACTTTTGCTGAAAGCGCCTAACCCAAAACAAATGCTATCGCGCTGAAGGTTGGACTCTACCCCCACCGAAGCAGAGTACGGGGACCCACTCCCACTTAAAGAAGTGGGAGTCTTACATTGGATAAACCGCGGCTATTTATCACGTTTGAGGAGGATAATTTGTGAAGTTCCTTAATTTATTTCTTTTAGCTATCCCTGTCAGTATCTTTTTTCATCTTACAAATAGTTCACCCATCCTGGCATTTCTGACAGCTTGTTTGAGCATTATTCCTCTTTCCGGCTATATGGGGAAGGCCACGGAAGAGATCGCCATTTATGTAGGACCAAATATCGGAGGCTTATTGAATGCCACGTTTGGAAACGCCGCCGAACTGATTATCACACTCTTTGCCTTAAAGTCCGGTCTTGTCGAAGTGGTTAAGGCCTCCATAACCGGATCGATCATCGGTAATCTGCTCCTTGTTTTGGGACTCAGCATGCTGCTCGGAGGATTCAAATTTAAAACTCAAAAATTTAACAGAGCTGCTGCTGGCATGCACACCTCTATGCTGCTTTTAGCCGTTACCGGGCTGATTATTCCCGCAGTCTTTCTCAATAACCATTCAAATCCTGCCGCTGAACCTTTAAGTCTAGGTGTAGCCGCAGTTTTGATCCTGATCTATTTATTGAGTTTACTCTTTTCTCTTCATACCCACAAAGACGTATTTCGTCCCAGCCAAGAACATTCAGGTACTCCACAGTGGACAAGGAGTAAAGCATTACTTATTCTCCTCGCGGCTACGATCTTTGTCGTTATTGAAAGCGAGTTTTTGGTGTCAGGAATTGAACCGGTCGTTAACACCCTGGGAATTAGCGAGCTTTTTATAGGTGTTATTATTATTCCCATCATCGGTAATGCGGCAGAGCATACCACAAGTGTTATGATGGCTTTAAAAAACAAAATGGAAATCAGCCTGGAAATTGCTATTGGTTCCAGCACTCAAATAGCTCTATTTGTCGCTCCCTTGCTTGTCTTTATCGGCTATTTAATCGGACGGCCAATTGATCTTCTCTTTACAAGTTATGAGCTTGTTGTCATTATTTTGGGCACAGTAATTACGGCCATTATTAGCATGGATGGCCGCTCAAACTGGCTGGAAGGCGCACAACTGTTAGCCTCTTACGTTATTATGGCTATCGCCTTTCTTTTTGTATGATCCTTAATCTGAAATTGCCCTATGTTTATAAACTTTTTATCCATTCGCAAGACTCCCACTTCTTCAAGTGGGAGTAGTTTTCATACTTGCTTTAACCTAATACGACACTACAAAGGAGAAAAAATAATGTTAACAAAAGAAATTTCCTCTCAAAAGCCCAATACTAATCGCCGTCTGCACCTCGCCAATGAACGAACGTTTTTAGCCTGGATCAGAACGAGTATCGCAATGATGGGCTTTGGTTTCGTTGTCGAGCGCTTTGCCTTGTTTCTTAAACAAATGTCCTATGTCCTTGGACAATCAAATCTTGATGTTACCTTCCCCCCCTCTCATGGATACTCGACAATGATTGGCATCTCTCTGGTTGCACTTGGTTCTCTTATGAGTGTTTTAGCCTATCTGAAATATCGAAACGTTGATTTACAAATCGATACCAATACTTATCAGCCCTCATCATTCCTTAATATCTTACTGAGCATCTCTGTTTTAGCCGTTGGCATGTTCCTGATCTTCTATTTGCTGCAAAGCATTTAAAGACATTATCCAAACTTGTTACATAACTGCGAAATTGTACAAGTTGCTATGTTCTTGAGCACTTCTGATAGTGAACTCGTGCAGCTAAAGCTGAACCATAACAAATGCTATCGCGCTGAAGGATGGACTCTACCCCCACCGAAGCAAGGTATGGGAACCACTCCCACTTGAAGTGGGAGTCTTACGTTGGATAAAACAAAAGTGCTGAAATAAAACAACATTGGTTTATTTCAGCACTCGAGAATTTGTAATGAAGTTGTTAATTTAAGAGAATTGATAATATAAGAGCACGCAATGGTCTTATCTAGCACCAACATAGATCGTTTATCACCTAACAATAATCTTGCGACTAAGGCTAAGCAAGTTCCCACCTAAATTGATGGTTCGTTCGACTAAACAAGGTATCTACTGAGCCAGACATAACCTTACGGCTATATCTGACCTGCGCGTTCTTATACAGGCATATATCATTTAATATATGGTTGTACAAGTTCAACACCTTGCAAAATCTTAGCTCGACATTTCCTGATAAGTTGGAACCCTAAAGCAATCCCTTAAACTGCTCTAAAGCTTTTCCCTACCAAAAAAAATCTTCCCGCCGACTATAAACAAACACCTTTAAGCACCTGCTTATAATCTTTGGCCGACTTATATACACCTGTTAAAGCATATATAAATCTTGGCTCGACCATTACGTACCCTTATGATTGTAGTATTACCTGATTACGTTTATTTATTCCGGAAATATATTCCTTGATCAAGCTGCATCCTTCTAAATAATACCTTCACTGAAGCAAAGACAAAATCTTATTCTTATTAAAGCCAACCACCGTATCATTACCGACAATGAATGCAGGAACTCCACTAATATTTTTGCTTTGCAGCTCGTTCAACGCCTCTTCATCGGTACTGATATTTCGTTCTTGAAACGAAATATTATGCTGCGAAAGAAACTCCTTCGCCATAGAGCAATAAGGTCAGGTATCGCTAGTATACATCGTTACATTTTTCATCCGAGTCCCTCCTTATTTTACTTAGATTAACTATAAGTATTGCATTAAGGATACATTTTTATCCATCTTTCTTCTTGTCTCTAATAATGTTTTAAACTCTTTAGGGTTCATCAGGGCTATGATGGGGGTCTTAGATGAGGATAAAGGATAAATCACTTGACCAAACCGCCGCGTAAAGCCTTAACAACAAGTTGAGTTCGATCCTCAGCGCCAAACTTTTGCAACAGACGATGAATATGGGTTTTCACAGTTCCTTCTGTTATGAAGAGAGTTTCGGCAATTTGATCATTTTTTAAGCCAAAGGCCATCTGCTGTAAGACCTCTTTTTCCCGTTCAGTAAGGGGTTCCAGAAGCTCAATTTGATTCTGACTCGCCTTAACTTCTGGAGACAAAGCCCTGACAAGAGCCCCTGCGGCCAAACCTGTACGGTACACAGCTTCCCCTCGGTAAGCAGCCCTTATGGTTTCCAGCATCACGTCCGTATCTGCGTCTTTAAGAAGATAACCAACTGCACCTGACCTTATTCCCTCATAAACATAATCTTGAACTTCAAATGTAGTAAGGATAACCACTTTAACCTCCGGCATATCTTTAAGAATCTCCCTTGTTGCTTTAATGCCGGAAAGTCCGGGCATTTGCACGTCCATCAAAACTACATCCGGCTTGGTTTCTAACGTTCGTCTCACCGCATCATCACCATTAGCAGCTTCACCTACAAGCTGCATATCCTTCTGCATTTTAATGATATAGCCTAAACCCTGTCTAATCATGGTCTGGTCATCAGCTAAGAGCACTCTAATCACACCTTGAGCTATCATTCTCGCACTACTCTCCTTCTTACTATAAATCCTGGGGAGGAATGGGTATATGAGTGATTATATTTAATCCCGACGGTTGAACTGGGTTAAACATAATACTCCCGCCAACTTCCTGCACTCGTTCCCGCATGCTTTTTATGCCATAGCCTTCCCAAGCACACCGATTCGCGCTGAAATTGCCATTATCCTTAATGGTCATGCTGCAATCCCTTCCTGAAACGGAAACATCCACTTCCACTCTAGTCGCTTGAGAATGGCGAAGAATATTCGTTATGGCTTCCTGAAGAACTTTGAACAACACGGCTCCTGCCTCAGAGGGCAAATCTTCGGCCTGAGAGTTTGCCCTGAAAGTACATTCCAGCTTCGAGGTAGCGTTCGTTTTAGAAACAAGGGCTTGCAGCGGAGCAATGCCTAGAGCCGACCTATCGGCCGCCAAAGCATGCACGGATACTCGAATATCTTGCAGACCCTGGCGAGCCACTGTCAACATTTCTTCCACCGATTGCTTCGCCTGATCCGGATCGTCTTCAATCATAAACCGCAGGGCCTGCAGCTGAACGATCAATGATGTCAGGCTGTGCCCTATGGCATCATGAATTTCTCGAGCAATCCTTGTCCGTTCGTCTAAGACAGCATGCTGCATGGTTGTAACCGCTGCCTGCTGAAGTTCTTTGTGAGCTTTTTCAAGTTCCTTAAGATGAAGCTGACTAAGTTTGTTGGCTTCCTGTCTGGTTACTCTGGCTCGAATTGAAACGGCAATACCAATAAAAAAAATCAGAATTGACAACGATTGAGAATAATTGTGGTGCCCAAATAACGTTAATAAAGAAAATATTTCTAAGAGAATAATAAATAAGTAATAGAAATATACTCGGTCCTTTAAACAGTACGATGCAGGAAATGTCAAAATAATCATCATATAAATACTAATTAAATTGTTTTGTAGTAACAAAGACATTACAACTATGATGCTAACAGCAATAGTAGCCATTAAGATCCTTTTAAGGTTCCACCATTCGTGAGGAGGCAGCCAAAAACTGGTGTAAACTAATAAAGTCAAACACCGAATTGCCACCAACAAGTAACTGCCCTGAAACATTCCCGCATTAAGCATAAAAAAAAGCAGGATGAAGGTAATGGGCAGAGAGCGCCGCCACTCAAACCTAATCTTTTCATAAAACATCGTACTTCACCTTTATCCAATCATAAGGCTCACACTTCTGCAAGGAGGAGTGGTTCTCGTACCTTGCATAGGTGGGGGTAGAGTCCCCGATGTTCAGTTTTTTACTGAACGAGTTCATTTATCTTAGCAAATTAATACTATCATAAACTAACAGTAATGACTTCTATCAAAAGATAGATACTGCCTTTTAAAATGGTCTTTTGACAGCCTCTATCTATAGATAGAGGTTCTATTATGTCGATTTCATTCTTCAGATGGATTTATCATTTGCTCAAATAGCTTAGAATAAATAGTGTTTCAAGCGCAAAAATCTTAAAGTAAAATCCATTTAGGAGGCAGGAAATAATGAATGCTATTGTACCCTTTATCGTAGCCGGAGTCATAATAATAAGGATCATTTGGTCTTTAGCAAGACGCACCCAAAAACCTATTGGAAATAACGGATTAGCAATCTTTTATCCATTAATTCTCTACCTTGCTCTCATAACGTTTACGGCAAGTAAACTATTTGTCAATCGGATTGGTGTTTTGGTTTTACCTTCAGTATCATTAATTTCAGTATTTAGTACGATTATTCTCGGAGGAATATTAGCTATTCCTGTCTTATGGACTACTGATTATGAATTCAGACAAAATCAAATCTATATTAAGAAAAACAAGTTCTTCCTGTTTGTCTTCTTGGGAGTTATCATTTTACGTCTTGCCTTAAAGAATATTTTATATAATTTGATGCCTGCCATGAGTTTATTGTGTCTAACCTTAGTATTGGCTACCGTTTATATGATGATCTGGCGAGTAGGCTGTTATGTAAAGTTTCGAAGGTTGGTAAAAAGTGCAGGAATGAACTAGAAAATCGCACGCAAAAGGCCCTGATTACAAGCTAGTAATCAGGGCTTTTCTGACTAAAAAAGCAATTCTGTACGTGAAAAATAACTCACTTTATTTTAAGCTCTGATTACTCTAACGTGCAACATAGTTGCCCTTGACTGTAAACAGTTTGCGGAGCATGATTTAATAAGGTTGTTCCGCATCTTAATCCTTTTTGACTCTACCGCGCCTATTTTAGGGCCAGTAACTTCCCCGAAAAGAGTGAACTCATTGCATGGAGAAGCGGTAAAGCTCGTTAATTACAAATTACTATTCAAATTCGATGAATATCTGTAGGTTCTAAGGTTCAATGAACATAAACTTCGAACTCAAGCAAATAATACCTTATATTAAATTTATAGTTAAAAACTATCACTCTTAACTATTAGTCCATAAAACTTACATAATCGGAGGTCAAATATGACTAAATGGAATGTTTACGTAACAAACGAAATACCCCAACCGGCGCTGGACATGCTGGCGGAACATTGCGATCTTGAAGTAAATCGCGAAGGGAAACCTCTACCGAAATCAACACTTTTGCAAAAGATTCAGGGACGGGATGCTGTTCTATGTTTACTAACTGATCAGATCGACGCAGAGGTGCTCAGAGCAGCAAACCGGGCTAAAATCTTTGCCAATTATGCCGTTGGTTATAACAACATCGATATTTCTGCCGCAACAGCACAGGGAATTATGATCTCCAACACTCCCGGAGTGCTGACTGATACTACGGCTGAGATGGCTTGGGCGCTATTATTTTCCGTTGCCCGGAGAGTTGTCGAATCAGATAACTATACTCGAATGGGAAAATATGAAGGTTGGGGACCGATGCTGTTTTTAGGGCAAGACATCTTTAACAAAACTGTTGGCATTATAGGGCCGGGAAGAATCGGTCTGTCGTTTGCGAAACGAGCGAAAGCCTTTGATATGAAAGTCCTTTACACCGGAAAAAAGGCAAACCCACTGTTTGAACATGAAACCGGCGGACAGTATGTAAGTATAGAAAAACTTCTCCAGAATTCAGATTATGTATCGATCCATACTCCCCTTCTTCCTGAAACATTTCATCTTATCGGCGAGAAGGAATTCAAGCAAATGAAAAAAACAGCTATCTTAATAAACACGTCACGTGGCCCGGTGGTTGATGAATTAGCCCTCGTCAAAGCCTTAGAGACCGGGGAGATCTGGGGGGCAGGTCTCGATGTATATGAATGGGAACCAAACCTGGCGGAAGGGTTAAGCAAACTCGACAATGTTACTCTTTGCCCTCATATCGCAAGCGCTACGATAGAGACCCGCACTAAAATGGGCACTATTGCTGCAGCCAACATTATAGCAGCAATGAAAGGAGAACTGCCTCCAAATTGTCTGAACCCTGAAGTACACAAGTCCTCAACCCGGCAAAATATTTGAGCCCAACAACAAATACTGATGCCCTGAGGAAGTGATTTTTATTAGATCACATTCCTCAGGGCATCAGTTTATTCACTGGCTGCAGCTATATCTCCACTTCTATTGCTCGGAGGCCAGCTTTTCCAAAGACTGTCCTTTTGTCTCCTCGCCTAAAATAACGACATCCAAAACGACGACGATCAAGACAAGGGTAAAAAGGCCAAACACTGATCCCGTTCCGAGATGAAATTTCCCGATCATATCCCCAACAACGAGGGGTGCTAAAATGCCGCCAATCCGGCCGAAGCCTGCTGCCCAGCCTGAACCGGTAGCTCTGGCATGGGTTGGATATAGTTCGGGAGTATAAGTGTAGATAATTCCCCATGCTCCCAGATTGAAGAAGGACATCAGCGATCCCGAAATCAGAATTGCCGAGGCAGTGACTCCTTGTCCAAAAAAGTAAGCGGTAATTGCCGTTCCCGCAACATAGAGGGCGAGAGTCGTTTTGCGTCCAATTTTGTCCACAAAATAAGCGGCGCTAAAATACCCGGGAATCTGGGCAAGAGTCATAATCATTACATAGCTAAAACTCTTAGTCAGGGAAAAGCCTTTAAGGGCTAACAGAGAAGGAAGCCAAGTAAAAATCCCGTAGTACGAAAAGACGATCCCAAACCATAAAAGCCAAAGAAAAATTGTCCGCCGTAAGAATGCCGGGGAGAACAATTCTTTAAATTTCGCTTGATTAGACTGAGTTACTGATTCCGCCAGCTCCTTAGTTTCCGTTTCAGATAAGTGCTTCTTACTTGATGAAACGTTACATTCCTCTTCAATTTTAACTACGATTGCTTCAGCTTCCTGCATTCGCCCTTTGCTTAAAAGATAGCGCGGCGACTCCGGGATTGATCGCCAGAGGAATAGGACATATAAAGCCGGGAGAAAACCAATAAAGAAGGCGATCGGCCAGCCAAACTTTGGAATGATAAGATAAGAAATTATGGAAGCCAACAGCCAGCCAAAGGCCCAGAAGCTTTCCAGTAAAACCAGAAATTTACCTCGATGTTTAACTGGCGAAAATTCACTGACTAAGGTAACCGCAACAGGCAGCTGTCCGCCAAGTCCAAAACCAACAATAAACCGAAAAACCAGCAGAGACGTCAGATTCCAAGATAGTCCACATAATCCTGTCGCTATGCTGTAAGCCACTAAGGTAAAGGCAAAGACCTTTTTGCGTCCGATCCTGTCCGCAATAGTCCCTGAAATTACTGCTCCTAACGCCATGCCAAGGAGTCCGATGCTCCCAATGTTTCCGATTTGTTCCGGACTCAAATGCCACTCTTTCATCAAAACCGGAAGAATGAAAGACACAATTCCAGTGTCCATCGAATCGAACATCCAGCCTAAACCCGCTGTAATAAGTAAAACATAATGAAATCTCGAAACCGGCAACTGCTCTAAACGTTCACTGATCTTCATATTACTTCCTCTTTCTCCATAAAACTATGGGACTTCTAATGTAATGAACCTTCCTTTAGCAAGAACTTGATTCATTGCTTACTTTGTTTTATCACAATATCTTTACAGGTGTCAAGACACCATTTGACAATTTCTCAACTCCCGTATTAAAATCAACTATAAAGTAGGTGATGAAATGAGCCAAAAAGAAGGTTTATCGGGGCGAGAACGCCGGAATCACTTGTTAAAACTTTTAAAAGACACCAAGGAACCTATCAAGGCTGCCTCCTTAGCCAAACTCACAGGAGTCAGTCGCCAGGTTATTGTTCAAGATATAGCCCTTCTGAGAGCTTCAGAGGAACCGGTGATTGCTACGCCACAAGGATATATCTATTCCTCAGATCTGCGCACAAAAGGCCTGCAAAAAATCATTTATAGTCGTCATTCGCCTTTAGATACGGAGAAAGAATTGAATATCTTAGTTGACCATGGCGTTAGTGTACTCGATGTCGGAGTGGAGCATTCTGTATATGGGAATATTTTTCGTCCGCTCCAATTAAAGAGCCGCTTGGACGTCAAGAAATTCATGGCCCAAATGTCAGAAAACCATGCGCACTTATTGTCGTCTTTAACCGGCGGTCTGCATCTTCATACCATTGAAGCGCCCACAGAAGAAGTTTTGCAGCAGGTTTGCGAGGTTCTAACACAAGAAGGATTTTTGGTCGATATAAAAGATTAAATAACTTATCGCTGGAAAGTATGAACGAAGTGAACTCGTTGAGCTACAGCTGAACATCAGGGCTTCGGTGACGAAAGTGTCCTGTGGACACTTTCGTCGAAAGCGCCTAGCCCCTAACAAACGCAATCGCACTGAAAGATGGACTTTACCCCCACTAAAGCAAAAGATGGGAACCACTCCCACTTGTCGAAGTGGGAGTCTTACGATCGGATAACTACACGTTGTAATTGCACAAAAAGACTGTTATGGCCACCAGCCGGCTCATAACAGTCTTTTTAAATCGACCTATTTTGTTGCTGAGTACGCTCACAATTCCTACAATATCACTTCCATAAAAGCTCGTATAAACGCGAAATTCCTTACATCCGTTTGCTTCGCAGGCGATTTTGCATGACAGCGACCTCAATAATGGACGCAAGCTGACGGCCGGGCCGAACCGGTATTGTCACTTTGGGGACGGGAATACCAAGTATAGTCGAAGTTTGAGGAGGATCAAGACCTAAGCGGTCATAATACTTCCCTTCTTGCCATTCTTCCAGCTCGACAAGAAGATGAATTTCTTTTTCTTCGCGGACAGCCCCTGCACCAAACAGCTTTGTGACATCCAAAATTCCGAGACCTCTTACCTCAAGAAGATGCCGGATGGTTTGGGGTGCCCTGCCGTGTAAATTCTCCTCATCAACCCGCTGCACCTCAACAGCATCATCTGCCACCAATAAGTGTCCGCTGCGAATCAATTCCAGAGCAGTTTCACTTTTCCCGATCCCGCTATCCCCCGTAATGAGTACCCCAATCCCAAAAACGTCGACCAAGACACCGTGAACCAGAGTGGATGGCGCCAATCGATTGGCAAGGAAACGAATGAGCAAATAGTAGAGCTGCGTCGTAGAGCGGTCAGATGCCAAGAGGGGTATGCCTCTAGCTTCAGCTAAGTGAACAAATTCTTGAGGAATCGCCAATCCCCTAGTGATGATAAGGCAGGGAACTTCCTGAACCATGACCTTCGCCAAATTCTCTTGACGCACTTCAGGGGGAAGCTGATCAAACAGCCCTAATTCTGTGCTCCCATAGATTTGAATTCTCTGGGGAGTCAAATAGGTCAGATAGCCGACCAATTCGGCGCTGGGGCGCTTAAGACTGTAATCGGTTATTTCCTTATCCATACCCCTCTGCCCGGCTATAACTCTAAAGCCAAATTCCTCTACTAATTGCTCAACAGTTACCAGTCTAAGTCTCCTCCTGAGTTCAAAATAACCTTGTATGCTCTCAACGATTAAGTTACCTGAGATGATTGAAGTACCTTAATTACCTCTGAGGGCCTGGCACAAGCAAGCACAGATTTAACCAATGTTTCTTGTTCTTCCGCCGACATCTCCATTTTTCCCAATGAAGTTCGAACTTTAGCTAACGAACCCGGTGCCATACTTAACTCTTTGATACCAACCGCTTTGAAAAAGGGCGCCAAAAGTGGGTCTCCTCCGGCTTCGCCGCAAATTCCCGTCCAGATCCCCTTCTCAAGCGCAGCTTGACTGACTCGGGCGATCATCCCTAAGACCGCTGGGTGATAAGGCTGATTAAGCTCAGCCAGTTCAGGGTTTTCCCGGTCAGCAGCCAACATATATTGAGTTAAGTCGTTGGTTCCAATTGAGAAGAAGTCAACCAAAGGGGCGAACTTATCTGCCAGCCAAGCTGCAGAGGGAATTTCAATCATCATCCCGACCTGAAGGCCTCCGATCTCATAACCGGCCTGTAATACTTCCTCGCGGGCGGCCCATAGGTTTTCCTTAGCCTGTTCAAGTTCCTCCAGAGTGGCAATCATGGGAAACATAACTGCCGTCGGCCCTGCAGCAGATGCCCGCCAAATAGCCCGCAGCTGCTGACGAAAAAGTTCAGGGCGCCGCAATGTGAACCTCAGGGCACGAACACCGAGAAAAGGATTTTTTTCTTGCGGAAGGTTTAAGGCGGGGGCTTTTTTATCCCCCCCGATATCCAAGGTCCTGATGACCGTCAAGTGGGGTGAACAGTCGGCAATGACTTGACGATACGCTTCCAACTGATCTTCTTCACTGGGAAGCTCTTCTCCCATAAATAAAAACTCCGTTCGATATAAGCCAATCCCTTGAGCCTTAAATTTCCGGACAAGAGACAAATCACCCGGGCTGCCAATGTTTGCTGCTAAAGTCATCCCCTGGAGTAAGGAATTCTCGCCGAAAATCACCTCTTCTCCTGCATCAATGTTAGCAAAGATAACTTGGTTTTCCGCTGATGCCTGAACCCAGCCTTCCTCACCGTCCAGTTCAAGCCATTTCTGAGCCGTTAAATCTCCCCATCCATCGTTGACGCCGACGAGAGCCGGAATGCCATAGGTGCGAGCTAAAATGGCAGCATGAGAAGTTTTCCCTCCCTGACGAACGATAAAGCCAAGCACTCTATCCTTCGGTAAGGCAATGGTTTGAGCAGGCGTCAACTCATTGGACAAAACGATATAATTCCCGCTTTGCGGAAAGAGATCAGAAACATCATCTTGAACATTTTGAAGGTTCTTCAGTAATTGTCCCAATACATCCTGGACATCCACAGCACGCTCTTGAAAATAGGGATCCTCCAAACTCCGCAGCATTTGCACAGCTTCCCCCGCTACCTCCTGAAGAACCTGTTCAGCGTTTAGTTGTCCATTTTCTAAGCGTTGATAAGCCTCACCAATAAAAGAAGGATCACTGAGTAAAAGCTTGTGGGCAACGAATATTTGAGCCACTTCCTCACCTTGCTCAGCTCTTACCTTCTCTTCCAAGCCGGTTAAATTCTGCTCAGTACGAAGGACAGCTTGTTGCAAACGTACCCTTTCCTCCTCAACAGAACCTTGAGAAGTTTCTCCTGCCGTCTCTGCTTGGAATCCTTTCAAGAACCAAGTTGGTCCGGCGGCATGTCCCGCCGAAACCCCAAGCCCATGCCAAATCTTGTTTTCCATAAGATTTACCTACCTATCTTGGGATTCAAGATCAATCATTAATTTCTCCAAAGCAACAACAGCTTCTGTTTCATCCTCGCCCTCAACTAAGAGTTCAAAAACGCTCCCTGTTGACAGGCCTAAAGAAAGGATGCCTAAGATGCTCTTACCATCGACAACGGAATTGCCATGTTTAATTTTAATGTTACTGCGAAAACGGCTGGCTGTTTGCACCCACAGGGATGCCGGACGCGCATGCAGACCAGATTTGTTGTTGATTGTTAATTCACGAGTTAGCATCATTTAGCCCTCCATTTCTCAAGAAGATAGCGTTCTGCTTCGGCACACCAAAGCCCTTTATTGTTGGCAACGATATCTGCTAAACAGGCAAAATGCGTATTATTAACACCCAGCTTGGCAAAATCCTCAATGGCCGTTAATTCCATATTAATGTGCGTATAAATCAGCTTTTTCCCTCCGGGGATATGAGGTAAGTTTAAAACGGTTTCGGCCACGGCGTCCAAACCGCCAATATGAGTAACCATGACGGCAGGATTAATTTTCTTCTCTTCCGTCAGTTTCAGCGATTCCAGAAGATCCTCCGTATTCCCTCCGGTAGTACCCATAATATGAGTCGAACCATAGTGAACATTATACAAGTTCAAATGCGCTCCGAACTTCGGATCAGTCGGGCCGGCAAAAAAGTTAAGACAACCGTCACGTCCCAAAATCTGATCGCCCTGTTCAACGACGGGTTTTATAGGCGTAAAGACAAAAACATCATCAAAACCTGTGTCACCTGTCAAAGACCGCAGCTTAGCGGGAACATCCTCAACATCCTTAGTATTGACAAATAGCAACTCTACACCGCATTTTTTAGCTTCCTGTTCCGTAAAAATTGTGCGGGCTCGAGAAAGCTTCTCCTCATCAACATCCGTAACGACTAACAAGGAAGGACGGCGGTCAGCATGGAGAGCATAGTCGATGGCCCCTAGGCCCATCGGTCCGGCGGCAGCCAATAAGGCCATTTTACCGCCCTCGACAATCCCCATGCGATGTTCGTAACTTCCCATACTCGTATGATAGCTGGCATGGAAAGCTCCGATAATGCAGGACATGGGTTCCGCTAAAGAAGCTTCGTAGTAGGCTTCTCCTTGATAGTTCAGAAAACAGCCAATTTCCATGACTTCCCGCGGGATTACATTATACGTGGCGTCTCCTCCAAAATAGCGATAAGAATAGCCGGGAGACCACATGGTACCCTTGTAGTTCAAAGCCGGCTGCAAGGCAAACTTATTTCCTTCCTTAAACTGGCCCTTTAATTTTTCTCCGACTTTAACGATATTGCCTGCGAACTCATGGCCCACGATAATTGGGTGGACATCGACATCTTGAGGCACCCTTTTGTGGTTCTTACCCAAAATAGCTGCTTTATAGGTTGACATGCAGACACTATCAGAAATAACTTCTACTAAAATTTCCTCATCGGTTATCTCCGGTAGTTCAAACTCTTCTAAGCGGAGATCATTTTCATTATATAAGCGTACTGCTCTGGTTTTCATTGATTACCCCTCCTGATGTTAAATAGCGAATTTCAAAATTATCCGTCTGATGCGAAGCTAGTGAACTTGTAGGAAAAGGGAGCCTTACTATTTAATAACGATATCTGCTCTTAGCCTCAAGCAAGTCTCTGATACTGAACCTGCTCAAGGTAAGAGAGCACCTTAGCTAACTCTGGCGGTTGAGTACCGGGAGTTATGACTTGCGCGGCGCTCGCGGCTATTGCCCAGCGAACCGCTCGAAGCAAATAATCCTCACCCGGCGGAACAAGGGTCAGGGCAGCGACCATAGCATCCCCTGCTCCTACGGTGCTTTTGACTTCAACGGGCAAGGCCTGAGCATGAATGACCTGCTCTTGATAGGCGAAAAGTGCACCTTCCGAACCCAACGATACGACGATCACTTCCACCCCTTGACTCAGTAAATCGCGGGCCGCCTTGGCAATATCATCCAGACCAGAGAGTTTTTGACCGAGAAAATGTTCAAGCTCATGACGATTAGGCTTTACAAGATATGGCTTTGCTTTAAGCCCTTCACGAAGCAGTTCGCCATCAGCATCTAAAAACGTTTTTCCGCCCAGGGCTTTTGCCCGTTCCAGCCAGCGCCGATAAATAGAAGAAGGCACAGAACCGGGAATACTGCCGGAAAGGACTAAGCTCGTTTCTGAATCAAGGTCTTTGAAGATCCTATCTTCAATCTCTTGAATAGCTGCCTCAGAAATCATGATTCCTGGTTCATTGATATCTGTAAAGGTTGAATTCAGAGGATCAACAATTTTTAAGTTTGTACGGGTCTCCCCCTGAACAAAAAGAAAATCATGAGAGATACCCCTGTGTTCGATCTCAGCCTGGATAAACTCGCCATTGCGGCCAGCTAAGACACCCAAGGCCATACTCTCGCCGTTTAAGGCACGAATAACCTTAGAAACATTAATGCCTTTACCGCCGGCATCCATCTGAAGTTTCGTGATGCGGTTGACAGACCCCAGGCGAAAATCTTGAACTTCCACTGTCTTGTCCACCGCCGCATTCAAGGTGACAGTTTTAATCATCTATGCCTCACCGCCAGAAAGGATTTCCAGAACCTTTTGCTTGCTTGCGGCTTGTTTAAGCTTTGTCACATTCTCCTCTTCCTGGCAAACTAAGGCGATGGTCGATAACAATTCAAGATGTTCATCATCTTTACCGGCAATTCCAATTAATACATAGGCGATATTCCCTTCGCCAAAATCAACACCTTCAGGGTATTGCAGCATGACAAGTCCGGACTTTTGAATATATTGGATATATTCCGGAAGCCCATGTGGAATGGCAATGCCATTTCCCACATAAGTCGTCAGACTCTCTTCTCGCTTTGTCATCCCTTCCAGATATTCACTTCGAACATACCCGTTCTTCCTCAGAAGTTCCCCGGCTCTTAAAATGGCATTCCCCTTTGATTCAGATACCAGGCCAAGTTGTATATTGTCTTCGTTAAAGATCTCTTGATTCACGACTCTTCCTCCTTATTTAGGATTTCAACTAATTCACTGCGTATATCTTTCAAATCACCAAAACGCAAAACCTCAGCAAAATAATCATTCTCAACCAGAGCAACGCTGATTTTCCCAAGCAACTCAAGAAGGTAATTGCTTTCGTCTTTGCGTGCCAGCATGACAAAAAACGTATCAATATTTTCAGAAGAGTATCCGAATCCTTTAATTTCAATAAAATGTTTAAGCCGAAAGGCACTGACAAAGGGTTCGGGAATATCCTCCGCACGAAAGTGAATGAGAGCGATATGACGGCCGGGGATAATTACATTCCCTTTTTCTTCTCGTTTAGCTATCAAATTATAAATTCGCGCTTTGTCTTCGATAATATGAGCCTCGTGTATGCCTTGGACAATACCCTGAATCGTGTCTTGATAAGTTTCCGCTTGCAGAGAGTTCAAGTGAAACTTCTGCAGCATGACATTGACCGTTTCCAAATCTTGTTCCAGCTCGTCAGGTTCGCAGACGGGTAACGAGATGTTCTTTTTTAGAGCACTCTCTTGGCCAGCCTTTGTTAAAGCTGCTTTCACTTTTTCAATATCCTCTTGCGGCAGAAACGGAGAAACGACCGTTAGCTCAGGCACAATCTCAGGCTCGATATTAACCGTCGAAACCACCATGGTATAGCCGTCTTTTATCTTAGCGTGCATATCCCGCAAAGAACAGATGTCAATGGTTTCTAATTCAGGGAATTCATTGCGAATTTTATGATACAACATTTTAGCCGTGCTCATACCATTGGGACAAATAATAAGCATCCTGTTCTTTTTCTCAAGCTTATTTTGTCTCTCAATAGCTGCGCCAATATGCATGGTAATATACCCAACTTCATTACTGGGAATCGTTAAGTTATATTTCGAGAAAACATGCCGACATGCATAAGAAACCGCATTATATAGCTGGGCGTAATAGTGCCTGATCTCGTTAATGATTGGATTTCTTACTTCAAGTCCCATTGTCAAACGATATAAGGCCGGATTAAGATGCTGAGTTAACCCATTAAGAAGAGTTTCATCACCAATGATTTTTTGATTAAGCTTTTTTTCAGTAAGATAAATCATTTCCCGAATTAAATCTTCTAACTCGAAACCCAGCTTTTGAGCTTCATTCTCATCCTGAAACAACTTCCTATCGCCCTGTAAGTGAATTGCCAAATAAGCAAGTTCGCTCTCCGGGAGATCAATCCCATAATCACGAAGAATTTCCTGGACTTGAGTCATAAAGCCAAATTCCTTGGAGGTGATTATATCCCGCACCAATTGAGGGGGCAATTCAATGGGATTCTGGCACTCAGTACGTTTAATAACCAGCAGTAAGTGGATATACGCACTGAAAAACTTAATATCGTTTGTCAGAGACACATTTTCATTGATTTCATCCATGATATCTTTGGTTAAAGAAGTTAAAGCTTCTCCAAAGGTAACTTTGAAAAAGGCCAGCAGCAGATAATCTTTGCTGTCTTCATAAAGAAACGTCAGTAACTCACTTAGAGGCTTATAATTGTAGATTAAATCAACAAAAGCGTTACGCTTATACCAGTCTGAGCCTGTGACTTCCAGACCATACCCTCTTTTACGAACCAGAGTCAGGTTTTTATCTTCCAGCCAGCTTTGAATCTTGTCCAGGTAGAAACTAATAGTCCCTTCAACCACGTTAAATTGATGACTAAAATAAGCTGATTTTAGAGGCTCATCAGCTAAGAGAAGCTGGGCCGTGATCAAGATTTGACGCTGCTCCTGAGTAAGCAGCCATAGAGTGGGGAATTCTTTGAAACTTTCCCTGACCTTAATTAAATCCTGTTCTGTTCCGTCAACATAGAGCTTTCCTCCGCTTTCCGAGATACGTACCTTGTATTGCTTCAACCAATCATTTAGGGCAGAAGTCTCCCGGGAAATTGTCCTCTCGCTGACGTCAATTTGTTGAGAAAGGCCCTTAAGGGTTAGGGGACCTTTCTCCATCAGATTATTCATGATAAACTTTTGCCGAACAGTTAATTCTTCCACATTCTCACAACCTATTTAATTAAGCTGTTGACATACTCCACATACGTTGTTTTATCTAAAAAGTTCTTAACTGTGACGATTTCTGCCTTTGGTGCGACCTCAGCCGCACGGTTTGCCAGTCCTTCCTGGGTAAAGACAACATCAGCTTCCGCGGGAATCTGATTGACCGCCGTATGCCGCACTTCGATAGTCAAACCTGCATCTTTGATTGTTTTCTTGAGAATAGACTCTCCCATAGCCGACGAACCCATACCAGCTTCACAAGCAAATATTATCAGCTTTGGCATTTGTACGGCTTTTTGTACGTTACTTTGTCCTTTGCTCTCAGCTTTCATTTGCGTAACCATCTGCTGAGCATTGACAAGGTCTTCTCCGCTGGTTTCAGTTTTATCCCGTTTTAAAATAACTGAAGCAATCAGGAAAGAAACTACTGCGCCGACAGCGATCCCAAACATTACAGGCAAGAACCCGCCTTTTGGAGTCATGGCCATTTCTGCAAAAATACTGCCTGGTGACGGAGTAGCTACTAATCCGGCATGGGTCACGACGAAGGTAAAATCAGCGGCCATTCCTCCACCGATCACGGCGAGTAATAAGAACGGTTTCATGAGTACATAAGGGAAATAGATTTCATGAATACCGCCTAAGAATTGAATAACGATTGCTCCAGGAGCAGATTGCTTGATCATACCCTTGCCATACAACCAATAGGCGGCTAAAATTCCCAGACCAGGCCCGGGATCCGTCTCCAGAAGGAAGAAGATGGATTTGCCCACTTCTTTAACTTGCTGAATTCCTAAAGGCGCTAGAACACCATGATTAATCGCATTATTTAAAAATAAGATCTTACCAGGTTCGATGAAAATCGAAATCAGGGGAAGTAATCCTGCATTGGTTACAGCAACAGCCGCACTGCCTAAGACATTGGAAAAACCCTGGACAACAGGCTCGATCACAAGATAGGCTAGGATTGAAAGCAAGGCTCCTAAGATTCCGGCCGAGTAATTGTTAACCAGAATTTCAAAACCGGTTGGCACTTTACCCTCGACAAGTTGGTCAAACTTTTTAATGACCCAACCGCCCAGTGGTCCCATGATCATGCCGCCGAGAAACATTGGAATGGAAGCTCCCACAACGATACCCGTCGTGGCGATGGCACCGACAACTCCGCCTCGGGTACCATAGATCAGTTTGCCGCCCGTATAACCGATTAGAAGGGGCAATAGATAAGAAATCATCGGGCTGACCACTTTCGCTAAATAAGCATTGGGCCACCATCCTGTCGGAATAACAAAAGCAGTGATCAACCCCCAGGCAATGAAGGCGCCGATATTGGGGATAACCATTCCAGCCAGGAAACCGCCGAATTTCTGGATCTTTGCTTTTGTCTTTCCACCACCGCTGACAAGGGAACTTACATTTGCCGACATATCCATACCTCCTTTGATTTGTTAAATTCATCTTAAGCCCGGCCAGCTGATATTACAATTTAAAGAAAACCAATCTTGACACCGCATTTTACTGACAATTTTAATAATTTATTTTCTTCCAATATTCAGGAGACTTTTCCGCAAACCTTAGAGAGCCACTCGATGACACCAGTTTGCCAATTGTTCGCACCTCGGCACGAAGACTTTGGCACAAGCGGCAGGTTGGTTGCTCTCATGTTCTAAAGAAAAGTATATGTCCGATAGCATAAAAAGGAGGCAGCCTTGCACATAGAATGCGCGGGCTGCCCCCTTTTTAAACTAAGGGCATCTTTAATATTAACTTTATAATGATTCAATGCAGTCAATCAGTTCCTCGGCAACATATTGGGCGTCATCCAGAGACAACTTCGAATAAAGGGGTAGGGAGATTTCATTGGCATATTGGGCATGGGCGTTAGGATAATCTTCAAGTCTATAGCCCAGGTTTCGATAAACAGTAAACATAGGTAAGGGCATAAAGTGTACATTGGTGGCGATGTCTTTCTCGCCCATCTTTTGGATTATCCGGTCTCTCTTGTCTTCGCTGAAACCTTTGAGCCTTAAGGTATACAAGTGATGGCAGGATTCCATGACTTCGTTTCTGTCGAAAGGAAGAATCGCCCATTCCTTTTCACCGAGAACACTGCTATAAACCTGATGAAGTTCTGCTCGTTTCCTTAACATTTCATCATATCGGCGCAGTTGGACACGACCAATGGCAGCCATAATATCCGTCATATTGCACTTAAAACCATCGGTAAGGATATCATATTTCCAAGCCCCGGCTTGCATTTTGGCGAACGCATCCTTGTTCTGACCGTGCAGCGAAGTATACTTGAATTCTTTATATAAATTATCTTTCCCATGAAAACTATTGTCGTTATAGGTAATAGCACCGCCTTCAGCCGTTGTCAGATTTTTAATGGCATGAAAGGAGAAAACATGAAAATCCATCTGTCCTCCGACCTTTTGACCTTTATAAACGGCTCCGAAAGAGTGGGCTGAGTCAGAGATAAGGGTAATATCCTGTCGGTTTTTAGCCTTTAGGACTTCCCTGATGGCTTCATAGTCAACAGGAACTCCGCCAATATCGACAGTCATGATTGCTTTAGTCTTTGGGGTAATCGCCTCATAAACCTTTTGTTCATCAATTGCGAAACTGTCTTTTTTCACATCAACAAAGGTAGGCATAATCCCCCGGTGGAGGAGCACGTTCGAAGTGGCTGTATAAGTGTAAGGCGTGGTGATCACTTCATCGCCCCGGCCAATGCCCAAGACTTTCAAAATAAGTTCCAAGCCTGCTGTGGCACTGTTTAAGGCAACAGCATGGCCTGTCCCGCAATAATGAGCCAGTTCTTCTTCAAAAAGAGCTGAGTTTGGCCCCGTGGTGATCCATCCAGATCTTAAGACATCTGCTACAGCATTAATTTCTTCTTCCGTAATATCCGGCGGCGAAAAGGGAATTTTCTTAGTTGTCATGATCAAGTTCCTTTCACTATTCTTTAAAACTGAGTTAAAGTTTTATAATGTAAGGGCATATCCCTATGTTGCTTCTTAACGTATTTAAGTTACAGCCGATCTATAAAAGCATGATTATTTATAAAAAGATTTTATCGTCTTGCAGATAAACTCCACTTCATCCTTGGTGATTTCCGGATATATGGGAAGGGCGATAATATTTTCTGATACTCTCTCCGCGACGGGGAAATCTCCTTTTGCATAGCCCAAATAACTAAAACAAGGCTGCAGATGAAGGGGACGAGGATAGTAAATACTGTAACCTATTTCATGTTTAGCTAAGTGCTCTGCCAATTGATCCCGATTTTTAGCTAGGATGTTAAAAACATAGTAAACTTGTTTCTGGTCCCCTTTTATCTTGGGCAGGGTTATTGCTTCACAATCACTTAAGCTTTCAATATATTGCTTCGCAATCTTCTCTCGTTTGCTGATGGCATCATCAATATACTTCAATTTGACGCTCAAAATTGCAGCTTGCAGAGTATCTAAGCGTGAATTGTAGCCAATATAGTCATAATGGTACTTTTTAGATGCCCCATGTACCCGATAAAACTTGGCTTTGCGCCCAAGTTCCTCATCATTGGTAACGATCATTCCGCCGTCACCATAGCCACCCAGGGTTTTTGTCGGAAAAAAGGAAAATACACCAAAATCAGCGATTGTTCCCGCATGCCGATATTGTCCGCTTTTGCCTTTCCATCTCATGCCAAAGGCTTCCGCCGCATCTTCCAGCACCCTTAGTTGGTGATTCTGAGCAATATCCATAATTCTGTCCATATCTGCCATTTGATCAAAGAGATGGATGGGAAGTATTCCCACGGTCTGCGGATTGATTTTTTCCTCGATCTTATTAACGTCAAGGGCAAAGGTCTCTTCGTCAATATCAACAAATACCGGTCGTCCCTTATGTTTAGTGATGCAGGATGCCGAGGCAAGAAAGGTAAAGGGCGATGTAATAACTTCTTTACCGTCTTTAAAGCCAAGAATGTCCGACGCTATCGTCAGGGCATCCGTCCCGGAGGCAACTCCAATGGCATATCTAGCCCCTGTATATTGTTCAATCTCCCTTTCAAATTGAGCAACTTGCTCGCCCAGGATAAAGTTTCCTTTCTCGATAACAGACTGAACGGCACGATCAAACTCGTCCTTTTTAGCTAAGTACTCCCTTTGGGAGGTATAAAAACTCACCTTCACCTTCGACTACCCTCTTTCATAAACTCTTTCAAATTAATTCTCTTCATTCACAACTAAAACTTTTACGCCCCTCTGTTGGATTTTTTCCAGTTCTTCATCAGGAGCTTCCCAATCGGTGATAAGAACATCCAAGTCTCTCAAATCAAGGGTTCGAGCAAAAAATTCCGTTCCCACCTTATCAAAATTCGCCAGGCATATTTTTCGCCGTGAGATCTCTGCAACGACTCTTTGGAAGATCGCTCCTTCCGGAGTTGAACTGCTCAAACCATGATTGGCTGAAATGCCTCCCCCAGTCAAAAACGCCTTATCAATCCGCAAGGTTCTGATAAATTCAGTTGCCATGGGATCAACGATTCCTTCTTCGCTTTTAATTTTGCCACAGACAATATAGGTTTCAATGTTGGCAAAATTTTTTAGTTTTTCGGCAATAATCAAGGCATTCGTAATGACCGTATAATCCCGATCGACAGGCAAATATTTCAAGAGTACATAATGAATACTTGCTCCGCCAATAAAGATCGTATCCCCTTGTTCGATGTAAGATGCGGCAAGCTTAGCAACAGCATTTTGATGCTCAGTTCCCTCACTAAACCTAATCTTCTCATCCATTGGAAATCTTCGAACTTTGGATAACAGCACCGCCCCTCCATGAGTCCTTTTTAGGAGGCCGTCTTCTTCCATCACTGTAAGGTCTCTGCGAATTGTATCAATGGAAACTTGAAATTCTTCCGCAAGTTCTTTGGCAAATACCCGTCTCATGGACTTGATTTTGGAGAGGATCTTCTCACGACGTTCCTCTGCAAACATATCATACCCCTTTTCCAATTGCCTAGGGAAATAATATCACGTTTATGCCGTTTTGTTAAGTATTAAATACAGCTTAGTGCGGTTTTTTGCCAGAAAATTAATAATAGCTGGTACCTACCGACCTGCTCAGTAAATTCTTTTTACTCCAGTCACTTCAGCTGTCAAAGAATCTAAAGCAACAAGATCATCCAGGGAAAGTTCTTTTAAGGATGATTTTCCCAGAGCGCGCATTCCTTCCTCCATTTCAAGAACCATGGAGGTTATAGTGTTCACAACACTCGTAGCTGCCTGATCGATATCAAGTTTACCCTTGGTGGGAGAGTCATAAAACACTAAGGTCGTTGGAGGCTCCCAAGGTATTACTTTACCGACTTGATTATGGGTTAAGGCCAAAAGGGGAACTGTTGCCATATAAATGGCATCTGCTCCCAGAGCAATTGCTTTGAGACACTCTCCAGGCGTAAAGTACCCCCCCGCCACAATTAAACTGATCCGATTACGAACCCCAGCTTTATTTAAAAAGCGCACAGCCCGACATAAGGCAAAGAAGCTGGGGATGCCAAAATCATCTTGCTTGATGGGAGTTGTGGCATGAGAACCGCCTTGAGCTCCATCAATTATAACAGCATCAAAGCCTAATTTAACAGCAGCTTCCAGATCATTTTCAAGATGCCCCGTGGCCATGATTTTTAAGGCGATAGGTAGCCCCTTGGACTGTCTTCGCAGTTGTTTCATAAACCCCGGCCAATCACTGAGCTTTTGAATCCCTGGCGGTGCAGGAAAAGCTACAGCCGGTTCGTCTGGCGCTAAGCCAGAAAGTTCCTGAGCTCTGCCCTGAAATTCTTTGGCTTCTATGCTAACGCTTCCCATATCCGCGCCTTGTCCCATTTGAACTTCCAGCATATCAGCTGCGTCAATTTGCTCTTGAGTCCTTGCCCCCCAAGCCCAACGTGATATTTGTAACGTATATTTTCCTGCTTCTTGGCGTTCTTCCGGCAAAAAAGGGCCTTCTCCGGAACAGGTCGATGTTTGTAATGTTTTTGCTGCTCTTGCCAAAGCCCTTTTTGCTTCCTCTGACAAAGCGACTCCATATGCCATAGCTCCGATCATAATTGGAATATCGATGATCATCGGCTTGGCAGCTTTAGGACCAATAGTCACCTTCATATTCATTGAAGTATTCTCAGGCAGTGACAACCGTGTCATAACGTTGGGAGCAAACATGAGATTATCAAATCCGGGAAAATGCTTTGGCGAACCAAGAGGTCTAGTAATTATCTTACCCTGCTGGGCGCGAAACCCTATTTCCAGAATGTTAAGTACAGATATTCGTTTTCCGGCCGGCCAAACTTCCATAAGGTTCTGAGTATACTTATCTGAAAGAAGCCTGTCCATTAAAGAGCTGATCTCTTTCCCTACCAGGTAACGGGTGATTGGTTTAAGGATCACGATGAGGACTAAAGACAACTGCAAGACTAACAAGAGAATTAGTAAAAAGAGCCAAAAAGAACTTGTTATTATGATTTGCATAATAAGACCCCATTTTAAAGTTAGGTTAATGAGATGTTTGTTTCCATGTTTTATAAATAAGCCAGAACAGGAAAAGATCTCCGAGAGCGAAAATAGTTCCCCCGAAGGCCCTTATAAACAAATAGAGATTCAACTGCAGCCGCACTTGTTCAAAATCCATACCCAAATATCGCCACAGGTAAGTCTCTTTGAGGCCAGCGGTTAATAAAGCCGAAGCCATACTCAGCAAACCAACATTTAGCAAGATGACCGCTAAAACGCCGCTTTTGTACCCTTTAAGGGTTGGCTCACTTCCGCGGCTAAGGATGTAATAACACCCTGCTAAAACGACAAAACCAAGGCTGCCGAATAACGCCAAGTGGGCATGACCGGAGGTAACATAAGTCCCGTGCATATATAGGTTTATCCAAGGTATGCTTATTAAGAGACCCAAGAGAGATGCACCCGTAATATGATAAAAAAGGCTGCTAAGCACCAGCCATAGTGTCAGCTTTTCTCGACGGCTCCTAATCTTTTTGGATTTTAATCCTGTGTAGGTCATATGGGCTAATAGTCCCACAGGTATGACTTCTACAATACTGACCAAGAAGCCTATGGCTAACCAAGCGGCGGGAAAGCCAATCCAATAATAATGATGACCGGTTCCGTACAAACCCCCAATAACAGCTAAAGAAGCTTCAAGATAGAGCCACTTCTCTATTTTAGCGCGATCAGCCAGTCCAGAAACAACATAAAAGGTTGCAATAAAGCCGGCAGAAGTAAGTTCGAAGGCCATTTCTTCCCATAAGTGGACAACCCAGAACTTCGTTGCCTCATCTGCAATAGGATTACTATAAAAAATAGTATTCGGCAGCAATAAGAGCAGCAGAAAGATTATCCCTACGGTCATAATTGCGGCCGCCGGCGTGATATTATTTTTGACCATGAATAACGTTCGAAGAAGATTGTAGGTAGCAAAAGCTAAGGAAATACAAATCCCCATATACAGGACGGGCAATCCCTCCAGGAATTCCCGGCCATTTCCAATTTTAAAGGACAAACTTGTAAAAATAGCCAAACTGAATAGAACAACAATCCAGTACTGCCAGCGAGCCAGCGGGGGAGAATAGATCTCCCGATCAAGCTCTGCTGTAATGAAATAGTAGACCATTCCCATAGTACCAATGAGTGGCCAAAGATCAGCCAGCCCTAAATGGATTGCCCTGCCGAACTCAAAAGGAATCGGAGAGGGTAAATCAGGTATCACCAGATCTATGGCTCCGGCCACAGCCACTACACTTTGCAGGGCAAATAACGTTACTGCCGTAAAACAATATCTGCGGCTTATTTTTTGGGCTAAAAACTGCTGTTTTCGAACCACAGGTTTTTGCGTTTTTCCTAGGAAAGGTAAAAAACTAAGCAATTTCATGATTCTTTTCCCGCCTTCTCTTGCTGAGGCGGCCACCCTAATGTTGGTATGGTACTGATGAACTCCAGATAATGCACCAGGTTTTGCGCGTCTTTTTTAGCGAGGCCCGGATGATGAGTGTATTTATTCGGAGGAACCACCGGCGGCTTTATAAGATAGTTAACGATTTGGGACGGAGTCTCCTTCCGTGTGATATTAGTTAAGTCTTCTCCTACATATCCCCCATTGCCGAATAAGGTATGACAGCTTATACAGTTATTTTTTTGCCAGACAAGTTTCCCCTCCACAGCCTGTTCCGGCATTGGAGAAGGTAGGCGAGATGATATCAGGATAATACCTACGAATAAGGCAAAGGATGAGCTGCTGAGTAACAAAAAAGTTCGCATTTTCAAAGATTTTCCCTTCCAATTCTGTCCATTATGATTTATGGTAGTGTTAACCTTTGTTGCAAAAGTATACAAATCCAAACTAACACTCTAGTATTAATATACTTGAATTGAATACTGGGAAACGGCTGCCGTAATCACGCCAAGACATAAAGCTTCAATTAAGGGTTAAAAATATTAGAAACTTTGTTTTAAATAATGCTTCTTAATCTTATTTTTAAATAAAATTGCAAAGGAGCCACTCTATGAAACCGTTATTTGCTGAAAGAATGTCCCTGTTAGGTACAGAAACTGCCTTTGAAGTTTTGGCAAAAGCCAAAGCTCTGGAAGCCCAAGGAAAGGATATCGTTCATTTAGAAATCGGCGAACCGGATTTTGATACACCCAAAAATATTATTGATGCTGCTTGCTTTGCTCTCACAAACGGGTACACCCACTATACGCCTGCACCAGGTATTCCCGAAGTCAGAGAAACCATTGCCGAGTATATTCGCAGTCATAAACACGTCGACACATCACTGGAAAACATCGTCATAGTTCCAGGAGGAAAACCAATTATGTTTTTTTCCATTCTGGCAACTGTGAATCCCGGTGACGAAGTTATTTATCCTAACCCCGGCTTTCCCATTTATGAATCAGTTATCCGCTTTGTTGGCGGCAAGCCGGTCCCCATACCCCTGCGGGAAGAAAATCAATTTCGCCTGGACGTAAACGAACTGGCTCAGCTGATTACCCCTAAGACTAAAATGCTCATTATTAATTCTCCCGGCAATCCTACAGGCGGAGTACTCACTAATGAGGATATCAAAGCCATTGCCGACTTAGTAAGAGGTCAAGAAATCCTTGTCCTTTCCGACGAGATTTATGACCGAATCGTTTATGGAAATACACAACCCCTTTCCATTGCTTCATTACCCGGTATGCTGGATTGGACAATCATTCTCGACGGATTTTCCAAGACCTATGCCATGACAGGCTGGCGGTTAGGTTATGGAGTAATGCCTGCGGAGATTGCGGATCGGATTTCTCAGTTAATGGTTAATTCAAATTCCTGTACCTCGGCTTTTACTCAAATGGCCGGCAAGGAGGCTCTCACTGGACCGCAAACAGATGTCGACAGAATGGTTGCCGAATTCAAACGACGCCGCGACCTTATGGTCAACGGCTTAAATTCAATCCCAGGAGTTAGCTGTCTCTTACCAGAAGGTTCCTTCTATGTTTTCCCTAACTTCAAATCCTTTAACAGAAACAGTAAGGAAATTGCCGACTATCTCTTGAACGATGCCGGCGTTGCCTGTCTGGGAGGTACCTCATTTGGCTCTTATGGAGAAGGTTATCTCCGTTTCTCCTATGCAAATTCCGTAGAGAATATCCAAAAGGCTTTAGAGCGAATCGAAACTGCTTTAGGCAAATTAAAATAAGATTGTCGGATAAGGGCCATCCCCCTAAGAAAAAACAGCTCTCTGTGAACAAGGCTGGAAGCGTTAGCTTCCAGCTATAGTTTCTTTAGTACATTTTGTCCATTCGTAAGACTCCCCCAAGAATCTCTAAAATTTTTATCCTACATTTAGTGGAGGAAACCGTCATTTTAGTGTAAAATTTAGTTACCTATATCATAACAACTCTAAATGATACTAGATTAATCTAGTTCAAATTCATACCTAATTTCAATTTCTAGCAAAATCGAAGTTTATTTCACTTTACAGCAAAGAGATCGGCTTACTTAAGAAAGGGAGAAGAGTTCATGAATGAAATTGCTCAAGAGTTAAATGACCGCATAAAAAAGGAAAATCCTCATGTCTACGAATTACTGTCTGACCTTGGGAGGAATATGTATTATCCTAAAGGGATTTTAACTCAGACTGCGGAAGCGAAGCAGAAGGCCCATCGATTTGATGCCACCATAGGGATTGCAACGGAAGGAAATCAACCGATGTTCCTGCCCGTAATTCATAACACATTATCTGAGTATGATCCTAAGAATCTGTATCCTTATGCACCTCCTGCAGGCAAACCTGAACTGAGGCAGGTTTGGCGGAAGAAAATGCTTCATGAAAACCCTTCCTTAAAGGATAAATCCTTCAGCAATCCCATTGTTACAAATGCTCTGACCCATGGTTTAAGCATTGTTGCCGATCTTTTCATGAATGAAAATGATCCTTTAGTTTTACCGGAAAAATTATGGGGTAATTACAATCTCATTTTCGGAGTTCGTCGAGGAGCAAAAAATGTTACCTTTCCTTTTTATAACGAGCAGGGAGCGTTTAATGTTCAAGGTTTGAAAAAAGCTTTACTTTCTAAAAAGGAACACGGAAAAGCTGTCGTACTGCTTAACTTTCCCAATAACCCTACGGGGTATACTCCAAGTGAAGAAGAGGCAACGAACATCATCGAAGTACTGAAAGAAGTTGCCCAGGAAGGTATGAACTTAGTTGTTCTTACTGATGATGCCTATTTTGGGTTATTTTACGAGGACTCCATCAAAGAATCCTTATTTGCCCGGATTGCCAACATCCATCCCAGAATACTGGCAATCAAAGTTGACGGAGCTACAAAAGAAGATTTTGTCTGGGGCTTTCGGGTTGGGTTTATTACCTTTGCCAGCGAGTCTCCGGCAGTTCTGGATGCCTTAGAAAACAAGGCCTTGGGAAGTATTCGGGGAGCAATTTCCAGTGCATCTCATCCCGCTCAATCCTTTATTTTAAATGCCCTTCAGTCATCTGAATTTCAAGTCCAGAGAAATCAAAAAGTTGAACTTTTAAAACGTCGTGCCACTAAAGTCAAAGAAATCCTTAGTCAAGGAAGTTATAACGACGCCTGGGATTATTATCCTTTTAATTCTGGCTACTTTATGTGTATGAAACTGAAACATGGCGTGAACGCCGAAGCTTTGCGCCTTCATCTCCTCGATCATTATGGCATAGGCGTTATTTCCCTGGGAGAGAGCGATGTGCGCGTTGCCTTCTCTTGTGTTGAAGTACAAGACCTTAAACAACTTTTTGACCTTATCTATCAAGGATTTCAAGATTTAAAGGGACAATGAAATCTACATTTCATTTAGATCATAACTACTTACTTGACCAGTTTAACCAAATTCAAACAAGTTTTTAGCCAAGACAGAAAGCTCCGCACCATCTTTCTATAACCTAAGTGATGCGGAGTTGTTGTTTTGCCCAAAAGAGTGACGTCATAGCATAGAGATGAAGGTCAGGCAGGTATTACCCGGAGAAAAGAAGAGAGAACGCTATAATTTGGGTTCTCTCTTCTTCTCATGATGCCACATGTATGAGTCGCCAACTCAATGCTATTGGAAACATATACCACGAGAGCATTTCATAATATTACTTGTTAAAGATAGCATCTTCCTGTGCTTGAGTAATGGTTCCGTTTGTGACGAGAGCATCTATAGCAGTCTTAATTCCGTTGGAAGATCCTCCCTTAAACTCGCCTTTGGATACTCTTGCCTGCACTGCAGAGGTAACCGCGCTTTCAACAGCGGTTTCTTCATCTGAGGTTATAGTCCCAGATGTTACAAGGCTGTCTAGAGTAGTTTTAAACAGGTCGGAAGTTCCTTGCTTAAATTCACCTTTCGTAACACCCGTTTTAATCGCTGCGGTAACCGCATTTTCTATCGCTGTTTCTTGATCCGAAGTTATGGTTCCGGCCGTTACAAGGCTATCAAGGGCGGTTTTGAAGCCATTACTCTGGCCTTTCTTAAACTCACCTTGGGACCCATTTGTCTTCACTGCGGCAGTTACTGCATTTTCTATCGCAGTCTCTTGATCTGTAGTTATAGTCCCAGCCGTTACAAGACCATCCAGAACGGTTTTAAAGCCATCGCTCAAGTCCTTTTTAAATTCACCTTGAGACACACTGGCCTTTACTGCGGCGGTAACTGCATTTTCTATCGCTGTTTCTTGATCTGACGTTATTGTCCCGGCTGTTACAAGACCATCAAGGGCGGTTTTGAAGCCATTACTCTGGCCTTTCTTAAACTCACCTTGGGACCCATTTGTCTTCACTGCGGCAGTTACTGCATTTTCTATCGCAGTCTTTTGATCTGTAGTTATAGTCCCAGCCGTTACAAGACCATCCAGAACGGTTTTAAAGCCATCGCTCAAGTCCTTTTTAAATTCACCTTGAGACACACTGGCCTTTACTGCGGCGGTAACTGCATTTTCTATCGCTGTTTCTTGATCTGACGTTATTGTCCCGGCTGTTACAAGACCATCAAGAGCGGTCTTAAAGACATTAGTCCGACCTTTCTGAAGCCCACTACTGGATTCATTTGTTTTCACGACGGCACTTACCGCATTTTGAATGGCATCTTCTTGAGACTGCGTCAGCGTACCTGAGGATACCAAACCAACCAAATGACTTTGGAACCCACCTCTTGCTGCACGCATAGAATTCTGAGCATGTACGGAACTGTAGCTTGGCGTGGCTGCATAAACAGCTGTTGCTGAAAGAAGAGTGGTAATAGCCGTAGCTATTACAATAGTTTTTGTTTTTGTAGATTTCATCATAGCAGGAACCAAACACCTCCATATGTTTTTACAATAACCCTGATCTTCAAAGTGAAAATAGGTTATCGCCTGCTATTAATTTACTACTTTTTAACGTCTAAGGTATGTGTTTCCTATGAACAAACTGTGGAAGATTTATGAAAAAGTTGTCAGGATCGGTGGGAGTAGAGTTCATCCTTCAGCTCGATAGCATTTGTTATGGGCTAGGCGCTTTCGGCGAAAGTGTCCACATGGACACTTTCGTCATCGAAGCAACAATGTTCAGCTTTAGCTGAACGGGTTCACTAAAGTACCTTAGCTCCTTCTAATGTTAGCCAATTAAAGAACAACAGCTTTCTAAGTTTAATTTTGATACCTTGATGTCCTTGTGCAACCCCGATTCTTGAGGAATAATATATTTTTAGTGTCCCAATTTCTTGGAAATTAAAATTAAAAAGTTCGTTAGTTTCTGGTTCTCTCAGATAAATTTTCGGAACGTAACTACCTGTTACGTGCTCTGCCGAACAAGCTCAGCCACCCATTGACGGATTTAATTCCAAGCCAAGGACTACAGATGACGTTCTCTCCTGAAGATAGCGAAGTGCCTTTGAATCAACAGTTATCAAGCTACTAACCTCCTTTGGAATCAAACTGCTTCGGTTCTTGCTTTACAAAAAACTGCCGCCTAAATTATCCTAGGATAACAGTGATGGTAGATTATTTACAAAAATGTTCGCCAGCTGAGGATCAAATTGGGCGCCCGCACCCCGCTGTAATTCTTGACAAGCTTCTTCATTTGTTTTCTTGTTACGATAGGGTTGATCATGAGTAATAACGTCGTACACATCAAGTATGGAGATAATACGGGAACTTTGAGGAATTTGTTCTCCTTTCAAGCCTTGCGGATAACCCTTTCCATTCCAAAATTCTCGAAGAGCCAAAATGGACTGAGCCAGTAGAGGTTCTCCCATGGAATGGGCCATCCTATAGCCAACTTCGGGATATTGACGTATAATTTTAAACTCGTCTTCAGTCAGTGAAGTGCTTTTCTTCAGGAGTTCGCTGGGAATTGCAACCTTGCCAATATCATGAAAACGAGCCAGCGAGATCAGCCGATCCATTTCTTGCGAGTTCAATTCAACACCCGGCAGCTTGACAAATGAACGGGCTAAGGCTTCAACTCGAGCATTGTGCTCCAGATAGGAAGGACATTTAATCTCTAGAACTTTCTCGACGCTGGAAACAAACATCTCCCTTGTTTTCTTCCGCTCAATTAATTTGTTATTATACATTACACGATCCGCCACACCGATTAGGCTGATTATATCAGATTCCCAATTGTCGAGTGTAACTGATCCCAGAGAAGCGCTCTGATCAACAGGATCTGCAGGCAGGGTCTTAAACATTGACTTTATGTTATTGCATATTCTTGTGCAAACCTCCTGATTTGCGCCGGGGAGTATCATTATAAATTCATCTCCGCCCCACCGAGCTACAATGTCGCTCTTACGGCAGCATGAAAGGAATATCCGTGCCGCATTAACAATAAGCTTATCACCTGTTTCGTGCCCAAAGACATCATTGACAAGTTTTAAGGTGTTTAAATCGGCCATAACAATACTTAAGGGAAGATTTGACTCAATTTGAAGTTGAGGAATGATGCTTTCAACATAGGCTCTATTATACAGAGATGTTTGCTTGTCGTGGTAACTAAGAAATAAGACCTGATCAGCTGTTTTCCGTTTTTCAGTGATATCTGTAAGAATGACCATCAATGTTTGATTTTGATCGTCTAAACCATCAGAAATCATTTTGTATTTAATATTAATATAATTCCCTTGTATCTTTAGCAAATTTGGAAGTTCATTAATATAAGACAACTGAACTTCCCCGGGAGGAAGATCAAAAACCTTATGCAAAACATCGGCAATGAGTCTATTTTGATTTTCATTTTCGCTGCGCAGAAGATCCAATATATTTTTATGCACGATCTTACGGCCAAATATCCTGATACATTCTGAACTATGCTCTTTATGAATCAACAAATCTTTTCCAAAGGTTAGAAACCCTTGGTCCGAATGATCCAAGATATTCTGTATCTCTCGTTCTTTCCGTTTTAAGTCTCTGCTTTGTACATCGCTGATGCTGCAGAGCCGTCGAGTTATATTGATTAAACGGCAATACTGATTAATTAAACTATTAAATTTGACCATTAGGTCGGAAAATTTTAAATCACCTTTTTTTAAAAAATCCCTAGCCTCGTGATAAACGGCCATTTCTTCTTCAAAAATATTGTTGAACGTTTTATGATCTTTCAAAGGACATCACCACTTTCTTCAAATCCCAGAAGAACTTATTATTGAATAGCCATTAAACTAGTACTATTTCAAAAGGAAATGTATAGTCCTCTTGGAATTCTTGAGCACATTCCTGCTCATACTCATTTTCCTCATTACAAAACCATTTAAGATCGATGGTCAATCCATTGTCAAAGGACTCTTCCAAGACATCTAAGAGCATCATGATGCACTTTGAACTGCTGGTATTAATATACGTCAACGTAAATTCCAGAGAAACAGTTTTCGGATTACTTGCTAAATACTGTTTAACCCACTCTATTATAGGTTTGAAAAAAGCAAAAGGGTCTTCCGGATAAGATTGTCCCTTTAAAACGAGCAAACCCCTATCCGAATCAAAATCTACAAGGGGCGTACTTTTTGATTCCTTGATGAATAGCCTCTCCATCCTTCTCCAACTCCTAACCGTTCACATTGATTTGAAAATAAGATAATTCCTCATTAATCGGATAGCTTTCGTACTCAATAGGTGATCTTGCTTTGCGAGCCATATGGATTAGACCTAAGCCTGCACTTCGTTCAGGTTCTTCAAGTCCTCCGTTTTTCATAACTTCTTTGTAAAGAGTCTTTAAATCTCCTGGTTGAAGTGAATTAAGATAATCGATTTTTTTTAGGAGAGGCTGCAAGTCCTTGTTATCAATAACATTACCGGATGTAACAAAAAAGTTTTCCCCATTTTTGCCTATAGTCACAATGCTCGATTCTAAAAGTTGATCATAATATTTATGACTTTTTTTCAATTGATTGTAGTTTATAATATTTTGAGCCTGTTCGACAAAAATAGAGATTACTCTCATAGGGTTTTGCTTTGTTCCCAGGCCTTCGCTCAATTGTCCTTTAATAGAATCGCAGAGTTGCTCTACAATACCTTGGGAGAATTGCCCCGAAAAACAGATCAATACACGGTACTCTTCAAGTGATTTTTTTAGCTGTTGAAGGTGAATCATCCCATTTTCCCCTCTTTCCATAATCATAATTTAAAACTCTATACCAAGAACAGTAATATCATCTCTCTGAGGTTCCTGACCTTGATAAGAAGTGAGCTCTTTTTCCAGCCATTCGCCTTGTTTCGTTATTGGGAGATCCAAGGTATTAAGAAGGTTGGTTCGGAATCTGCGTTTACTAAAGGAATAATTATGAGGGCCTCCATTCTGATCGACATAACCGTCTGTTGTCAAATATACTCGGTCGCCAGCTCTAAGATTTACTATGGTATCGGAGATTTCATCATTAAAGATCGATTTTATATATCCAATCCCATTCCTATGTCCCTCATAAACTGTCACCTGCCCGGAGGCAGCTAAACACATATTCATTTTAGCCCCCGCAAATAATAATCTCCCACTGCTTTCATAACTTACAATAGCAGCATCAAGGCCGTCATCTGTTGTAAAATCACCTTTTTCCTTGTTAAGAGCATCTTTTAATTGATGATTAAGATTCTTGATCATATCAGTCGGACTTATTACTTCGTTTTTAGAAACGATATTACTAAGTATCGAGTTAACTGCCATTGTCATTAAAGCACCCGGTACGCCGTGTCCTGTACAATCACCTACCACCAAAATCCAACCAACCTTCGTCTCTCTAAGCCAATAGAAATCACCACCGACTATATCCCTTGGTCTCCAGAGAACAAAGTGGTTGCCTAGAATCCTTTGCAGAACTTCCGAGGAAGGCAAAATTGATTCTTGAATTGTTTTGGCATAATAGATACTCTCCGTAATTTTTAAATTTTGTTCACGTAGTTCACTAGTTCTTTCTTCGATTTCTTTTTCTAATTCAAGATTTAGTTGAAGCGCTTTCTTATAAGGGTTAGCAATTTTAGAAGAAACCGTATAAAAAACAAGAATCAAGAAAACAAGAACTACGGCAACACTCACTAAGGTATTGATCATAATAGAATTAAGAAGTCCTAAGGTCTCTGATCGGTTAATTTGAAAGACCAGTATCCAATTACATGATTTTAACTTTTGAAAAACTAAATCCTTTTGTCCATTTTGGCCGACATAACTAACAACCTTCAAAGACTCTCCATTGGAAGCATCTTTTAGAATATCAGTAAATATCTCAGCAGGTAAGTATTCAGAGAGACGTCCCCCGCTTTGCTCAACATCGTCCGAGATACTTATTTTACCGGTCGTATCAATAAGCCACAAATTACTCCCATTTCCTATTTTATAATTACCAAATTCTTTGGAGATATCTTGCAAATCCACTCCTACTCCAGCAACCCCCGCCGGATCATGAGGATCACCCATCAGGGTATTAATCCATAAATTCGTTTGGTTAAGCACTATGTTATGATCTATGTTCAGGTTAATTTTTTGGCGAGAAGCCAAAGTATCATAAAACCAGCGATCCGAAGCATTATCCTTGCTCATAGTATCGGTAAGCAAATTAGAATTTGTCCAGTAATGACCTGTCCTTCGATTAGTAAAAAACACGGTGTAATTCAAGGTTTTAGCAACATCTGTCATCTGTTCTATAAACAATTTTTTAAACGTTTCGTCCCTTTCACCCTCTTGAAACCATTGTATAATTTCAGGGTTATCGGCAAGAATTAAGGACGTTTCCTTGGCTCTATCGATTCTATCATCAATTTGAGCCGAAATAGACTTCAAAATATAAACAAGATCTTGTTTCTGCAGTTTCTCGATCATGGCATTTTTTACGATAACATAGCTGGATATGCCTGTAGTCATTATCGCGATAACAATAATAACACAAGCGAAAATAATGACATTCATAGTCCCTTTATTAATGATTCTTTCATACTTGCCAAAAGAAGACGTTTTCATAGCTAATTTTTACCTTTCTTGCTACAGCATTTATCAGAATTCGCCAAATCTGCAGGGACTCCTTCCTCTTAAAATAGGATTTAGTCAATATTTTTATATAATAAAACGATTTTCGAGAGATTAATCTACATAACAAAGCTGCTCTTGCCCACGATCTGCAGAACAGCTTTTTATCAGCAAAACTTCGTTTTTTGCTTCCCTACCTAAGTTCAATCCTCCAAAGTCCTTTCTCTGATCTTCTTATGAAAAACAAACTAATTTAATGATTGTTAGACATGACCATAAAAAAAGCATATAAGAGTAGAAATAGCCTAAAAACTTTTGGCCCTGTTGTATCAACAGATCTGAACAAAAGACTACCCCGAATACTGACAAGATAAAATCAACAAGAAGAAACTTTGTGTAAACTGCTAAAGAGTCGCCCCTGAATAAAGTAACCACCAAATCCAGAGCTGCGAGAATGACTATGGTCATCAGGAATACATTTATAAGGATTGTCTGTTTAACCTTAAGTTCTATTCGTGAATTCATTTCCGATGCACTTACTTTTACGATAGACATTGGTTCCCCTCCTATAGTGATTTTATAATTTAACTATAATCCCACTTCCGGACATTTTTTTGTTACTATTGTTCATAACATCCAGAATCTTGGTTCTGAAGATAAAAAAGGAGCCATCATTTCACAAACTTTGTAAAATAATGGCTCCTTTTTTTACCATTCCCTATATTCCGTTAACTCTTATGCATGATTTCCTTTCCGTGTAAAACTCTTCTTTGTTATTTAAGCTGATAAAAAAGGGCCTCATCCTCCTCGATACGATCGACCTTCCCAATATGCGCCAAATGCTCTAAATGTGACAACGCTTCCCCTGAAGCAAACCATTTTTGCGGATGAGGAAAGTCCTCCCATTTTTTATAATTCAAATCCCAGTGCATCGAAGCAGCTACCTCGCCGGTTGTCTTTCTCCCTTCGCAGAGAATATCAAGGACTTCTCTGAGCCTTTCATCATGATGAGCAATGAGTTCTTTAATCCTTGAACGGTGGTCTCTTATTATCTTACGATGCGCGGTAAATAGATAATCGATGTCATACTCGATAACCTTATTGAGGCTTCTCAAATAGGTTGCTAAAATATCCTGTTCAAATCCCCAGAAGGTGATGTTGGGGGTAATCTCATCGAGAACATGATCTCCGCAAAAAAACAGCCTGTGACTTCGATCATATAAGCCAATATGTCCCGGAGTGTGTCCGGGAATATCCACGACCTCTAAACAATAATCTCCTATAAGTAATTTGTCTCCTTCAGCTAACGGCGTAAATTCCAGAGGCTCAGCAAGCCTTTTGCCAAACTCTTTACCAAACGCAGAAGCAACATCAGTTTTAAAGCCGAAAATTTTGTTAAGGGTCTGAAAGAAAGCATCACGTTTAGAAGTTTGATTATAAAGATCTCCGTCGACCTCACTGAAATATACAGTATTTACCCCCAGTTTCTTCAGAACAGGAGCTAAACCTGAGTGATCGGTATGCATATGAGTAATTAATAGATCGGTCTTGCTCAGATCAACCTCCAATTCATTGAGGCCTTCCAGCAAGGCAGCCTGACATTCTAAGGTATTAAAGCCCGTATCTATGACTAGATTTCTTGTATCCGAAAGCAGAATATAACTATTTATAGCCCTTAAGGGATTTTTGGGTAAGGGTATTTCATTTTTGTAAATCCCTGGATAAACTTCTGTAATCAAGCCCAAAGCCTCCAATTAAAAAGTATTTATTTTCAAATCCATGACGAGACTTTTATAGCTGGCTATCATCAACGTTATCAAGCCATGCTTCAATGGCATGGATAACACCTTGGACACATCCGTTTTCAAAAGGTGACACTAAATCTGCTTCTTTGACCAAACCTAAAAAGGATTGACAGCCGCCCAGGCGACATAATTTCAAGTAATCTTGCCAAGCAGATTCCCGGTTTTCCCTGGATTTTTTCCAGAACTGAAAAGCGCATATTTGAGCTAAGGTATAATCGATATAATAAAAAGGAGCACTAAATATATGACTTTGTTGATGCCAGTATCCGCCTTGTTCTAAGTATTCATTGCCTTCATAATTGCGATGGGGGAGATATTTCTTTTCGATTTGCCGCCAGGCACTTTTTCTCTCTTGTATTGTCGCTTCAGGTTTGGAATAAATAAAATGCTGAAACTCATCCACAGTTACTCCATAAGGGATAAAAAGGAGTGCCTCACTCAAATGAGTAAATCGGTATTTGTCTGCCGCTTCTTTAAAGAACGACTCCATCCATGGCCAGGCAAAAAACTCCATGCTCATAGAATGGATTTCACACGATTCATAAGTTGGCCACTGATATTCAGGCAGGGAAAAATTTTGACTGCAATAAACTTGAAAGGCGTGACCTGCCTCATGGGTTAAAACGTCAACATCTCCAGAGGTTCCATTGAAATTGGAAAAAATAAAGGGAGAGCGGTATTCACTAATAAATGTGCAGTAACCGCCTCCGGCTTTACCCTTTTTACTTACCAAATCCAAAAGCTCATGGTTAGTCATAAACGTAAAGAATTCATCCGTTTCCGAAGACAGTTCCTTATACATTTTTCGGCCATTGTCCAGAATCCATTCCGGGTCACCCTGCGGTTTAGCGTTTCCCATGGGGAAATTAATCTTTTCGTCATAATACATCAGAACATCTAAACCAAGTCGCTTCCGCTGCCGTTCCCGCAGCTTTGTCGCAGCGGGAACAATTTCCTCTGCAACTTGTCGTCGGAAATTAGCTACCATTTCCGGGTTGTAATCTGAGCGTAACATTCGAGCATAGCCAAGCTCAATATAATTCTCATACCCAAGTTTTCGGGCGATTGTAGTCCTGATTTTAACCAGCTCATCATAAATTCTATCGAGTGTTTCTTCATGTTCGGCAAAAAAAACATATCGAGCTTCATTAGCCCTTTTTCTCATCGCCCGATCTGCCGACTGTTGGAAGGGACCAAGACCGGGTAAGTTACGCTCTTCGCCCTCAAACATAATGCTCGCTGAGGCAATCAGCTTTGTGTACTCAGTGACTAACCTATTCTCAATCTGTAATTCCTCAATAATTTCCGGTTTAAATGTCCTCAACGTCAACTCAGCAATGGTAAATAGTTGTTTGCCCCACTTTTCCTCTAACGAACTGCGGAAGGAAGAGCTCACCAAGGCCTGGTAGAATTCTGAGATCAGCCCTTCGTAGACCGGCATCGTCTCATCAAAATACTCTTGTTCCTTTTCATAATATGTATCCGTCGTATCGATGGTATGCCGAATTGAGGCCAATTGCGACATTGACTCGAATTCTCTGCGTAAAGTATTAATTTCGCTCATCGCTGCATCTTGCTCGTTTAAACTCGCAGCTTGCTTAAATTTCTCCAACAAAGAGGAGAACTTAGTTTTAATAACCTCGAGGTCAGGGCGATGGTATGTATAATCTTTAAATTTCATAACTGCTTCACCTTCCCCTATTTTCATTACCATTACTTCATTATTTCCGAATATTAAAAAAGATTTCTTAATCAATAAAAACATTCGTCAAAATCAAGGTTAGACCTTCCACTCATAAATTTATTTCTTTACAACTACATTCTTGACAGTTCTACTGATTATTATCTAACTCTTAATCCATGGTCAAACTGATTCTCTTCCTTTTGAATTAGAAAAGTACAGCGCCAATTTAGGCAATGCTTCATCACAAACTCTATAGACGGTCCATTCATCCATTGGGACTGCTCCTAGCTGCTTATAAAACTCTATCGATGGCTTATTCCAGTCCAGGCACCACCATTCTAAACGTCCACATTGACGTTCAATAGCCAATTGGGCAAGAAAAGAAAGCATTATCTTGCCCAATCCCTTGCCGCGCATTTCCGGCTTTACGTATAAATCCTCCAAGTATATTCCAGGCTTCCCCAGAAACGTAGAAAAGTTATGAAAAAAGAGAGCAAAACCTATCGGCTGATTTTTGTATTCTCCAATAATGACCTCAGCCATCTTACGTTGGAACAATGATTCCTTTAGGTCTTCCTCCGTTGCTACTACTGCCGAGAGCATTTTTTCGTACTCTGCCAGCTCTCTGATAAAACTCAAAATCAGTGGCACATCGTCCATTTCTGCAAATCTTAATTTAAATTCATTCAATCTCGTAGTTATTAAATGCGGCATATCCTATCTCCAATCTATTTTCAATCCTTCATAAGTCCGCAAACGATATGAGAGCTTTCTGATGATGCTGAATCTGGCTATTAATTTAAAAAGAATGTTTTTCCAATTCCTCAATACGTTGTCTAATTTCAGAGGGTATTTCTACCTTCTTTGAAGCATTATAATCATACATGACAATGACCCCTTCACCGAAAGCGGCAGCTCCAATTTTTTCGCTGACAATCAGGTATTCCATGACAAAACTTGACTTACTCATCGATTTTGTCTTAGCTCCAACAATGATTTGATCAGGATATTGCAAAGGTTTCAGGTACTTGCATGTTGTCTGAGCCAGGATAGGACCTAGGTCTGTCTCTAATTTCATATCCATTAAGCCAATTTCTTGTAAATAATGAATCCGGGCTGTTTCAAAATATCTTAAATAATAGACATTATTGATATGCCCATAAGCATCCATCTCGCTCCAAGCAATTGGTATCGTTACACGAACGGGGAAATCTGATAAGTCCTCCATTCTGCAAAACCTCCTATAATCTTATTGTTAGAAATAGTTAAGAATCCTCATAGACCTTTTGGAACCAATCTTTCTGAATTCTCTAAAAAATTGAGCATTCCTGCTTTAGTAACCTATTTTTACATCATGGTACGCTCAAATTTCCTTAATTTTTGTCACAACATCCCTGATCAGCCGAGCTGTAATCCCCCAAATAGTATCGTCACCGACCTTATAGACAAAAATATTGCTTTTCACATTTCCCCACTGTTTATGGTAGCGCTCCGGAAGACCAAGTTGTTTGGCAGGAAATGTTACCACTTCTTCACCTGCTTGATTAAGGTGAGAAGGATGAACTTCAAGGACTACTTGATATATCTCAGGTTCATTATTTTCAAAATGAGAAACAGGGACTGTAAAAATCCGCTCAACTTCAGAGAAATTTATCCTTAAGTCCTGTATGTCCTCTACATCAAGAATTCCTAAAAATGCATCCACAGTTGTTCCTATCGTGGCAATCACGGTATCTAAAGGGCCAATAACTTTGATCTGGTCAGCCGTAATACCCAGTTCTTCTTCGGTTTCTCGAATTGCCGTTTCCTGAAAGCTTTTATCCTTCTCCGAATCGAATTTACCCCCAGGAAAACAAATCTCGCCGGCCTGTCTAATCGAAGCCGCTCTCTTCTCGAAAACAAAATGGTACTCACCATTTACTAACATTAATAATACCAAAACAGCAGAATTAAAATATTCGTCTTTCCCATTAATTCCTGCTGCTAAAGGCAGCCTTTTGGCCAATTCTTCCAGCTTAAATTCTTCCATATGTTCAACTCCTTATCTAATAACATATCTTACAGCTCCTGCAAAGTTAACTAAAGGGAATATGGGAACCACTTCCACTTGCAGTGGCCGAAATCCTACGATTGAATATACAATATTATAAGAATAAGGCCAGAAGCATTGCCTCTAGCCCTATTTTCCCTACTTTTTTAATAAAAACTTCTTTCAACACTAAACAACTACAATCGTTCATATTCGCCCTTATCATTAAGATACTGAATATCAAAGCAACCATAGTACTCTCCATACATATCAAAAGGATCAAACCCACTTTTTTTGGTATTATCATCGGAATATCCAATAAAATAAACAACCTCATCGACATCTCGCATACGAAATTTATACTGAGGTCCCGCTTCAAATTGTTTGATCAATTGCTCAAATTCTTCCGTCCCTTTTTTAGCATCAGAACTAAAATACTCCACAAATTGCTTATTTTCAACACAATCTTCTGTAATCTTAAACACAACAGCCACCTACACTTTTTCTTCAAGTATCAGGTCAAATTTCTTTGCATGATTGACGAGTTCTTTTGCGTTTTCATTTTACTATATAATACTACATTATTCTCTAAATCCCAATCCCCAAATAATCTTTCATCGCTGTAGTCTACTTTGGCCAATCGTAAGACTCCCACTTCTACAAGTAGGGGTGGTTCCCATACCTTGCTTCAGTGGGAGTAGAGTTCATCCTTCAGCGCGATCGCATTTGTTATGGGCTAGACGCTTTCGGCGAAAGTGTCCACAGGATACTTTCGCCACTGAAGAACCGAATTCAGCTTTAGCTGAACAAGTTCACTTTCGCCTCGTGTATAGCTCCTTGCTGATCTCTTCAACACTAACCCCGCGCTCTTCCAGCATCACCAAAACGTGATAGAACAAATCTGAGACCTCATAGCGAATCTCATCCGGACTCGCATTCTTAGCCGCAATAATTACCTCAGCACATTCTTCCCCGACCTTTTTTAGAATTTTATCAATCCCTTTTTCGAAGAGGTACGTGGTATATGCACCTTCCGGCCGCTCAAGGTTTCGCGAATGAATTACCTCAGTCAATAATTCCAAGGTTCTTCCCAAAGGCACATCGGGTTTTACTTCAGGTTCCCCAACCTTCTTAAAACCATCCTTTTCCAAATCATAGTGAAAACAGGAAAAATGGTTCTCATGACACGCCATCCCTGTCTGTCTTATCGTCAAAAGCAGAGCATCTTGATCACAATCAAATTTAATATCCACGACTTCTTGAAAATGCCCCGAAGTTTCCCCTTTCAGCCAAAGAGCTTGCCTGCTCCTGCTATAATAGCAAGCTTTTCGTTCCTTCAGCGTCCTTCTTAAGGATTCCTCATTCATATAGGCAAGCATAAGAACTTCTTTTGTCTCCACATCTTGAGCGATCGCAGGCACAAGCCCTTGAGCATCCCAACGGATTCCTGATAAATCGAAAAGTTCCGTTTGATTTTCTTCCATTTCACATCTCTACCTTCCAATTTTATGTAAACAGTTGTGTCAGAGTGTGTCAGAGGGACGGTCCTTCTGAGGTGTGTCAGAGGGACGGTCCTTCTGACACGCTTGCACGCTTGTGACAAACCCTTTGTGTAAAAAGTGTGTTAAAAGGACCGTCCCTGCGACACACCTGCGACACACTGCGACACATGCCCGTTTGTCTCGATCCAGACGGCGCACATTTATGTGCCGTCTCCCAAGCAACCGTTCCCCCATCCCCAGACCAGGGACGCAGTGTGACAACAGCCAGGCGTCTTTACGTAAGCAGTCAGCAAACTCCGTGAAAGTGACCGACCCCAGATACGGGGCAGTGAACAGGGATGTTCACTGCCGCCATAGCGCCATGGCCCCCTCTCGCCATCCATGGCCGTCGGACGGCGCTTATGGCACGATAGTCTCCGGTGGAGATTATCGCCGTAGGATGAACCCCGCTCCCCAAAGCCGGTCGCTTGAACGACTAGTTTGCTCTGCGAGCGTAGGACAGAGGGCTGTGTCACACAAGTCCCCTACCCAAGTCCCCTTACTAAAATTCCCCGTTCCGCCAAATACCTTTTTGCCTCGTTGATGCTGTATTCCTTGTAATGAAAAATCGAAGCCGCTAAGACAGCATCAGCCTCTCCCAAAGTAAGCCCTTCGGCCAAATGTTCCAGAGTTCCCACACCACCGCTGGCAATCACGGGAAGAGAAACCGCTCTGCTGACGGCTCTTGTCAAGTCTAACTCATAACCTGCCTTTGTTCCATCCCGATCCATGGAAGTTAAGAGGATTTCCCCGGCGCCAAGTTTCTCGGCTTCCTCGGCCCACTCTAAAACGTCCTTGCCTGTTGGTGTTCTTCCCCCGTGAATGTATACTTCCCATTTTCCCGGAGCAGTGCTGCGAGCATCAATAGCAATAACAATACACTGGCTTCCGAAAGCATAGGCGCCCTCTTCAATTAATCTGGGATTCTGAACGGCGGAGGTATTCAAGGATACTTTGTCCGCTCCGGCCCGCAGCATCTTGCGTATATCCTCAATAGTCCGCAGCCCTCCTCCGATGGTAAAGGGAATGAAGACTTGCTCCGCCGTTCGCCGGACAACGTCCACCATGGTCTCTCTTTTGTCAGAGGAAGCTGTAATATCCAAAAAAACCAGCTCATCTGCCCCCTCTTGATCATAGAGAGCGGCAAGCTCCACCGGATCACCGGCGTCCCTTAGTTGCACAAAATTTGTTCCTTTAACGACACGTCCGTCATGAACATCTAAACAGGGAATAATTCGTTTGCTTAACATTTTATTCCCCCCTGCTTCCTGTAATTTTCAGCTGCGGATTATAATTTGCCGCCTCTAAAGCTTCTTTTAAGGTAAAAGCACCGCTATAGAGAGCCTTTCCCGTTATGGCCCCTTCAATAGGAACCCCTCTTAAGTGTTCGGCCTGCAGATGCCGTACATCCTCTAAGGTTGAAATCCCCCCTGAAGCAATAACGTTAATGCCTGTCTCTTGAGCTAAACGAACCGTGCTTTCAATGTTAGGCCCGCTAAGCATTCCATCCCGGGCAATATCTGTGAAAACGATGTGTTTAACCCCTACATCCTTCATGGCTTGTGCCAAATCAACAGCCTGCATCTCTGTAGCCTCGGCCCAGCCCTGTACGGCAACTCGTCCCCCTAAGGCATCAATTCCGACAATGATGCGTTCACCATAACGGCGGGCCGCCTCAGCAACTAATTCCGGATCTTTAACGGCAATAGTCCCTAAAATAACCCGTTCAACGCCTAACTCTAAAAGTTCGGTAATTCGTTCCATCGTACGGATGCCACCACCCACTTGTACCTTCAGGGAAACACTCCCGACAATCTTTCGAATCACCTCATCATTGACCGGTTTGCCGCTAAATGCCCCGTTTAAATCAACAACATGCAAGTGAGACGCACCTTGTCCTTCGAAATTCTTAGCCACCCCAACAGGGTCATCAGCGTAGACTGTGGAATCTTCCATGCGTCCCTGCAATAAGCGCACAGCTTTTCCCTCTTTGAGATCAATTGCCGGAAAGAGCAGCATACTCGTTCACCAACCTTCCAAAATTAGACAGAAGCTGAAGCCCCCAAGGGCTGGACTTTTCTGGGTGGAACTGGGCTCCCCAGACATTTTCCTTGCCAACAATGGCCGGAAAGACAACTCCGTAATCACTTGTGCCAAGAATATCCTGTGAATTTTCGGGCAGGGCATAAAAGGAATGGACAAAATAAAAGAACGATTCGTTCGGAATTTCTTCTAATAAACGCGAAGGTTGAAGCAAGCTCACACTGTTCCATCCCATGTGAGGGACCTTTCTTCCCGTTGGAAATTTTACCACCCGTCCGGACAAGAGCCCTAAACCAGCGTGTTCGCCATGTTCTTCCCCAACCTCAAAGAGCACCTGCATCCCAAGACAAATTCCCAAGAAAGGGCGACCGGAACGGGCAAACTCGATGATCGGCTCAATCCACTCCCCGCGTTTCAACGCATCCATAGCATCAGCAAAGGCCCCTACTCCCGGCAGGATAACACCATCAACATTCTGCAAATCTTGCGGAGCAGTCATGATCATGGCTTCAAAGCCTACTTTTTCCAACGCCTTTTCCACACTTCTCAAGTTTCCCCGTCCATAATCCACAATTCCTATCACTTTCCAAACCTCCCTGAATGCTATTTAGTTCTCTTTAGAGAACCCCTTTTGTTGAAAGAATTCCACTAAAGCGTGGATTTTCACGTAAAGCCAAACCCAGGGCTCTCCCTACACCTTTAAATACTGCTTCAAGGATATGATGAAGATTTTTCCCGGAAATTTGCCGGATATGCAGCGTTAGTCCACTATGTACCGCGAAGGCCCTGAAAAATTCCTCTGCCATTTCAAAGGGAAACTGGCCGACTGTTCCTTCGGAAGCCCTTATATCCCATACCAAGTAAGGCCTGTTGGAAAGATCAAGAGCAACCTGAACCAAAGCCTCGTCCATCGGGAGAAGTGTCTCGCCAATCCGTTCAATCCCCGCCTTGTTGCCGCTGGCCTCCTTTAAAGCCTGCCCCAGCACAATTCCGCAATCTTCGATAGTGTGGTGGGCATCCACTTCCAAATCTCCAATGGCCTTTAGTCCAAGGTCAAAATAAGCAAATCGAGCGAAGGCTGTGAGCATATGATCAAAGAAACCTATCCCTGTCTCTACCTCAGCCTCTCCCGCCCCATCAAGGTTCAAGCGGACACGAATCTCAGTTTCTTTTGTTTTTCGTTCAATATACGCTTCCCGCATAATTTTCTCCCCTCAAAATTTCAAGTACCCCTGCGTTTCAGCTTAAAGCAGATGAACTTCTGCAATGGCCTTTAAAAATTTCTCATTTTCTTCGGGCAAACCGGCACTGATACGCAAACACTTGCCAAGAACCGGCAGTTCCCCCATATTGCGCACAAGAAAACCTCTCTGTAAAAGTTCCTTAGCCCAACGATCAGCATCCTCCGGTTTAAAAAGGATAAAATTAGCCTTTGTCGGATATACCTTAACCCTGGGAACTATCGATAACCCCTGATAGAGCTTTTGGGTTTCCGACTTAATGCTCTGAATCTGCTTTTGATATTCCGTTAGATATTCCAACGCAAGAATCCCGGCTTTCTGACTGAGAGAATTTACGTTAAAGGGTGCCCGAACGCGATTTACTAGGTCTATTGTTCCGGGTTGACCGAGCAAGTACCCTAAACGAAGGCCTGCCATGCCAAAAGCCTTGGAGAAGGTCCTCAAGATTACCAAGTTCTGAAAATTTGCCAGTTCGGGAATCAGAGTTTCCCCTGAAAACTCCGCATAAGCTTCATCAACTACCACAATTTTGCCGCTCTCCCTTACAAGCCTCAGTATGTCCTTCCGGGGGAACAAAGAACCTGTTGGATTGTTCGGATTACAAATGATCAGCATATGGACATCGGGAGACTGAGCCGCTTGTAACATTTTCTCCACGTCCAAATAGAGGCCCTCAAGCAGAGGAACTTCCAAAACCGCCGTACTTGTCAAACGAGCAGCGATTTGATACATGCTGAAGGTCGGCGGATGAATGACTAATGATTTTCCGCCTCCTCCGAAGGTCAGAAGGAGGAGCTGGATTAATTCGTCAGACCCATTGCCAACCAGGATTCCCTCGGGGGATAACTGGGCATACTCAGCGATAGCCTGTTTCAGTTCTTGTGCCATTCCGTCAGGATAACGATTAAAAGGTATGTTGGCCGCAAATAATTTTTCCCGCATCCCCTCCGGCCAGGAAAAAGGGTTCTCATTGGCATCAAGAGTAATGCATTGGGGCATATGATTCGCTTTATAAGGAACGAGCTTCCGCACTTCTGGACGCAAAAGTTCCTCGATTTCATTTATCATCATTCCCATAGGATTATACTCCTTCCTTAATACTTGTTTCCGTCTTATAGTTTACTGGGAAAGGGTGCGGTTAACTCGAACTTCAACAGCTCTGGCATGGGCTTCCAGACCCTCACGGCGGGCAAGCAGCGCTATCTGTTGAGCATCTCGTTTAAGAGCTTCCTCCGAGTAGCCGATAACACTTACCTTTTTCATGAAGGTATCGACATTGAGAGGAGAATAAAATCTGGCCGTTCCGCCGGTGGGTAATACATGATTAGGCCCAGCAAAATAATCCCCTACCGGTTCCGGGGAATACCTGCCTAAAAAGACGGCCCCGACATTTTTAACCTGCCCTAACCAAGAGTAAGGATCTTTGACTACCAGTTCAAAATGCTCAGGAGCAATTTCGTTCGCTAAAGCCATACCTTCACTCAAATCGTTAACCAAGATGGCCGCGCCATAGGTTTCCCAGGATGCACGGGCAATTTCTCTTCGCGGTAATTCATCCAGCTGTCTCTCTACCTCTTTCACAGTCTCTTCAAGGAGATCACGTGAAGGTGATACTAAAATTGCGGAAGCAAGACGGTCATGCTCGGCCTGGGACAACAGGTCAGCAGCCAACTCTTCTGCTTTCCCGCTTTCATCAGCTAAAATCAGTATTTCACTGGGTCCCGCCAGCATATCAATATCCACGCAGCCAAAGACCTGCTTTTTGGCTAATGTTACATAAATATTACCCGGTCCGGTAATTTTATCAACCCGCAAAATGCTCTCTGTGCCGTAGGCCAGAGCAGCAATTCCCTGAGCTCCTCCGACTTTATAGATTTCAGTCACTCCTGCCTCAGCGGCGGCCACTAATACTTCGGGAAGCAGCGAACCGTCCTGACGAGGCGGACTAACCATTACAATTTCTTTAACACCAGCAACGACAGCGGGTAACGCATTCATCAATACCGACGATGGATAGGACGCTGTGCCGCCCGGCACGTAAATCCCGACTCGCTTGAGGGGCAGTAGAAGCTGTCCTAAAATACTCCCATCGGATTCCGGGTCCAGCCAGGAAACTCGCTTCTGTTTCTCATGGTAGCCCAGGATGTTCTCCTTTGCTCTGCGCAAAGCCTGGATAAAATCGTCACCAACTTCTCGGTAAGCTCCTTGAAGTTCCTCTTCAGTAACCTTTAACCCCTTTTGACGCAGATTGACATGATCGAATTTCTCCGTCATCTCATAGAGTGCCTCATCCCCCTTTTCACGAACGCGCTCTAAAATCTCTGCAACACGTTGTTCAAGGGCCTTATCATCCCCATAAGATTTTCGCGTGAGACGTTTTAAATCAATATCCTTTAAATTCTCTACCTTCACGTCCTGCATCCTCCTTATATACATCGAACAATATAACAAATTCAAAACAACAAATTTGAAATCCGATTTCTTATTTTTTACTTACCTTCATGCTATAGTGACTGTATTTCTGAAACATCTTCGTTCATATCATTACGCAGTTTTCCAGCAATGTCTCTAATTCTTTCATATTTCATACGATAAGCCACTCGATTAGCGATTAAACGAGAGGTTGCCTCAAGGATGGGAGCGACCTCAACTAAATGGTTTTCACGCAATGTTTTCCCAGTCGATACAATATCGACAATCATTTCTGCCAGGCCTACACAAGGTGCAAGTTCAATGTTTCCATGAAGTTTGATGGGATTAACCTGCATGCCTAACTCACTGAAATACGTTTCCGCCACTCTTGGGAACTTCGTAGCCACTCGTTGATGATTCAGGCCGCTTAAATCATACTCCCCATTGGCATGTTTCGGCGGAACACTCCCCTCTGGCATGGCAACAACAAAACGGCAATATCCAAATTTTAAATCCAGCAATTCTATGACATCTTTATTTTCTTCTAAAAGAGTATCTTTACCAACAATACCCAAATCGGCAGCCCCATATTCAACATAAGTCGGTATATCTGTTGCCCTACAAATAATGATCTTTATTTTACTCTGCGGAAGATCATAGAAAAGCTTCCTTGAATCTTCATTAACGTGTTGACATTCTATCCCAATACGACTCAATCGTTGAATAGAGTCGATAAGCAACTTCCCTTTAGGCAAGGCAATAGTTAAAAAATCGTTGTCCACTGAGTTTCCCCTTTCTTCAGCCCCATTTCTTTAATGCTTTAGTTTGTTAAAGCGTTAAAATATAATAGTATTATACCAACCATCCTCTTCTCTGGCAATACTTTTAGGAAATTTGATTAACCTTTAAGATGCCGGCTGTCTTCTCACATCATGATATGCACCAAAATTATTCCTAAAAAGGTTATTCCTCTATTTATACTTTAAAGGTAATACTACGAAAACAGGTATGAGACAAGACAACCAAATGCCTTGTCTCATATTTTTATAAATTTCGAAGATCTTAGTCCCCCATTTCAATTCCCAAAGCGCGTGCCGTGATTAATAACGGATCATTTAGCGGCACAAGTTTCAATTGGTCAACGGCTTGCTGAAGAGGAACTTGTACGATCTCCCTTCCCTGAAGGGCAACCATAATTCCAAATTTACCTTCAAGTACAGCATCTACTGCTGCCACACCATAGCGGGAAGCTAATACTCTATCGTAAGAGTTAGGGGAGCCTCCGCGCTGAAGATGCCCAAGCACCGTTACTCGGGTTTCCAGACCGAAATGTTTTTCCAGGTCGTCACCCAATTCACTGCCAATTCCACCTAATTTGACCGGATCTGACCGACCCGGAAATAATCGTTCAACCACCATCTCGCCACCTGAAGGCTTTGCTCCTTCAGCCACAACAATAATGCTGAATTTTTTTCCTTGTTTTGCCCGTTGCTGTACTGAATAGGCAATCCTGCTGAGATTATAGGGGATTTCGGGAATCAATATAACGTCAGCACCTCCTGCCACGCCTGCATAAAGGGCAATCCAACCGGCATACCGTCCCATAACTTCCAGAATCATTACCCTGTGATGGGATTCGGCGGTAGTATGCAAACGATCTAAGGCTTCCTGCGCCGTTTCCACGGCAGTTTGAAAGCCAAAAGTCTGATCTGTAGCCATGAGGTCATTGTCGATGGTTTTGGGAATCCCAATAACCGGAAAACCTTTATTCGCAAATTTCAAGGAAATGTTCAAGCTCCCATCACCACCGATGGCTAATAAAGCATCAACTCCGGCTTCCTTAAAATTTTTCAGGACATCCTTGGAACGATCAAGAGGCTGGTCAACTCCATTAACTTTTGTTATGTATTGAAAGGGATTATCCCGGTTAGTTGTTCCAAGAATCGTACCGCCACGGGGCAAGATCCCAGAAACATCCGCCAAAGACAACGGAATAAAATCCCCTTCCACAGCTCCATGAAAGCCGTCCTTAATTCCCAGAACTTCAAGGCCATATTGGTTTGCGCTCCTAACAACAGCGCGGATTACAGCATTGAGCCCCGGACAATCTCCTCCCCCCGTAAGAACTGCAATTTTGTTCATCCTCGCGAAACCTCCTCACCGGCTAACCTAATTTCCGAAATACTCTTTAGTCTGGCCAGAGCCTCGGCAGCATCCCTGTCTATAGTTTCCAAGGCCATTTCAACCTTCTTGCCCTGCAGCCTCAAGTCTCGAGACTCACGAATTATTGTTTGGGGATCGGGGCCATAGACTAAAATATCTGCTCCTGGGATTGACGGCAAGGGGAAAAGTTCTAACATACTGCCTAAGTGGATAGCAAATCCTGTAGCCGGCTGAGGAACTCCAAAATCAGCATATAAGGAATCATACCGTCCCCCCTCAAGTACAGGAAAACCTATCCCGGCGACATACCCTTCAAACACTGCCCCAGTATAGTAGGAAAACCCCCTTAATATGCCTAAATCCAGAGAGACATACTTTTGAACTCCAAAATAATTTAAATAACGATAAATACGTCGCAAACTCTCTACCGCTTCACGAATAGTTGGCAGGGAACTCCAATCCAGAACTTCGTCCAGAATTTCTTCGCCTCCATGAAAATGAGGTAAACGCAGCAACAGTTCCTGAACTCGTTCAGGCAAACCGCTTTGTTGGACTAACCGTTCTACGCCCACCATATCCTTCCTGGCCAGAGCCTCTTCTAATTTTTGCCGAAATCCTTCCTCAACGCCAGCTTCCAACAAAAGGCCTGAAAAAATCCCCATATGTCCAAGGTTAAATTGGAAATTTTCGAGGTCAAGGCACGCTATGGATTCAACGGCAAGGGCGATTACTTCCGCATCAGCTATTTCCTGGTCAGCACCTATTAGCTCAACCCCTACCTGGCGGAACTCGCGATACCGAACAGACGAATTGCGGAATACATCAGCACCATAGCACAAACGAAGCGGTAAATTTGCTCCTCGCATACGTGTACTGACAAGGCGGGCAATAGGAGTCGTCAATTCGGGACGTAACGCTAATATTCGACCATCACGATCAAAAAACTTATAGAGTGAATCAACTTGTTCAACATCAGGTTGAACACAAGCTGTAAATTCCAATGTTGGAGATAAAACTTTCTGGTAAGACCATTGCTGAAAAAGAGCTAGAACTTCACGTTCCAAGTTCTCCTGTAAAGCAATTTCCTCAGGCAGTAAATCACGCATACCTTCAGGGATTCGTTGTCCCAAATTTGTTCTAAGCATTCTTATAATTCTCCTTCGCTAAGCTGCTAAGTATCGTTCAATATCTTTGCATTACGATATTTCAAAAACAAAGTCGCCAATTTAGTCATGTTGCTCTGGTAGACGGCTTAAAATTAATTGATAGCCATCTGCTCCGAAATTCAGGCAGCGCTTGACTCGACTGATTGTAGCAGTACTCACTCCGGTTACTTTTTCAATGGCAGTATAAGTCTCATTTCGCTTTAACATCTTTGCCACTTCCAAACGCTGCGCCAGAGCCCTAATTTCAGCGATAGTTGCAATATCTTCAAAAAAACGATAACACTCTTCTTTAGTTCGCAAAAGCAAAATAGCCTCGAACAAGGCGTCCGTTAAAGGATTTTGCAAACGCTCATCGCTTGACATGGTATACCCTCCTCCGAATACTTTCTCCCTTTAATTTATTAAAGCATCGCAGACTTGTCAAGCTTCTTTCTTAATTCTTATTAAAAACATGATTAGAGTTATTTTGAAAAGCTACTCGACTTCGTTGTTCTTTAGATTGAATTTAACACTTACCCTTGTTCCCAAGGAATCTGTATCAAATTCCATAACGGCATCATGTTTTACCGCTATATTTTGGCATATTGCCAAACCCAGCCCAGTTCCGCGGTCCTTTGTCGTTAAAAACGGGGTTCCGATTCTTTCAAGCACCAGTGGATCGATACCTCCACCTTGATCAGCAACTTGAAGAACTACATAGTTACCGAATTCAAAGGTCTTGACCAAAAGAACCCCGCCGCTTTGCATAGCTTCGAACCCATTTCTGGCCAAGTTTAAAAGAAGTTGGCGGAGTTCATTTTCATCTCCCTTGATATCAGGGACTGGTTCTAATTCCAAGTTAATATCTTTATCTTGGTTAAGGGCATCTGCTCCTAAGAGGGGCATTAATGATTTCGCAATTTTCTCTAAATTTACACTAGTAAAATCCACAGTTTTTTCCCTTGCCAGGCTTAAAAAGTCCGTAATAATTAGATTTGCCCGATCCAATTCTTCGATCATGATTTTAAAATAATCGCTATATTGCTGGACATTATCTCTGGTAGAAAGCAACTGCAAGAATCCCCTGACAGTAGTTAACGGATTCCTAACTTCATGAGCAATCCCAGCCGCCATTTCGCCAACCAGATTCAATCTTTCCAAGCGGAAGTATTCCCGATCAGCATTTTTTCGGTCCGTTATATCCATAAGCACTTTAAAATATAATTTCGTTCCGTCAACATCCGTATATGGTTGGGTAAAAACTTCATATAATCTGTGATTATATAGACATTCATTTCCGGACCGCAGAGTATATTTTCCTATCGATGGTATATCACAATCACTGCAGGGATCATTTAAGCCTGCAGCAACAGTGTAACAAAGTTGGCCTTCACACTCACCAAATTGTTCTTTAAACTTGTAATTAGCAAAACGTATCTTGTAACCTTCTTCGATAACATAAATCAAACCCGGAAATGCATTAAATAAAGTGTAAAGACGAAGATGCTCTTCCTCCACAACTTTTTCTAATTTTTTTTGTTCATCAATAGTGCGAATAAAAATTGAAATACCATTCTCTGTTGGGTAAATACTGAACTCAAGCCAATGTCCCATCAAGTCTGAATATAGTTCGAAGCGTTTTGACTGCCCCTCTTCCATTACCTTCTGGCACGAGTTCCATAGCATTCTATCGTTTTGCCAATGGGCAGTCCCAAAAATAGAACCTACGAGCCGCCCATCAAGGCCACGTTTTTCAAGTGCCCGTATAATAGCCTTATTAGCGTAAGTTATAACCCATTGGTAATTTACGGCTATGAAGCCATCACTAATACTATTTAAGGTGTTTACCAGAACTTGATCTGCTTTAGCTAATTCCTTTTCAGCGGTCTCTTTGCGAATCATCTCAATTTGCAGCTGCTCATTAGCCCGTTCAAGGTCATTGGTACGTGATTTGACAAGTTCCTCTAAGTGTTCCCGATACAACGTCAATTCTTTTTGCGTCCGTTCGAACTCCGAAATATCCCAAACAGAAACGGAGATTAAACGTCTCCCCTCAAGTAAAAATTCAAAGCTGTCCGTGTGAACAGGAAAACGACTCCCATCTTTTTTTAGATGAACAGTTGTATAAGCGCTATGTCCATTGTCATGGATACTTGTTATGATATCCAACACATCTTTTCGACATTCTGGGGCAAAAAGATCATAGACTGTTCTGCCAAGTAACTCAGCAGTCTCATAACCATGCATTTGCTCATAACTGGGATTTACTTTGAGAAGTTCTAAGCTTACAGCATCGCAAATCATCATGCCCCAATAGCTTTCTGTAAAAATCCTATCCCAGATTTTGTTGTCGTTCTGTACTTTCTCTAAAGCGGCCTCGAGATCGGCAACCTTTTGTTCGAGCTCAATAACTTTATTCTTCAGCATTACTTGATCACTCTTCTCAAAGGAAACTTGACGTCGATTGATATCTGTAATTCCTATTATAACTATCTCAGAAATGTATTCTCTATTAAAGTGTATTATCCCTTTAATAGAGTTCTTGAAAATTATGCAATTATGAACAAAATAAATAATATTGCTCCATTGTTCATATTATTCAAGCCTAATTCAGTAAAAATTGGCATGTAACGACAAATTATTTAGTCTATTTTTAAAAGAATTTAATCGCATAACGCTTAAATTTAACTTTAATGTTAAATTTAATTAAATTAAGAATTTTTTAGTTTCACTCCTTATATTAACTTAAAGCAATTGTTCTAGATAATCTTTTGTTTCAATCTTATTTAGGCCTAGATTCCCAGACCGTTTTAGTCAAGCAAGGTATGGGAACCACTCCCACTTGTAGGAGTGGGAGTGCGACACTAAATAAGATGGTTGGGAAAGGATAGAACCATGTTAACTACATAAACTACATTAGTAGGTCTCTTTTTTCTTCTAAGTTATTTGATTATCAAGGGAGGCTCATTTGATGAATCGCCCAGAAAATAAACTCACCTCTGTTGCCGTCCACCCTGAATTCCGGCGAGTTCTGCTGGCAAATCCGACTTGTAAATCTCTGAGTACGATCATTGAATACCAACTCTTAGACCAAATCTTTGACTGTCCTGGGCAATCTCTGGTCGATGAAGTTATCAGGCTTTTACCCTATTGGGAACAACAAGCTTGTCAAGGCAACGAATTAATATCAACACTGATCCATTATCTGTCCATCTATTTCCCGTGTCTGTTTACCAGCAATACCTTCCTGAAATCCAATCTACAGCGTATTCGCATTCTCGCTGAAACTCCAGGGATATTTTCCTTCCCCCCCTGTGAAATCCAAGAAAATTTAATCCGTTTTTTACAAGCTGCAGATGTCTTGGCAGATTTACCCCAATTTGAAGTCATATCCTTTACTCTTGATGAAATTAGACCCTTAGCCGCCGATTTGGCAAGATTCAACCTTACCAGACATAGCCGCCGTTACATTCAGAATTTATTTCATCCCGAGCGCTGTGAAGCCATCCTTTCTGTTCTGGCTTACATCGCCAAAGATTACCCTCTGCTACGTATATGCCGTCAAGCCTATGCCTTAATGATTTCTCTTGATGACTTTGCCGCCTGGGGAAGTCATCCGTTTTGCCTGCGCCTCGTTGCCAATCGTTTCTGGGAATATCAAGCAAGAAAGTCATGATTATTTTAAATAGAGGTAACGTTCCATACTATGGATATACGGGGACCATTCATCGCCGGGATGGTCATTTCTGGCCTGCTCAAACTGGTAAAGTTCTGCATCCATGATATCGGCATAGTGGATGACTAAAGCTTCCATGATCTTGGGCCGCTTCGGCGACTGCCATTCGTATTTCCCATGATGACTGGAGACTATATGAAGAATCTTAGAGCGCAGTTCTTGAGGAAACTCCGAGATCTTGGAAATTTCCGCAGAAATAAGCTCCAAGCCCAGAATAATATGTCCCAGGAGCCTTCCTTCTGTCGTAAATTTAATGCCCCGATCATAGGAATACTCTCCGATTTTCCCTACATCATGCAAGAGTGCACCTGTTATAATCAGATCTTGATCAATACTCGGAAAATGTCCCCCAATCCCATCTGCTAATTCCGCTACTCTGACACTATGCTCCCAAAGGCCTCGCAGATATGCTTGATGGATTTTCACCGCTGCAGGGGCTTGCCGATAGGCTTGGCCCCATCGAGGATGTTCTAAAAAGTGGTTTAGCAGCGACTGAAGAAATGGATTATGAATTTTAGTCTGGAGTGTTTGCAAACGGCTTTCCAACTCGTTCGCGGAAACAGGGGAACTTGGCAGCAAGGTGGTTAAATCAATCTCTTCCTTAGGAATCAGCTGTATTTCATCAATAGATAAGTCGAGAGTACCTCGATATTCAGAGGCTACCCCTCGGATATTAAAGATATCATGGCCTTCTTTTAGCCAACCAAGGACCTGGGGGGGATATTCCCACATCTTTCCCTGCAGAACACCCGAACGGTCTTGGCAAATTAACGTGAGAAAAGCACCTGGCTTTTGGCGAAAAGGAACCTCTTTCCACTCATTTACTAGAACAGTTCCTGCAAATCGCTCCCCATTCTTGCATTCTTTCAGCATTAAATTCATCCTCTCTATTGCAGTCCTTGTTATGTCAATTGTACCAGAGGATTAAGACAAGAAATTGTTGCTTAGTAATTCTCTAACGTCTTACAAATCTGGTTAAAAATTAGTTCACGCAGTTCATTAGGCTCCAAAATCTCGGCCGCTGATCCGAAGCCAAGAATCCAGTTAACAAATTCATTAGCGCCGATGATCGTATCTTCAAGGATCAGAGAGCCATCGTCCATGAGAGACAGTTTACTCTTACGATGGGCAACATCTTTGCGCACCTTGGCCAAAGTTTGCGAACGATTTAAGAATCGTACTTTGACCCGAATCAACTCACCATATTCCACTCCCCAGCGGGGGCCAAACCACGTCTTTAGGGAAAAGCCTTCCGGATAGGTGTAGGCTTGATCCGTTTCACAGACCTCTATGATATTATTCAGATTGTAATTTTTAATGGTGTCTCCCTGCCGCGCAACAAAATACCATTTTCTTAGCCGAGAATAGTAAACAATCCCCAAAGGGTCCACGATTATAGACCGGCCTTTAAAAATAATGTTTAATTTTCGGTTTGTCTGAACTGCCTTCTCGATAGAGGCGAAAATCTCACCCTTAATAGGTTCTAAAGGAGTATAATCTCCTTTAATATAGCGATAAGTCTCTTCTGTACCCAGATCAAAGCCCGCTAGAATTTTCTGTTTGAGACTTTCTTTTAAGAAGTTTTCTTCCTGAAGAACTTCTAAAGCTCTCAAAATTCCTAAGGCTTCTCTAACGTTAAGGTGTACCGGAGTAAATTGTTTCTCTGCTGTTCCCAAAAACCACTTAACATCTGGATTCAGCAGATCTTCTCCACTCTCATCATTGCTCTCATCATGATCCGTATACAAGGGAATTGAATGCTCTGGTGAAAGAAGCAAGGCCCTCAAATCTTGTTTCATAGTCCCCCAAGGAACGCCGCAGGCTTCCGATAGAGCCTTCCCCGTTAATCCCTCTGGATGGGCCTCGATCAAAGCCATTATCTTCTCAAGACGTTCAATCATGTCCATCCGAATTACCTCCATACAAATGCAAGAGTTGAGTAAACTGATCCTTAAGCTTATCCCTAAGCTCAAGGGGCTCAAGTACTTCTGCACCCGCCCCGAACCCGCGCAGCCATACAGCTAATTCGTCCAACCCTTCAACCTGATCAATCATCAAGAGACTTCCCTCTTCCTCAATTAATTGACAGGTTTGGCGTTGAGCAACTTCCATTCTAACTCGATTTAACGTTGAATAATAATCATAGAATCGAATCTTCACAAATCTGGGATGATGATCCCGATAAACTCCCCAAGCGTACTGAAACCATTTTTGTAAGCTAAATCCTTCCACCGGTGAAAAGGTATCTTCGAGCCTCTCTACATCCAAAATACGGTTTATTTGATACGTTTTTATCCTTTGACTTTTTTCGTCTTGCGCTATGAGATACCAATTGTCCAACACCCAGTAATATACAATCCCCAAAGGATTTAGCCTAATTTCACGAACAGGCTCCTCTTCTTTGCGATAAAGGATCGTAACACTGTTCCTGCATCGTGCAGCATCCTCAAGTTCCATACAGTATTTACTCCGGTGAATATCCTGACTGGGAGTCCTGCCATGAACAAATAAAGCTTCCCGTGCCTTTGCTGTCTCCCCTATGCGGAGTTTGAGTTTAGCTTCAAGAGATCTCATTTCTTCAGGGATCGGAGCTAAGGCACGTTCAAGTTGCAAAGCCTCAAAGAGAAGAATCTTTTCCTTCTCTGATAGCTGAAGAGGGAGAAGCATAGACTCTGAATAGACCATGAAAGCTTCAGTTACACGCTTAACGAGGTTCCTCTTTTCCAAATCTTTTACAGCCCGTTCTAAGGTCTTGCCGCTGACTTCTTCTTCGTCTTGCCGATTAAATCTCTGATAAAGTTCAGTAAGCGTCAATCCTTTAGGGTTTGCCGTCAAAAGCCGTAAGATTTCCATTTGCCGGAGAGTTGCTTTATTAACCGGAGGCACCCCGTTCCACCCCCCCGTCTCCAAATAGAGAGCTCCTGCATGGTTCTGCTCAAAGATATAGCCATTATCCCTTAAATCTTCCAGATCTCGATGTACGGTAATCAGATTAACTCCCAGCTTCTTAGCCAAACTCGAACTTGTAAAAAGCCATGGCTCCAGGGCAATATATCGGATTATATCCTTTTGCCGTTTTAACTTATCCAAGACAATATACCCCCAGTCCTTAAACCATAAAATTCGAATATTGGAAATCGCCACTGCTTCCAGCCCTATCGGAAGAGATCACTCCAGACCACAAGATTGTAAATTAAGTCCAACTTTATATAGTTATACACACAATGATAAAATTCCTTTAAAATTTAGCTGTTGAATGAAAGACATAGGGCACAAACTCGAATAATCCAATTTCCCTATAGACTCTCCATAAACCGCGGAAACGAACCTCTTGAAAAAAGACTTAGGCACTTCAACTGCGGAGTGCCTAAGTCTTTTAGGAGACAGAACCGTTATTCAAAACCTGCAAGCTCATCTCGTAGTCAAAATCAATTCATTTAGCTCTTCAGGAATTGCTAAGTAATTTTAGGGAATCTTTATTGTTTCCATTTAATCGCCATAAAGAGATATAGAAATCGCCCTTATTTTTAATAGTAGTTATCCATGAGCTAAGTGTTAATCCGTCTGCAAACCATACTTGATGTTTTAAACCACTTTGGTCGGAATATTTAAATGTTAAGGCGTTGCTTTTTTCCGAATCCCGTTGGGGAATAATTGAGTATTTTTTCAACAAGGAATCAGCCTCTTGCTCCGTAATGTCTTCAACCTTTCCGTTTTCACTCCAATCAAATCCCCCCGTCGCAATAGCAAGGGACTTTTTTCCGGGTAAAGCTGCCATTTTATCGGCCATAGCCTGAAGAAATTTTTTATCTGCCTTTGGACCTGGTTTGCTATCTGCTCCGTAAAGGTTATAACACATCATTACATATTCGGGACCTTCCGGAAACTTTAATTTATTAATAGGCGCGGAAGATTCTAAATCTATTCTCATCTTAAGATTATGTTCTTTTAGTTTTTGATAAAGTCTAGATGTAAAGTTTAAATACATATGCCAGAGGTCAGTACCTTTAATAGCTTCATAATCAATTTCGACTCCATCATAGCCGCCTTCACAGGCTAAATTAACAATATCGTTAATGTGTTGATCAACTGATTTTTCATTCGCAAACAGCTCATACAACAGGTCTCTGCTCTTTAAGGACGTCTTGCCCTTACTATTAACTTTATCATTTACTATGGCTAAATAATTTTTATATCTCAAACTGTCTGGCATATTTTTAATTTCTTGAAATGTTCGTTGAGTTTCTTTTGGTATGAATAAATGATTACTCTGATCAAAATACGCCCCAAAATAAACGATTTCCGTCAAATTATCTCCTAAGATATTAATTTCATTTGGTACATTTTTGTAATCCCAGTAGGTTGTCCAAGCACTTAGCTGATAACCTTTGGTGGATGAAGTATTTGCGCGGTCGTCGCAACCTGATAATAGAATTGACATTGTGGCCAAAAGTATCACCATAGCAATTGTCTTTTTCATAAAGTAACAATCTCCATGCCTGTAATTTATAAGGTTTTAATAGACCAATTAATCAGGTCATTCCACCCGGAATCAATCTTATCAAATGCTTTATCCAAACCGGATAATTGATTGTTGTATAAAATAATTTCACTAGTTTTTGTAGAGTCAGTTATTTTCTTAATGAGGAGGTCTTTAAACACACCGTCATAAACATTATCCTCCAGATTACTTTGACTGTATCCATCCCCACTAAAGGCGGCCTCCAAAAAAATGTGACCAGCTGTTGTCTTATGGACTTCCAGATCCTTAACTATCGGTTTCTTATCTAAATAAACCGTCATACGATTACCTGTTAAACCTATTTCAACCAGGCGATCCCCTGGCTCCGAGATTCCGATTTTCGGAATCTCGGCATCTGCCCCTTCTTGAACTGTGCGGGCTTTCATTTGTTCTTTTTCCATCAACTGCTTAGTTAATTCTTTAACCTGACCTGTATCTCGAGTATATTTTATTGAAGTTTCCAGTTCTTTGATTTCTGCTTCCAGCTTATTTGCCTCAACTGATTGATAACTAATACTATCGAGAATACGGAGATTTAAAGAGTATAATTGCTTTTGAGGTTTTCCCTTCTCCTTTTCGTATAAATATAGCTCATTATCTTTAATTTGACAGGAAAGGTAGCTTTCTAAATCCTCATCAGCCCTAAGGTAGACCATCTGAGAACCTTTTTTATTTCCTTTTAATTCTGTGGAAAGGGAAATATCCTTATAATCGTTACTGTTTTTCAGCTCCATCAAGCCACGATCATTTGGCAGGGAAGTAAGAACAATAGCGTCCTTTACAAATTGGGACTCTCCTAAAACCGTGTTCCAAAAGGCCTTCCTTTTTAAATCTCCTGACACAAAATTTAGATTTTGCTTTGTATCAGACCATATTCTCATCAGTAAATGATTGGGATACCAGTATGGTTGAGGCTCCAATCTTGTCAAATCATAGATTGAGGAACCTTTTACATTTGAGCTGTTACCTTCTCGATTAAAGTTCATTTTAAAGAGACTTGTGATCCATTTTCCATTTTCTGTACTTACATTATTATTGGTGCCAAATTTCCCAGTATTGGAATGCATAAGGATATACATATATGGAAGCTTTCCCACGGCTTTGGTATAAATGTCTTTGGCCGCAGTATAATCATATGCTATACGTTTCTTCATTTGCGTCATATCTTCCATCGGAACTCCATTTTGATCCCGAATATAATCCATCAAATAATGATCGTAATTGCGATCCAAATATGGGGCAAGGCTTGAAAATTGATAAGTATCCAGCTGATTCAAAAAGTTACCGAATCTATCAAAAACATTTATATACGATAGGCGATATCCGTTAGTTCCAAGTTCCCAATAGCTTGTTTTCTCAAGATTCCTTAAATCTTGAGGTTTTAGGTATTTGGAATCATAATTATTCAGATTTTCAGCATAGCTGCACATGGTAGCTTTATAGTTATATTGTTCCATAATTTTTTGCGCGAAAATGGCGGTATCTTTTCTTCCATCTTCAAACATTAAAAACAAAGATTTTGCGGGAAGTTTAGTTCCTTTCGTGTAATAATCCAATATATCTTGCTGAGTAATCGTAACATACCCGGATTCCTTTAAAGCTTTTAACTGTTCATCCAGCCTGTCTGTACTAATTAATTTCTGATCTCCCGTACGGTCAACCCCGAAATAGGAAAGTGCTATGAAGCCTTTATCGCTTTGAATTATGTTTTGGTCATTTACGGGCACATAGTCTTTGTTCGGTAATGCCCGAATGATAACCGCTACTATTGCCAGTAATAGGCAACCTTCTATTATGCTTCTGATTATTTTCATTCTGTCCTTTTTCTTAGGGGAAAAAGTATGCCTATACTTAATGTTCATTTGTTTCTTTGCCCCTCCATATACCCCTGTCAAGCAACGAGTAAGATAAAAAAAGCTATTACCTAAATATTTCTGTTTTTTTCGTCTTTTACTTCGATTGACTTCTTAAACTTCCTCCGCTTCTTTTCCTCTCTCCTGTTTCTTTCTTTTATATCCTCAGGTGTCATTCTTGTTCCCCATGTGGTTTTCCAAAATGTCACCCAGGCTATTGGCATCTGCCATAATAGAAAAACTTCATAGTATAGGCAAAATAAAATTCCAAAAAGCCAGGTACTGCTTTTACGATATAAAAGTTGAGTGAAGCTCATTAAAAGTGACATTAATAATAATCCAATTAAATAAGTTGATGGGAAAGTTCGATGAAATAAAGGAATATATATAAGATTATATATAAATATTATGGGGGCAGCCGCAGGGACAATGAACCCCATATAGAAAAACAGAGACATCAAAGGTTCCTTTTTCCACATAAACCTGCCACCAATTATGGACTCCCGCAACCAGGAACGTTTCCATCTCATCTGCTGTTTCATGAAATTACTATAAGTATTAGGAACAATTGTTGAGCAAACCGCTGAATCCTGGTAACCAGTCCGATGTTTTTTCAATACTAAATTAGTTAAGCTTCGATCATCACCAAAAGTAGCCTTTTGGCCTAAAAATCTTTGATTTAGCCATTGATCCATATTATCAAGAACTATTTCTTTCCTGTAACAAGATAGAGGACCCGAAAGACAGGTGACTGCATCAAAAAATGCTTCTGCCGCCTTGTTTATGCGAAAAGCTATATAATATCTAACAGATTGCATTTTGGTCAGCGTATTCGTATATGTATTGGCAACATCAGTTCTTCCGGAAACTCCCCCCATTTTAGGATCTTGAAATGGCTGAACAAGGTTTTTTATAGCAAAGGGATCCAGAAAACTATCTGAATCTACAAAGACTATCAGCTCATGTTTCGCCATTTTTGTGCCCCTGGCAAGTGCTTCTCTTTTCCCGGCGTTTTTTTCCTGCACCACATAACGGAGTCTTTCTATAGTCTTCAGTCTTTCTGCTCCCAAGTGTATTGTCTCAATAGTATTTTTTATCACTTCGACTGAGTTGTCAGTTGAGCAGTCATCTATTACAATTACTTCCAGCTTATCAACAGGATAATCTTGATTAATACAGCTGTTTATAGTTCTGGCAATCCATTCTTCTTCATTAAAACATGGAATAATTATTGTAACGCCGGGGGTAAAATCCGGGTTAATCGTCATAGGTCGGTATAATGCGCCAAAAAGATAGCGGCTGAGCAGAAATGTTGCTGTGACAATACTATATAGATATAAATATTTATAAAACTCAAAGTAAATAATGCTTTCCGTTCTCATAAGAACGATAAGTAAGGAAGTAAAAAACAAAACCAAACTAGACATCATAAGCACATAGCGCCCTTTTTTTCGATTAGCATATTGTGCTAATGTCTCTACAAATTCCAAGCCGCAAAGAAAAGTATTATCAGAAGCCTTTTGAAATCGCACCATTTTTCCTTCAAGTTTAACCTTCATTTCATACCCTTCAGGCATGGATCCAGGGGTGATTTCAAATTTCAATCTTATCTTTTGGGCGCTTGTTAAGACATCAAGCAGGCTTTGATTTTCTATGTTTAATAAAATTCCAGTTGTCGATATATCGCTACTTCTACTTGAAAATTTTGCTTTTTCTCCATTATCCAGCCAACAAATAATTTCTGTCTGATAAGATGCTTGATATCTTATTCCGTAATTGTTGCTTTTCATGTATTGGGATACATCGTTATCACCATTCTCCAGCACATGTTTACCCCTTCGGTTAACATTGGTGCGAATTCCTTCTTTATCCGGAACATTGGCAAGTAAACGTCTATCTTTGGTAGGCCTTAACAGTATATCCTCAATATCTTTGCTGTTTCTTTCGCTTTTAGCTTTGTGAAGAAATTTCATATTTCTTTTCCTTTTTTGCTATTTCAAGTAGTCACTCAACTTGGCAAAACGGTACCCTTTTTCCAAGTAATAAGGAATTACAGTATCCAGGGCCTCTGCGGTATACTGGGCATTCTCTAACATATGCATAACAACTATACTGCCCGGCCCAATTTTAAGAATGTCCTCTGGGGGAGTATCGGGAGTTATATCCGGATCTGTGCCTATAATGCTAATACCATTAATCAATCTATTTATTAATTGTTGGGCACTATTAGCTTCATAATCATGAGGATCAAAATCTCCATTTACAATATACTGATAACCGCAATTAAATACAGTTTCCAAACCTAATTTACTCACGGCTAGAGTCGGAGGCCTAAAATATAGTTTTAGGTTTCCTGTATCTCCAATATACCTAGCCATCTCCTGATGAGCTGTCACGATATCCTTTTGCAGTAAAGCCTGCTCAGCCTCAGTTTTTATATCTACCTTCATATGCGTGAAAGTATGGCAGCCAATATCATGTCCATCTAAGGCTATAGCTCTTAGCAAATTTGGATTCGGCATCGGACTGTCATAAGATAAATTATCATTTCCTACTCTTACAAAAAATGTAGCTTTTACGTTATATTTTTTCAAAACATTCAAAAGGCGGGTAATATTATCATCGTAACCCCAATCATCAAAGGTAAGAAAAATAACTTTTTCACCATTGGTATTAACCTTTCCTGTTTTATCCACCTGGGCTATTTCTTCGTCAGAAAAGCCAATAAGGTCTTCACTTGTAGTAATACAGGGATTCCCTATATATTTACTGGTTATCATAGATAACAGCTTTTGTTCAGGGAAATTATTTGTTGTTTTTATTAGATCACTGCCCTTAGCCTGAGCTCTTGATGCAGGAACATAAACCAAATTGCTCGTCAGCATATCCCCCACACTGGAAATATCATAAGGCGCTTTCTTGATATATTTTACGGCTGTTTCATAGACTAAATCTCTGATAGCATCCTTTTGGGTTAAATAATCCAATCGAAAATAGACAATATCACCTCGCTGTAAGGCAACCGTATTCGCAAAACAGACCTTAATTATTTCACTAGCAGACAAATTTTTAAATTTCTCTGACACAGGACTTATATTATAGGAAATGACATTATTATAGCCCAGTGTTTTAGCCGCTTCCAAAAGTTCAGCATTAGCATCCATATTATAGGGCATATAGTATTTGTTTTCTTTATCACTATAGTTGCTTCCCAAATAAGCCTTCAGGCAGCGTTCCCCCATATCTATGTCATAACAGGCCGCATCAAAATCTGATTTGCCGGTATGGTTTTTAATACCATAACCGCCATTGCAGATTTGATACCCCCTCTTAACAATTTCATCCACATTAGCTTTGTCGTCTACTAGTTCCTTTCCGGTTACAAAAAATGTGGCCTTGGCATGCAAAGCATCCAGCTCCTGAAGAACACTGTCCAATACTTCTTTATTTGATATTCCCCTGAATATATAGCATACAGAAGGCTGAGATGTGTATATCTTAGTAACCAGTTCAGCCTTATGACCGGTATTCAAAATCCGCATAGCCTCATAATTACCCGGAGTAGTATTCAAATTTAGAGTATTATTAGCGACATTATTCTTTACAGCTGATTTATCAGGGAACAGTGCTTTCTTATTTCCTTTATTCTGATTCTTTACAACTTCCAAATTTTTTGTAAAGTCTAGGCCTTTATAAGGGGCAAGGCCATTTACGGGCACAAGTTTATAATTATTCTTTTGTAAAGCATTTAAGAGATAACCTACTACTTCAACTAACTTTTCATTCTGATCAATGACTAGTTTTTTATTTTGGGTCAGAGTCGATTTAGGGGTAATACCCGGTTTCTCATCTGCTGTCTTTTTTCCTTTCTCATACTCAGACTGATCCAATATACCATTCATTTTTATAGAAATAATGGAACCTTTAGAGATGTTTTTTACAAAGTTATTGGCAACTTCCTGTGAAGAAAAGCTTTGATAATTCAAAAAATAGTTACTGTCAACAGCAGCTTTTAAACCACTGGCATATGCAGATTTTAAGAGGCTATCCGAATATTCCGTAAGGCTGCATTTTAACAAAGAGGGAGCCTTTCCTGAAATATCCCCTAAAATTACATTAGTTCGACAAAAATTCTTAACCATTTCTTGTTGGGAAAATCGCTCCATATGCGTATCAGCGTTTAATGTATAATTTCCAATAACTTGTCCGGCGTCAGATATTGCCTTCACCGTATCCGGATCCTCAGCTGCTTTTATGCCAGGCAAAAAAAATGTAGACTTTACATCATACGATTTAAGCAAGGCCAACAGCTTTTTAGTTGTCTTTTGATCAACCATTCCTTCGAAGGTTATCGCGGTCACGTTTTCTCCTGTATTAACACCACTAATTTCTTCTGCCTTATAACCGTTTTTTGACAAATTCCTTAAGGATTTTTCTATTTCTGAATCAGCATTATATTGGCTATTTAGATTACTCAAGTTAGCGCTGCTTTGAATCGCACTTTTGGAATAAGATAAATACAATACACTACATACGGAAACTATAAAAATCAAAAATACTATGATGAACTTACCAAACCGATTCATTTTGCCCTTGCCCTCAACATCTTTCTGTCTCTATGACTGATATTGTTTTCTTGTTTCTCAAGAACTCTCGAGGAACAATTTTAAGATTTATTCCAATTATTCTTGGAACTCTTTTTCTGTTCTTATAGGCCTATTGAATAGGTCTTTATTCCTGCAATATATGTGTAATTTCAAGATAGAATTTTACTTTCCTGCTTTTTAAAATGTTTTTCGGGAATCTTAACTGATGCTTAACAATAATTTCTTATTTTCCTCAAAAAACCTCATATACATGTTACCATGCGCCACATAAAACGAAAGCTTGACACCTAAAAGCTGAAACTCTTGCACTGCAAGCCTGATCATTATTTTGCGGAGTTTTGTACTAAATCCGACGGATTCGTGAATTTAGTCGTCAAACAAATTACAGCGAGCTGAGCACATGTTTTTATTATTTGTGGTTCCTTATCTTAAAAGATTTAGGCACTTCGCAATTGAAGTGCCTAAATCTTTTAAGAGACAGACCGTTATTCCAGAACTTGCAAACTCATCTTGTAATCATAAATCAATTCATTTAATTCTTCCGGAGACCCGTTTTCTCGAATTAACAGCAGTGCTTTTTGGAGCAAACGTTTATGTACTCCTTCGCGAGTAATTAAAAAGTTGATCATTTTCTTCATATTAGGATCTGTCGTTGACTCCAAATGTTGTTGATAAAGAAGGGCCGCCCTGGTTTCTGCCTGAATATCCACCTGCAGCATAGTAAGATAGTCAGCATTTTGATCAATATAATTTAAAACCCAGGGAGCGCCTTGAGAATTCACACAAGTAAGCGGCTGCCCCCCTAATTTGCCAATAGCTGCAGCAATCAATTCCATATGCCCTAATTCTTCCGCTGCTATTAATCCCAGTAAATCTCGAACATACCTATTTGGCATGTTCGAACGCTGATTTAAGTACTGAATCGATGATGTGAGTTCACTATTTCGTCCAGCATAATGTTCCAGCAAGAGTTTGGCAAACCCGGGATCTTGCCGTTCAACATGTACCGGATAAAACAAATGCTTTCGATAATGAAACACCTTCATCCCCCCCTTTTTATCGAACCTTGCCATTATTATATGGGGGGAGACTCTTAGTGGTCACTCAAATCTCCAGCTCAATTCAGACCTTTGACACCAATATCCCGCCGAAAATGTGCTCCGGGGAATTCAACGGTTTCCGCAAGAGCATAAGCTTTAGCGCGAGCCTCTAGCAGAGTTTTTCCCGCAGCCGTAACGCCTAACACCCGGCCGCCGCTGCTCTCGAGTATTCCATTTTTCCTTTCGGTACCGGCATGAAAAATTACCGAATCCTTGTCCTTTGTCTCCGGCAGGCGAATCGGGATTCCTTTCGGATACTTTGAAGGATACCCGGGCGAAGCCATCACGACGCACACAGCAGCTTCGTTTTTCCACTCCAAATCAGCTTCCGACAACCGGCCTTCAGTGCAAGCCCATAATATCGGTAAAAGATCGCTCTTCAAGCGCTTCATTACCACCTGGGTTTCTGGATCGCCGAAACGAACATTGTATTCCAGAAGCTTTGGCCCTTGTTTCGTAAGCATTAGTCCCAGGAAAAGGACTCCTTGAAACGGGGTTCCTAATTCAGCCATAACCTTTAGCGTCGGATTGACAAGATCCCGCATTACCGATTCTTCAAGCTCAATTGTCCAAATTGGAGGAGGGCTGTATGTTCCCATACCTCCGGTATTAAGACCTTTGTCACCATCTAAAGCACGCTTATGATCCTGTACAGGAACCATCGGGCGGGCTGTAGTTCCGTCCGTGAAACAGAGCAGGCTAACTTCTTGCCCTTCAAGAAACTCTTCAACTAAAAGTTTTTTCCCTGCTGCTCCAAAATTTCCATCCATGATTTCATCGACAGCCTGAAGCGCAGTATCTAAATCCATCGCCACGATAACACCTTTTCCTGCTGCTAAACCGTCCGCTTTTAGAACGCAAGGGGCTCCAAGGTCCTTAATGTAAGCTTTGGCCTGATCTGAATTTTCAAAGACTTCCCACTTAGCCGTTGGAATTTTAGCCCGTTCCATAATCATTTTCGCAAAGGATTTACTTCCCTCTAACTGAGCGGCGGCCTTAGCAGGCCCAAAAATTCGCAGCCCGGCCTCTTGGAAAGCATCCACGATTCCTAAGCTAAGCGGATCTTCAGGGCCAACCAGAGTCAGATCAATATCTTCTTTTAAGGCAAACTCCACCAGACCTGAAATATCTTGGGCCGAAATAGGGATATTCCAAGGTTCGGTTCCGGCATTTCCGGGTGCAACATAGAGACGTTCCAACGCCGGGCTTTGCAAGAGTTTCCAGGCAAGGGCATGTTCCCGCCCACCACTTCCTATGACTAACACTCGAAGTTTATTCATATTCTCACCCGCTTATCCAATCGTTACCTTCCGGAAAATTAATGTTGAAAATGTCTGCGATGCGTAAAGACCATGATAATATTTAAACGATTAGCAGCCTCAATCACTTCGGGATCATGAATAGACCCCCCTGGCTGAATAATTGCTCGAATTCCAGCTTGGGCAGCAGATTCAATCGAATCCGGAAAGGGAAAGAAGGCATCGGAAGCTAAATATGCTCCTTTAGTTTTTTCACCGGCTTGTTCAACGGCAATCTTTACTGATCCTACACGGTTCATTTGTCCCGCACCGACACCTAAGGTTTGCCGGTGATCAGTTATGACGATGGCGTTTGATTTAACGTGTTTAACAACACGCCAAGCAAAATCAAGAGCCTTTAAATCGTTCTCTGTAGGTTTCTGCTGGGTAATAAATTCCCATTCATCAATAGGAGTTGTTCCTCGATCCACCTCTTGAACCAGATACCCGCCGTCAACGCTTTTCAGCATCAAGCGAGGAGTCACTCGGTCATTCTCGCCTCTGCCAACTGCAAAGAGCCGGAGATTTTTCTTGGAACTTAAAATGTCCTGAGACTCCGGACTAAAATCCGGCGCCACAATCACCTCGTAGAAACACTCCTTAATTGCTTCAGCAGTAGGACCGTCAACTACTCGGTTTAAAGCAATAATCCCGCCGTAGGCCGAAACAGGATCTGAAGCCAAAGCACTTTTGTAAGCTTCTAAGGGCGTATTTCCTAAAGCCGCTCCACAGGGATTGGTGTGCTTAATGATGGCTGCAGCACATGAGTCAAACTCGCGGGCAAGTTTCCACGCGGCCTCCATATCTACCCAATTGTTATAGGAAAGTTCTTTTCCCTGAAGCTGTTTTCCTCTTGCCAAACTTCCTAAGGCGGCCTCAGAATTAATATAAAAAGCGGCCTTTTGCTGAGGATTTTCGCCATATCTCAATTCTTGAACCTTTTGAGCAGTTAGACGCAGCGTCCTGGGAAAACCGCCAACCGGTTCAAGCTGCCGTTCTAAATAACCTGCAATCAGGCGATCATATTCCGCTGTATGGGCGAAAGCCTCCGCCGCTAATCGCTTGCGCATACCGGCGGAAACAGTCCCTGTTTCACGCAGGACATTTAAGACTTCTTCGTAGGATTTTGGATTGACCAATACTGTAACCCTGCCGTGATTTTTAGCTGCGGCGCGAACCATGGTCGGGCCTCCCACGTCAATGTTTTCGATAGCTTCCTCAAAGCTCACTCCTGGCTTAGAGATTGTCTCCCGAAAAGGATATAAATTCACGACCACCAAATCAATGAATCCTATGCCATTTTGTTCCATCTGCTGGCGGTGTTCCTCAATATCACGAGCCAGAATTCCGCCATGAATCAACGGATGGAGGGTTTTAACCCGTCCGCCTAATACTTCCGGAAATCCTGTGACCTCACTGACATATTTCACGGGGATATTGGCTTCATCAAGAACTTTATAAGTTCCCCCTGTCGAAATAAGTTCAAATCCCAACTCAACAAGTCCTTGAGCAAAAGTGACAATTCCCGTCTTGTCTGAAACGCTGATAATGGCTCTTCGCTTCATTCCAAACCCTCCTGTTGCAATATCTGAACTCGACGCCCCACCCGTCTAACACATCCAGAAACTAAGAGCCGGACGGCTTTAGGGTAAAGACGATGTTCTGCTTCTAAAATTCTCTGAGATAAACTATCCTCTGTATCCTCTGCTAAGACAGGTACTGCCTCCTGTAAAATAATCGGTCCGCTGTCTAAACCTTCATCGACAAAATGAACCGTACAGCCGCTTACTTTGACTCCATATTCCAAAGCCTGGCGCTGAGCATGAAGCCCAGGGAACGACGGAAGGAGAGACGGATGAATATTCAGAATCGGAAAATTGGCCTGTTGAATAAACTCCGACCCCAAAACCCGCATATAGCCTGCTAAGAGCAGAAGTTCAACACGATGTTTCCTCATCCAAATCAAAAGTTCCTCTTCTTGGGCTTGACGTTGGGGGTAGTCCCTAATCGAAAAAACCCCAGTTGGAATTCCAAATTCCTTGGCTAAGCCAAGAGCAGCGGCTCTCGGCTGATCGGAACCGACTGCAACTATTTCAATCGGTAAATCTTCTTTTTTTGAGGCCTCAAGCAACGCTTTAAAGTTGCTTCCTCTTCCAGAAGCTAACACTGCAGTTCTCAATAGGTGACACCTACTCCATGAACAACACGTCCGATGACATGACTCAATTCACCCATCTCCTTGAGCTGGTGACGTATTGATTCTTCATCTTCCGAATTGACAATGATGACAAATCCGATACCCATGTTAAAGGTCCGGTACATCTCGGGCCAAGCAACATCCCCTAAACGTTGAAGCAAATCAAAAACTGCCGGACGTTTCCAAGATGTCGGATCGATCTGAACCCCCAGTCCTGAAGGCAAGATACGGGGAATATTCTCCGTAAGTCCTCCCCCTGTAATATGAACCATACCCTTAATATTCTGTTTTGCAAGGAGCGACAGAATAGTCTTAACGTAAATTCGGGTGGGTCTCAGCAGGGTTTCGCCCAAAGGTTCTCCTAATTCCGGCAGAACCTCCTCTAAAGAATAGCTCTCAAATAATTTACGAGCTAAGGAATACCCATTGCTATGCAATCCAGTGGAAGGGAGGCCAATAAGAACATCCCCGGCTTCAATGCCCGACCCATCGATCAGTTGATCACGGTTGACTGCTCCGACGGAAAACCCAGCAATATCATAATCATTCTCAGCATAGAAACCTGGCATTTCTGCGGTTTCCCCTCCGATTAAGGCACAACCGGCCATTTCACAACCCCGGGCAATACCGCCAACAATTTCAGCAACTCTTTCCGGATTCACTTTGCCAACAGCAAGATAATCGAGAAAGAACAAAGGCTCCGCACCTTGAACCAAAATATCATTAACACACATAGCCACAGCATCTTGCCCAATAGTATCATGCCGGTTCATCTGGAAGGCAAGACGGAGCTTTGTTCCCACGCCATCCGTCCCGGAAACCAAAACCGGATCCGGATATTTTTTTAGATCTAATTTAAAAAGTCCCCCAAATCCGCCAAGTCCGCCTAATACTTCCGGACGGAGCGTTCGGGCTACTGCCGGTTTAATACGTTCAACTGCATCATTACCAGCTTGTATATCAACACCAGCATCACGGTAAGAGTACCCCACATTAATTCCTCCTAACTTTTCGCCCATCATTTTAGCCGCAGGAATTCTTTCCGCGGTTAACGTCTGAAACAGGAATAGGGTAAGAGCCATTAAAACAGGCCAGGCAAACATTTTCTGTGCCGAGGGCCCTCAACAAACCTTCTTCTGAAATGTAATGCAGCGAATCAGCTCCAACAAACTTGCGAATTCCTTCCATATCCAAGCGATTGGCGATTAGCTTTTCCCGTTCAGCTGTGTCTATTCCATAATAACATGGATAGGACACAGGAGGCGAACTTATCAGAAAATGGACTTCTTTAGCCCCTGCTTTTCTTACCATCGCCACTAATTTTGAACTTGTAGTACCACGGACAATGGAATCATCAATCATAACAATTCGTTTATCTTTAAGGACGCTCGCATTAGCGTTCAGCTTCAAGCGAACGCCTACTTCTCTCATTTCCTGAGTCGGTTGAATAAAAGTTCTTCCGACATAACGATTTTTTATCAAGCCTTCACCAAAAGGCAAGCCCAAAGTTGTGGCATATCCCAGAGCCGAAGCTGTTCCTGAGTCCGGGACAGCGATAACAAGGTCTGCATCTATTGGACATTCATGAGCTAATTCAATTCCCATCTTCAAGCGGCTTTCCGAGACATTGATCTGATCGATGGTACTGTCCGGACGCGCGAAGTAGATATATTCAAAGGCACAAGAAGCACTTTTGTTTTTCCTTAATCCTGGACGGGAGTGCAGCCCATTTTCATCAATAACAACAATTTCACCGGGTTCTAAATCCCGAACAAACTCGGCACCGACGGTATCAAGAGCACAGCTTTCCGACGCCAGGCAATATCTCTCACCTTTTTTTCCAATACAAAGAGGCCGGACTCCATGGGGATCTCTTAAACCAAAAAGTTTATCCTCTGCTAGAATGACTACCGCATAAGCCCCCCGCAAATCCATCATGGTTTTGACAAGGGCATCCTCAAGAGATTCCCGGCGATAGCGCGTAATCAGGTTGATAATGACTTCACTATCTGTCGTTGTCTGAAAGACGGCTCCGTTCAGGCCTAATTCTTCCCGTAATTCCGTGGCATTCGTTAAATTTCCATTGTGAGCTAAGGCCATCATGCCCTTTTGATAATGAACGACGAGGGGCTGGGCATTGGCCAACAAACTGGAACCTGTAGTTGAGTAGCGAACATGTCCAATTGCCATCTTTCCGTGTAAATTCTTAATAATATGGTTAGAAAACACTTCCGAGACAAGGCCCATTCCTTTATGAACTTCTATTGCACGTCCATCAGAAACAGCAATACCGGCGCTTTCTTGCCCGCGATGCTGCAAAGCATAGAGCCCATAATAGGTTAAACGAGCCACTTCTTGATTGGGCGCATAAATTCCAAAGACCCCGCATTCCTCATGCGGTTTGTCCAGGCTATAGTCGAACAATTCTGTCCCCCCTTTAATTAGTGAGACAAGGCGAAAAGCCTCAAACTCGTTAACTTATAGGTTAACTGGATTAACAAGCTCTTCGCCGCCCTCCTCAACAAACAGAATACCTTTGTCGTGACCTTACTGGTTTTGAAAATTTCCCTTAAGCGGACGCCAGAACCTCTTTAACCCTGCGGAAGACTTCCTGGTAGGCCTCTTCAACTTGCCCAAGGTCGCGGCGAAAACGATCCTTATCCAGCTTTTCCCGAGTTTTTATGTCCCAATATCGACATGTATCCGGAGATATCTCATCACCTAAAAGGACTTGTCCGTTGCTTATCCCAAATTCTAATTTGAAATCAATTAGATCAATGCCTGCTTTGACGAGAATATTACGCAATATTTCGTTGATCTTCAGGCCCATAGCCTGAATCTCCTTGGCAATCTCCAGCTTTGCCCATCCCATAGCCGCAACATGAGATTCGTTGACCATCGGATCTCCCAAAGCGTCATCTTTATAATATAATTCAACTACAGGTTGAGAGAGGACAAATCCCTCTTCCACTCCGAGACGTTTTGACAAACTTCCCGCCACAATATTGCGGACAACAACTTCGAGGGGAACCATATCTAAACGCCGTACGAGCATATCCCGCTGGCCAAGCAAACGTACAAAGTGGGTAGGAATTCCTGCTTTCTCAATTTCCGCAAAGAAAAGAGCTGAAAGCTGGTTGTTAACTTCTCCTTTATCCGCGATCTGTCCCTTTTTTTCACCATTGAACGCTGTGGCATCATCTTTATAAGCCACCCAGAAATAATCCTTTTCATCCGTTTCATAGACTTTCTTAGCTTTTCCCTCATATTTCAGCGCTAATTTTTCCATTGTTGTTACCCCTTTTCAATTTTTTTATTAAATAATAAGCCAACACTAACAAGTGCTTTGGCACGATACATTTTCGTTCCCTTTAAACGAGCCCTAAACGTGCAAATATATCTCCTACATGCTTGGTATGATAGTCATAGTCAAATAAGTTATCAATCTCTTCTTCACGCAGATATTCTCTGATGCCTATGTCCCGACCGACTAAATTTTTAAATTGCTCCTTCGTATTCCAAGCTTCAAGGGCATTGCGCTGAACCATTGCATAGGCGTTTTCACGGCTAACTCCCTTTCCCACTAAAGCCAGCATTACACGTTGCGAGAAAATCAATCCTAATCCTTTATCAATATTGATTTTCATTTGCTCGGGGAAAACTTGCAAACGATCGATTAACTGAACCATTTTATGAAGCATGTAATAAAGGGCCAGGGTACTGTCCGGCAAAATCATCCGTTCCGCCGAAGAATGGGAGATATCCCGCTCATGCCATAAGGCAACATTTTCCAGGGCCACTTGAGCATTTGCCCTCACAACTCTGGCCATACCACAGATCCGTTCCGGAGTAATGGGATTCTTTTTATGCGGCATGGCTGACGACCCTTTTTGCCCTTTGCCGAAGGCCTCCTCAACCTCATGAACGTCCGTTCTCTGTAAGTTGCGGATTTCGGTAGCCATCTTGTCAAGAGAACTGGCAATCCCCGCCAGAGTCGTCATATAGAAAGCGTGACGGTCACGCTGAAGGACCTGAGTGGAAATCAAGGCAGGTTTTAAATTGAGCGTTTGGCAGACATGGGCTTCAACTTGTGGGTCCACATTGGCAAAGGTCCCAACTGCACCCGAGATTTTCCCAACGCGAACTTCTTCACGAGCGATACTCAAGCGGTTTTTTTGACGCCGGATTTCATCATACCAAAGTGCAAACTTCAAGCCTAAGGTAATGGGCTCAGCATGAATTCCATGTGTTCGTCCCATCATCAGAGTGTCCCGGTGTTCCATTGCCCTGCGGCGGAGAACTGTCTCCAAGGCCTCCATCTTCGATAGCAATAGATCCGTTGCTTCAACCATCTGCAGGGATAATGCCGTATCAAGAATATCGGATGAGGTTAAACCCAGATGAATATACTTGGCTTCATCACCTACGTTCTCAGCCACGTTGGTTAAAAACGCCAAAACATCATGTTGGGTCACTTCTTCCAACTCTTGAACTCGTTCCCAGGTGAAAGATGCCTTGTCTCGAATCACCTCAACTGCTTCATTAGGGATCCTGCCAAGTTTTGCCCAACCTTCACAGGCAGCAATTTCGATAGTTAACCACAGAGAAAGTCGGTGTTCGTCTGTCCAAATTTCTCCCATCTCAGGAAGTGTATATCGGTCAATCAAAGTGAAATCTCCTTTCTATTTCTCTACTTTAACCTTCGATTAATTTCTTTTGCAAAGCCTCATCCTTTGCGGCAATATCCGCTGCCATTTTCGCCCTGTAGTCCTTAAGCTTTGCTCGTAAAGCACTATTTTCGGTTGCTAATATTTGAACTGCGAGCAAAGCCGCATTTCGAGCAGCGCCAATTCCAACGGTGGCAACCGGTATTCCGGGAGGCATCTGAACAATAGCATAGAGAGCGTCGACGCCATTCAAGGGGCCGCTGTTCATAGGGACACCAATCACGGGTAAGGTGGTTGACCCCGCAATCACTCCAGGCAAATGAGCCGCCAACCCTGCGCCCGCAATAATGAGTTTCCCTCCTTGATTCTCAAAAGCTTTGACCCAATCAAGGGTTCGTTCTAATGTTCTATGAGCCGAAGAAATCTTTACTTCAAAGCCCACCTCAAATTGCCTTAGGATTTTAAGCGCATCTTCCATCACCCTGTAGTCTGAATCACTTCCCATAATGACTCCGATCAGATTCAAAGATATCCCTCACTTCCATAAAAATCAAAGCCCAGACGAGTAAATTTCCCCCTTAAAAAGAAAGAGTGAAACCTACCCGCCTGGGCTTTTATCCCTTCGGTGTAATTTGATCCTGCAATCAAATCTGTACCACTCGGACAATCTGATTGCCCTAGGTACACTTTCGCTCATAGTCAGACCATTTACGGCAGTCTGGTAGAAACTTGCGGACCATATCTCCGCTATTATATGAACTCGTATGTATTTGTTACGTTCATTGTACAAGAAGGAACTATAAAGGTCAATAACAAATTCGAACGTTATTCAATGTTTTGTTTGTAACGTTCGAATTACATAGTTTACTTAACTCTTTTCCGAGCAATATTCAAATAAGTTGAAAACAGACTAGCTGTCAAAGAACCGTAAGAATGCAAAGAGTTTGCCTTCCTACGGTCCATCTGTTAAATCTTATCTTCTCTTGTGTTGAAAAACGCCCACCCTCTTAAGGTGCCTCTAAGCGCACTTCAGCTCAGTTTGAAAGTAGCTGGGAGAGGCTCACGTTCACCCAGCCATATAGCTATTGATATATTCCAAAGAAGAATCTGGAATTACTGCTTTCCCGCCAAGAAGATAAATCTGGCGGATTTGACCGCTGCTATCAGCCAGGAAATTCATAACACTTGCTTTATTGAATTGCTTGTTCACCAAAATTATGGGGCTGCCGGTACGTGCAGCAAGCGCTGATCCGGCTAAGGCATCGGGAAAGTTTTCTCCTGTGGCAATGATAATCGTATTAACGTTAGCTCTAAGTCCCCTTGCCACGGCAACACTGGTCTCGTATTGATCCATTCCCCAATAACGATTAAGTGTTTTGTTTTGATCGTTTGAATCCCAATGGGCGGAGACAGTTTTTGTAATCGCATTAGCTACGTCATCGTTAATGACCGCACGGCCTCCAACTAATATTGCATCAGCAATTTCGTGATCCTTAAGCGCCGTGTTAGTAGCTTCAGGCAGCTGGTTATTCTTAGTTAACAAAATAGGAATGTGGTTATAAGCTGCCCAGGATGAGATAGATAAGGCGTCTGGAAAATTGTTACCATTAGCGATAACAACCTTTTTCGGAGCATCAGGGTTAACTGAGTAGTAGTAATCGGCTATCCTGGCAGCTGTTTCGTACTGATCCCAGCCGGCCAAACGCGTAATGTCACTGTACTTCTGCTTCAGTGAGTTTTCGATATCCCCTGAAACAACGGCAGTTCCGCCGACAATAATAATTTTTGCCGGATGAAGCCGGTCAATTTCATCTTGTACGTCTGAATCGAGAGCTTTGCTATTCGTTAGCAAAATCGGAGCATCATATTGATGAGCTAGAGTTGCTGCAGCAAGAGCATCGGGTAAATTTACCACTGTCGCTAGAATTACAGCTGACGAACCATCCGGCCATCCCTTTTTAGCAATTTCCACTGCAGTGTTTACGGCTTGATTGCCGGAAACTCGCTCGAGATAAGAAGCTGGCGCCGTATAAAGAATGTGCTGACCCATAACAGGAGTATCTGTCCCGTTGTAACCGTCTTGTCCTAAAACGTTAACAGTTCCGTTGCCTAATTGGCCATCGGTATTAAGGCCCCAACCCCAGATTTTGCCGCCCGCTCTTCCCAGCGCAAAACCATAACCGACTGAGATACTGGTAACGCAGCTCAGATTTGCCCCCTTAACCGGCAAAGAAGTAAGAGGCTGGGTGTCAGCATCTATTCCGCTTCCCAACTGACCATAAATATTGCCGCCCAGCGTCCAGACACTTCCATCAAAGCCAAGAGCCATTGACATATAGGCTCCTGCGCTAATCGCTGATACCCTTTTCAAGGAAGAAATTTGAACCGGTGAATCGAACCATTGCTGATTACTATTGCCGAGCTGCATGAGCTCATTGCTTCCCCAACCCCAAACAGTTCCGTCGCCCCTTAAAGCAAGGCTATGACTAAAGCCTGCTGAAATACTGACAATATCGGAAATCCCTTTCACTTGGGTCAGGCCAATAAAATCCGCAGGTTCGGTATCTGTATCCATAACAACTTTTTGAGCTCCCCAAGTCCAGACAGTACCATCATTTTTGAGAGCCAAACACCAAGCACTTCCGGCAGCTATTTTAACTACCCCGGGAAGATTAGCAATTAATTGTGGTGCAGTATATTTAAGTGTATTACTATTTTCATTGACTTGTCTAAATTCGTTGTCGCCCCAGGCCCATACTCTGCCATCAGACCCGAGTGCAAGGCTAAAGTCTAATCCTGCAGCGATGGCTACTATATTTTGCAATCCTTGGACTTGTACTGATGTTGTTACTGGTGAGTCTTGATCGACGCCAAGTTGACCTTCTTCGTTGCTACCCCAGGCCCAAACAGTCCCATCCGCTTTCAGGGCCAAAGCATGGGCTCCCCCAGCTGAAACCGCAATAATATTCGTAAGGTCTTTAACTTGCACCGGAGAAGCAGTGCTGCTGCTGTCAGTTTTGCCTTGTCCTAACTGACCGTCGGAGTTGTTCCCCCAAGCCCAGACATTTCCGTCTCCATCGACAGCTAAAGCGAAATTTACACCCGCAGCGAGCTGAGACGAGGCTGAAGCAGGTCTATCGTTGATAGACGCCAATGCCGGCGCAGGACTAACCAACAAAGGAACTAGAATAGTTGAAACAAGAATCAACATGGAAGCTAAAAGTCCTGTTAAGCGGAATTTGAAAGTTTTCAACAAGAAGTTCCTCCCTATTTATAAAATATGAAAAAACTGTGTAGAATTTATGAAGATAATAAGAACTATAACAAAAACCGTTTTAACGTATCAATAGGTAATCACAGGAAATAAAGATACGTTTAAAATTGCTTACAAACTGTTATAAATCACTATAGCAAATTTAAAAAACTTTTATAAATCAAAAAAGCTGTAACGACTTTAAAAAGTCAATTACAGCCTCATCTAACCTTAAGGTTTATGCCCTTATTAACTATCTCTTTGATAAATACTATCTTTGCAGCATATTGTAAATTCTCCGTCTTTATTTATAATCCTGGCAACGTGTTTTATGGGAATCTTGCATTGATGACAAAACCCATGAGCAAAATACTTTTTAGATTTACTCGATTCCTTAATTTTTTCCACGCTATTGCCGCATTCCGGACAGTAAATGACCGTTTGACTCAGTAAGCCTTTTAATTCATTAACCTTTAGTTCATTTTCTCGCTGTACCTTTTCCCAATTAATAATGGCATCTTGAGAAAAATCATAAACCTTTCTGAAAATATCCACTGTGTAGGCAGCATCACTAAACGCATCATGGAAAGGCAATTTCTTTGCGATTTCTAAGTCATCCACGGCTCTCTCCAGGCTCGGCTGTTGTGTCAAGCCTTCAAACTTCATATAGATTTTTTGAATGTCTATATACTTATTGAAGAATTTCGCATCGAAACCAAAAAAGGAGCAATTTTCTCGTAATCCTAGGATATCATCCTGCCCCCAAGAGCATAAAACCGCTTCAGTTCCAACCCAAGCCTCAAAGCTTTCCATGGCGTCCATAAACGGCCTTCTTGGAATAATTTTGCTTGTGTTTATGTTTGTCTTTCTCTTTACATAGGGATTTAATCGTTTATAAACAAAGGGCTTGATTAATAAGTTAAACTCATCAATTTTCTCCAATTGATCATTCAGTTTTAGGGCACCAATCTGTATAATTTCATTTTTTAAAGCAGGGTTTGCTAAATCTCCCTCTTTAAAGCGAAAAAACATATTAAATTCCAAATCAAATACAATGTAATTCATACGCCCCTCCTGCACTATAACTCTATTATAATCCCTCCTCACCATAAACGCACTCACGTAATCTTTCCAAATCCGCAAAAGTTAAATCTTATTCTGCGCAATAAGTACCATGGCTCACAAATTAATGACCATAAAAAGAGATTAAAACAAAAAGCCATCAAAAAATGACGGCTCAATTGTGACATGCTCCCACCACCTACGCTAACGCTTAGAGATGAGAGACTTCTTGCCTCACGAGGTTAAAACTATAACTATATTTCAGACCATAATTATTTAACTATAACTATAGCTCTGGCCGTGTATTTACCAAAAACTAAGCTGTTCCATAGAAGTAATCCGCTGGTACTGGTTCAACAATCTATCTAATTGCTGACTAACCTCGACAACTTCACTATCAATTAATTCCCTATTGAGACCAAATTTGTTGAGCCTTCTGCGTAAAACCTCAATTCTTTTCAAAAGTTTCTTTTCCACTTGGATTCCTCCCGAAAAGTCTTTTCAGTAAGAATTGTATTGTTTTTTTGCAGAAATGACAAGAATAAATTATCCAATTTTAGGTAAATTATTGTCGAACGTGTGGCTTAATCTGTTGTTTATCCCAACTGATGGTTACATGATTTAGGAACCAAAAATGCTCCCTCCACTACTTATTCAAAGAATCTAATACTTGTTGATACAATTGCTGTGGATTAAATGTACCTCGTTGCCCGCCGGCTCTGCGTTGAGAATTCGATCCATTAGCAGTACCGCTTTGGTTATTTTGAGTTTGAGTTTGACTATTTGCATTTTGATTGTTCCCTTTAGAAGGTCTTTGCGGAGCTGATTTTAATTCGGTTTTTTGTTGATCAGTAAATATTGCATTGATAGCATCAGCTTGCTGCTGTGAAAAATCTTGACTTGGATTCGTAGTCTTAATCAATTCTTGCAGAATGGGTTTAAGTTTATTTTTCTGGTCACTCGTTAATGGGTTCTGTTGGCTATTTTCTAAACGGCGAATTTCCATAGCGGCCTGTTGGGCAGGATTAATCGTTCTCTTCGTTTGAGTAGCTTGACCTTGGCTTGTTTGGCTTTGAGTTGATTGGGACTGCGTCGTTGACTGATCAGAATTTGACGAACTTGCAGTAGTTGAACTGCAGCCGCTTACTCCAATCAGTGCGGCAATAAGTAATACCCCAATGAATAATGATGGCTTTTTCCAAGCTTTTTGGACTAGGAATCGTTTCTGCATAAACTTAACATCCCCCAATTCATACAAGTTTTTCTTTCAGTGAAGTTTTTGTTTTATAAATTCCGCTACGGTCCTATCAACCATGATATAGCATACATTGAACTTTTAATGAGATTGTGACCAAGACTTTAAGATTTTATGAAGATGAAAAAATGTTTAAGAATAAATTTTATGGTTAGAGTAACGTTTAGCATTGTTCTATGTAGAGGGGGCTTTAAAATGACTCGCACAGTAGCTGCCTATTGCAGAAAGTGCAAGAAGTCAACAAATTTTAGTTTCAATGGCGGTGGTTGGGAATGTCCTACCTGCGGTTCCTATAATCCAGTAGGCGGACACGATAACTCCGAATTTCCCTATAATATTTTTAGAGATTACTAAATCTCTTTTTGATCAATCGTAATAAAGCTAAAAGACGCCTTGTTGGGCGTCTTCTTTTTGTGCTTTCGAATCGATTCACAAATGACTTTAACCAAGTTCATTAAGCCAAGGGAGAATAAAACTATAATATCTGTTAATAATATTCAAAAAATATTTTTCTGTTTTTTAGGAACTATTAGGAACATTCATCTGGTCTGTTATTTTCGGTGACTGAAACACAAAACTATGAAATTTACTTAACGAGGCTTCTATTAGATTTGCAAGACATTTTGAGAGTGAAGAAAGGAGAAGATTCTATTGAATAATTCAAGGCTGATGAAACTTTTCAAGTTTATAACAAGAGGCCTGCAACTTAAGGATTCCGTAGCTATAGGTCTCTTTGGAGGTTTAATTGGAACACTATTAGTTGATGTATCCAATTTTATCTTATGGAAAAAGAATCGTACTGAAATGCTTTACGCCCATTTAGGCGCCTCCATGTTTATGAGACCTTTCCGAACAAACCAGAAAAAGAACGTAATAATCGGTCAATTTTTTCATTTGATAACAGGAGCAACTTTAGGTTTACCTCTATTTTATATTCTTAAAAAGACCGGCAGGGATTACCTGATTCTTAAAGGCGGTTTTTCCGGTTCGTTGACATGGGGAACCTTATATTCCTTTGGCATAAAAAAAGGATTCTACTCAGCTAAACCTCATTTAACGAAAACACATTATTCCTACTTATTTCATAATTTTCTTTATGGCTTAACATCCGCTCTTTCAATGGTGTGGTTAGCTCACCCATCAGTGTTCCCTTCTGCTCAGACTAAACAAGATGATGATAAAACGCTTACCCCACAATTTCCTGATTCGTTATCAATTCCGTCACATTTGCTTACTCAACCTCCAACAGATGTTGAAAATCATTGCAGTATTCATTAAGACATTAGCGCATCGGGGCTTCGGTGACGAAAGCGGCTAGCCTATTTGTCATTTGAAAAATTTATATCAAAAGGTTCTTAAAGTTTTAACCTTTTCTTTCACTAAATGCTCTATATTGCAGAATAGTGAAAGGAGTCATGAACGATGAAAAAATAAAGGTATTACTATCTAGTTTTAGCAAAAAGTAAGCACCCAGCCATTGAGTAGCTGAGTGCCTATTTCTATAATTGCGACTGTAAATCTACGAGAATTATTCCCACTCAATCGTTCCGGGCGGTTTGCTGGTGATATCATAAACGACACGGTTTACACCATGGACCTCATTGACAATCCGTGAGGAGATGTTGTGGAGAAGATCATAGGGCAGTCTGGCCCAATCAGCGGTCATGGCGTCTTCACTCGTCACCGCTCTTAAGATAATCGGATATTCATAAGTTCGGCCGTCTCCCATGACGCCAACGCTTTTGATAGAGGGAAGGACGGCAAAGCTTTGCCACAGATCCCGATATAAGCCTGAGCGGCGAATTTCCTCGATAATAATGGCATCCGCTTCTCGCAGAATATCTAGTTTCTCGCGGGTTACCTCACCGAGAATACGGATCGCCAGACCAGGTCCCGGGAAGGGTTGGCGCCAAACGATTTCTTCACTCATGCCCAACTCTGTACCTAATTCGCGCACTTCGTCTTTGAATAACATGCGCAGCGGTTCAACCAGCTTAAACTGCATATCCTCCGGCAAGCCGCCGACATTATGATGGCTCTTGATGGTTTCCGCTGTCTCCGTGCCGCTCTCGACAATGTCCGGATAGAGTGTCCCTTGCACCAGAAAGTCGACTTGACCGAGTTTTGCAGCCTCAGCTTCAAATACTCTAATGAACTCATTGCCGATCGTCTTACGTTTAACCTCAGGCTCAGATACTCCTTCAAGCTTGGCCATAAATCGCTCGCGAGCATCCACAAACACTAAATTAAGCTGAAACTGCTCTGTGAAAACTTTTCGAACTTGTTCCGCTTCGTTCTTACGCATAAAACCATGATCGACAAAAACGCAGGTTAATTGGTCACCTACAGCTTTATGAACTAAAGCGGCCGCTACTGAAGAATCAACACCGCCGCTCAAGGCGCAGAGGACTCGTCCCTTTCCGACCCTAGCCCGGATCTCAGCTACTTGCAGTTCAATAAATGACTCCATTGTCCAATCCCCTGCACAGTGACAGACATCAAACAAAAATTGCTCAAGCATTTTTTGACCGTCAGGAGTATGTTTGACTTCGGGATGAAATTGAACGCCATAAAAATGGCGCGCAGAATCCATCATTGCTGCGATCGGTGTATGACCAGTATGGGCAGCAATGTCAAAGCCTTTAGGCAAAGACTTAATAGAATCGCCATGGCTCATCCAGCAAGGACGCTCCCCGCCTAATCCGGCCCATAAATCGTTTGCTTTGTCCACAGTAAGCATGGCTTTACCGTACTCACTTGCTACGGGACGTTCCACCGTACCTCCCAATTGCAGGGCCATAAGTTGCATTCCGTAGCAAATTCCCAGGATAGGAATTCCCAAGTTGTAAATTTCAGGGTCCACTTTTGGAGCATTCGGCTGATTAACACTGGCAGGTCCTCCGGAAAAGATAATACCTTTAGGCTGCCGTGCCTTTATGTCCTCAATAGACGTTTTATAAGAAACCATCTCAGAATAAACATGAGCCTCACGTACTCGCCTTGCAATGAGCTGATTGTATTGACCTCCAAAATCCAGAACTAAAACGACTTCCTTTGTCACGTTATTTCATCACCATTTCCTTGTTAATTAACTTCATACGCTTCCTGTTTCAGAACTCCTACGTAGGGCAAATTTCGATATTCTTCATTAAAATCCAAACCGTAGCCTACAACAAATTCATCGGGAATAGCAAACCCGTTATAATCAGGAACTACTTCCACCTGCCGGCGGGCAGCCTTATCAAGCAGGGTAACTACCTTAACACTCAAAGGGTTACGAGCTTTGAGATTTTCCTTCAGGTACTTCAGGGTTAATCCGGTATCGACAATATCTTCGACCACCAAAATATGAACGTCATCCACACTACGTTCCAAATCTTTAAGAATCCTGACGACTCCTGAAGATTTTGTTGACACACCATAGCTCGATAAGGCCATAAAGTCGTAAGCTAATGGCAGTTTGATCTCACGAATAAGATCCGCCATAAAAGGAACGGCTCCTTTCAAGATCCCTAACACTAAAAGATTTTTACCTTCATAATCCCGAGTAATCTGTGCTCCCAATTCAGCAACGCGTTTTGCTAACCCTTCCTTAGAAATCAATACCTTTCCGATATATTCTTCCACAATGGACCCCTCCACACAAAAAATCAATTAAAACTTATTTAAAAACTATACCAGAGCCTTGTCATTTCTGCAAGCGAACCTCCCCTACCCACACTTCGTTATCTCACCAGTCTTCTCGCCCCAAACAGAACAATAAAAGCCAGGAACAACCTCTCGGGTTTCCTGGCTTTTGTCCTTGACTCTTTCTTAACTTTATTTTATCGCTCTTTTAAAGAGTAGGGGCCTGTATCGTTATCTTCTTTCCAATATCCCAAAACTCAAGTGTCATTGTCATCGGGTCAGATTTGGCTTTATTTTTGGCTTCGATTGTCGCTTTCACCAACGTTTTATCCGACTTTCGAATATAAAGTGTGTACTGGAAATCGGTCCAAAATTCCTCCATCATTTTATTTCGCACACTGGGCTTTAACTGGCAAACCCAAACTTTTTGTTCGTTGACCTTCCCTTGACCGCTAAGCACCACCTCACCAAGTTCTTTCATTTGTAATGATGATAGGGGGTCGAGCTCCGCCAGAAAGACTTCTTCTGCAGCCTGCCCATTAGCAAATTTAATCCACTTTTTGCTAAAGGGATCTTTGCTGAACGTTGAGTTCCCGATTTTGATCAGCTCAACTTCGCTTCCCGTCAATTCTCCTAAAATCCGAGTGTTCCCTCCGGTTTTTTCCCCCTGTACTCGGGCAAGAACCCGATCTTTTCCTTCAACCCATTGATGCTGGGTCAAACTGTAGCGAAAAGAGGTCGCTGCATTTAATTCTTCCAAGCCGTGTGTTACCAGCTTAGTAGGGTCTGGCGGCCAATTAAGCCATCCTATGATCCCCCCCAACAACACGATACTGATCCCAATGAGAAACCATAATCCCCTTTTCTTCATAACATGCCCCCCTGGCGGAGTTCTTACCTACTAATATGTAACTTCAGCTTGCCATATTCCTAAGCATTAAGAATTCCTAATTCTTAAGATACCAAGAACCCGCTCAAGTTTTCTTTCAGAGGCAAGGGCTACTCAAGGGGAGATTTAAGCCTTTTTCCTCTGGCTAAGGAGGCAAAAGTACCAATCAAGCAAAGAAAAGTAAAGACAATGAAACTGGTTTTTGAGCTTTTCAGGAAGCTTGTCACGTAATACGGGGAATCCAAGGTCATATCCTTCATGTCTAAGGAAGTAATTAAGGCCACTATGGTCATACTTAATGTTTGACCCAGCAATCTCATAGTTCCCAGAGTTGAGGAGGCCACTCCATAAAGGGACCGTTCAACAGAGCTCATTACTGCATTAGTATTAGGAGAGGAAAAGAGGGCAAAACCGAGTCCGATGAAGGCCAGATTAAGAACGATAAGCAAAATAGACGTATTCTTAAGCAAAAAAACGAATAAGAACAAGCCTAAGGTTGTTATACCCATGCCTAAAGAAGCAAGAATTTGAGAATTGATTCGATCCGACAAACGACCAGCCAAAGGAGAAAGAAGAGCCATAATAATGGGCTGAGACAAAAGAATTAAGCCTGATTGAGAGATTTCAACGTTTTGGACATTTTGTAGATATATTGACATGAGGTAAACCAAAGCAAACGTCGCGCTGTAGTTAATCAGGGCAGCAAGGTTGGAAAAGGTGAAGGAACGATTGCTGAGAAACAAGCCCATGGGCAGAAGAGGAAAAGATAGTTTATGTTCATAGATAACAAAGGCGGCCAAAAGCAGAAGCCCGCAGGCAAAGGCAATCATATAGTTGTATCCTGCGGTAATATCAGATAATCCATAAAGGAAAAGCAAGATACCAAGTATCCACAGAATACTCCCCCATTTATCCAGGTTTTCATGATCTGCTCCAATCCATTCCCCGGATAGTTTAGCTAAAGTCAAACTAAGAATTACTAAAGAAATCACAAAATTTAAGAGAAATATCCCACGCCAGCTGATGGTGCTGCAGATGAATCCTCCCAGGACGGGACCTAAGGAGAGGCCGATATAGGTGGCTGCCGCACTTAACCCCATTGCCTTTCCCCGGTCTTTTGCCGGGACGACAGATGTTAAAATGGCCATCGAAGTACCAAATATCATAGCGCTGGCAATTCCTTGGAAGACCCTAAATATAATTAAAACGGGAAAAGAAAAAGCCAATCCGCAGCCCAACGATGTTACTGCAAAAGCGATCATTCCCAGGATAAAAATCTTTTTGCGGCCGACAAGATCAGCTAAACGGCCAAAGGGTAATAAAAAGGCCGCTGTGGCCAACAAGTAGCTGGTTACTACCCAGTTCAGCCAGGATTGATCAACCCCGTATTCCAAAGCAATCTGGGGAATGCCAAGATTTATAGCATTACTCATAAATGGTGTGATAAAGGATGTTATCATGACGATAACCATAGTAAGCTTTACAATTGATTGATTTTCTTCCATACATAATCCCCCCGAATAGTTTTAACTATGAAGCATTATGCGGCTCCAGTGAAAAATATTAATGCAATCCAGCAACGAAATTATGCCCCGACAGTTACGAAAAATGAGCTTCTAATTTGGAACCTAATAAATAAAGTTTTAACATTTTTTTGAAATCTCCTACTAATTTAAACAGGGGTTATTATATTTTATATCCTGATATCTCAAATACGACTCTCTCTAAAAATTACAACGCTAAAACAAGGAAAAACTTAGCCGACATTCGAGACACTGTCTTCGAATTTGTTATCCTCCAACGAAAGCGGCAGGTTAGTTTGTACCTAACGCTAGAGGAATGTATACAACCGAGAGTATTCGAAAAAAAGAAAAAACAGCCCTTTCTGAACTGCCCCCTGTCAAGTAGACAGTGGAAATAAAGAAAATTGAGAACGACTCTGGGTAGACTTGACATGGGGCCCTACATCGGATGCTTCTATGGGTCAAGGGCTGTGGCTCATAGGAAGTATTC
>NZ_JBNFTW010000010.1:0-155691 GCF_049943955.1 Desulfosporosinus sp. SYSU MS00001
TACTGTCCATCATAACTAAGGATTGACGCAAATTAATGATCTTATTAACATGTTCATTGGCAACAGGACATTGGACTTGGCAGGACATGCAAGTAGTACAAGCCCAGATCTCCTCTTCGGTAACAATATCACCGATCAGTGACTTTTGTAGAATCTCAGCAGCTTGCGGGTCCTTTTCGGCGATCTCAGCTAAAGCTTCGGCATTTTCGTCGCCGGTGGAGGTTAATCCGTTAGCCCTCAGAATTGCTCCTTTTTCCATAAGATGTTCTTTTAATTGGTGACTTAACAAATGTTTAGGATTGAGAGGTTTACCGGAAATATTGGCAGGGCAGTTGGCCATACAGCGACCGCATTCGCCGCAGGCAAAACAATCTAACAGTTGTTTCCAAGTAAAGCTTTCTATTCTGGCAACGCCCAACTCTGTCAGTTCTTCATCTTCAAGATCAATCTTCTCAATTTGAGCACCAAGGGGCTTTAAGGATGATAAATAAACATTAGGATGAACAGCTAATAGGTGCATGTGTTTGGAATTCGGAATATAAACCAGAAAACTAAAGACGACAACCATATGAATCCACCAAAATGATGTTTGAATACCGACCAATGTATCAGGACTGAGTCCTTTAAAGAGGGAGGCGAAGGTATGATACATAATTGCAAGAGCGTAAGCGCTTTTTGGCTCGAGAGCAACTTTAGCGCCGCTGGAAATCCATTCAGTCACTATGACTCCGATAACTAGTAAAACAATAATTGCTGCTTCTTTAGAACGATAGAGTTGAGCTGGCTTAAAGATCCATCGTCTAATAGAACTAATGATTAAGCCGATGGTCACTAACAACGTTAAGATATCTTTAAGCATATAAAAATACGGGTTTGTACCTAGAAGGGGAAAAGAATAGGCAGGGAAAATCCCTTCAAATATTAATGGTAATTCGCCTAAACAAATAAAAATAAATCCCCAGAAAATGAAAAAATGAATAAATCCATAAGGTTCACTGATAATTTTACTTTGACCTAAGACTAAGGATACAAAATTCATAAAACGTTTTTGAGGGTTTTCGAATCTTTCTTCCTTTACTTTAGCCCCTAAAGACAAAATACTTATCTTTTTCTTTAGGGCAGTACTAAAAGCTGCGACTGCAACGGCAGCCATGATTAAGAAAACTATTAGCCAACTTAAACGCATTTAACTCCCTCCAATTTAAATAAACTCTCAGCATTGCCGAGGATTAGGAAACTACAACACTTAAAAACTTGTGCAGCCCTATGACTAGGATCTGGTGTCAAACTTCCACTATGCTCCTGTCCTATCCACTCCTTTAAATAATAATATTTAGAAAAGTCCAACAAGTGAAATAATTCACTTTTATTGTGAATCTTTACACTTAAAGCATAAAAAATAACCTCGAAACGTTTAGCAATTATTCAGTAATTTCATTTAAGAAATTACTAATAATACACCTGCGTTTTCTTTATAGTCAAAGACTATCATTGAGGTCGTATTATGTCAACATGCTCAATATTAATTTAATATATGGATGCTAAATGTCGAATTATACTACTATATGCCATTGAATAAACGTTTTAGAGTACTTTAAGCAAATATTTTTCTTGTAAGAATGGAGTTGAAGAGTTTGGAGGCAATTTATGCTTAAATTCAATAAATAAAATTTTCTTAATCCATAATAAATACCTATATCACCATTAAGATTGGACTTGCATCATAATTAAGTTGTATTGGCAGTTTTATTCAATTGCAATAATTTAATGATTTACAAGGAGACATCGCAATGGGTGAACAAAAAAGTTCCCAATCAATAAAGTTACCTTTTTTATAGATCGTTCATAATTTATGTTAGGAGAGGAGTAAGATTATGAGCGACAATTATTCGACGTTTCCTCCAGACCAAATTATTCAAAAAACATTTGCGCCCTCATTTGATAAACCTTTGGCAATGTCGAATGCTTTTGAACCATTGGCAAGTGTTGTTAATTCTTCAAAAGAACCCTTGAATTTTGGAATCTCTATTTTTTCTCCAGTTAGTTCCTTGCCGGGAAGTCCTTCTCTCTTTTTCCTTCAACCATTATTAACTGGAAAAGTATTTGCATCACTTGGTATTCTAATTGCTGCTCAGCTCTTTCTATTTTTAGCTAATCGTTTGTTCGGACTAGAATTAAGCACAATTAAACCTGGTACTGTTATCTCTCCAGAGCAAACTGTTCGAATGTCAACCGGCGATTTGCAAGATTTCCTGGCATCTGTGTCCAGCAACTCTATTCAGTCTTCAGTGGCTCAGCCTTTAAATAGTCAACCAATGAACTTACAAGGGGATGTAACTTCCGGGACTTTAGAAACGCCTGAAGCCCCAGTTGTTTTCGCTTTGACAGTTTGGGGGGATTTTGTAACCAACCCTTATGGCCCTACTGTTTTTCTGATATTGCCGATTGTAACCTTTCCAGGATTACGCGGAGCGTTACCGATGCTTATTTTAGAATTACTAGCAACAATTTTTGTCAGGGCTGTGGTACCTCCCCAAACTACGGGAGCCAAGCCTTTGCCAGAATCCTCTTCCACTAAGCCAACTCTTTTGCAATTTACTCCGGAGAGTTTAGTAAACTTATTAAACCGTTTTAGTAAACATTTTTAGTTTTGTATTTATAACCATTTAAAGTATAATGTATTAGTTGCTGGATTTATCTTTTCTTTTGGAAAGGGTTTATCTATAATAATAAATAGATTCATAAACGTTTAGGATTTTAAACGGATTGATTATTCCTTATTGAATATAGTAAACCTTCCACGATTTTATTAACGGAGCGTAGATTATATATGAATGTAGCTTTTTTTCTTATACCTAAGAAGGATATAGTCTATTTAAAAGAAAATGCGACAATGCGCCAAGCTTTGGAAAGGATGGAGTATCATAGTTATTCGGCGGTCCCTCTTATCAATAATGATGGAAAATATATCGGAACCATCACCGAAGGAGATTTGCTTTGGAAGCTAAAAAACACTCCTGGTTTAACCTTTCATAATACGGAAGACATTTATTTAAGTGACGTGGAACAACATGTGCAAAATTTGCCTGTAACTATTGATGCCCAAATAGAGGATTTGATTTCTCGGGCAGTCGTACAAAATTTTGTTCCTGTTGTTGATGACCAACAAACGTTCATTGGAATTGTGAGGCGACGCGAGATGATCGAATATTGCTCTCAGTTATTGCTCCAACGAAAGGTGGAGTAACCGGTTAGCAAATAGTATTTAATACGTATTCATACGGCATATCTGAGCAAGGCCACGGTTATCGTGGCTTTTTGTTTCAAATTATTCCCATGACATTGTCTCTTTAGGCATTGAACTTCGATGAAAAATGCAAATTTTTATAGGATGAGTACGGTAGAGAAAAGTGTTTGCAATCTGAAAGACAGATTTTTCAATCACAAATTGAGATGCTAAACTTAGTATATAAACTAACTTTGCAACTGAGTTTAGGTATTCAAATAACATATAAATATAAGGAGGTTTTGGCAAACCAGAGTTACGGAATTGATATTAACGGAAATAACACAAAGAAATAACTTTAAAATACTTAAAATCTGAATGTTAGACATATAATAATAAGGCAATTTTAGAGGGAGAGGGGGCTGGAAAATGCCAACGCGTCAAAAATTCGATCAAGATCTGGAAGATTTGCGCCTAAACATCCTTGATCTAGGGAAAATGGTGGATGAACGAATTGGCTTAGCGGTAAAGTCTTTAATTGATCAAGACTTAGATTTAGCCAATACTATAATAACCGGCGATTCCGTAGTTAATGATCTGCAAGCAATTATTGAAGAAAACTGTATTCGTTTGATTGCGACCCAACAACCGTTTGCCCGTGATTTGCGTAAAGTTGTAGCAGGTTTAAAAATTTCTATATATCTGGAAAGAATGGGCGATTTGTCTGTTGATCTGGCAAAGTTAACCCACAGAATAGGTCAAGAATCATTGATCAAGCCGTTAATAGATATTCCTCGAATGAGCGATACGGTAAAAGAAATGCTTGAACTTGGCCTTAAAGCCTATGTCCAAGAAGACTGCGACGCTGCAGCTTCTATGGCTATAATGGATGATGATGTGGATAAAATATATTCTCGAGTTTTTGATGAGTTAAAAGTTATTATGATGACAAAACCTCATCAGGTTCAGCAAGCTAATTACCTGCTTTTTGCCTGCAGGTTTTTAGAACGACTGGGGGATTATTGTACTAATGTCTCAGAGGAAATTATCTATCTCTGTTCCGGAAAACGAGTTAATTTGAATGATTAACATCCAAGAGTAGAACAAGGGAGAACAAATAATAACAAATCGAAGAAAATTTTAGGGGTTGTTGCAAAATGCATAAACGCCCCTCATTATACAAAACCCTGCATAAATAGTGGTTCAAATCCACTTATATGCAGGGTTTTATCCAGTTTTTAAGACCCCCACATCTATAAGTGGGGGTGGGTCTTTCGTTAACTTCAGGTGGGGTAGAGTCCTCCTTCGCAGCTAAGTATTCTTATTGGGAAAGGCGGCTCGGCCATAATGGCCACTGGACATTATTGTATCTGAAGACCCGATGTTCAGCTTTAGCTGAACGAGTTTACTTATAAAGAAAAGACGGATAGATATTCATTATGCTACGGCCCCTAGGAATTCATAATTCTTGAGGAAGTTCTGAGATTCTAAGATAAATTATTGAAATATTAATGGGAGATTGTGATTAAAACCACATCAACAAACACATTAATCTGTTAAACTATCAGCAGATCGGGTAAAGATAAACTTGAACACTTACTTTTCTCTGGAGGAAAACTTCATGCAGCAAAATGTGCAGCAGAATGGGTTTCAGCTGGAACATTGCCGTCCGAATTGCCCAAAATCTGCTTGTAATTGGCAAAATCTTTATGAAACAATGGTTAACAAACTAAATGGCATAAATCTTCTCCAAGAACTTTCTCAAAAAATAAATCCTATTCACTATCATCATATGCCGAAAATTAGTATAGCTGGATGCCCCAATGGGTGCTCACAACCAGATATAAAGGATTTTGGCATATCCGGGTATGTTGTTCCCCAAATTACGCAAAAACAGTGTGCAGAGTGTAATGCTTGTGTCAGTGCATGCTTAGAGAAGGCAATACAAAGGATTAACCGGGAAATTATTATTAATTGGTCAAGCTGTATTTCGTGCGGAGATTGCCTAAGAATTTGTCCGACGGGTACTCTGTCCGTCGGTCAACAGGGATGGACCATACGTTATGGCGGGCGGGTTGGACGTCACCCACAATTTGCTAAGTTGGCCGGTCAGGTCAAAAACGATGAAGAGGTAGTGTCTTGGATTTCCGAAGCATTGCAGCAATACATCGCTCAGGGACATCAGCAAGAGCGCCTAACCCATTTTTTGGAATCTATTGATCTTACTCTGAAGAAGAATGAGAACGCGCAGAGCGGTCATGTATCCACTGGCTTAATTTCTGAGGATCAGAAACTGTGACGTTTTTTTTCTCAATTTCTATTAAATTCGAATCCTTTAATTCACTCAAAATACGACTGACGGATTCTCTGGCCAAACTGCACATTCCGGCAAGTTCCGTGGCTGATAAAGGGATCGTAATCAATACTCCTTTGGGGGTCTGCTGGCCATGAACATGGGCCAGGGCATAGAGTTTGGCACCTAAACGTAAGCGAGCATCACCGATGGATAAATTTCTGATTTGTCTGTAGGAACGACGCAAATCCAATGCTAACATTTTATAAAACCCCCAAAGAGAAGAAGGGTTCCTTTCAATGAAGTGTATTAGAGTATCACGATTTAAAGCTAAAACTTCAGTTTCTTCCATCGAAAGTGCGGCATGAGGATATGGCCTTCCGTCTAAAACGATTTCGGGAAAGAAAACCGGGGGGCTCAAAACGCGAATGATTTTTTCATTGAATTCTCCCATTAAATATAACCTGATTCTTCCGGATAAAAGAAAATATAGGGTGTTTCCTTCATCACCGGGAAAATAAAGATATTGTTTTGGGCCATAAAGCCGCGTACGTCCATGGGTTAGGCAAAAATCGATGATGTCATCAGGCATGGCAGCAAAGGGTGTATCTGTTAATAGTTCTTTTATTTGCGTTTCGTTTAACACGTCATACCTCCTCTTAGGAATTAATCTAAAATAATAGTTTCGCTATTTATAGTTTCATTATAGCCTAAAAAGGATCATAAGTTATAGCCTTAAGAGAATCATAATATAGAATAGAATTTCATATAATAATCAATTATTTAAGCACATAGATGATAATTTTGATGTTCGGATAAGTTTCAGTTTCTAGGAAAAACTATATAGGGTCATAATTTTTGCTAAAAGGGAGGATGAATATGGGTACGCACAAAAAAGTCTCACGTCCCAAATCTCCTGTTACCAAATCTGATCCCCACTATACCGAATATGATACTCAAAAAGAACGAAATATTCAAAGATCAATACCCAATAACAGTTAACAAGATTGAGGAGTGTGTAGATGCACTCCTCAATCTTGTTTTAGGGGACTAATTTGATCATTAAACATTTGAAAATCAGCCTCTTTCTGAGATAGGCTTCATACCATGGCAGAAGGATTTCCCTTGATCTTTGTCGAATAAGATTGATTATACAGAAATTTCAGGGGGGTTCTCAACTATGCTGGAGGAACAGCCTGGCACAATTCCAATAGAAAAAATACTCGATAATACAAGCAATGCTATAATTGCCATTAATTTAGGAGGGCAAATAATATATGCCAATAGGGCTGTCTATAATATTTTACAAACTCCGGATCGAGACCTTGTTGGGCAATCGATTACAACATATTTCCCTGGAACAGGGTTGTTGAGAGTATTTGAAAAGGGAATCGCTGAGTTGGGTCAGCAGCTGACCATGAATAATAAGGTTTTATTAAGTAATCGCACTCCTATTTACATCCATGGTGAATTGGTAGGCGCTGTTGCAGTTTTTCAAGATATTACAGTCCTCCAAAATCTAATTGACAACATGGTAATTGAACATGAAAAAACGAAACAACTTCAGCGGACTCTTGAGGTCGTTCTAAATACTGCTTACGATGGCTTAATTGTTGTGAATGAAAAGGGAACTGTAACAATGACAAATCAAGCTTTCGCCAATTTCTTTAATAAATCTCCTGAGGAAATGATTGGAAAGCATATTCAAGATATTTATGAAAATCCAAAATTCACAGACGTATTGGTAACAGGGCAACCTGTTCATGGATATATTCATGATTTAAATGGCCATGAAATTATAGCCAGCAGGATTCCTATTACGCAAGAGGGTAAAATAGTCGGCGCTTTGGGAAAAGTTGTATTTAAAGATGTGAACGAACTTTATGCTTTAACCAAAAAGGTGAATTCTTTACGCTCGGAACTTGATTACTATAAGAAAACTATTTTAGAAAAGAATTTCTCTGCCTTGGAGCTTCTAAAGGGGAAAAACCCCCGCATGGTTTCCTTAGTTCAAATAGCACTTAGAGTTGCTAAATCCGAGTCGACCGTACTTTTAAGAGGCGAAAGCGGTACTGGAAAAGAATTGTTTGCCCAATTGCTTCATATGGAAAGTCTAAACAAAGATGGCCCTTTTATAAAAGTTAATTGTGCGGCTGTGCCAGGGAATCTTCTTGAATCGGAATTGTTTGGGTATGAGGAAGGGGCTTTTACGGGTGCCCGCAAAGGAGGCAAAATCGGAAAATTTGAACTGGCTGATGGCGGTACCCTGTTCTTGGATGAGATCGGAGATATGGAAATGGCTATGCAGGTAAAATTGCTGCGTGTTCTTCAAGAACGTGAAATTGAACGTCTGGGCAGCAATAAGCCTCGAAAAATACATGTTCGACTCATAGCAGCAACGAATCGCGATCTGGAAACAATGATCAGAGAAAAACAATTTCGTGAAGACTTATATTATCGCTTAAATGTGGTAACGTTAACGATTCCTCCCCTTAGAGACAGGATCGAAGATTTAGATGCTCTGATTGATACGTTTATAAAGAAGTTTAATTTGCAGTTTGCTCAATCCGTTACAAGTATTTCTGAAGAAACAAGAAATGTCTTCTTAAATTATCGCTGGCCTGGGAATGTCCGAGAACTTGAGAACATTATTGAGAGGGCCTTTAATATGCTTGATGGCTCGGAGGTTCAATTAAAACATTTGCCAAATTATCTGCAGATCTTGGCGGGCAATGAAACTCGCCATTTTTCGGGTGGATCACTGGAGAGCATCTTAGATGCCGTTGAAAAAGAAGCCTTAATTTATGCTTTAGATGCTGCAAACGGGAATAAAGTACAAGCCGCTAAAAGTCTAGGACTATCGCGAGCAGGATTGTACAAAAAATTAATTAAACATGATCTTCATAAATAATTTGAATCGACAAAATATTTTCCCTATTAATGTCGCATTTTAGACTTAATGATCTGAATATTTAAAACAAATGTGTAAACAAACGTAGACATGTCTATCATCGTAAACATCATTGATTATTTCGTAATAAATCATAAAAGGGTCGCTAGGTTTTGAGAATGTGTCAACAAAAGTTTACAGTTAAAATTGCAGCTAAGGATTATTATTTTATTGCTAACAATTGGAAGGCTTGTCAGCATTGAGGTTCAAGATTCTGAATCTATTGAATAGTAAAATGGCACAGAAATTGCAATAAGATTCATGCGATTCGGAATCACCCATTTCTGCGGGATCGTAAAAATTTTAATAGAAAAAAGGAGGAGCATGTGTGAAAACTATCATGGTTATTGGGGCAGGACAAATGGGTGGCGGGATCGCCCAAGTTGCAGCTCAAGCAGGTTATTCAGTTATTCTAAATGACATTAAGGAAGAATTTGTAAGTCGCGGTCTTGGAATCATTGAGAAAAACTTAAATCGATCTGTTGAAAAAGGTAAGCTAATGGCGGAAGAAAAAGATGGGATTTTGAGCCGAATCACAAAATCGACGTCTTTACAAGACGCAGCTTCAGCAGATTTGGTTATTGAAGCTGCAGTAGAAAATATGGCTATTAAGGTACAAATATTTTCTCAGCTTGATGTTATTTGCCCTGAACATACGATTCTTGCGACAAATACTTCATCTCTCCCCATCACTGAAGTCGCCGCCTGCACCAAGCGTCCAGAGAAAGTGATAGGGATGCACTTCATGAATCCTGTTCCGGTAATGAAACTTGTCGAGGTTATTCGTGGTTTAGCAACTAGTAATGAGGTTTATAGCACTATCGAAGACCTTAGTATAAAAATGGGTAAAACGCCGGTAGAGGTCAATGATGCTCCTGGATTTGTTGCTAACCGTATTTTGATTCCCATGCTCAATGAAGCTATTTTTACACTTAATGAAGGGATTGCAACGGTTGAAGCCATTGATAACGTTATGAAGCTGGGAATGAACCACCCTATGGGTCCTTTGGCATTAGCTGATTTGATTGGTTTGGATACTGTCTTGTCAATCATGGAAGTTCTTCATGAAGGACTTGGAGATAAATACCGTCCATGCCCATTACTCCGCAAATATGTCAAAGCAGGTTGGCTGGGACGGAAGACTGGCCGGGGCTTCTACCAATATGAGTCGTAATCATAAGGCCGTCTAACGGGCTAATACAAGTCTTGAGGGATATCTGCTCTTTATGAGTAGGAATATTTTTCGATTTGTAACAACGAGGAGGTCAAAGCGTGGAGTACACAAATCTTTTACTTCAACATCAAGGTAATATTGCCGTTCTAACGATCAATCGACCAAAAGCTTTAAATGCCTTAAACAGCGACACCTTGTCGGAACTGTCCGCCGCACTTGACGAACTGGGGAGAGATTCCAGCGTCAAGGTAGTTATTGTCACAGGCAGCGGTGAAAAGGCATTTATCGCCGGAGCGGATATTTCGCAAATGAAAGACTTTTCTCCTTTAGAAGGCCGTCGTTTTGCTCAGTTGGGTCATGCAACGTTTCGCAAACTTGAACTTTTGCCTCAACCGGTAATTGCCGCTGTTAATGGTTTTGCCTTGGGTGGAGGATGTGAATTAGCGATGGCCTGCGACATCCGTATCGCCAGTGAAAATGCTAAATTTGGGCAACCGGAAGTAACTTTAGGACTTACTGCCGGATTCGGAGGTACTCAACGATTGCCGCGTCTGGTGGGTACAGGACTTGCTAGTGAATTATTGTTTACGGGCGATATTATTGATGCTCAGGAAGCTTACCGTATAGGACTTGTCAATAAAGTTTATCCTTTAGAGTCTCTTAGGGAAGAAGCGCAGAAACTTGCCCAACGGATTGCCGGACGGGCCCCTGTGGCCGTTCAGTTAACAAAGAGCGCCATTCAAAGAGGAATTAATTTAGATTTAGACAGTGCCCAAGCTTATGAAGCAGAAGTTTTCGGTTTAACCATGAGTACTTCGGACCAAACAGAGGGTTGTACAGCATTTGTGGAAAAACGAAAACCAAACTTTGAAGGACGTTAATCATTAAAAAATTTGGAGGTTGAAGATTATGAATTTCGATTTAACTGAAGACCACGTTATGATGCGGAAAATGGTACGTGATTTTGCGGAAAAGGAATGCGCACCGGGGGCTGAACATCGTGATGAAACTGAAGAATTCTCCGTTGAAATTTGGAAAAAAGCAGGGGAACTCGGCCTTGCCGGTATCACTTTCCCTGAAGAGTACGGCGGTGTTGGTGCCGACTATATTTCCTATGCCATCGCTGTTGAGGAGCTTTCCCGGGTTGATGCCTCAGTAGGTGTTACGATTTCTGCCCACTCCAGTCTTTGTGCCAACCCCATTTATAAATTTGGTACAGAAGCCCAAAAGAAAAAATATCTTGTACCATTGGCTACAGGCGAAAAACTTGGTGCCTTTGGTTTAACTGAACCCATGGCCGGTTCCGATGCTTCGGGAACAAGAACGACAGCAGTACGTCAAGGTGACGAATATATCATAAATGGTAGCAAAATCTTTATTACTAATGGCTATTATGCCGATACTTATGTTGTCACTGCTCAAATGGATAAGAGCAAAGGAAATCGCGGAATTGCTGCTTTTATTCTTGAAAAGGGAATGCCGGGTTTCTCTTTTGGTAAAAAAGAGAAGAAGATGGGAATCCGTTCTTCAGCAACCTATGAGCTAGTGTTTGAAGATGTTCATGTACCTGCTGAAAATCTCCTGGGTGAAGAAGGCCAAGGATTTAAAATTGCGATGCAGACCCTTGATTTCGGTCGAATCGGAATTGCTTCCCAAGCTTTAGGAATTGCTCAAGGAGCTTATGAACAATGCATGAAGTATGTTAAAGAACGTGTACAATTCGGCAAACCCATTTCAGAATTCCAAAACACCCAATTTAAACTTGCTGATATGGCAACACAAATTGAAGCTGCTCGCTTGCTCGTTTATAAAGCCTGCAAAATGGCGGATGCCCATGTTTCGGTTTCCAAGCTATCAGCAATGGCTAAAATGTTTGCTTCCGAAACTGCAATGGCTGTGACCACCATGGGAGTTCAACTCCACGGTGGATATGGTTATACACGCGAGTATCCCGCTGAGCGTATGATGCGCGATGCCAAAATTACGGAAATTTATGAAGGAACCAATGAGATTCAACGTGTAGTTATTAGCAGCCATATCCTTAAAGGATAATATACTAGTCCTTCAATATTCGAATATTGTTGTAGGAGATGACTAAATGAAAGACGTTGTTATCGTTAGCGCAGTTCGAACACCAGTGGGTTCTTTTGGCGGCGCTTTAGGACAAATTCCTGCCGCTGAACTTGGGGCGATCGTTATTAAAGAGGCCATCAAGAGGGCTGGAATCACCCCTGATCAAGTTGACGAAGTCATTTTAGGCAACGTTCTGCAAGGCGGATTAGGACAAAATCCTGCTCGCCAAGCCGCAATGAAAGCCGGAATTCCCCAGGAAGTTCCTTCATGGACTCTTAATAAAGTTTGTGGTTCGGGTATAAAATCAGTCGTTTGTGCAGCTCAAGCAATTATTGCCGGAGACGCAGATACAGTTATTGCTGGCGGAATGGAGAGCATGTCACTGGCCCCTTATGTTCTTCCAAAAGCACGAACAGGTTATCGAATGGGAAATGCAAATGTCGTAGATCTTATGATTAATGATGGTTTAACAGATGCATTTCATAATATTCATATGGGAATTACGGCCGAAAATATAGCTGAGCAATTTGATATTTCACGCGAAGAACAGGATCGTTATTCTGTATCGAGTCAAAACCGAGCGGAAGAGGCAATCAAAGCTGGGAAGTTTAATGAAGAGATTGTACCCGTAAGTATTCCTCAGCGTAAGGGAGACCCGGTTGTATTTTCCCAGGATGAATTTCCTCGCTTCGGAGCAACTTATGAGTCTGTAGCTAAATTACGCGGCGCCTTTAAAAAGGAAGGGACTGTAACCGCTGGAAACGCATCAGGCATCAATGATGGTGCAGCAGCAGTTGTTGTTATGTCCAAGGAGAAGGCCTTAGAACTGGGACTAACACCCATAGCAACCATTAAATCTTGGGGTTCGGCTGGGGTAGACCCGCGCATAATGGGCACAGGTCCGATTCCTGCGACTCGGAAAGCCCTAGAAAAGTGCGGCTTGAAGATAGAGGATATTGACCTCGTTGAGGCCAACGAGGCTTTTGCATCTCAAACTTTAGAGGTAGCAAAAGAATTAAACCTCAATATGGATAACACCAATGTCAATGGTGGAGCTATAGCCTTGGGGCATCCTGTGGGAGCTTCGGGGACAAGAATTTTAGTGACTTTACTTCATGAAATGAAACGCAGAAATTCAAAACGCGGTCTGGCGACCCTTTGTATCGGCGGCGGTCAAGGGATTGCTTTAATTGTAGAACGTTAGGCACAATTACGTTAGGAAATTTTAACGCCAGAGGTTACCACAACTAATCAAATTATATAAAACGGCTTGTTAACAACTTACCAATGTTACAAGCCGTTTTATCCAGTTTTTAAGATCCCCGCTTCTTGTAAGTGTGGGTGGGTCCTTCGTTAACTTCAGATGGGTTAGAGTCCCCATCTGAAGCCCCGATGTTCTGCTTTAGCTGAACGAGTTCACTTCCTTATTTGATTGGAAACTTGTAAATAAAAACTTGCAAACAATAGTTTGCAAGTTTTTATTGTGTTTAGGGAACCCTAATCATACAAACAAAAAAATGTGTAAACAAACATTTTATCTAGCAGGATTTTGTTCATTTGCACAGAATTATTGTTAATATGTTAATGTGGTATATCTAACAATGAACGTTGGAGCATTAAGAGGAGGTAAAAACAAATGAGTTTACGAGTGGCTATTAATGGGTTCGGTCGGATCGGCAGATTAACACTTCGTGCTGCCCTCAAACAACAATCACTGCCTTTTGAGGTAGTCGCTATCAATGACCTGGGAAGTCCGGCTTTATTAGCCCATTTATTTAAGTATGACTCTAATCATGGGATTATTCCTAATTCAGTGGACCTTGATGGAAATACTATGATTATTGATGGAAAACGCATTGAAATTTTAGCTGAAAGAAATCCTTTAGATTTGCCATGGGCAAAGCTCGGTGTTGATATTGTCATTGAATCAACAGGACGTTTTACAAAACGAGATGCTGCGGCTCAACATCTTACTGCAGGGGCTAAAAAAGTAGTTATCTCCGCGCCAGCAAAAAATGAAGACATAACAATCGTTTTAGGTGTTAATGAGGAAAAATACGATCCTCAAAATCATCATATTATCTCTAATGCATCATGCACCACTAACTGTCTTGCCCCGGTAGCTAAAGTGTTATACAATGCTTTTGGAATCGAGCAAGGAATGATGACAACCACTCACTCAGTAACCAATGATCAGAGGATTTTAGATTTAGAACATTCCGATTGGCGCAGATCGAGAGCAGCCTATCAATCCATGATTCCAACAACAACGGGAGCAGCAAAAGCAGTAACTCTTGTTCTTCCTGAATTGGAAGGTAAAATGAATGGGCTTGCTGTTCGTGTACCAACCCCTAATGTTTCTTTAGTAGATTTTGTCGCTAATTTAAGCAAGCCAACAACGAAAGAAGACGTTAATGCAGCTTTGCGTCAAGCCGCAAATAATGAGTTAAAGGGTATTCTTGATTACACAGACCTCCCCCTCGTCTCGCGTGATTTCAATGGAAACCCGGCAAGCTCGATTGTCGATGGCTTATCAACCATGATGATGGGGGATCGAATGGTCAAAGTGTTATCTTGGTATGACAATGAATGGGGCTATTCCAACCGTGTTGTCGATTTGGTTAAACTGATTGTTGCGAAAGGTCTGTAATCAGGAGGAATTAAATAATGCGAAGGACTAAAATTGTCTGCACGATAGGCCCGGCAAGTGAATCCAGAGAAAATGTTCAAGCCCTTTTAGCTGCGGGGATGGATGTAGCGCGATTGAATTTTTCCCATGGAACCCATGAGGAACATGGACGACGAATTGCGGTTTTAAAAGAAGAAGCAGCTAAAATCGGCAAGCATTTAGGAATTCTTCTCGATACAAAAGGTCCGGAAATTCGTACGGGAATGGTTCCGAGTGAGGGAATTAGACTAGAAAATGGCATGAGTTTTACACTTGATACGGATCTCAGCTTGGGGAATCAAGAACGGGTAGGTATTACTCATAAAACTTTGTGGCAAAGTGTTAATTCTGGGACCCATGTTTTAATAGATGATGGTCAACTTGATCTCGAGGTGAGTTCGGTTGAACAAGAAAAAATCCGGACCATCGTCCGTAACGGTGGGATTCTAAAATCTCAAAAAGGTGTTAATGTTCCCGGTATCCATGTCGATTTACCGGCAGTAACCGAAAAAGATATTGATGACATCCGCTTTGGCGTTTCGCAAGGAATTGATTTCATTGCGGCATCCTTCACCCAAAAGGCTGTGGATATTTTGGATGTGCGCAGAATTGTCGAAGAAATGGGTGCGGAAGTTCATATTATTGCTAAAATAGAAAGCCAAGAGGGCATCACGAATTTAGATTCAATCTTAGAAGTTGCAGATGGATTAATGGTTGCCCGTGGAGACTTAGGGGTTGAAATCCCCGTCGAGGAAGTTCCTATTTGTCAAAAAGAAATGATCTCTAAATGTAACCTCATGGGGAAACCGGTAATCGTAGCTACCCAAATGCTGGACTCAATGATTCGGCAGCCTCGGCCAACGCGTGCAGAGGCCAGTGATGTTGCTAATGCTATTTGGGACGGAACTGATGCCATTATGTTATCGGGTGAAACAGCCGCAGGGCAATTTCCGATCCAGGCTGTGCAGATGATGGATAAGATTGCGCGCCGCACAGAAAAGACATTTTTGGAAAGTCAAGCTAAGCGCCATCCACAGTTAAATGTTGCTGAAGCAATAAGTTATGCAACGTATAATATTGCCAAGGATCTTGATGCCGCAGCTATTCTGACGCCAACCCATTCAGGCTTGACGGCGAAAATGATTTCAAAATATCGTCCTAAAGCTTTGATCGTTGCGGCTGCACCATTTTCTGCTACCGCAAGAAAGCTGTCACTCCAATGGGGGGTTCAACCTCTTGTAGTCCCTGAAAGTTCGGGAACAGACCAAATGCTGTCTGTAGCCGTGAATAGTGCCCTAGCCATGAATTATATTTCCTCGGGGGACGTTGTGGTCATTACTGCGGGTGTACCAATCGGTAAAGTTGGTTCTACCAATATGATTAAGGTCCAGATTATTGGGAACATTCTTTCTAAAGGGACCGGTATCGGGCGAAAATCATATACTGGTTTGGCGCAAAAGATTAACAATCCTACTCAGGATAACTTCAATCAAGGAGACATTTTGATTGCCGAAAGTACTGATGCCAGCTTCGTTCCACTGATTGCTCGTGCAGGCGCACTTGTAGTTAGAGAAGGTGGATTAACTTCCCATGCGGCCATTGCAGCGTTGCAGTATGGGATACCTGCAATTGTTGGCGCAGGAGAGGCCTTTTCAAAAGTAACGAATGGGCAGTTGGTGACCGTTGATGCACTTACAGGTATCTTATACGAAGGTTCAATGAGCATTCTTTAAACAACTTTACAAACAGAGAGGAGGGAGATCGTGAGTTCTGAAAGGCAGGATGAAATTCAGTGGTTACTCCAAGAGCATGGCAATTTAACTGTCACCGAATTGGCGAAGCGGTTTAATGTTTCGGAAATGACAATTCGGCGAGACCTTAAAAACCTGGCCGCTCTGGGTCTGATTCAGCGCGAACATGGACGAGCGATCTATCCTCCAGTTCTACCAACGGAAATTTTGATGATGAGTATGGGAGAAGCGGAGCGTGAGAAGGCTAGGATCGGACATTTAGCCGCAACTCTAATTGCCGAAGGGGATTCGGTGATATTGGATGCAGGAACTACAACGCTGGGTGTAGCTCAAGCTTTAACGACTAAATGCACTGTGATAACTAATTCAATACCCATTGCAGGTGTTTTAGGAAACCGAAATGAGATTACCGTTTTACTAACTGGAGGGGAAGTTCAGGGTAAAAACTTTGCTCTTGTTGGACCAATGACACGATCTGTCCTGAAAGGCTTTAATGCCGATAAATTATTTTTGGGAGCAACGGGTGTTGCCATTGAACGTGGTTTATCAACTGCTAATATGCTTGAATCAGAAGTTAAACAAGAAATGCTTAAAGTGGCGAAAGAGGTCATTCTTGTCGCGCACAGTGCAAAGATTGGCCAGATCTATTTTCATACGTTTGCGCGCTGGGACAGTATTCAGACGTTAGTAACTGATTCCGGTCTAGAGGAAGCTACTAGGGATAAATTAATTTCTATGGGAGTTAAGGTCCTTCTTGCCTAACTCACCTCATCATAGTTGCAGTTTTTTAATTATAGTCAGTGGCTTAATCCTTTAGTGAACACAAAAAATTCCGCACTAACATTAAGTTGGTGCGGAATTTTCAAAGCTAGTGATTTTCTACAAGTAGGAGTGGTTGGTCAGCTTAGCTGAACGAGTTCACTTCGGAAGATTCAAAGAGTCTTTTTCATTAATATGTCGCTTAAAACTAGATAGGTCGTGAGCAAAATTACCGGTATTGGTCATTTGGTCATCAATAGTATCTTTATCCATCGTACTTTGTGAACGGGAATTTAAGACATCAATCATTCCTGCGTTTTGTAATTCAGTTGCAATTTCGAAGAGAGAATCTCGTTTGTCTAAGGGTAATTGATTGACAAAACGATTTATTTTTACAGGGGGGACGAGATTGCGGATTTTAACGCCCCCAAATTTCAGAATTCGCTCCGGCAAAAGGATCCTCCTCCTTTTTAAAACGTTTGAACACAATTAGTATTTGCCAAACGATTTAAAAAATACGCTGAAAAGGTATTTTTAGTTTTTTGTCGAACAAACTAATCAAACAAACTAATTTGGAGAAATTAAAAAACATGCTGCGTTCCTATAATGAACAAACAGCACGTTGACTAGCCTTCAGAAGAGCATTAAAATAATCAACCGAATTTGTTATTCGGTTATTATTATTGGAGGGTTTCATTATCAACAAACTTGACTTTGCTTAAAGTCTCTTTAACTTGGCCCCGGATAAACGACAAATATTCTTGCCGAAGGACTTCTTGTTCCGCCTTTTCCCAATCTTCCAGGCCTTCGGACCTTTGCTTTTTGGAGAGTTCATTAATTCGTTGAATCAAGATGTTAATTGGTGTGCTCAAAAAAAGTTCCCCTTCCATTCGGAATACTGACATCATAATAGTTTATTATAACATGTTGAATACAATAATGACAGATTCATAACTGAGTTAACAATTCAGTTGTTCACCAAACTATGTTTACCTAATAACTAGGAAGGTGAAAAATGTAGAAGAAATTAAATTGCTTGAACATGTTTAAGGAGGTGTAGAAATGGGATTATCAGGCAAAAGTCGACTGCGAGTTCGTTACGCTGAAACGGACCAAATGGGAATTGTCTATCATGCAAACTATCTTATATGGTTTGAGGTTGGTCGTTCCGAATTTTTTCGGGATTTAAACCTCCCTTATACAAAGTTTGAGGAGCAAGGATTTTCGTTAGCAGTAATAGAGGCCAATTGTCGATACCGAAAACCTGCTCATTATGATGATGAACTGGAAATAATTACGACCATTGAGAAAATCACATCGCGTTCTGTAACGTTTTTATATGAGATATATCGGGATAATACGCTTCTAGCCCAAGGAAAAACAGCCCATCTTTTTATTAATAAAGAGGGCCGGCATACGGATATTCGAAATACCGAATTATGGACTCAGATTCAATTGCTTGTTAAGAAAAACTGACGTGACATTATGACATTTCAGATCACAGGCGAACCTTGTTTTCTGTTTTGTATTATGGTATTATGTATACATAATCCATAATACAATTGAGAGAAGGGGATTCTATGTTTCTTGTAACATGGATTGAAGGCGAAGAAGTAAACTATCGGTTGGTTAAGAAGCAGGATCTTCCACAATTGATGGCCATTATTGGGCAACACGCAATTATTCAAAATTTGGCATCGTAGTATGTAAGTCCGCGGATCAGATATAACCCACTGATATATTATTATAGACTTAAGTGTCCATTGCTTATAAGCATGGACATTTATTTTTTTAAGCGTGCAGGGATAATATTGTCCCACATCGAATTATAATAATGGTATCGTCTTCGTTAGGGAGGTAATATTATGCCCTTCAAAATTCTTGTCGATAGTGCCTCGGATATCCCTTTAGACCGCGCAATTGCAGCCGGTATCGAGACGGTTCCCATGCCGGTTACTATAGATGGCAATACTTATCTTGAAGGAGTTAATCTTAACACTCAGGATTTTTATTCTGAATATCACCGCTACAAAGAATTGCCGAAAACTTCTCAGCCTAATCCCAATACTCTCTTGGAGCATTATGAACGATGGTTATCTGAGGGCTGCGATGTGGTGGCGATTCATCTTTCATCAGGCCTCAGTTCTACCTTTGCTACCGCTCAAATCATTGCCGAAACAACATCGGCTCCTGAGCGAGTTCATATAATAGATAGCCTGGGAGCTTCCTTTGGCTATGGTTTATTGGCCATTTCTGCTCAACAAGTTTTGGCCTCAGCAACAAGCTGGAAGGATGCGGAGGCGGAGATCCTTGATATTCGAGCTAAGATGCGATATATTTTTACATTAGATACCCTGGAGTATTTGGTTAAAGGGGGTAGAGTGAGTAAGACTGCTGGATTCCTGGGTAGCTTACTCGATGTCAAACCAGTTTTACACATGACCTCGGAAGGGAAAATTGAGCCCTTTGCAAAAGTTCGTTCCAGGCGAGCAGCAATCCGTAAGTTGGCTGAGGTGCTAGAAGAGGAAATTGATCATCCGGAAGAACAAATCATCGGTATTTCTCACTCTGCATGTTATGAAGAAGCATTGATTCTTGCACGAGAAATCCGGGAGCGCGTCGCAGTAAAAGATATTTGGATCAGTGATATTGGCTGTGTTGTCGGCAGTCATACAGGGCCGGGCACTCTCGCACTTTTTTATCAGCGTAAAGTATAGCAAGAATAGGAGGCTTCTCTTCCTTGAAATTTATAATGGTTATAATACTGGCGGTATCGATGATGATAAGCAATATACCGGTTACTTATGCTTCGGACAAGCCTTCGAACAATCAATCGTTACCCCAGGTACAAGGCGAGGGTGCTTATTTGATCGATGTTCAATCTGGGCAGACACTGTTTTCTAAAAATCCTGACGAGCAGCTGGCCCCTGCCAGTACTACAAAAATCATGACCGGACTATTAGCAATCGAACGGGGAAATTTAAATGATATTGTGACAGCCTCCTCAACGTTACTCAATAGTAAACTTGTTTATGGAACCCAGATTTACTTACAGCCTGGCGAAAAAATGTCACTTCAGGACTTGCTTTACGCGATGTTCTTAAACTCTGCGAATGATGCAGCAGTAACCGTAGCTGAATATATAGGCGGAAACGTCAGTGATTTTGTCGATCTTATGAACCAAAGAGCTCTTGAGATCGGGGCTACTCGGACGCATTTTGTCAATCCCAGCGGGTTAACTGCAGATGGGCATGTCACTACAGCTCACGATTTGGCTTTAATTGCTCGGGTTGCTTATCAAAACCCAGTATTTGCTCAATATGTGCGTACCAAATCTCATGTTATTTCCAGAGCAAAACCGGATGTTCCAACCCAAATGATGAATGAAAACAAATTGTTATGGCGAGATTCCGATGTCGATGGAATAAAAACAGGTTATACGGCGGCAGCGGAAAACTGTCTTGTAGCCTCGATGACAAGAAATGGCCGTCAATTAATTGGCGTGATTCTTAAATCACCTGGCCGTGAAATTTATACAGATATGCAGGCAATGCTCGATTATGGTTTTAGTCAATATTCTGATCAGGTTTATAAACCTGTGGGCTCGGTGCTGGGCTCAGTAACGGTTAACAATGAAAAGGTTGATTTAAAGCTGGAACGGCCAATTTATTTAACACAAGGGGTCAATGGTCAAGCCTCTCCAGTGTTAAGTTTGAAAATATTGTCTCCTACGAAGGTCCTAAACTCAGTTGAGGAAGGTCAGGAGGTTACTCAAGTACAGGTTTATGATGGTGACACCCTCTTAGACACGCTTCCTCTTAATGCTTCGAAGACTGTTCTGCCTCCAAAAGCTCAAGAGGATCCAAAACCTAATGGCCTGCCTTGGCCTTTAGGTATTATGGGCCTAGGAGTATTTTTGCTGTTTCTCTATCGCTATAAACTCCTGGCGAAACGCCAGGAGCGCAAACGAATTTTGCTTGCTAGAAGAAGGGAGTCTAGTTAGTGAACCGTGTAACCAAGTCATTTTTAATTCGAAGTTTGAAGTTTATTGCTTTTTGGTTAGTCATTGGTATTTTGATTTACTTAGTAGGGCGCTTTAGTTATCTATTTTTGCCTTTTATTTTGGCATTTATCATGACTGCAGCCATAAGCCCGCTTAAGAATTTTCTTATTAGAAAAGTCCGTCTTCCCCAAGTTCCAGCGGTACTGACAGCTATGATCGTTGAAATTGGGGGAGTAGGCGTCTTAATTACCCTTTTGGTTCTCCGGCTGATTCGAGAAATTCAAGAAATTTATATTCATTGGCCATTCTATAATCGGTTATTACAACACTTTATAACGCATTGGCTTACGAAATTTGAAGTGTATTATCTAAATATTCCGGGTTCTGAGGATAGTATAAATAATACTGTTAAAGAATTTGTAAGCAGAGTGCCTAACGTTCTATCAAATGTTTTGACATTTGCTGCCAAGATTCCCGAATTTATCATTATCATAGTCATTGCTTTGGTGGCGACATTTTTTATGTCCAAGGGGAGCAAACGCTATCTAAGTGACTTCGTGAATATATTTCCTCTAGAATGGCGTGAAGAACTACGAGAATTAGGCTATGACTTTTCGCGTGCTTTTGCGGGATTTGTACGGGCAGAATTTATTGTTTTTTTGGTTACTCTCTTTTTATCCATTGTTGGCTTGTTGATTATTCATACTAAATTTGCCATCGTTTTAGGAACTATTACAGGGATCTTTGGTATACTTCCTGTGTTAGGGGTTGGAATCATTTTAGCTCCTTGGGCCCTCATTGCTTTCCTCGGCGGGCATAACTTGTTGGCGCTGGAACTTGTTCTTCTCACGATTATAATTACTATTGTCAGACACGTTATCGAACCTAAAATTTTGGGAGATAATGTGGGACTCGATCCCCTTTTTGTTCTTATTAGCATGTATATCGGTTTAGCTTCAACGGGACTTGTCGGCTTGATTTTAGGACCGTTTATTCTTATTGCCTATCATGCACTAAGTAAGGCGGGCGTTTTTCGCAATCTTTAATTTCGCTGAATCGATTTAGAATAATGAGGTACAGTAATTAGCCATTTAGGAGTTGAATCACTTGAGTAAGGAAAAGAATGTAGTCACTTTAACATATGGCTGTCAAATGTCAGAAAGGGATGCTGAGACTCTGACAGAAATTACACGACAAGAAGGATATAGTAGAACGAATGACCTTGAAAATGCTGACTTAATTATCGTCAATACTTGCTGTGTCAGAGAAAGCGCTGAAAATAAAATTTTAGGCAAAATCGGTGATCTCAAAAAACTGAAAGAAAATAATCCAAACTTAAAAATTGCGATCAGCGGTTGCATGGTTCAACAACCAGGTGCCTTAGAACGCCTGCAAAAACGTGCTCCACACGTAGATATCTGGATGGGTACTCACAACTTGCATGAATTTTCCCAGCTGCTGCACCGTTCTGACACCGGAGCAAAAGTCGCTGAAATTTGGCAGGAGCCTCATGAAACGAAAGAATCAACACCTCTGGCAGAAAAAGGAAAGCTTCAAGCCAATGTGAATATCATGTACGGTTGTGATAATTTTTGTTCGTATTGTATTGTTCCCCATGTTCGGGGGAGAGAGAGGAGCCGCAAGCCAGAGGATATTGTTCAAGAAATTAAGAATCTGGTGGCTAATGGCTGTAAAGAAGTTACTTTACTAGGGCAAAACGTAAATTCCTATGGAAAAGATTTCGTGCCTCCCTATGATTTCGCAGATTTGCTGCAGGAAGTGGATCAAATACCTGAGCTTTTGCGTATTCGTTTTATTACATCTCACCCCAAAGACTTGTCGGATAAATTAATTCAGGCAATCGCTAAGGGAAATAAATTATGCGAACATGTTCATCTGCCGCTTCAATCGGGCAGTAATTCTATTCTAGCTTGTATGAATCGGCAATATACTCGGGAATACTATATGAGTATCGTCGAAAAAATTCGCGAGCTTCTTCCTCAGGCGACATTGACAACTGATATCATTGTTGGCTTTCCTGGCGAAACTGAGGAAGACTTCGAACAAACCCTTGCAATGATTAATTCAGTACATTACAGTCAGGCTTTTACCTTTATGTATTCCAAACGGTCAGGCACACCGGCGGCGAGCATGGAAGATCAGATCCCTTTGCAGGTCAAAAAGCAGCGTCTGCAAAAATTGATGAGCTTGCAAAACGAAGAAAGTTATCAACTAAGACAAAGAATGATTGGGAAATGTTATGAGGTTTTGGTTGAAGGACCAAGTAAGAACAATCCTAATCGCCTGACTGGCCGGACGCGTGGAAATATTCTCGTTGTTTTTGATGGCCCCCAGGAAATTATCGGTTCCTTAGTATCTCTACGAATTCTGGAGGCTGGGTCATGGACCCTCGTAGGCGAACTCGTGGAATCAAAGTGATGTTAAACACTTTTTAGCTGCCTAGATTGAGTTAAGCAGGAATTAAGTTGTTTGATGTAGAATGTAACGATAATGGAGGTGTGTATAAGTGACGAATGAAATAATTGAGAAGGCTCAGATTCTAGCAGATGCAATTGCTCGAAGTCCGGAGCTTGCTGAATTGCATAGCAAAGAAGATGCTATGACTGCTGATGAGTCCGCCCAAAAACTGATTGCTGAGTTACAGAAAGCTCAGGAACGTTTTATGGAGATGCAGCAAAACAATCAAGAGCTTTCTGAAGAGGATAAAAAAGCGGTTGATGAAATTGAATCTCGGGTAGAGGCTAATCCTGCTATTTCCGAATATATGAAGGCACAGGATGAGTTTACGCAAATGTTGGACAGTGTAAATGCCATCTTGGCAGGCGCTATTGCTAACTCTTCGGATAGTTGTTCCTGTGGAGACAGCAGCTGTTCCAGTTCTGGATGCGGAGGCTGCAGTTGCGGCTAATCCTCAAGAGGAAGACTGAAATTAACTAAGGGAAGAGCTAATCTATAGCTCTTCCCTTTTAAGATTTAGCTGCTGGCGTAAAATGAACTCAAGAGGAGAGTATAAGGGATGACCACCCCGATGATGAAACAATATCAAGGAATAAAGGCAACGGTTCCTGACGCGATACTCTTTTATCGGCTCGGTGATTTTTATGAAATGTTTGGTGAAGATGCTGAATTAGCAGCACCGATCCTGCAAATTGCCCTAACGAGTCGAGATGCGGGGGAAGGCAAACGGATACCTATGTGCGGTGTTCCTTATCATGCAGTTGAGACATATTTAGTAAAACTCGTAAGCACGGGGCATAAAGTTGCCATTTGCGAGCAAGTTGAAGACCCGAAAGCCACGAAGGGTATTGTTAAACGAGAAATCATTCGTATTGTCTCTCCGGGTACTTTAACTGAGCCAATTTCTGAACGCAGCAATCGTTATTTAGCGAGTGTTTTTTTTAATACTCAGTGGGGCATGTCCTTTTTGGATTTATCAACTGGAGAATTTGCCATTTTCCAGACCTCGGAAGCCGAGTCCTTACTCGCTGAGCTTTCCCGCATTAATCCTGCTGAAATTTTGCTGCCGTCTGAACTTGTAAAGAAAGCAAAACTATGGGCCGGATACTACTGCAGTGTTCGGAATCTTAAGGCTTATGAGAGTACGGTATTTAAACAGCGATTCTCCGCTCAGGCTTCTTTGCTTCAAGAATTCCCTGTGGCGGCTTCAGCAGCATCCGCTCTCTGGGATTATTTGCTGGAAACGATGCCGGGTGTTGATCCCTCGCATATTGTCGAGATCAAAACGTATCGCTCAGAGCAATGGATGTTTCTCGATCAGTGGACTCGACGAAACCTTGAACTTACTGAATCCTTAAGAAATCAGGGTAAAAAAGGGACACTCTTATCTGTCCTTGATCTGACTCAAACAGCCTTAGGCGGAAGATTACTGAGACATTGGATCGATAAACCCTTGCTCGTGCAAGCTGATATTGAACAACGCTTAAATACTGTTGAAGAGTTAACACTAGATTCCTTTTTACGTCAAGATTTAATGAAAATCCTGGCTAAAGTCTATGATTTGGAACGACTAATGGGAAAAGTATCTTATGGAACAGCCAATGCAAAGGACTTATTATCCTTGGCTCAAACCTTAGCCCTTCTTCCAGCAATTCGTGAGATTCTTAACTCAAACACTGCAACTATCTTAAAAAGGAAAATTCCTGTATTGGAGGGACTTGATCCTTTAGTCAATACGCTTCTTAACGCTCTCAATCCTTCTCCGCCTATATCTCTGCGGGATGGAAATATCATTAGTACAGGATATTCCCAAGAGGTGGATGAATTGCGTTCTATTGCAACGGGTGGAAAAGAGTGGGTCGCTAGGCTTGAGAACGCTGAACGTGAAAGGACTGGGATACGTTCCTTAAAAATTGGCTATACCAAAGTTTTTGGCTATTATATAGAAATCACACATTCCAATGCTCATCTTGTACCTGAGGCTTATATCAGGAAGCAGACTCTTTCAAATGCGGAACGATTCATAACTCCGGAACTAAAAGAGTATGAAGAAAAAATATTAGGTGCCGAAGAACGATTAAAGGAATTAGAGTTTGAACTTTTCCTGGAGCTTAGAGAAGCTGTTCGTTCCTATACTCAGGCTATCCTCAAGGCGGCCGATAGTTTAGCAGAAATCGATGTCTTCGTAAGCTTGGCTGAAGTTGCAGTGCGTAAACGCTACATTCGCCCTAAAATAACAATAGATGGTCAAATTTCAATTTTAGAGGGGCGGCACCCAGTCGTCGAGGATATGTTAGAGGCGGGTGTCTTTGTACCAAACGATGCGCAGTTGTCCGGGGAGCGTCATTTAGCCATCATTACCGGGCCCAATATGGCGGGAAAGTCTACTTATATGCGGCAAGTAGCTCTTATTGTCTTGATGGCACACATTGGGTCCTTTGTGCCCGCCAAACAAGCGATAATTAGTTTAGTTGACCGAATCTTTACCCGGGTAGGGGCGTCAGATGATTTAGCGGCAGGACAAAGCACCTTTATGGTCGAAATGCATGAGGTAGCACATATTTTGAAATATGCGACCAGGAAGAGCTTAATCATTTTAGACGAAATTGGGCGAGGAACGGCTACCTTTGATGGACTAAGCATTGCTTGGGCTGTCGCAGAATACTTAGTGCAACATCCTGATTTTAACCCCAAAACCCTTTTCGCGACACATTATCATGAACTGACCCAACTTGAAGATAATTTTTCTGGTCTTTTCAATCTTCATGTCGGCGTTAAAGAACGCGGAGACGACATTGTCTTTTTACATAAGATATTGCCGGGCCGCGCCGACCGAAGCTATGGTATTCAAGTAGCCCGTTTAGCCGGTCTTCCCCATGAGCTCCTTCAGAGAGCTAAAACCTTACTTTTGGAACTAGAGGCGTCTAAATCTGTCCCTGGTCCAATCGATTCTTCCCAAGCTGTAACCCAGTTCTCACTTTTTGATATTGCTCAGACCCATCCTATTTTAGAGGAATTGGCTCAACTGCCATTAGAAGATATGACTTCACGCCAAGCCTTACAATATCTCTTTGATCTAAGGGAACGAATCCAATCAACTTAGTGAACTCGTTCAGCTAAAGTTGTGCATCCTAGCCAATAACAAATGCTATCGTGCTGGAGGATAAATGATTTTGTTGCAGAAATCACCAATTTCGATAGAGCGCTTTATTTCAAGAAAATGGCCTATGATAGAAAAACAAGGGTTTGGCAGGAGCAGAATCATATATGCTTAGAATATCATAACAAATTTTATTTAATGGCTAAACTATTGAATATGGATTTGGGGGGGATTATATTGTCCTGTCATGTGGGTATTGATGTTGGAGGTACTTATACCGACGCGGTATATCTTGAACAGGGCCAAATTCAACGGACAGCTAAAGTTCCTACTCAGGAAGAGAATTTAGTCGAAACTATCATAAATGCCCTCGAAACGTTAAACTTGCCTGACGTCAGGCAAGTAAATCAGATTACAGTAAGTACGACACTTGTCACCAATGCCATCCTGCAAAAACGTCTGCCGCCTGTTAACCTATTTTTGTTTCCCGGAAATGGTATGAGCCTGAGTGCTCTCCCTTGGCCTGTTGACTATCATGTGCTCAGCGGGGAGATGGACTTTCGGGGACGGGAAGTCAGACCCTCTGATCCGAGTGAATGGCAGCGTCTGACTTGGAAGGAATGCTCAGAGAGCCCTGAACTAGTGGCAGTTGTAGGCAAATTTTCTCATAGGAACAATCTCCATGAGACCCAGCTGGCGGATTATTTAAGGAAGTCTTACCCCAAATGTCAACTAGCCCTGGGACATGAATGGGGCCAAGCAAATTTTTATCGTCGCAGCCTTACAACCTATTTGAATTTGGGGGTCACGGGACGCTATCAGCAATTCGCTCAGCAATTACAAACGGCTCTTTCCGGTCTCAAGATTCAGGCTCCCATTGCAATTTTAAAAGCAGATGGGGGTATCCTGCCAATCGGGAAACTCAGGCCCATTGAGTCGATCTATTCCGGACCGGCAGCGAGCGTTCTGGCAGCTCTGGCTCAGAATGAAACCTCTGCCTCTACAATCGTTGTCGATATCGGTGGGACAACCACCGATCTGGGTTTGATTCTTTCCGGAACACCTTTGCTCAGCTCGCGGGGGGCTGAAATCGGTCCTTATTCGACTCTCGTTCATTCCCTGGCTGTTCGCTCAATTCCGGTTGGTGGAGATTCAGTTATAGAGGCCTGTGGACAGGGATTTGAGTTAAAAAATTATCGTCTTGGTCCGGCCTATTGCCTTGGCGGGAAAGCATTGACCCCAACAGATGCTATGCGTTATCTTGGGCTGATCGATTATGGCAACCGCCAATTGGCAGAAGAAGCTTTGGCGTCTCTTTGTCCGCCTGATCGCAGGGCTCCTCAGTATTATCAGCAGCTTGCCGGCGACATTATTGAGGCCGTCGTGAACCGGATTGCAGAGGCTGTTGATTCCTTAAAACGTGAATGGCAGGATGAGCCTGCCTACAAAGTATGGGAAGTTCTTCATCCCCATGAGGCTCAGACCTTTAATACGCTTGTAAGTGGAGGCGGAGCCCAAGGGCTGACGAAGGCTTTGCAAAAACGCCTGGGAACTCCGGTTCTGCTGGGAGTTTATCCCGAAGTCTCCAATGCTCTGGGGGCAGCCATGGCCCGGCCGACCTTTGATTGTACCCTTCATCTGGATACTTACATGAAACGTTATCATGTGCAGGAAACAGGTGAGCAAGGAAAATGGACGGGATCTCAGCGTCCTTACCGTGAAGTTGAAGACTTTTTAGATCAACTTGTCCAAAAACAAGCAGAACAGTATGGAATTCAAATTCATGATATCGAAAAAGAACCTTTTGATTTCTTCCCTATCGTTCAAAACTATCAAACGGTAGGCCAAATCATTCGTGGAGCTGCCCATCTACGACCTGGAGTGATAGGGAGGGTTGTAAAATGAAGCGTACAGGAATATTATTTTTCCCTGCTTTTGATTGGTCTCTAGGCAACTCTCATCCCGAACGAGAGGAACGTCTTTTGTATACTCAGGAACAACTCTTTGAAGAAGGAATTCTTGATTTGCCGCAAATGAAGCAATTTACTCCTCGAGTTGCCTCCTTAGCAGACGTAGCTCAAGCTCAAGCCTTATTTCCTACGCCATCATTGTATCCGGAAACCTTAGATCCTCATCTTATCGCCGCAGGAAGTGCTATCTTACTTGGGGAGGCACGGATTCGGGGAGAGATCTCCAATGGTTTTGTTCTTGTTCGTCCCCCCGGACATCATTCAGGAGCAACGGTTTGGGGGAACCGCGGATTTTGCACAATAAATAATGAAGCAATTCTTATCAATCAGTTGAGAGCACGTTATGGCATCAAGAAAATTGCCATCGTCGATACCGATGTTCACCATGGAGATGGGTCTCAAGATATCTTTTATCATGATCCCAATATTCTTTTTATATCTCTGCATCAAGATGGACGAACGCTTTATCCGGGCAGTGGTTTTATTGATGAACAAGGAGGCCCCAATGCATGGGGTCAGACTCTAAATATTCCGCTCCCTCCGGGAACGGGGGATGAAGGGTATCACTATGTTTTAGAAACCTGGGTTTTGCCCCGTCTTCAAGCCTTTAAACCGGAATTGATCATTAATTCTGCGGGCCAGGATAATCATTTTACAGACCCTTTAGCTTCCATGAATCTTACGGCTTCAGGGTATGGAAAGATAACTGAACTCCTTCAGCCCGACCTGGCTGTTCTCGAAGGCGGCTATTCCATTGAAGGAGCGCTTCCTTTTGTTAATCTGGCAATTTTATTGGCTTTGGCGGGTGAAGACTATCATCATGTTCGCGAACCTCAAAAAATTGGGCGTTCGAGTTTACCCTTAGCAACCCTTAAGCCTTACGTAGAGACCCTTAAAAAGCAAACTCAAATAGTTAAACCTGACTTTACAACTCACAATGTAAAATTCTTCCCGGCAGGAGAATGGGTTTACATTCCTCATTCCGTCTATTATGATACGGAAGGGTTTCAAGAAACACGACAGGATTTTGTGCGTAAGTGTAATCATTGTGCAGGTACGGTATATATTGAAAGTCAGCGAACTCATGCGAAGACGAAGTCTGTTTTGGTGCGTATTCCTTTTGAGGCTTGTCCCCAATGTGAACAGGCAGGCTATGATCTCTGGGAATATGTGCAGCATCATCATCAAGAGATTCACAGCGGCCTGCTGCAAAATCAGCTCCATAATCAACATCAGGTATGGCAGAGAAAGAAGGATTGAGGTTGACATCGGCAATTCATATCCTTGATTCCCATTCGGCGAATCAAATCGCAGCAGGGGAAGTGGTAGAACGTCCGGTTTCTGTGGTTAAGGAACTTGTGGAGAACGCTTTAGATGCCGGAGCAAAACATATCGATATCTCTATTGAAGAAAATGGCGTTCCTCTGATTAGAGTAAGGGATGATGGCAAGGGAATGAGCGAGGAGGATTTACCCTTAGCGGTGCTTCGTCATGCTACCAGTAAAATTACCGGAATTCAAGATTTGGATTATTTGCAAACCCTTGGCTTCCGAGGAGAAGCTTTAGCAAGCATCGCTTCAGTGTCCACTCTGGAAATTGTTTCTCGCCCAGAGACAGAGATCTCAGGTATATCCTACACTCTGACCGGAGGAGGAGAGGGGATTCTCCAAGAAGTGGGCTGTCCTGCCGGAACATCCGTGACCGTGCGCAATCTCTTTTTTAATACACCGGCTCGCTTGAAATTCCTGAAGTCCAAAGCCACTGAATTTGGTCTCATCAGCGATACAGTGGGTCGGATTGCCCTTGCCCATCCGACGATCGCCTTTTCTTTAGCCCATCCCACTCAAAGGGTATTGCAAACCTCAGGGCGAGGAGATTTAAAGGAAACGATGGGAGCTATTTTCGGTCAATCAATAGCCCGTCAGCTGATAACCGTGGATGCTCAAAGCCAGGATTGGAGGTTGGAAGGCTTAATCAGTCCTCCGGATCTGGTTCGAAAAACCAAACAAGCTCAGACCTTTATGATTAATGGGCGGGTTGTGCGTTCCTCCTTTTTAAGCAATGCTTTAGAAGAAGGATACCGTACGCTGATTCCCGTCAAACTTCATCCTCTAGTCGCCCTTCACCTGCACGGTTCTCCCTCAGATTATGATGTCAATGTCCACCCTACTAAGATGGATGTGAAATTCAAAAACGAACAGGAGCTTGCGTCATTTATAACCAAGACGATCTACCAAACCCTGTTAAAGAGTCAACCCCTGCCATCCTTTGGCAGGCCTCTGGAATCGGTGCTTAGAACTCAGGCAAATACAGTTGTTCAGGGAAAACCTATTTGGATCGTGACTGCGCCTCATAACAGTCCGCAAAATTCTGCGCATCAAGCCGGGGAAGAAATTCGCGAAAATCAGGTGAGGAGAGATCCATCGATACCCCAAGCCTTATTTCCAGAAAGAGAAGCTGAGCCCATTGTCTCTGAAGATCAAGGATCTTCACGTTCACCTGTGAATGGTGAATCAACGGCTGAAGTCAAAAAGACGTCCCCCCTGCAACGTAATCTATTCTCTGATGACAATGTCACTCTAATTCCTCCGGTTTTTTCGGAAGATCAAGAATTTCCAAAGAACAGGGAAGAAGGAACGAATGATTCAGCGACAATGGACAAAGCGGATAATGACAGTCATAGCCTCAGCCGTTTCTGGCCAATTGGGCAGCTGTTTAATACCTATATTTTAGCAACGGATAGTGAAGTTCTTTTGCTGATTGATCAACATGCAGCCCATGAACGGATAAATTATGAACGTATTCTTGCTGAATTTAAAGCGAGAAAGCAAGAAAGCCAAATGCTTTTAATACCAATTCCGTTGGAGCTCACGCTTCAGGAAGAACAAATGTTAATCGAGCACATGTGGATCCTCAGGGAAATGGGCTTTGTTCTTGAACAATTTGGAAATCAAACCTATTTATTGCGGGGCGTTCCTGTCCAAACGGGGAGTGTTCCAGCGGATGAACTGCTACGGCAATTCTTGGAAGAGGTTTTGCAAAAAAACACCTCTCCAAGTTTCGATCAGCTTTTAAAAGAGTGGATCTATCTTTTAGCCTGTAAGGAATCCATCAGGGCTAAGGATTGCCTCTCGCTATTAGAAATGGAACAATTAATATCCCGCTTGAGTCAGACAGAGAACCCCTATACTTGTCCGCATGGCCGCCCTACAACAATCAAGATCACGCGAGGAGAGTTAGAAAAGCGTTTTTACCGAGTTCTTTAGAAGGGTGAGTCTGAATTGACAGGGACATACTACTAGTGTTATATAAAAGTGGAATATTTCTGCAGAGACTGTTATAATGGAGGCTTTAAAGGGAGGAGATTCATGGATCAGCCTATTCCAATTTACTTAAGAGTTACTCAGCCCGACATCGAACTCTGGGAACGGCTTCAGTGGTTTCGACAACAACCGGGATGTTCTTGGGTTGATCAACAAAACAATTTAGGATCTCTTCCTGAACTAAAAATTTCAAGGCGCGGTGCAGAACTAATCCTGGGGAAAAACCGTTTAACGTTTCATCCTAATATGGCTTTGATTCGGGCTATTAACATTTTACGGGGCGGTTCAGACCGTTTTCTTGATGCGACTCAATTAAAGGCTGGTGATTCCTTTCTTGATGCAACCTTGGGACTGGCTTCTGACGCTCTTATCGGAGCACTTGTTGTAGGAGAGTCCGGTCATGTTTTGGGACTGGAAAAATCCCCAATTTTGGCCGCAGTTATTCAAGACGGTCTAAAGCATCTCACCGAAACTAGTTTTCAAGCCAGAACTGAACATAAGAAAAAAGCTTGGACATCCTTAGTGCATGCCGCCTCAAGGATTGACGTTCGCTGGACAGACCACAAGGAATTCCTAAGCCGTTGTCCCTCGAAGTCTATTGATGTGATATACTTTGATCCTATGTTTCGCAGAACGTTTCGTGAATCCGATGGTATCCAGCCCTTGCACCAATGGTCTGAGCACAGTCCTCTTGATCAGCAGACTGTGAAGGATGCCTGCCGAGCTGCTCGAAAAAGAGTTGTGCTTAAGGAGCGGAAGGACAGCGGGGAGTTTGCTCGCCTTGGTTTTAAACTAATGTCTGGCGGTCGCTACAGTTCCGTTGATTATGGTCTCATTTTAATTTAATGGAGGAGTTGTCTTGTTACCACTGGTTATTATTATAGGCCCAACCGGCATTGGCAAGTCTTCATTGGGGTTAGCTCTCGCCCAGAACGTCGGGGGAGAAATTATCTCCGGAGATTCTGTCCAAGTTTATCAAAAACTCGATATAGGGTCAGCCAAACCTTCCCAGGAAGAACTGCAACTCGTTCCTCATCATCTTATCGATTGTTTAGATCCTACGGAACCTTTTACGGCTGCTCAGTTTAAAACATCGGCAAGTTCTCTGATAGAGGAAATACGTGATCGGGATCATGTTCCCATTGTGGTTGGAGGAACAGGTTTGTACATTCGTTCCTTGCTGGATCCTTATGATTTCTGGGAGCGCGGTTCAGAAAAAATACGTCTTAAATGGCAGGAATTTGTTAATAATCATGGCAATCAAGCCTTACATCAGGTGTTGGAGCAGCGAGACCCGGAAACCGCCCGGCAATTGCATCCTAATAATGTTCTGCGTGTGATTCGGGCTTTAGAAGTTCAAGAATTGACCGGAAAACCATTGTCCAGTCAACGTCAGTTTAAGGATGATGAATACCGGCCTCTAGATCCTCAGATGCTCTATGTTGGGCTAACTGCTCCCCGTGAAATCATTTATGAGCGGATAAATCGACGGTGCGAAATAATGCTCGCCGAAGGTCTACTCGCAGAAACTCTTAACCTGCTTAAGACGGGATATTCTTCAACGTTGAAACCGCTCCAAAGTATTGGCTACAGGCATGCTGTCTGGTGTTTGCAAGGCCTTGTGACAAAGAATGAAATGCTTAGAATTTTACAAAGAGATACCCGTCATTTTGCCAAGCGTCAATTAACCTGGTTTCGCCGTGATCCCAGAATTCATTGGTATGATACCGAAGAGGGAATTGATCAAATCCTTGAAGAACTAATCTTGACTTGCAGAGCCCAGCAAACTCGTGTAGAATAGATGGCGTAGAAATATAAGGTGATGGAGGGAAATATATGAATAAATCGCCCATCAATTTACAAGACACCTTTTTAAATCAAGTACGCAAGGAGAACCTACCCGTGACCATTTACTTGGTTAACGGATTTCAGCTTAAAGGACTTATCAAAGGGTTTGACAATTTTACGGTTGTGATTGAATTTGAAGGTCGGCAACAAATGGTTTATAAGCATGCTATCTCTACGGTTATGCCGATACGTCCGATTAATTTAGCAACTGCAGCTGCTGTAGAATAAAACGCTAAGCATAATTCGCTGAAATTTATTCCCAAACATAAAGATCTTAAGGATTTTTAATTTTGGACGAAAGAACTAGGTTCGGAAATGCCGGGCTTAGTTCTTTTTACTTGAATTCAATACCTAACTATGATATCTTAGCTTTGTATGCATTTATTAAGGTAAAAGAAAGGAATTCAATCCAACTATGGAAACTCGAAATTTAAGAAATATTGCAATTATTGCTCACGTGGATCATGGGAAAACAACACTTGTCGATGCGATGTTAAAACAAAGCGGCACGTTTCGTTCAAATCAACAGGTTGTGGAACGTGTCATGGATTCCAATGATTTAGAACGGGAGCGTGGTATTACTATTTTATCTAAAAATACTTCCGTTCATTGGCAAGGAACAAAAATTAACATTATTGATACACCAGGTCATGCTGATTTCGGAGGAGAGGTTGAGCGAGTTTTACAAATGGTTAACGGCGTTCTTCTCATCGTCGATTCCTTTGAAGGGCCGATGCCTCAAACTCGCTTTGTTTTGCGTAAAGCATTAGAATTAAAATTGATTCCTATCGTTGTTATTAATAAGATTGATCGTCCCGATGCTCGTCCTACCGAAGTCGTCGATGAGGTGTTAGATCTCTTTATAGAACTGGGAGCAGAGGATAATCAATTGGATTTTCCTGTCGTCTATGCTTCAGCGCGAGCCGGGATCGCAGGGCTTTCCTCTGATGCTCTTGAAGATACATTAGAGCCTTTATTTTCTGTTATTCTTGACCACATCCCTGCGCCGGTTGTGGATCTGGAAGCTCCTTTTCAAATGCTGGTCACAACTCTAGATTACGATGATTACGTGGGGAAAATTGTCGTCGGAAGAATCGTAAGAGGAACAGTTCATCAAAACGAAACCATTACTCTTATTAAACGAGATGAGAGTTTTGAACGGGCCAAGGTTGGCAAGGTCATGGTTTTTGAGGGCTTGAAACGTCAGGATGTTGCTGAAGCCTCGGCTGGAGAAATTGTTGCTCTAACGGGATTAACCAGTGCCAATATCGGGGAAACTGTAGCTTGTGCTCTAAATCCCGAAGCTTTGCCAGTTATTGAGGTTGACGAACCAACCTTATCCATGAATTTCATGGTTAATACAAGTCCTTTTGCGGGACGTGAGGGACATTTCGTGACCTCCCGGAAGCTGCGTGAACGGCTTTGGAAGGAAATTGAGACAAATGTCAGTTTAAGAGTCGAAGAAACGGATTCGGCAGATTGTTTTAAAGTTTCCGGCAGGGGAGAATTACATCTTTCCATACTCATCGAAAACATGCGCCGTGAAGGTTATGAACTGCAAGTTTCCAAGCCTGAAGTCATCTTTAAGATGATTGATGGGGTAAAATCTGAGCCAATGGAATTTCTCATTTGTGACGTTAATGAGAAATCCTTAGGAGCAGTCATGGAACTTTTAGGGAAACGAAAAGCGGAAATGGCGAATATGACCAGTCTGTCCGAGACACAGCTGCGGGTTGAGTTTAAAATTCCTGCCCGTGGTCTTATCGGTTTTAGAGGTGAGTTTCTCTCTGAAACACGGGGTGAAGGTATGATGAGCCACGTCTTCCTTGGGTATGAACCTTTTAAAGGAGAAATTCCCGGAAGAACTCGAGGGGCTTTGATTGCTTTTGAAGAGGGTGAGACCACAACCTATGGTTTATACGCAGCCCAGGAACGAGGAAATTTGTTTGTTGATCCCGGGCTTCATGTTTATGCAGGCATGATTGTGGGGGAAAATAACCGCGAACAGGATATTGAAGTAAATGTTTGTAAGAAAAAGCACCTCACCAACATGCGGACAAGCGCTGCCGACGAAGCTTTACGTCTTGAAAGACCCAAAGAAATGTCCTTAGAACAATCCTTGGAATTTATCAATGATGACGAGTTTGTCGAAATTACCCCCAAAAGTGTACGCCTGAGGAAGAAATTCCTTGACCATGCCTCACGTGTAAAATATGCCAAGAGCTTAACAGGGAAATAATACCATCCAAAAATCAGGACACCTTTTATTCTTTCCTGCGTATAGTAGTAAGGATGGGAGGTGTGCCTGTACATATGACAATTCGAGTAACGTTTCGGCCGGAAAATCAGCAGTCTCCGGTAATTCAAACACCCATACCCCCCAAACCTGACGTGTCAGCTCATTCCACGGAGGGGATAGGGATACGCATTCGTAAAAATAATTTTTCCTCAACGGAGAAAGATAAAGATAAAATCGCGGAAATTCTTGCTGAATTACAATCCTATATTGGGCTTGAAACGGTGAAACGGTTTATTCTTGACTTACAAGCCTTTGTGGAAATTCAAAAGCGGAGAGCTCAGGAAAAGCTTGTATCAGAGCCTTTGGTTTTGCATATGATTTTCCGGGGAAACCCGGGGACGGGAAAAACAACGGTAGCCCGTTTAGTCGGTCGCCTGTATAAAGAAATGGGAGTTCTGCAAAAAGGGCATGTTATTGAATGTGAGCGGGCAGATCTTGTCGGAGAATATATCGGACATACGGCTCAGAAAACAAGGGAACAAATCAAGAAGGCTCTGGGCGGAGTTCTTTTTATCGATGAAGCTTATTCTTTAGCTCGCGGCGGTGAGAAAGACTTTGGCAAAGAAGCAATTGATGCTTTGGTCAAAGCGATGGAGGATAATAAGGATAATCTTGTCCTGATTTTAGCGGGTTATCGTCAGGAAATGGATTGGTTTCTTCAGACCAACCCAGGACTGCGCTCGCGTTTTCCGATTCATATTGATTTTCCGGATTATACATTGGACGAGTTGTTAGCTATTGGCAATCTGATGTTCAAAACTCGGCAATACGAGTTAACGAAAGAAGCGAATGAGGCGCTTCGCAGCTACCTGCACTCCCTGCTCCATTCCCACCCCTATGCCGGGAATGCTCGCTTAGTGCGCAACCTTGTGGAGAAAACAGTTCGTAAGCAGGCTGTTCGCTTGTTTCAGAAATCGACGTCCAGTAGGGAAGAACTTATTCAAATTTTACCGGAAGATATTAATATGGAAACGATTTAACGTGAACACGGTGTTTGTTTTTAATAAGGTTAAAGTCGAGGTTGTAAACTATGGAAGTCTCGGGCGATTTGTCTGGTATCAAGGCGAGTCAAATACTGGAGCTTAAAATGCTGTCCGATTATCATACAGAGCGGCAGCAATTGATTCATCCCCAAATTCTCTGTAGCCTAGTCCGTTTGACGCAGCTTTGGAACCGAGAGATTTGTATTTACCTTTCCCGCGGGGGAGTACTGATTGCGGCAGCTGTGGGCAAACATGCGGCGGTTACTCTTCCGCCCCTTAAGGGAAGATCCCAAAGCAAACATTTACGCTGCCTGCATACCCATCCCAATGGAGTTCCAACGCTTAGTTCCCTTGATTATAGTGCCTTGACATCCTTAAGTCTGGAAAGTATGACAGCTATTGGAGTACGCCAAGGTGAGCTGACAGGTTTTCAACTTGCTTACCATACAGGTGATGGTAATCCTTTAGTAGTTGATCTTAGCCCGAATAACTGGCAAGAGTTTGATTATTACGAATCCATACCTGATCTTTATCACAGTCACAATGGACGGAAAAAGACAGAGACGAAACCTGAAAAAGAGCGTGCATTTCTCCTGGCCTTGCAAGAGGCAGATCAAGAGTTTAATGAGGATCTGGAAGAGCTGGCCGAGTTAGCACTTACTGCAGGAGTCGAGGTCGTTGGGCAGCTTGTCCAACTGCGTCGTAATGGCCAGTCACGAAGCTATATAGGCAGCGGAAAGCTGGAAGAATTAGTTCATCGGCTTCAGGAAACAAGGGCTGAGGTGCTAATAAGTGATGATGAATTGTCCCCGGCACAGCTGCGGACCCTGGAAATGGAAACGGGTTTGAAAGTTTTGGACCGCACGGGGCTAATCTTAGATATTTTTGCCCAGCGTGCCCGTTCTCGTGAAGGTAAACTTCAGGTGGAACTGGCACAGTTAAAACATTTGCTGCCCTATTTAACAGGACAAGGACAAGCTTTATCCAGGCTAGGCGGCGGAATTGGATCCCGGGGCCCTGGAGAAAGCAAATTGGAGCTTGATCGTCGGAGAATGCGCGAACGAATCAATCTTCTGGAAAAAGAGCTGAGAGCTGTCCTGCAGCATCGGGAGATTCAAAGACGTCAACGGGCTAAAAGCGGTTTAACTGTAGTAGCCTTGGTTGGCTATACAAATGCCGGAAAAACGACGTTTATGAAGAATGCTATGGAGCAAGCCGGCTTTCGTTCTGATATTCCTAGCGGAGAAAATAAATTATTTGCGACCTTAGATCCTATTGTCCGCAGAGTTCAAATTAAACCTGCGCTTGAAATTCTGCTGAGTGACACAGTCGGTTTTATCCGCAAACTGCCTACTAAGCTGCTCGGAGCATTTTTGGCAACTCTCGAAGAAGTTCAGCAGGCTGACGTTCTTATTCATGTCTTAGATGTAAGTCATCCGCAGGCAATTCAACAGGCTGAGACTGTCCACGACGTTTTAGGACAATTGGAGTGTCAAGAAAAGCCGATCATCACTCTGCTCAACAAAGTTGACAAAGTTCAGGATGATGAGAAAATCTCAAAGCTGGCCCAACTTTTGCCTTATCCTATTCCTTTATCGCTTAAACGTGGGGATTCTTTGAACCCTGTCTGGACTGTCCTGGAAACTATGTTAGAGTAAAGTTACTAAACTATAAGGAGGACCATCGTGTTTTCGAATCCTAATTGGCCGGAGCTTATCCATAAAGCAGTTGCAGAGGCAGAAGAAGTTCTCCGCCAACAACTGCCCTATCTGCAAGAAGTTTCGGCATTAAATCATGAAAAAGTACTAAGAGCTTTTCAAGAAGAACGTGTTTCTGCCTATCATCTTCAGGGAACAACGGGCTACGGTCTTGGAGACAGCGGACGGGACGTCCTTGACCGAGTGGTAGCTCGTATCCTGGGGACAGAAGCGGCTCTTGTACGAGGGCAATTTGTTTCGGGTACTCATGCCATTGCGGCTGCGTTGTTTGGCGTCCTTCGGCCCGGTGATCAAATGATTTCTGTGAGTGGTACGCCCTATGATACTTTGGAGGAAGTTATTGGACTTCGGGGAGAAGGACAAGGAAGTTTGCAGGATTTTGGGGTAAGCTATCAGGAGATCCCTTTAGACAGCCAAGGACATATGCAGTTTAGGTTGTTGAAAGAGGCTCTTACGACTAATACAAAAATGGTGATCGTCCAGCGTTCGCGAGGCTATGCTTGGAGAAATTCCCTGACGATTGCTCAACTCAAGGAACTTGTTGATTTTGTAAAAAGCCATTGCCCTAAAGTTGTTATATTTGTGGACAATTGTTACGGTGAATTGGTAGAACCTTTGGAACCAGGTGACATTGGAGCAGATTTAATGGCCGGATCGCTCATCAAAAATTTAGGCGGGAGTATCGCTCCCACCGGGGGATATGTTGCAGGACGGTCTGACTTAGTCAGTTTGGCCGCACAGCGTTTAACGGCACCTGGAGTCGGCGGTCATATGGGTGCAACCCTGGAATGGGAGCGCTTATTTTATCAAGGACTGTTCTTTAGTCCTTTAACTGTGTCTGAAGCTCTTAAAGGAGCGGTTTTTTCTGCAGCTTTCTGGCGAGCTTTAGGTTTTGAAGTAAATCCGGAACCCGAATCGCTCAGAGCGGATCTTATTCAGGCTGTAAAACTAGGGTCGAGAGAAAAAATGATCGCATTTTGTCAAGGACTTCAGAAAGGTTCTCCCCTTGATTCTCACATTAAACCGGTCCCTTCCGACATGCCTGGGTACGAAGACGAAATTATTATGGCAGGAGGGACGTTTATACAGGGTTCGACGAGCGAATTTTCAGCGGATGGCCCTCTGAGAGAACCTTATATTGCTTACCAACAGGGGGGGATTTCTCAAAGGTATATTCAAATGGGAAATATTTTAGCCGCCCTGAATTTATGGCAGCAAGGACTTTTAGATTAAGTATTGGTCATGATATTTGGAACTTTGACCATCCTGTGATACTATTAAACACAGAAAAGAGGTGGATCATGGAAGAGTTAGAATCCAAGAAAAGCACGACCCGCTTTTTGGTAGAATTACTTGAAATAGTCCTGATTGCCTTCGCCCTTTCCTGGGTGTTGAGGACTTATGTTGTTGAAGCACGTAAGATACCTACCGGTTCAATGCTTCCGACAATTCAGCTTCAAGACCGGGTCATTGTCGATAAATTCTTCTTTAAGGAGATTGGTCACTTAACCCGGGGAGATATTGTGGTTTTCAAACCTCCTGCGAGTGCCCATGCAACGGAAGATTTTATTAAACGAATTATTGGTTTGCCCGGAGATAAGATAGAGATTCGTAATCACACGACATATGTCAATGATAAACCTCTCTATGAACCCTATATCTTGGAAAAATCCAAAAATGATTACGGTCCCATTGTTGTTCCCCAGGATTCCGTATTTGTGATGGGTGATAACAGAAATAACAGCGATGATTCAAGAGTTTGGGGTACTTTGCCGATAAAGAATATTACGGGCCGTACGTTGTTCCGCTATTGGCCGCTTGATCATTTTGGAGCTCTCGCCCGCTAAGGTGGGAGCTTTTTTAAATTCGCGCATATACTAAAAGATGAAGCTAATCATCATAACTAGTGTTACGTTCTAACATAATCAATCAGGGAGTTTTATTCATAACAAATACTTATGAGAGGGTGGATAATTGTGGAAAATCACAAAATCTGTGTGATTCTAATCTTTGGCGGACGTTCAGGGGAACATGAAGTTTCTCTTAACTCGGCTCAGTCGATTTATAAAGCGATTGATCGCAATCGCTATGATGTTGAAACTATCGGAATCAATAAGCAAGGTCAATGGTTTTGGGGTATAGTCCCTCAAGATGTAATTAAGGCAGGATTTCCCGAGAGCAATCAGGCTTCTCAAGTAACCCTTGTCGTTGATCCTTCCAATCCACGCTTTATTGCCTTAGATGGCCGAACGCTGCCTAATGAGGGGAAATTTGACGTTGTTTTTCCAGTCCTCCATGGACCATATGGGGAAGATGGAACGTTGCAAGGACTTTTAGAAATGGCCAATGTTCCCTATGCCGGTTCAGGTGTCCTTGGGTCTTCTCTCGGAATGGACAAAGACCGCATGAAAGTGGTATTCCAGGATAAAAAGCTTCCTTTAGCCAATTACCTCACAATCTTGCGTTCCGATTACTTTAAGCAGCCGGAGGATTGGGCGGCGGCTATTGAAGCTAAAATAGGATATCCTTGTTTTGTGAAACCGGCCAATTTAGGCTCCAGCGTAGGAATTTCCAAGGCCCATAACAATTCAGAACTGATTCAAGCTTTAAAGCTGGCTACGACTTATGATCGTAAAGTTGTCGTCGAAGAGAATATCGTGGGCAGAGAAATTGAAGTTGCAGTCTTAGGTAATGATGACCCAAAAGCCTCATTGCCCGGCGAAATTTTGCCGGCGGAAGAGTTTTATTCCTATGAAGCGAAATATTCGGATATCGGCTCCAGTTTGAAAATACCGGCGCCTCTTCCTCAATTCATCATTGAACAATTACAGAGTATGGCCATTGAAGCGTATCGTGCGGTTGATGCAAGCGGCCTTAGCCGTGTGGATTTTTTCCTGACAGATAAGAATGAAATTGTACTCAATGAGATTAATACCTTGCCGGGATTTACGGAGATTTCAATGTACCCGAAACTTTGGGAAGCAACAGGCATTCCCTATGCGAAACTGATTGATCATTTAATCACATTGGGATTTGAACGGTTTGAGGAAAAACAGAAGAGTAAAATATTAAAAGATTAGTAAACTTGTTCAGCTAAAGATGAACATCGAACCAATCCCTTAACAAATGGTATCGCGCTGAAGGATGGATTCTATCCCCGCCGAAGCATGGTAGGGAAGCCACTCTCACTTAAACTCAATGGGCTGGAGCAAACGAGAAAGACGTTTGTTCCAGCCCATTATTTTTAACGTTACTATTCAGTGTGCTCTGTCGCTGTGGAACCATTGGCTCCGCTTCTTCACAGAGGCTTACAAGTGCGAAGACTGTACCCTTGGGTGTCAGTCAAGATTATTTACGCTTTTGAGTTAAGTTCGTGAGTAGTTAACCTAAGTAAGAGGGAAGATGCATATCTTAATTAGGGAGTTTGGATTTAATGCAGGGTGCGAAAAACACCGATGACCTTGCCCAAAATTGAAACATCTTGAGAGTAGATGGGTTCCATTGCCGAGTTTTCAGGCTGAAGACGAATGAGTGTTCTTTCCTTAAAAAATCGCTTTACTGTTGCTTCGTCTCCAATTAAGGCAACGACAATTTCTCCATTGCGTGCTTCATTTTGCTGGTGAACGATAATTAAGTCTCCATCCAGGATTCCGGCCTCAATCATGCTCTCTCCCTGAACTCGGAGCATAAAAACATTTTCCTGATGGACCAGGTCAGCAGGCAATGGAAACGTTCCTTCCATATTTTCTACAGCCAAAATGGGCTGCCCTGCTGTTACACGGCCGATGATTGGAATATGAACAACTTTCCTTGAGTCGAGAGCGTCACTGGTACCGTCTAAAATCTCGATGGCCCTCGGTTTCGTGGGATCTCTTCGAATATATCCTTTATCCTCAAGAGTTTGAAGATGCCCATGAACTGTAGAACTAGACAATAATCCAACTGCTTCGCCGATTTCTCTAACGGAGGGGGGATATCCTTTTTTGTGGATTTCCTGTTTAATAAAATCCAAAATTCTAGTTTGTCGTTCCGATAAATCTGGGTACATACTTTCACTCCCTATTAATAATCATGTATATTTTACCATTCCTTGAAACGTATTGCAAACAAATGTTCGAAGAATGATAACTATATAACAAAGACAGAGAAGAGGAGATGACGATTTGCGAACTAAGATTCAGTGGAATTTTCTTATAGCGCTGACTCAAATCCTTTGTCTGATGGCTGTTGCCTTGGCTTTTTGGAATTTAATCCATCGTTATCCCAGCCTGGATAAGGATGTTTATCCCTACTTGCTCTCAATTTCTCCCGACGTTGTTAAGGAATGTTCCCAAGAGTATAGGGCCGGTAAAACAGTTTCCTGGGAGGATCTGTTGGCGGTCCGCTCAACACTTTCCCCAAAAGAGGCCCAATTATTAACCGAACAGCTCAAAAATAGGATTTCTTTCAATAACTTATCCTGGGGGAATATTCCTCTGCACACAAAGAAACTAGTAACAAGACATCGGGAAATTTTAGTTCAATTTCAATATCTCACACCAGGAAGGTACAGATTCCCGGTAGTTGGAAAAACATGGTTTGAAGATAGTTACGGTGCAGATCGTGAAGGAGGCAAACGTACTCATGAGGGGACAGACCTCTTTGCTCCGGAAGGTACTCCCATAATCAATATTTGTGGAGGAAGAATAGAACAGCTGGGATGGAATCGCTTGGGTGGAGAACGGGTTGGAGTACGCGGTGACGATGGGAATTATTATTATTACGCTCATTTGGAAACGATATCGTCCAAATTAGTTAAAGGAAAACGAATTGAAGCGGGCGAAATCATTGGAACTATGGGTCATACTGGAGATGCTTTAACGACACCGGATCATCTTCATTTAGGTATTGAGCTCCCAAATGGTCAGTGGATAAATCCTTATCCCTTTCTCGTTGTCTGGCAATATTGGGATGCCGAGAACTCTGTTAAGGGAAATAACAACTCAGTTTTAACGTCTCAAATTTCAGCAAAACCTTTAGTCTCGCATAGTTATGATGCTCAGGAACTATCGACTCAAGATCTAAGTTATATTCTGATCAACCTAAAAACTAACCGCTTATTAAAGGTAAGAAATGGCGACATTCAACGTGCTCCCGCGAGTACAACAAAACTTCTCACCGGTTTGCTTGCAGTACAGAGTCTTAAAGAAACGGATAGGGTTCGAGTGGGCAAAGAGGTGGAAGTGGAAGGCTCGCGGCTGGGTCTCTTGCCTGGAGATGAGATTTCAGTCCGCGATCTTTTGATAGCTCTCTTTGTGCACAGTGCTAATGATGCTGCTGCCGCTCTAGCAGTGAAAGTAAGTGGTACATTACCAGCCTTTGCAGGAGAAATGAATAAGTACGCCTCATCCTTGGGATGTTCCAAAAGCAATTTTGTAAATCCTCATGGACTTCCCGCTCCTAATCACTATTCAACGGCTAGCGATCTAAGCAAAATCGCCAAAGCCTTTATCAACAATCCAGATTTAATGAAATTTGTTAATGAAAAGACTGCAGCCGTACATTGGGTGGATTCAAGAGGCCGAGACCATTCTATAGTACTTAAAAATACCAACAGCCTTCTGGGGGTTTATCCGGGGGATCATGGCCTTAAGACCGGTACAACAACTGAAGCGGGACAATGTCTCATATCCTATGTCTCTAGCACGGATGGGGAGCTTTTGCTCGTCTTGTTAGGCAGTATGCAGCGCTACAGTGATAGCATAAAATTACTGGATGAAGGGTGGGCTGACCAACGAATCAATGCAGCGATTCATAATCTTTCCAAGGATCAAAGAGGTATATTTTCAAGCCCCGGAATTTATTAGTTTTGTCTGGAATCGGTATTTTATGTTATGATAGATAGTAACATAAATCAACGTGCCGATGGCTCATAGAAATCATTAAAAACAACTAAAATCTGAGGGATTGATAAACTTGAAAACAATTAGTAAACAATGTGTTTTGGAAGAACGGCTTTGTACAGATTGTGGTGAGTGTGATCGCTGCGATCTAGACCCAAGTAAATTATGTGATAATTGTTGTCAGTGTATAGATACTCTTGAAGGTGATTATGCCGAAATCGGAATTGATGATATATTAATTAATAAGGAAGAACGAAGTTCCGGAAACAGACTTCGAGGAAAGGGCATAAACTATACTCTTAAACGCCGATAATGTCCATAAGAGGACAAACCCCTATGTTGGAATCATCCAATATAGGGGTTTTTGTCATAACAAAGGGATATTCTTCCCGCCGGGCAAAAGTTCTTAAAGGAATTTAGACATAATAGTTGAATTATTCAGATATAGAATTCAAAAGATGGTAAGGAGTAAAGCGCACCTTGATCCCTCATACCTAAAATAAGAACCGATTTTACAATATATTACAATATATTGGAAGGTAATTTTTGGTTGTTTATAGAAAATAAGATTTAAAATATTCCTTCTGGTATCTATTATATCAACACTTACATTAGGATTGAGGTGGACACAAAAGCATATGGTTAATCAAATACTTGAATCTTGTCGCAGGATCAGTTTTCAGGTTAATTTATTTGAATTACTTGAAGGCCTGTCCATTTTAGTACTAATAGCAGTGCTTGTTTTACTACAGAGAAAAATTCTTAGTTATGTGAGAAAGGAAAGTATGATTGATGAGCGGATAAGAGAAACAAGCGCCAGAATTGCACGGGTGGTGGCAGAAATAGAAGAATCCAAAGAAGAAATTACAGGGCGGTCTAAAGAAGAAACGTGCCTAGCGGAGAACTCTGAGGCAGAACTTGATTCCAGTAAACAAGAAACTGATAATAATGGTCCTAAAGGAAAGAAGACTCGAGCAATGTCAATGGAAGAACGATGGGCGGATTTTGAAAAGAAAAGAGCGATACGCACTACAGCCTGAGGATAAGCCACACCTAAAAAGGTTGTGGCTTTTGAATTTTTGTAATAGGATATTATTTAATCAATATTTATTTTGAAAAGAGTATGTATGATTGAATTAGTCTAGGTCATAGAATTAGTAGTGGCAACTGGTTAAATAGTATTAAGATAAAAAAGATGGTTAGCGGTGATATTGTTGGTAATTTTAGGAGTTCTGATATTTTTTGCCCGAATTATAGACGTTTCCTTAGATACACTTCGTCTGAAGTCAATGATTAGAGGCAAAAAATATATTGTTTCACTCATTGCCTTTGTGGAAATTATTGTTTATACCTTGGGTGCATCTCAGGCGTTTAAATACGTTATGCATCCGACAGTGCTGATTTTTTATGCCTGCGGATATGCAGCAGGCAACTATATTGGCATGATAATAGACGATAAATTATCGCGGGATAGTATTTATGTCTTAGTTGTTGCAAATCACGATGAGTGGAGTTTGGCAGATACCCTGAGAGAACAGGGATTCGCTGTAACAACGGCTAAAGGGTATGGAATGAATGGTTCAGAAAAGTCTCAACTGATACTTATCGTGAAGAAAAAACAGTTTAGAGAATTAACAAGGCTTATTCAAGAGTTTGATCCCACTGCCTATGTTGTAAGTATGGATGTCAAGGATATGAAGAGATAACTGGCCTTATAACATCCTACACTGTTATAAACCAATGTAATCAGAAGTGAATTATTGCATAATGGGAATTTGCGATTAATTGTCCTTGGAATATTGAAAGTCGGATAACTTTCTTGGTCCTTCCAGAAACTCTTTAGCGATAAATAATGTTCCGTCGTCCTTAGTTTTGACACTCCATTTGATAAGCGCTATTGATCCATCAGTGATTTCGATACCCGTGATACTTCGCGGATGGACACAGCTTCCGTCATTAAAATAGGGAGGGCCGTCTACCTCCGGGAACATTGGTCTATGAGTATGCCCGGCAATAAGCGGGTGTTTATTTAAAGTTACCCATTCTATCAGTGCTTTATCTACATCTTCCTTTTTCTCATAATTTTTTGCAGTACTTGTGGGGTCATTCATACCGAATAACTCGAGGTGTTTCCATAAATATCTTACGAGAAATCGGGATAATCTCCAGAGCTCATAATCCATAATATTTACCTGGTGACCATGAATTAAGAGGATCTTCTGATTTGTTTCTTGATGTCTTAAAATTAACCCCTCATGTAGTTTTAGATCCTGAAATAAGGAGATAGACTTTTTTTCTTGTTCATCGAAGTATTGATATAAGTTATTGAATACATAATTCTCGGATTGTTTAACGATATCGTGATTTCCCCAAATCATATAAAGACGGCCCTCATTGTAAAATTTAGAGAGGAGCAGAAAAGTATCATTATGTACATTAATGATGTCGGTTAGTTTAGTATTTTTCCAGAGTTCATCACCATCACCAACTTCGATGTAGGTATAGTTTTCATGGTAGTAATGGTTTAAGGCAGCGTAATATACATTTTGGTTCTTGGAAAAATCATCAGCCCAACTTCCGTCTCCTCGGTGGATGTCACTCATTAGGATGATTTTTGAGGAGTTGTCAAAAGGGATTTCTTCTGCTGTTTGAAATATTTTTGAAATACGTTCTAACTTATCCATGTCAGCCTCCTCGTTCACCTAATTGATTCAATAAATTGTTACTTTTTTAATTAGTTAATTTAAGCAACAAGACCCAAGTCGCAGCTGGTTATAATCTAGTATATTGGATACAGGTAAAAAGGGTGCCCCTAAATACACCCTTTTTGGAACTATAAGAAAAGGAAGTGATATCACTTGGACGACCATGTAGAGAAAATAGAACCTATAAGCAGCATTCGCCCAGCTCGAAAGATCGGGCTTGACGATTCTCGTAAAGGGCAGCGGGAAACGATGTATCACTTTGACAGAAAGAAGGTTCAAAAGCGACAGGATTCAAAATCTTCTTCCTTAAAAAAGATGCAAGCCCACAATGAAATTTGCACTAATAGCTTGGCAATGATTTCGGAAGAGATCATGGATATAAAGAAACGTTTAGCTTTTGACAGATCTAAAATTATCCCGGAGGAGTAACCTGCTATCCCTTAGAAACGCGGGAAACTTTATATGAGTATCGGAAAAGCAGTGGTACTTGGGTTATAAGTAAAGAAAATTAAGAATCACTTAATTTCTCCCAGTCATCTAAAGACAATGATTCCCAATACCCGCAGCATCTACAAAGTACAATTTCTCGCTGGTTAATGTAGGTATAATAATACGTTTTACTGTTGCATTTTGGACATCGTAATACCATATTGAAAACTCCTTAAAAGCTAAACCTTGAAAGATGGTTTCCCGTTTTTTGAATATGCCAGTTGGCCATTAACAAATGTATAGATGACTTTGGAGTTGAGATTAAATGGATCTCCGTCAAAGACGACCAAATCAGCATCATAGCCTATTTTAACAGCCCCGATTTGCTGACCGCATTCTAAAATTTCTGCGGGGTTCGAAGTAAGAGCACGCAGTGCTTCGGAAGGATTCAAGCCTTCAGCGATACTCAAAGAAGCAATAGTGCGCAATTGGTCTATGGAATTATAGGGATGATCCGTAATTAGAGCAACTTTTATGCCGGCATTAACCAGATTAATGGCAGTCTTGTAATTTCGGCTTTTTAATTCCATTTTAATTCGCGGTGTTAACATAGGGCCAAAAGCTACTGGTATTTTGCGTTCTTTAAGACAGTCTTCGACTAAATCAGCTTCGGTTCCATGTTCAATAACCAGTTTGTGAATTTTGAATTCTTCAGCAATACGTATAGCGGTGACAATATCGTCAGCTCTATGAGCATGGGCTCGTAAAGAAATTTCACCTTGAAGGACAGGAATAACCGCCTCAAGACGGGGATCTCGATAGTTAATTTTGCCTTGTTGCTTTAACTCTCGATAATCTTCTGTTCGCATAAATAGTTCCCTGATTAAAGCAGCCGTTCCCATTCTCGTAACTGGGCATTTACTTTCAATGCCATAAGTACTGATTGGATTTTCGCCCAAGGCAATTTTTAAGCCAACTGGGCTTTTTATGACCATTTGATCAATGATCCGTCCTGATGTTTTAATCGCTAAAGAGAGGCCACCTACAACATTATTACTCCCTGGTCCCACCATAACTGTTGTAACCCCAGATTTAACAGCGTCTTTAAAAGACACATCCAGAGGGTTGACTGCATCGATACCTCGAAGATGGGGGGTAACCGCATTGGAGGTTTCGTTATTGTCAACTCCAATTTTTCCGGTACATTCTTCAATAATTCCTAAATGGGTATGGCAGTCAATAAATCCAGGCAAAACATATTGCTCTTGAACATCAATTATTGAAGAACAGCCGGCAGAGGATAGACCCTCTTCCAGAGCTGATATCTTACCCATCTCGATTAAAATGTCCTTATGTACGGTTTTCCCATGCTGTTCTAAAATTAGACAATTTTTAAGAAGCAGTGAGTCCAAATAACCATACCTCCTCTCGTAGGTTTAGTTTGTCTTAATAATTAGGAGATTATGAGATTATGAGATTATAAGGATACAAAGATTGAAAACATAAAAGACGCTTTCAGCGTCTTTTTGCTTGACAGAATTAATCTTTAGTTCCCTCACTCTCAAAATCTGACGTGTTATTACTTAATTCTTTGGGGAGGGAATTTCCGTCTTCTTCAAACGCTTCGTCCTTGATTGCTTCGATGCCTTCCTCCGCTGGCATTACTTTCTGGTCCTCTTTCAGTCGTGTATTGGGCAAACCACAATTGGGACAAAAATATACTAAGATTGGCTTATCTCGATTGGCAACCTCTTCAATGCTCATGGTTAAAGCATAAGCAGTCGTAATAAACCATTGATCCTGATTGCTTTTTTTATCGCAATGGACACATCGAATTTCTTCCGTCATTCTTATCAACCCCTTACTTTAATTTATGGATTTGAGTGAACAAGGTTCCTGAAATTGTACATTGACCATCTAAAGAAGTAGAAGATGGGGCGAAAAGAAGGTATGAATTATTGCGAATATGAGAAGATAATAAAAATACCGGAAAGGAACTAAGGAAATGAAAGCAATTACATATCAAGGGGTCAATCACGTCGAGGTTAAAAATGTTGAAGATTCTACAATTATGAAGGACGATGACATAATAATTAAGGTTACTTCTACGACCATTTGTGGTTCGGATTTACATCTATTACGCGGACGTATCCCCAAAATGCCCAAAGGATTTATTATTGGTCATGAAGCTATGGGCGTTGTGGAAGAAGTAGGAAGCGACGTCAAAAAAGTTAGAAAGGGTGATCGAGTAATAGTGCCTTTTCCAGTGGCTTGCGGGTACTGTTGGTACTGTATGCATGGGCTGTGGAGCCAATGTGATAATTCAAATGATCATGGTGAAATAGGCGGCATTTTGGGCTATAGCGAGCTAATGGGCGGCTATGACGGCGGTCAGGCAGAATACCTGAGAGTACCCTATGCCAACGTTGGTCCAAGAATAGTTCCGGAAAATCTTACTGATGAACAAGTGCTTTTTCTAACAGATATATTGCCGACTTCGTACTGGGGGGTAGAAAATGGCGGTGTGAAAAGGGGGGACACTGTAGTAGTTTTAGGCTGCGGACCGGTTGGCTTGCTTACCCAAAAATGGGCTGCCTTGATGGGGGCAGATAGAATTATAGCCGTAGATAATCTGAACTACAGGTTGGAACATGCCCAAAAGTTTAACAAAGTTGAAGTGGTAAATTTTGATAACTATGATAATACCGGAGAATATATTAAAGAAATAACTCATGGCGGAGCGGACGTAGTTATTGATTGTGTTGGGATGGACGGGGAAATGTCTTCAGTTGAAAAGTTGGAAACACTATTAAAGATTCAAGGAGGCTCAAAATCTGCCCTTGAAATTGCCTCCCAGGCAGTCCGTAAGGGGGGAACAATATCTGTGGTTGGTGTCTATGGAGCGAGATATAATAATTTCCCCTTTGGAGATTTCTTTTCCAGAAATGTTACCTTAAAAATGGGCCAATGTCCTGCACATTCGTATATAGATCGTATTTTAGATATGATTGTCAAGAATGAGTTTGATGCAACGGATATAATAACTCATCGAATGTCACTAACTGAAGGCGAAAAGGCTTACGAATTATTTGATCAAAAGCTTGACAACTGTATCAAAGTTGTCTTGAAACCTTGATTTAGAGAATTAAATAGACGAATTTTCCCTGAAAGGACATATTTGAATGCCTTTAGACCAACAAACCAAAGGACCTAACGAAGCAGATATCAGATCGGCACAAGCAGATATTCAGATCGCCCAGGCGCAATTAGCCAGCGCTCAGGCTGATTTAGAGAATGCCTCCATTGTTGCACCGGTGGATGCTGTGGTTATTAGCTGTCCTCTTCAGCTGGGTCAAGATTCGGATTCGAATTCCATAATCACCCTTACACCTACGGGGGAGAAACTAGAGGTCGATGCTTCGATAGATCAAGCAGATATTACCCTGGATTCTTATCCAAATCAGCATATCAGCGGAACTGTGAATTCAGTTGCTTTAGAAGGCTCAACTACTCAGAACGTTACAACCTATGAGCTCAAAGCAGCAGTTGATAACAACAGTGATCTGCTGAGAGCAGGAATGAATACCAATGTAGATATCATAGCAGCTCAAGCTACGAATGTTTTAACTGTTCCCAGTCAGGCTCTTAAAACCCAAGGAAATCAGACAGGCGTCATGGTTCCTGGAGGTTTAAATGTTGACTCCGGGCAAAGTGGTTCCGGCACAAGTAACGGCAAGGGTGGAACTTCATTAGGGAATAGCCGTTTTATTCCAGTTGTTATCGGTCTGGATGATGGAACGAATGCGGAAATCAAGAGCGGCTTAAAAGAAGGGCAAGAAGTTGTTACAGGAACCAATTCTGCTTCAACGACAACGAAATCCAGCTCTGGTTCAGATCTCCTTTTCGGGGGCGGAGGTCCTGGTGACGGCGGTCCCCCGCCAAACTAAGAACATCGATGAATTATTATACAGTAAATCATAGAGGTCACTTGGTGCAGTCAATAATAGCCCTGGCAGTTTGCCGGGGCTATTATTGTGAAGATTAAAGTCTAATGAATGGCTGGCTCGAGCATTTAAACATTTTGCAGATTTTGTAACGAATGCAGGATATTTGTTGATAGAAGTAGAATTAACCAGAAGAATTATAGGGATATAAGAATTGGATTAAGAAATGCTCCGGTCGTTATTATTATTGCTCCGGTTTAATTTATAAATGTTCGCCCAAAAAATCCTTAAAAAGAGGAAAATGCAAGTACTAAGGAGGGGAAAAACAAAATAATGAAATCTATTTTTTTTGTAGCTTTGACGCCAGATATGGCTCAAGTAGCGGAACAGGTGATGCATGAGCTCAATTTATCGTTTCCTATCGAAGTTGTAAGCTTTGATCGAGGCCCAGAGGTAGTTAGAGACAACCCTCAAACGGATGTTATGATCAGCAGAGGCCTTATGGTTGACCTGTTAAAAAAACATACCCATAAGCCTGTTGTTGGGCTGACTATGACTATTGGTGAGATGCTGGAGGCAGTTCAGCGTTTGATTGCTGGTGGAGCTGCAAAAGTGGGAGTGGTGGCTCATAAAGGATTTTTAGATGATATGGATGATTCAGATTTCGTTGTCGGTGAAACGACAATATATGTCAGGCCATGGACTACCCTTAAGGAAATCCCCAAAATACTAGAACAGCTAAGCAGAATTGGTGTTAACGCTATTACTGGTGACAAAGGCGGATATACGGCAGCCAAGGAACAGGGCGGATACATGTTGGACCTTCTTGAATCGGGTCAATTGGCAGTAAAGCGTGCTATAACCGAGGCCTTAAAAATAGCTCAAGTTTCGGAACGAGAGCGTGAGAAAACACTACGATACGAGCAGGTGTTAACTGAACTTTATTCAGAACTGGAGCAATCGGCTGCTTTTGTTGAGGAATTAGCGGCTTCTTCGGAGGAACTGGCTGCTTCCAGCGAAGAAGCCTTTAACATCGCCCAAATCGCCACTCAGGAGGTTAATGGTATTTCTGAGATATTAGAAGTTATTCGACGCGTGGCCCAGCAAACGAACTTATTGGGACTTAACGCTGCTATTGAGGCTGCTCGTGTAGGGGAACACGGACGGGGTTTCTCGGTGGTGGCTGAGGAAGTACGCAAACTGGCAGTGGAGAGCAATAAGTCAGCTAAAGATATTGATGAGATGCTTCAAAGATTTCGTGAGTCGGTCATTCGTGTCCAAAAAAATGTCGAGCAGAGTAATGTGATAACTAAAGAGCAAGCAACGGCCACTCAAGATTTGTCCCAGAAGTTAGATAGTCTTAAAATGTTAGGGGAAAAATTAACCTCCGCGTCATAATAATTGGTGGAGTAAAACGGCGAAATTCATTGTAATCAAAAGTCCGGTATATTGTCGGGCTTTTTTTCATGCTCTTCTTATGAGGTTCTTGTTAAAAATCCTATAATATTTTTGTATTTTTCATTAGAACAGAAAATAATAGTAATATATTGAGAGATCGGGTAATACTGAATGTGACTTAACCATAAGGGAGGCTAAAAACAAATAATGTTGGAAGAACTGAGGGAAGATAGCCTTAAATCTTTAGAATTCGATAACAATATCAGGGAAATTTTGATGAATCTAATTTATTCATCTAAGGATATTCGAACTAATCACTTAGTTTTTCAGGACCCAAGAAACGAAAAAATTAGATATATACTTTTGCGGGATGGACTGACCTGGATTCTAATTATAGGCAAAATATTAGCCAATGATTTAGTAAAAATTCGTGAAGACATCTATCTTTTTGATTATAACGAACCTGAAAATAATTTCAGGTTTCTTCTGTCTCAATTCTGTGAAGAAGGAGACCGGGAGATGTTCTCATAAGAAAATAGCCCCAAAGGCGTTCAAAGCGCCTCTTGGGCTATTTTGAGTTTATGAACATTAAGCTTTATTATTAGCTCTCTAAAGCCGCATTTTCAAACACTTTGCGGAAATGATAACCGTAAATAGATAGAGTGATCGCCAAAGGGAAGACTTGAGGGCGTTTAATTAGTGACCAGAAAATAAGGCGCCAATAATATCGCCTCTCTTTCTCAATAATCCCTAAGCGAATGATCGATTTTAAAAAAGCTAAAATATGATTGAAACTTAAAGGGCCAGTCGTGGAGGCGATAGGTTTGTACTCTTGCAAAAATACAAGGATTCTTTCATAGTAACGACTCGGAGAATAGATCGTGTTTACAATTCTATGATATCCTTTGACCAGAGTTTCCCGATCCATCTTGGGAATAAAATTCATACTAAAATCTGTATTATCTCCAGTAAAACCTTTTAATAATCTGCCTTCACCTGCTAAACGCTGATATAAATTAGTTCCCTTAGGCGCGTTTAACAACCCCACCATAGCAGCAGCGATCCCACTTTGTTGGATAAAATCAATAAGGCTATCGAAGATCGTACTATTGTCATTGTCGAAACCAACAATGAAGCCGCCATGGACTTGTAGACCAGAGTGTTGGATTTTTTTCACACTTAATATTAAATCTCTGTTTTTGTTCTGGACTTTGTTACACTCGGCTAAACTGCTTTCATTGGGAGATTCGATGCCAATAAATACGGTATTAAAACCGGCTTTAACCATCATCTCCATTAAGGTGTCATCATCAGCAAGGTTGATTGAGGTTTCAGTTAAAAAGGCAAATGGATAGTTTTTTTCTCTCATCCAGTTTATTAGGGCTGGGAGAATATCTTTCATAAGCTTTCGCTTATTGCCAATAAAATTATCATCGACAAAAAAGACTCCGCCACGCCAACCGGATTCATAAAGGGCGTTTAACTCTTTAATCAATTGCGGGGCGTCCTTTGTGCGGGGTACATGCCCAAATAAGGTTGTTACATTACAAAAATCACAGTTAAAAGGACAACCGCGTGAATATTGAATGTTCATCGTTGAATACCTTTTTTGATTGATAAGTTTCCATAAAGGTGAAGGAGTTTCACGCAGATCTGCCCATTGATCTGACGTATAAATATGTTGTGCTTTATTCTCTTTGAGGTCATGGATAAATTTGGGGACTGTAATCTCACCCTCATTTAATAAAAGATGATCAACATCATCAAAGACTTCAGGTTCTGAGGTAAATAGAGGTCCGCCAGCGACTGTTTTTATACCGAGAGCTTTACAGCGATCAATTACTTCTCTCGTTGATTCTCTCTGGACGGCCATGGCACTGAGCATTACATAATCCGCCCACAATAAATCTTTATCTTTTAGTGTGGTTACATTCATATCAATCAGGCGCTTTTCATCATCGTCCGGAAACATGGCAGCAATAGTAGCCAGTCCAAGAGGCGGAAAGCTAGCCTTCTTTGATACAAATTTCAAGGCATACTGAAATCCCCAATATGTAACAGGGTATTGCGGGTAAACAAATAGTATTTTCATAGCTAACTCCCTTCTGTTCAATATAATTATTTGGTATATAAACAATGAAATACGCAAGTTTATTAGCTTTAGAGTTCACTTTTTTATTGATTATAAACCTAATCAATGTTAAATGCAAAAAAATGGTATATCTATAAAATATTATTTAATTGTACATTATTATGGTAAACATTATATTAATGTTACATTCTGGGGAGCGTCTATTTGAACTAAGGGATGGGGAATACTATCTGAAGACCAGTGGAACTTGCAAAAAACTATATTTAAGGTGCTTTAAACTGAAACTGTGACTTTTTTTAAATTGCGCTAAGGGAATTTTGTAAGATGTGGTATAGTATAGTTTGGTCGATTAAGATGAACTAAGACAGATTGGCGGAGAAAATATGATTGACTTTAAAGATGTAGATTTAAATGACAAAAAATGGATAGAAACACTTCTTACTGTAGCTGACTTAAGTGGATGTCATCAGAACTTTACCAATATATTTACTTGGTCAAAAATCTATCACTATCGTGTTGCACAGGTAAATGGTTTTCTGGTGGTCAAAGGAGTTATGGATGATTTACCTTATTATTTTTATCCTGCTGGTTCAGGAAACCTTATGAACGTATTGCAGGCAATGAAGCAGGATGCTGTTTCCTGCGGGCATGAATTTGTTTTAGCCGGGCTTTCCCCTGAGAATGTTAAAGAGCTGAATTCCTTGTATCCTGAGCAATTTGAATATCGTGAGATGCGCGATAGTTTCGATTATGTTTATTTTCTAGACAAGCTTGTTTCTCTTGCAGGCAATTCTCTTCACTCAAAAAGAAATTATATAAATAGATTCAAGAAGGAAAATCAGGACTGGGCATTTGAAAAAATAACCTTAGATAACCTTTCTGATTGTTGGGAAATGAATAAAGAATGGTGTAAAATTAATCCTTGCGATGAAGGGAGTATTGCTGAGGAAAACTGCGCAGTCCGCCGTTGCTTCAATAATTTTACCGAACTAGGTTTAGAGGGTGGACTGATTCGGTTAGAAGGCAAAGTAATCGCCTATACGATGGGGGAAAAACTTAATTCGGATACATATGTTATTCATGTTGAAAAAGCATTTGGTTATATTCCTGGGGCTTATCAAATGATCAATCATGAGTTTGCAGCGACTATTAAGGAGAAATACCCTGATTTGGTATATGTAAATCGTGAAGAAGATATGGGTGTTGAAGGGTTAAGAAAAGCGAAACTGTCCTATCATCCAGACAAAATGGAAGAAAAATATCTGGGTACTTATTTTCAAGGGTAAGGGAAAATTTATTTGACAGTCAGGTGGAGATCAAAGTTCGATGCATAAAATGCGGTTGGCCGAAATAGGTGAGGAACAACAACAAAAAGAAATATGGAAACTCTGTTTTGGAGATCCTGAACGTTATATTAATTTCTTTTTTAACAATAGGTATAAGGCAGATGAAACAGCTGTTTTGCTTGATGACAGGGAAATATTAGCAATGCTCACGATGATGCCGGTTAAAACTGTGATTTCTGACCATCATAGCTACAATACCGCCATGCTCTACGCTATCGCGACAGCTCCGAAATACCAGAATCAAGGTCTGGCTTCGAAGTTAATTGACTATTGCTGCCAATATCTTAAACCTTGTCGAACTGAGGTTTTTGTGTTAGTTCCGGCGAATCTAAAACTTTTTGATTTTTACCGTAAGCTGGGATTCCGTAATGGATTCTATATTAAGGAGACTCAACTGAATTACAGCAATGTAGATACCTTACCGGTTTATCAACAGGGCGAGTGCCTTATTTACCCTATCACCCCTGAGGATTATAATCGCCGCAGGAACCATCAACTTCAGGGCAGTTTCTATATTTCGTACCGGGATGAGGACATTGTCTACCAAAAAAAACTGTCTCAACTGTCAGGAGCAGACATTTATGCCCTAGATATTGGAGAAATTGAGGGATGTTTAGCGGTTGAAAGACTGAGTCCTGTGAAGGTAATAATTAAAGAGATCTTAATTCCAGCAGATTTAATGACCATAGCTATTAAACAGCTGGTTCAGAAGATACCGGCTGATGAATATGTTCTGCGCACCCATCCCCGCTTTGGCAAATATTTAGAGGGAATTGCGCGTCCTTTCGGAATGATTAAAGCACCTGAAGAATTTGATGAAGGGACTAGTTCTGAGGAGAATTCTGGATATCTGGGCTTAGCCTTTGATTAGTTAAAACTCCAAAGTGGTTGCAAATAACCAAAGGCGTTCTCGCTTCACTAGCTGAGAACGCCCTTTATTTAATGATTAGGCGAGCAAAATTGGGGACTCAATGAGGGTGCCAACAAGTTTTGGTACAGCCACATTTTATGGTTATTCTAAAACCTTATGGTTTACCGAAGACTGGCAAAAGATTCATCTTCCGGGAGGGCAATTTCTTTGAAATGGTTGGCGAGAAATTCTAAATGGTGGCGAAGTTCAGTTCCATGCATCGGCTGACCATGACTGGGAATTGCCAGAGAAGGATTTAGGTCTCTAAGCGTTTTTAAAGATGTTTCAGCAGTTTTCCAATCAAACGTAAAATATTTAGGAGGTCCGCCTATCTGTTCCTTTTGAGTAAACATTGAGAGAAGAGATTCTTGTCTCAATGTTGTAAAAGCATCACCAACAATCATTATGCCGTCCTTTTTTCGAAAAAGGGAAACATGACCTTCTGTATGACCGGGGGTAGGTATCCAGATCCAATCAGGCACAAAAGGCAATTTGCCTCCGGAAGGAAGAGCGGCGGCGTGTGAGGTTATATCAATTCCAGAGTGCGGAAAACCAGGTGACATTTTGGCTACTAAACCCTCGTCGACTGTAGGATCTCCCATTGGGTAATCTTTTTTTCCCGTAATGTAGGGCAGTTCTAACGAGTGAATATAAACCGGCACATCCCATAATGCAGCAAGTTTTTTTACTGAACCTACATGGTCGAAATGGCCATGAGTTAAGAAGATGGCCTTTGGAGGATTATCTTTACCAAAATATTTTTCTGCTGTTTGTATTATATAGTCAGCAGAATTTTCAAGGCCAGTATCAACAAGCACCCAGTTGCCGGTACTCGAATTGTTTATTTGTATTAGACATGCATTGACAATCGTAAATTCCAGCAGAACTATCCCTGGGGTTACTTCCTGTGAGTGTGTTGTTAAGCCGGAAAGAACCTCAATAAGTTTATTTCCCATCAAAATACCTCCCTAAAACGTTCTCTGGGTTATTATGTTCAGAGACAATAATTCCTATTGATGCTAAGTTTTCTCATAGGATGAACAACAAAAACCTCCTTCCAAATTGTGGATGGAGGTTTTTTAATATATTTGGTTAAAATTATTTTAAATTCAATAAAGGAATTTATCTCTTTTTGGCGAATGTTGAAAAAACAAGTGGAATAAAGAAAGTGAATGTTGACTTACAACTAGGATTCCAGATGCAGCCAGATAGTGGGAAAGAGAACAAGGAAAGTGACAGTTATCATTAAAATGGTATGTAATGCAAAGAGGGGGCGATGAGCTTGGAAGAGCAAGAAAGCTATTATCAATGGGCACTGAAGAAAGGAATATCACGCCGTAATTTTCTCAAGTTTTGCACAGCAATGGGGGCAATGTTAGGCTTAGAGGCATCGGCTCTACCAAAGATTGTCAATGCCATGGAGTCTAAACCGCGTATTCCGGTCATTTACCTTAATTTACAAGAATGCACTTGCTGCTCGGAATCATTTATTCGTTCCGGACATCCCTTAGTGGCAGATCTTATTCTGAACATGATTTCTCTTGATTATATGGAAGTTCTCCAAGCTGCTGCAGGGGATCAAGCCGAGGCAGCTAAGAAAAAAACTATGAAAGATTTCTTTGGCAAATACTTGCTCGTTGTCGAAGGCAGTGTGGCCACCGGTGATGAAGGAGTCTACTGCACCATTGGGGGAAAAACGACCCAGAGCGTTTTAGAGGAAGCTGCTGAAGGCGCTCTTGCAGTCATAGCCTATGGCTCCTGCGCCGTAAATGCCTGTGTTCAGGGGTCAGCACCCAATCCGACTAATGCTGTTCCCGTGAAAGAAATAATTACCAGTAAGCCGGTGATTAATGTTCCCGGTTGTCCGCCAATCGCCGAAGTCATTACAGGTACGATTGTTCATTATTTAACCTTCGGCACTCTGCCTGAACTGACCAACCAAGGGCGTCCCAAAGCCTTTTATCAACATCGCATCCATGATAATTGCAACCGTCGGGCTTTTTTTGACGCAGGTCAATTTGTTGAATCCTTTGGTGATGAAGGGGCTAAGCAAGGTTGGTGTCTCTATAAAATGGGCTGTAAAGGTCCCACAACTTATAATGCCTGTGCGATTACCCAATGGAATGAGGGCCTTAGCTATCCCATTAAATCAGGCCATCCGTGTTTGGGCTGTTCAGAAGATCATTTCTTTGATAAGGGACCTTTCTACACTCATCTTGCGGATGTACCCAATCATGTGATTGGAAAAAATCCGGATCAAATAGGTCTTATTGGCCTGGGGATAGCCGGTACTGCAGCTGCTGCCCATGCTTTGGCTACAGCAGTCGGCAAGGCAGGCAAAACTTCTGCACCTAATTCTTCAAAAGATGAATCTGCCAATTAAGGTTTATTAACTCGAAATCTATTGAAGGAAAAATTGATTTAGAGAGGGATTGTATATGACCAAAAGAATCGTCATTGACCCTATTACACGTATTGAAGGACATTTGCGAATCGAAGTCAATCTTGACGGTACAAAAATCACAGATGCCTTAAGCTCTGGGACAATTTTTCGTGGGATTGAGAAAATAGTCGTAAATCGTGATCCTCGTGATGTCTGGGCTTTCGTTCAAAGAATTTGCGGTGTATGTACGCATATTCATGCTCTGACATCCCTTCGGGCAGTAGAGGATGCTTTAAATATCGAAATACCCAAAAATGCAAACCTTATCCGCAACATAATGACTGCCGCTCTTCACTTACATGATCATATTGTACACTTTTATCATCTCCACGGTTTTGATTGGATTGACGTTGTCAGCGCCCTTAAAGCCGATCCGGCACAAACATCGGCTCTTGCTGCTTCAATCTCCAGTTGGCCCTTGTCCTCTCCGGGATACTTTAAGGATGTTCAACAAAAAATTAAAACCTTTGTTGAAAGCGGTCAACTTGGGATATTTGCTAATGCTTATTGGGGACATCCGGCATACAAGCTTCCGTCTGAAGCCAACTTAATGGGGGTTGCGCACTATCTCCAGGCATTAGAATGGCAAAAGGAAATTGTCAAAATTCATACTATTTTCGGCGGAAAGAATCCTCATCCAAACTATGCCGTTGGCGGGATGGCTTGCGCTATTAACTTAAATGACAATGACGTTATAAACATGGAACGATTGAATCTTGTTAAATCTAAGATTGATGAAGCTCAGACCTTTGTAGATCAAGTCCTTATACCGGACATTCTGGCTATAGCCGGTTTTTATAAAAACGAGCTTTGGGGAGGCGGAGTGAGTAATTATTTGGCTTATGGCGGGCTTCCCGGGACTGATATCAATGACCCGGATCACTTTCTCTTTCCGCGGGGCGTTATTTTGAATCGTGATCTTAGCAAAGTCTATGATGTTGACCTTAAAGATCCCAACCAAATCCAAGAATTTGTATCTCACTCTTGGTATAAGTATGATGACAAAATCAGCGGGCTCCATCCTTGGAATGGTGAAACAAACCCTTCGTATGATGGCCCTAAACCTCCCTATGACAACCTTGATGAAACTAAATCCTATAGTTGGATTAAGGCTCCCCGCTGGAAAGGACAAGCCATGGAAGTTGGTCCCTTAGCCCGATTTGCTATAGGCTATGCCAAAGGAAACCAGGAGATGAAAGGTCTGGTTGATAGTGCATTACGCAAACTCGACTTGCCAATTACCGCTTTATTCTCCACTCTTGGCCGCACCTTGGCTCGTGCTCTTGAAGCCAAATATTGTGCGGATCATCTGGCTGGGTTTTACAATGAGCTTATTGCCAATATTAAGGCTGGTGACTCTGTGACCTTTAACTCGGAAAAATGGGAACCTCAGACTTGGCCTAAGGAAGCTCAGGGAATTGGTTTTTCTGAGGCCCCCAGAGGAGCTCTTGGTCACTGGGTACGTATAAAAGATGGTAAGGTCAGCAATTATCAAGCAGTGGTCCCCACAACCTGGAATGCTTCTCCGCGTGACCTTAAGGGGCAAAAAGGGGCTTATGAAGCATCCCTCCTTGATACCCCCATGGCTTTAGAAAATCAGCCCCTCGAGATATTAAGAACCATTCATTCCTTTGATCCCTGTCTGGCTTGTTCCACGCACATTCTCGACAAGAACGGGCAGGAAATGCTAAGAGTAAGATCACGTTAAGGGGGGAGGAGAGTTGATGTCTCAGAAAGAACAAGTTTATGTCTGGCAGATTCCCATCCGTTTATTTCACTGGATCAACGCCTTTTGCATTACGATTCTTTTCACAACCGGAATGTATATCGGTTATCCGGCGTTTATTGTCAGCGGTGAGGCTGCCGGTCATTTTCTTATGGGTACCTTTCGTTATGTTCATGTAGTAACGGCATTGATTTTTACAGCTAATATGTTGTTCCGCCTCTATTGGTTTTGGGCGGGCAATGACTACGCCAAACTCCGCTTCTGGAGAAAATCATTTTGGCAAGATACCTTTAAAACCCTAAAGTATTATCTGTTTCTTTCGCAAAAGTCGTCGCCTCATGTAGGTCATAATTCCCTGGCCAGTTTATTCTATCTTTGTTTCATCTGGGTGGCTGGTTGTATGATGATCATCACCGGGTTGGCGATGAAAAGCGGCAGTGACCCGAATGGAACATGGTTTGCTCTATTTGGCTGGATAATTCCGGTTTTAGGTGGAGAATATAACGTCAGGATCTGGCATCATCTGCTGGCCTGGGGGTATCCCCTCTTCCTAATCGGCCATCTCTATATGTTATTTCGTCAGGACATTTTGGACAAAGACGGAACCGTCTCCTCCATTATAACCGGCTGTAAATTTGTTGAGACCAATAGTTACGTCTCGCCTGATTTGGACTTTTCTCCAGAGACAATTTCAGCAGGGGCTTTGGAAGCTGCCAGCTCGCAAAATAACTCCATATAAGGATACAGAGCATTGATCGGGAGGGCATATTCTTGAATAAGGTTAATAGGGAAGACCAAATTGAAATCGGGATACTGGGACTTGGAAATTCGATTCGCCAGGACGAAGGGGTCGGTATTCACCTTTTAGAACGGCTCCGCAATGATCTGCCATCGGAAATTGTCCTTCTTGATGGAGGAACGGATGGCTTGAGGTTATTAGAATTCGTTGAGAATACGAAACGTCTGATCGTTTTGGATGCTGTTGAGGCGGGGAAAAAGCCTGGAGAGGTAGTCGTGTGGCGTGGAGATGACGTGCCGAAGTATACAAGTAATAAACTTTCTGTGCATCAAATGAGTTTTGCAGAAGTTTTGTACTGGGCCGGATTCCAAGGACGTTCACCGAATGAAATTGTTGTTATTGGCGTTCAGCCTGAGAATCTGGACTGGGGTACTGAATTAACGGAGACGCTGCAGAGAAGTATTCCGGAAGCCCTTAATCAAGTGAATGCCTGCCTGGAAGAATGGAGTGTTATGAAAGCTGCTGGCCATTGAGGCTGGGGCTTTTTTAATTTTCTCAGCAGTTAGGGATGGGCAGCGGTGCATATGTTTTCTGGCAAATACTTAAAATAGTTAAAATGGCCTAAGAACTTATGACACGCGGCTTAGGAAAATTCCAAAGCAATGTAGGGCCTTTGTTTCAGCGAAAATGTCTTAGGAATTGGAGATGGGACAGATGAACGTTGCAATAATGGGCGCGGGATTGTCTGGATTGGCATGCGCGATTACTTTAGAAAAAATGGGTGTAACCCCGACAATTTTTGAGAAAAGGTCCCAAGTAGGAGACCGTTTTGTTAATGGCGAAGCCTTTTTGCCGGCCTTGAATCGGCCTATTGCGGATTGTTATGCTTATTTGTCAGAAAAACATAATATCTACATACAGCCTTTAAGCAATATCCGACGAATAACTGTCTCTTCAGAAAATGCTCAAGCCACATTACATGGACAATTGGGTTTTTTAAATGTCAGAGGAAGAGACAGGGATTCTTTAGAATTTCAACTCTCTAAACAGGTAAAATCAGAGATCATTTTCAATTCTCAATATACCTATGAAAATCTCCTGCAAAATTTTACCCATATTGTACTTGCAACGGGTGACGCAGCCTATACTGCCAAAATACAGGATTTTCGACAAGACCTCACTGTTACTCTTAAGGGAGCGACGGTTGAGGGGAGTTTTGATAAACATCATGTCGGGGTGTGGCTTAATAACAATTTTGCTCCACAAGGGTATGGCTATTTACTTCCTTTTTCTGAAAAAGAAGCGACAATTACCCTTGGATATCCCGATTATCCTCATAATCAAAAATTTGACCTAAAGAGTTTATGGGAGAAATATTATCAACGAGTGTGCAGAGATTTGCAGCAAGACCTGCGAGTAACCGATAACTTTGAGGTTACTCGATATATTATTGGGATTTGTTCCAGTCCCCGCTTGGGTAATACCTTTTTTACCGGTAATTGTTTTGGCGCCATAATGCCTGCTTACGGCTTTGGTCAACTTCCTGCTATTCTGACAGGCATCTATGCTGCGAAAGATTTATGTGGCCTGGGTAATTACAGAGAGTTAATTAAGCCCCTAAAGCAAAGCTATAAGTATTCGTTAGCTTTGCGCCGAGCGGTAGAGAAACTAGATAATAATAAGTTGGATAGACTAGTACGACTTATTGATACTGAATTAGCCAATAACTTAATCACAAATCCGTACATTAATCTCATGAAACTATTAGGTTTTGCCTTACGGCCTTATCAAATAATGAAAGAAGTTTAGGTACGTAATGATAGTCGGATTTGATGGAAAGGAATTTTAAAGTATTGTGGAAAAATATGGAATTACGGCATATTGTGTATTAAGTTTCAAGAAAGGAGGAAAAGAGAATGGCATTTGGAGCAGCTGGCGGTGGAGCAGGTTTTGGTTGGGGAGCAGGTATTGGAATTGTTGTGGTAATTATCTTACTTTTAATTGCTATGGGCATCGTATTCTAAAAAAATAAAAAAAGAAAGAGGAGATAAATTATGTACGGATATGGAGGCTTTGGAGGCTTCGGCGGTTATGGCGGTTACGGCGGCTATGGTTATGGCGGCGGCTGCATCGGAGCAGGGATTATTGCCATTGCTGTTCTTATTTTGATTGCACTTGGAGTAATCTTTTAAATCGGAGTTTTAAATCTAAAATATTGCAGACTGCTGGCAATGCTTGCAGTCTGCATTGATTTTAGGCCCTAATTATTTGTAATGTAATTAGGTTTCCATAGGCACAAGAGCAAAAAAATATAATTTGTAAAATAAATAACGTTGACGTAAACTATAAATAAATGGTTTGTAGCCAAAAGCTCTAGCTCAATTAATTTCGTAATTGTTTCAAGCGGAAGAATGTTGAGAGGAAGCTATTTTGAAGAGAAAAGAGAAAGGAAAACGAAAACGAAAACGAAAACGAAAACGACAACTATTGCTAATGCTCAAAAGATTGATATTTACAGAATGACAACGCTTAAAAAGGCACAAAATAAGACAGTTATGAATCTTGAAGATTAGTAAGCTTTAACGGATGGTCGCCATCAGTAAAAGCTTCTGATAATCTCGGCGAATATTATTAGGGAAGGATCACAGTTTATGCAAAGCACACGTTATAAATGGATTGCATTGTCAAATACAACCCTTGGAGTATTTATGGCGATGCTCAACGGAAATATTGTATTAATTTCGCTTCCGGCTATTTTTAGAGGAATCCAAATAAATCCCATGGCCCCTGCAAGCACCGCTTATTTGCTCTGGTTGTTGATGGGGTATACAGTGGTGACAGCTACATTGCTTGTTTCCTTTGGCAGAATATCCGATATATATGGCCGTGCCCGCTTATATAATCTAGGTTTCGCTATTTTTACTGCAGCTTCAATCTTGCTCGCTCTAACCCCGGGAAAGGGAAGCATCGGGGCAACCGAATTAATTCTCTTTCGACTTTTGCAAGGGGTTGGTTCAGGATTCCTGTTCTCCAACAGCACTGCGATTCTTACAGATGCCTTTCCTCCTAATCAAAGGGGAATGGCAATGGGTCTGAATCAAATCCTTGGCATCGGTGGTTCCTTAGTAGGGTTAATCTTGGGTGGCCTTTTAGCCGATATCCAATGGCGTTTAGTTTTTCTAGTCAGTGTTCCTGTCGGCCTTACGGGTACAATATGGGCCTATCTTAAATTAAAGGATACAGGTTTATTGTTGAGGAAAGAGAAGATCGACTGGTTAGGAAATGGTACCTTTGCCGTTGGCTTAACGGCCCTTCTCTTAGCGTTGACTTATGGTATTATGCCCTATGGAGCATCGAAAATGGGTTGGGGCAATCCTTGGGTTATTGGCGGCATTATTCTTGGAGTTGTCCTTTTAGCAGGCTTTATTTATATCGAACTTGTTACCGAGACACCTATGTTTCGCTTAGAATTATTTAAAATCAGAGCTTTTGCAGCCGGTAATCTTAGTTTGTTTTTATCATCAGTAGCTCGAGGCGGATTACAGTTCATGCTGATCATCTGGCTCCAGGGAATTTGGCTTCCTCTCCACGGCTATAGTTTTGAGCAAACACCCTTGTGGGCGGGGATTTATATGCTGCCTATGATGTTAGGCTTTTTTGTCATGGGACCTATAAGCGGCTTTCTTTCGGACCGTTTCGGCGCTCGCGGTTTTGCCACAATTGGCATGCTATTATCAACGCTTGCTTTTATATTATTAACTCTTTTGCCGGCCAATTTCAGTTATTTGCCCTTTGTTATTATATTGCTGATTGCCGGTATAGGAATGGGGATGTTTGCTGCTCCTAATACAACGGCTATCATGAATACTGTTCCTCCCGAGCATCGGGGAGCTTCTTCCGGGATGCGTGCTACATTACAAAATACAGGCTCGGCTTTAAGTATGACATTGTATTTCAGCATCTTGATCATTGGCTTAGCTCATCATTTGCCTGCCACCATGTACCAAGGACTTATCAGTGCCGGAGTTCCGGCAGCGGCCGCCCAAACAGTTGCCAGCCTGCCGCCGACGGGAGCTTTGTTTGCTGCCTTTTTAGGTTATAATCCGATGGCCCAATTGTTACCTTCGGCTGTTCTCCATAATTTGCCTCAGGCGAGTCAACAGCTGATTCTTGGTACGGTCTTCTTTCCTAAACTAATTGCTCCTGCAGTCATGTCAAGTTTGCGAATTGCTTTTTACATTTCTGCAGTATTATCGGTTATTGGGGCGGTAGCTTCCTATATGCGAGGAAAAACGACTCAGCCTCTTCAATAGTCAATGAAATTTTTTTATAAATACTACGATAAAATTAACAATTACTTTAAAGGGGTGGGGTAATTATGGCAAAAGCATTTGAAACTATGGTAAAGCAGGTCGTATCGGTAAGTAATTATGATTCAGTAAAAACGGTCCTTCAGGCTTTTGTGGAACATCGGATCAGCGGCGTTCCTGTCATCAATGCTAAGAATGAACCGATCGGTTTTATCAGCGATGGTGATATCATGAAAAATATTGGCTATCAGGATCCAAAGATATTCTTTATCGACGCTTTTAATTCAGCTTCGTGGGTGGATACGGAAACCTTTGATGATAAAATTAAAAATCTCATGAATTGCAATGTTATGGAAATCGCCACTAAACGGGTCATAACTGTGGAAGCAGAAGAGGATCTGGATCAAGTGGCCAAAGTCTTAGGTAACAAGAAAATAAAGAAGGTCCCTGTTGTTTCCCAGGGGAAACTTGTAGGTATTATTAGTCGTGGAGACATTGTGCGTTATATCGTAAATAACTTTATTAAATAAGATTAGCCCGAGAAAGCATTCACATAATAGAGCCCCCAACCTGAAACTGGTCCTTATCAGTTCCAAGTAGGGGGCTTTTGTCGTTGCACATTAACTTTTATCGAACTAGGGAGCTACCCAAGGTTTAATACGATTTTGCAGAAAACACTTATTTCAAGCAGCTTTAAAGGGAAGACAATTACTCCCTTATTAGAAACGAATAAGTCGCCATAAAAATCCGGGCGAATTTATGGGTTGTAAATTTTGAAGCGGAATAGATTGGACTTCTTCACCGGATTTGATTTTCAAAGCGGCGCTATTACTGTTGGCTGTGATTGGTAATTTAGTAGTTTGGATATCTATGGAATAGTTGACTTTCATTCCAGGATATCCGAAGATTTTTACAGGCTTAGACGCTTTTAACGGACTGTTGCTGTCCCAAGCTGTTGTAAGTTCGCCATAACCAGAGGCAGGTTGGTCTAAGGTATAGAGTTTGAATTGAGAGCGAACTTGATCCATTATGTCAACATTTGCTTGGAGCGCACTTTGGAGAGATTGCTGAGTAATTTGCCCTAAGACCGCACCAATAATGTAATGGGTTTCATCGCCAACTACAACGGGCGCTGCCGATACAAAACAACCGCCTGCCGCTGTTGTGGATCCTGTTTTAATGCCTGTAATGCCATGTTTTCCTACCATACTATTGACATTGTAGACTGTTCCGGCAACAGGAAGAGTCGCTTGCGGCATGGCAACAATTTGACGAAAAACAGGGTCTTGCATGGCTGCTTGGGCAATTTTTATTTGATCTACAGCGGTGCTGACTGTCGTTTCGCTGACACCGCTGGCATCTGCATAGTGTGTTTTAGTCATGCCAAGCAATTTTGCGGTTTCGTTCATTTTAGCAACAAAAGCTTCATCAGATCCGGCTACCCAGCGGCCAAGGGTATCGGCAACATTGTCTCCCGAAGGGAGTAATAAACCTTCCAGGAGTTGCCTTTCAGTGAGGGTTTCCCCTTCTTCAATCTTTAAATATGAATAGCCGTTGCTTAAAGCGTTTTGATAACCAGCGAAATCTTGAGCACTCATAGTTAAAGCGGGACCGTCTTGACCAGGTTGTAAAGGATGAGCTTTTAAGACTAAATAAGCAGTCATAATTTTTGTAACGCTGGCAATTGGTACGGATGTTTGGTTTGGCGTTGACGTTATGACCCCTAAATTTTCTGTGCCAACAGCTGATTCACCCTGTTCGGGAAATGTGACCGAAAAATGACCGGGCAATGAAGAGGACGTTGTAGCTAGTTTCGCTTCTACACCCGGCAGAGGGCCATTATAACGACCAACAGCCAGAGCACAAATTAAGATTACAATGAGCAAAACCAAAATTCCTTTGATGGGAACCATCGAAACCTTGTGAGATGGGGAAGTGGACGGAGTCCCAGACATAAAAAAACCTCCTTAAATAGATTAATAGGAACAGTTTAATTTTACAGGAAGAGTTCGGTTTCGACAAATGGTTTCTTTGCAAAATAGTTATTTTAGACATAAGTTTATAATAGGTAATTAGTATATCCACGGAAGTGAAATGGGTCACATAAACTTAGATTATGTCAAATTAAATTTGATGTTTGTCACAAATTTAGAAATAATGTAATAATATGATAAAAATACGTTATAATGGTTAAATGATGTTGTACTTTATCATATCTTATAATATACTACCTTTCAGTGATACAAAACTGTTTAATGATGTAAGGAGATAATCGATAATTTAACATTCAGTGATAAAGGCAAACTCAGTGAGAGCTGAGGACGCAAAGCCACGGGTCTAGCTAAAGGATGATAGACAGCCGGGTTACCAAACAAAGAAACTGTGTCGCCGTTCATTGAGTTCGGCGTTTTTTATTTATAATAAGGAAGGGTTAAGGGAGATAAAGAGGAGGGAGAATTCTTGAATTGGTTGTTAAAGCAAGTCCATACGAATTTAGCAGTGAGCAGGACAGCGAATGCCGATTTATTTGATAAAGTGGGTGTATTGTTATTACATAAAGGACAACCAATCACAGAAGGTATCCGAGATCTTCTTGAAAATAGGGAGGTTTTTATTTGGGAGAGAAAAGAAGATGAAAATCGTTCGTCAAATGTTGTTAAAGCTTTTCCTAAGGATGTCTATGTTAAATTAGTTGGTTCTTTATGGAGTATTTATCATGAGGCAAAACTTATTAGTCAAGAACAGATAGAACATACAATTAATCTAGTGGAAACAATTATCAAACAATTAAGACCTATTAATGTATATTTAAATTTGAATTTGGTCCGACTTGATGTTGAACAATTTAAACATCATGATTATGGGACTTTTGCGCATAGTCTGAACGTAGCAATTTTAGCAACGTTGACAGCCAGGCGTTTGAGGTATAGCGAGAAGAAACTTAGGCATTTAACTCTGGGAGCACTTTTGCATGATTTGGGTAAATTGAATATTCCTAAAGAAGTTTTGAATAAACCTGGAACTTTGACGGCGAAAGAGCTGCTTCTTATGAAGCAGCATCCACAGTTTGGCGCGGATATGTTGAAAAACTCTCGGGTATTGCCAAGTGTATTAGAGACAGTCGTTAAACATCATGAACGCTGGAATGGCACTGGCTATCCTTGCGGGTATAAAAAGGATGATATTCATCTCGATGCCCAAATTGTAGCTGTTACCGATGTATTCGAAGCATTAACTGCTGACAGACCCTATCGAAAAGGTTTGCCGCCTTACTATGCTTTGGAGATGATCATTGCTGGGGCGGGAAAAGGTTATAATCCTACAGTTGTTAAAGCTTTTCGTGAAAGCCTTATCTTATATCCGGAAAATGCAGTTGTAACACTCAATACCGGTGAAATAGGAGTCGTTGCGGCTGTTCCCGTGCAAATGCCTACACGGCCTTTGATTCGTCTGTTAAGAGATAACAAAGGACGGTTTCTCAATAAGGCACAATATGTAGATTTAATGCAAGATTTAACTCGTTTTATTGGGCGTGTTGAGTTTAACCTTCCAATGTGAGGTTATCCAGAGGATGGGAATCCAAACAAAAACGAAAGGGAAAATAAGATAACTTTCAACAAAAGAAAGTTTTGTACTTAAATAGAATCCCTTTTTAACTCCGAAAGCGATTCCAAGAAATGTAGCACCTAATAGGAGCCGCCATTTTATTCCTTTTAAATTTAGAACTGTTTCTAATCCCCAAGTGGTCATGTAAAAAAAAGCGCAACATTTTATCACTAAGGCACCGAGCCAAACTCCCATAAATAAGGATTCTACACCAGCCACGGTCCTGCTTATTTCTACCATTTTACCTAATTCAAGAATGCCAAAGGATAGACGAATTGTTTCTCTTGGTCCAAAGACAAGAATTTGACTTAAAACTACGATGGTATTTAAAATTCCTACAAGAAAAGCTGCTCGCCAAATCCCCGTCTTAAATTGGCTTATTTCTTGCTGATTGTTCTGGGGCAGAAATGTAATGATTCCTGCTAAGAACATGGAATAGACCATGGGAAAAGGTATTACTTTAAGAGCGCCCCATAAAAGGGGTTTAACTCCGTTTTCAAAGAAAGGAAGAAGTTCATTTTGTTCAATGCGCGGAAATGTTAGGACAATGTTAAAAACTAAGGCCACAACGATGACGGGCAGGAGGACTTCAGAAAAGCGAGCAAAGACTTCAATTCCAGTAGATGCTAAATAGAATACTAGCAGCAGACCACCAAGGTAAAGGACCCAACGAGGCACTAAGGGCATTATGGATTGTTCGTAAATAATTCCGATAAAAGCTAAGAGTAACCCGCCATAGTAACCGGATATTACAATATAGAGAGAACCTATAATTTTTTCAGTCCATTTCCCAAAGATAATTCCCGAAATATCCAACAAATTTTTTTCGGGGTATCGGGCTGATAATGAAAGTATCATAATACCGTAAGGAATTGTTAATGCAAAGGCAGGCATAATAGACATCCAACCGTCCCGTCCGCCTGCTTCGGTAACAAAAGTGGCAATGAGAAGGAACGTTCCGCCCATGAGTACAGATGCTCCTAAGGTCATGAATTGGTGTGCTGAAATTCTTTCCATAGTCCCTTCCCGTTTGAACCTTCTCACGTTTGCTTTACCAGTTGTGTCAAATTTTGAAAACAAACATGGTATCCAATAGTTTTACCCGTCAATCCTTCAATTATCCTTAATTTAAGAGGGCTTCGCCGGTACCCGTAACGATTCAGGTCTGCGATTTAAGCAATTTTGTTAAAGGGACGATTTTAATTCCCTGAGCTTTAATTTCCGGAAGCATCTCCTTAATCGCCCGTGCCGTATTAGGCCCTTGAGGGCCGACATGACCGATACCTATTGCTTTACCGGAAATCTTTGCTTTGGAAATGAGAAGTTTAATTTGTTTTTTAATTGAATTCAGATCCGCAGAATTATCCAAGAAAATATCCCGAGTACCTGCTGCTAAACCGGCATTTTTTGCTTCTCGAGCTAAAATGGTCGACTCAGTTGTCTTGCTGTCCAAGACTACTAATCTATGTTCTTTTGCCATCGCTACTATTGCCGATACAACTTGAAGGTTTTCTGTGCCCTTTGATCCCATATGATTACTTATCCCAACTGCATAGGAAATTTGCTTATAACTCTCTTCAAGGCGTGTTCGAAGTTCTTGCGGTGACAAATTTGTTGTTAGAGCCCCAGGTCCAAGCCATTCCCGACGCCCGTTCTTTGCTTCAATGGGCATGTGAATAATAATTTCGTAACCAAGATCATGGATTAATTCTGTTTCCTTTTTACTATAGAGCAGATTAGGCATAATTGCAGCAGTAATTGGAATGTTTAATTCTAACATCTGTTTTGTGCCAGGATTATCAATGCCGAAGTCATCGATGACAATAGCTATTTCACCGCTGACAGGCTCTACTGATATGGGACGATTTGAAGAAGCCGCATGTCGTATAAATCCTATAATTGTCATGATTGTAATAATTAAGATTGAAAGTGATACGATAGGACGTCGAGGGATTAAGATTATGTTACGGTGATTCATAGCCTTACACCTCTGTTTCGCTTCTTATTTGAATATATTGATTAATACCCGGAGTAAGACATAAACTTTGAAAAAAGAGTGAATTCTTCAGATGGCTCTTGTTTTATTCATAGGTAAGAAAATCCGAAAGGTATTCCAACAGAAAAACTAAGCAGCCTCGTTTCGGGATTGAACGGAACAGGGCTGCTTAGTTTTTTTGAATTATTTGCTATTCAATTTTCATTGAACTTTCAGCTTACATTCATTATAGATTCAGCTTAACGCTTAATAATTGAAGAAAGTTCTCTAAACTTCAAGGAGGTTGACAAAAATGCACAGAGCCGAAGATATTAAAATTTTATTAGTTGCGGACGAGCCAAATATTCTGGAGTTTTTAGAGATGGGTTTTAAATATGAAGGATTTACTGTTCGTATTGCTCAGAATGAGAAGAAAGCTTTGAAAATTGCCAAGTCTTTTCAGCCCCATGTTGCCCTTATAGACCTCGTAGGATTAAAAGTTGGTGATTCAAACCTAAGTTCATCCCTAAAAAGAATAGGTGAAACAGCTATTATTTTCTTGACAGAGAAGAATGAGGATTCGGTAAATAGTTTGCTGGAGGCTGATGATTATCTGGGAAAACCATTTAGTTTTGAAGACTTATTGGCAAGAATCAATTGCAGAATTAATGAACAATTTCCTCATTTATTGGATGGGAGTGATACTCAAGAGATTGTTTAAATAGACCAAATTTCAGTAAACTTTCAGCCTGCATTTAGAGGCAATTCAGAAACACAGGTTATAGTAGGTACAGTAAACGTAAACAGCATCAGAAATTTATAAAGGAGTAAGAATCATGAAATTAAAGGGAAAACGAATCGATACGATTCTTATCGGGACCGCCTTGCTTGCGGCGTTTCTCAATATATACGGCATTTGGAAAGACCAATACGCCAATGCTTACTATACGGCTGCAGTAACAAGTATGCTCCAAAGCTTTCATAATTTCTTCTTTGCATCCTTCGATCCAGGTGGATTTGTTACAGTGGATAAGCCGCCAGTAGCTTTTTGGATCCAGACCCTTTTTGCTTCCCTCCTCGGAGTTCATGGTTGGAGCGTAGTTTTGCCTCAGGCTTTGGCAGGGGTCGGTTCGGTATTACTACTATATTTCTTGATTAAACCAAGTTTCGGACGGGCTGCAGCAAGAATTTCAGCTTTAGTGATGGCCTGTACGCCGATTGCTGCAGCGGTTAGCCGTTCAAATAATGTCGATAGTATGCTGGTCTTTACCCTCTTGTTGGCAACGGCGTTGTTATTTAAAGCCGTTCGCAAGAGCAAAACCATACTTTTCCTGGGAGCTTTTGCTCTTATTGGTGTCGCTTTTAATATTAAAATGCTTCAAGCTTATATGGTTCTTCCTGCATTTTATCTCCTCTCTTGGCTGGCCTTTAAGGTGAATTGGAAGAAGAAACTAAAAGTTTTAGCCGCTTCTACTGCAGTTATGCTCGCCTTATCCTTCTCTTGGGCCCTGATTGTCGACAGTATTCCTCAGGCAGATCGTCCCTATATCGGCAGCAGTCAGACGAACTCTGTTCTAGAACTGGCGTTTGGGTATAACGGTGTTTCCCGGCTGACCGGTCAAGGCGGTCCTGGCGGAGGGAACCAAAGAAGCTTTGCTGATAGCCAAACACACGGCCAATGGACGCAAAACTTGAAGCAAGGTGATCGTTCAGCACAAGATGGTCATGGAGGAATTCCGGATGGCATCAATCCGCCAGGTGGTCTGGCAAATGGAGGGCCTGGAGGTAATCGGGGCGGGGGAGGCATGTTTAATACTGGTACGGCAGGCCCACTCCGTTTGTTTCAATCAGAATTATCAGGACAAATCAGCTGGATGCTCCCGTTTGCCCTCTTATCGGCACTTGGTTTGTTCATTGGAATACGCAGGAAACAGCCATTGACGGTTAAGCAAAAGGAAAGTCTTTTTTGGCTGGCTTGGTTAATACCGATGATGGGATTTTTCAGTGTCGCAGGCTTTTTTCACCAATATTATTTAGTCATGTTGGCACCGGCTATTGCTGCTTTAACAGGCACAGGATGGGTTGAGTTATTAGGTTTGAATCGCAGCCGAGAGGGGTGGAAACAATGGCTGCTGCCCATAGGAATACTGGGGACAACAGTCTTTCAACTCTATATCCTCTTGCCTTATAAAGAGACAATCGGATGGAGTTTGCCGATCTCCCTCGGAATCCTGGGCAGCATCATAACTATCTACTTCCTTCTGCCTTTGTCCAGAGGAAAAGGCGCAGAGGCAAATCAGTCAGCAAGCAGGGCACGTGTGCTCTACACTAAGGCGGCCGCGATTGGCGGGATCTTCGTTTTGTTGGCGGCTCCTCTCTATTGGGCGGCAACACCGCTCATCTATGGGGATAATGCCATGATGCCGGCTGCCGGACCGCAGCAAACCTTTACTTTTGGACAATGGCAAAATAGAAATCAAGCACAGTCCCCAATTCAGAGCCAATCTTCTGCCACTAACAGAAGCCAAGGCCCTGGACAGAGACAGGATACCATTAATACTCAGCTGTTAGCTTATTTAAAAGCTCATAATACCGGGGAAAAATACCTTTTTGCAACGACCAATGCAGGTACTGCAGAAGCCTATATAATTCAAACCGGTCAAGCGGTGATGGCAATGGGAGGGTTTTCTGGTTCTGACCCAATTCTTACTGTCGACAAATTGAAACAAATGGTCGCTAATAAAGAAATAAAGTATTTTCTGCTCTCCGGAGTCGCCCTTGGTGGAGGCAGTTCAGATATTCAAACCTGGATTCAGCAGAATGGTACGGAAATACCCCAGTCTGAATGGCAAGCTAATTCGAGCAGTAATACCGGCGGAATCATGGGTATGAACGGCGCCGGTACGTTATATGAAGTCAATCCTTAAAAGGAGGCAAAGGTATGACTATGAACAATAACATTCGCTATTCCGTGGTGATTCCGGTTTACAATGAAGACGCAGTTCTCGAGCAGACATATCGGCGCTTAAAACAAGTGATGGCCTCGACAGGAGAAGCTTATGAATTAATTTTTGTCAATGATGGAAGCTGTGACGACTCAGTTGATCTGATTAAAGGATTATGTGATCGTGATCCTTCCGTAAAACTTCTATCCTTCTCACGTAATTTTGGCCATCAAGTAGCAATTACTGCCGGAATGGATTATTCAAGAGGGGCGGCAGTTGTGGTTATTGATGCCGATCTTCAAGACCCTCCTGAGCTTATTTTAGAAATGATTGACAAATGGAAGGCAGGCTATGAGGTTGTTTATGCTCAACGCAAACAGCGCAAGGGCGAAACATTTTTCAAGAAACAAACAGCTCATCTGTTCTATCGCTTTTTGAACGCCTCAACAGATATTGACATACCTGTTGATACCGGCGATTTTCGCCTTATAGACCGAAAGGTATGTGATATCTTGAAGCAATTACCGGAAAAAAACCGCTATGTTCGGGGCTTAGTGAGTTGGGTGGGCTTTAAGCAAACGGCCGTTGAATATGACAGAGACCCTCGGTTAGCCGGTGAAAGCAAATATCCCCTTAAAAAGATGATTAAATTATGTCTTGATGGTTTGACCTCCTTTTCCTTTAAGCCGATCAAACTGGCCAGTTATTCAGGGGCAGGGCTTATAGCCCTGGGGTTTGTATATTTGGTTTTCTTGCTGTTGTTTAAAATCGTAGGTTCTTCAGCTATAGGTGGATGGAATCTAGTGTTGGTTGGTGAAATGGTTTTGACAGGTTTTCTGCTGTTAATGATGGGGATCATGGGGGAATATATCGGTCGTATTTATGATGAAACAAGAAACCGCCCTCTTTATGTCGTCGGGGAATCTTACCATCAGGAAGAGAAAGAACGGAACGTGATGAAGATTGGCTAGGATAACAAAACGTCAGCTTGAATTTCTGAGATTTTGTGCCGTGGGAGGAATAAATACCGGGATTGATTTTGGGGTTTTTGCCGTATTGTTTGCCTGGGGAGTTCCTTTACTCCCCGCCCACACTTTTTCTTACAGCTGCGGGATATTAAACAGTTTTTGGCTGAATCGGAAATGGACCTTTAAAGCCAAAGACGGTGGAGCGAGTCAGGACGAATTAACCTCTGGCCGCTCAATGAGACAAATGATCCAGTTCATATCTTTAAATATCGTTACTCTGGCCTTGACCTATGGCCTTTTAGTATGGGTTCATGACAACTGGGGATGGCCGATGTTGGCGAGCAGATTGATTGCTGTAGGTGCAAGTTTAGCCATCAATTTTATGGGCAGCCGTTTATGGGTATTTCGGCAGCCTAGATTAAGGAGTGAAATGGTATGAAGATTAAGAAAGCCGTGATTCCGGCAGCCGGTTTAGGCACAAGATTCTTGCCGGCAACCAAGGCACAACCTAAAGAAATGCTGCCGATTGTTGATAAACCGGCAATTCAATATATTGTTGAAGAAGCCGTACAGTCCGGTATTGAAAGTATTCTTATTGTTACCGGACGCAATAAGAAATCCATCGAAGATCATTTTGACAAGTCCGTCGAACTGGAACAGACTTTAAAAGATAAAGGGAAAACAGATGTGCTAAATGAACTGCAGCGTATTAATGAATTGGCTAATATTCATTACATTCGCCAGAAAGAACCGTTGGGATTAGGTCATGCCGTCCTTTGTGCCGAGCAATTCATCGGGAATGAACCCTTTGCAGTCTTGTTAGGGGATGACATCATGGTTTCGGACAAGCCCGGACTGCAGCAGCTAATGGAGGTTTATGAAAGGTATGATGCCACCGTAGTTGGTGTACAGCCGGTCCCTAATGATGATGTTCGAAAATATGGAATTATTGCTCCTCAAGATACTAAAGGTCAAACTTATCAGGTTAAGGATTTAATTGAAAAACCTACGCCGTTTCAAGCGCCTTCAAATTTGGCTATCATGGGAAGGTATATTCTTAAACCTTCAATTTTCTCAATTCTTCATACCTTGGAACGGGGAGCGGGCAATGAATATCAGTTGACGGATGCTTTAAGGCAGGTTTGCTTCCACGAAGGATTGTTAGCCTGGAGATTAGAGGGAGAACGCTACGACATCGGTGATAAGTTTGGCTATTTACAGGCCATTGTGGAAATGGGGCTGCAGAGGGAAGAATTAGAGCCTCTGCTTATGGATTACTTGCAGCAGGTTATTGGCAGAAAACTGAGGGAAAGAGAGAGGTCAGAGAGAAAACCTATGTGCTCCAGCTTCTAGAAAAAAGCCCACGATCCTCTTTGATAGAGTATCGTGGGCCTCGTCGTTCTGTGATTCACTTATTATGGATAACGTTTGCTTATCCCTATTAACGTTTGCGAATTCCGCCGCCGCCAAAGATCAGAAAAATATCTAAAATAAATGTAAACAAATTGATGAAATCTAAAAAGATGCTTAGGGTGACTAAAACAGCATTGTCAGCAAGGCTATATTTTGCTCGTTGAAAATCTAAGGCCGTCATCAGGGAAAAAAGAATAGCGCCTCCTAAACCGATCAGCAAGCCGAAAGGACTGAAAAAGCTACTGAAAATCGTTGAAAGAATTGTAACTCCCAGCAGGACTAACAAGCCAATAAAGAGCGCTTTTGCCATACTGCTTAAATTACGCTTTGTCATGAGCCCATAGGCACCAAAAGCGGCAAAGACAATAAAGGTTACTAAAGCCGCTTGCCCAAGTACTAAAAGTCCTTCAGTCGTTGCGGTTAAAGCTTGGACGATTGGGCCAAGAACAGCTCCCGCGCATGCTGCAAAGAGCAGAGCCAGTCCTGCAGTTAAACCGGCGGCAGGATCATCTCCTCGTACGACAGCTCGTCGGCTAACGATCGGAATAATAAAGAGCAACAAAAATTCCAAAATAGCAGCAGGCATAAAATATTGCGGGGGAACTAGTAAAGCTCCGGCAGCCATTGCTAAGAACATAAAGGATAAAAGGCCCATGACCTGGGATAATGAAACAGTCTTGACCTTTTTAATGTCAATAACATAGGGATTTTGATAATAATGGGATGAATTTTCAAATGGTGACATCAGCGTTACACCTCTTTCGTTAGTTCTTTTAGAATAGTAGCTTTAGCCTTATAGTATCACGACATTCTTTACTTTACTAACAAATCTCTAAAATTTCACAAAACCTTAAAAAGTTCTTTACCAAATTCCTGATAAATTCGCCTATAATACAAACTACCTGAACTATGTTTTTAGCCCTAAGGAGTTGATGTATACATATACGAAATTTAATTTCTAAGGCTTCAGTAATTAACTAAGTGTCTCGACTCTGGTTTTTTTGAGTTGTAACTTAAAAAAGGCCGGACTATGAATTTATGAAACCTGAAAGTAGGGAAATGATTCTATGAGGAAATTACCGACTTTGATTCTAACCGTGTTATTTTCATTTTCGTCAGTTCTCCCGGTATTGGCTGCGACGGATACGTCAACCATTTCACCAATCATCAATAGAATGGCAGGTCAAGATCGTTATGAAACATCCAGCAGAATTGCTGAACAAGGTTGGCCCAATGGTTCAACAAATTGTATCTTAGCCTTTGGAGGCAATTTCACGGATAGTCTTGCTGCCGTACCCCTGGCTAAAAAATATGATGCCCCCATATTACTTACCGAGAGCACAACGCTGCCAGCAATCACCCAGAAAACATTAACTGATTTAAAAACCAAAAATGTTACAATTATAGGTGGTACTGGAGTAATTTCTGCTGCTATAGATTCTGAACTACAATCAATGGGGATAACAACCAATAGGGTTTATGGGTACGATAAATATGAAACCGCAATTGCAGTAGCTAAGCAAGTGACCTCGTCCCCATCGACGCTATTCGTTTGTACTTCTGACGATTTTACCGATGCTCTTTCGATTTCACCCGTTGCAGCGATAAAACAAGATCCAATCATTCTTGTATCTCAAGACAGTATTCCTGATTCTGTTAAAAACTATATTTCTGCAAATAAAGGTATTGTCAAGACTTATGTAATCGGTAATTCCGATAACATTAGTGATAATGTTACTAATCAGTTTCCAGATTATGAAAGGATTTCAGGTGATAACAGTTACAGTACAAATATTGCTGTTAACAATCAATTTGCCAGTGTTTTCGGCACTAAAATTACAACTGTAGCTTCCGGTGAACAATTTCCGGATGCCCTAAGCGGAAGTGCTCTAGCCTCAAAAATTGCTGCTCCTATCATTTTAATCAATGATTCTCTGGCAGATGTGACAAGAAGTTATTATCAAGATAGAATTGCCAATGGCTCAAAGAGTAGTACTAATTTCCCCCCTACCGTCGATGTGTTTGGTGGAACAGTTATTATTCCCGATAGTGTTATATCAGGGTTAGGACAGGGTAAAGCTGGAGTAAGTCATTTAAGTACAGTTAGTGTAACAACTTCAATCGGAACTGCCCCGACCCTGCCTTCAACGATAACAGCTACTATGATGGATGGGACAACTAAAACAGTTGATGTTACATGGCCAGTTATAGAATCAAACAAATATGCAGTCGAGGGAAGTTTTTGCGTAATAGGTAATATAGCCGAGTCTACGGCTGTTAAGCCTATAGCTACTATTGAGGTTAAACCCGAGAATCCAATTCCGTCTTTAACAATTGACCAAGTGCAGCAAGATATTTTGGGTACATGGACAACGTCTGATGGAAAAATCACTTTGACATTTGATAGTGATGGAACGTTAGAAGTCACCCAAGTTAGTACAGGATATACCACAAACTATAAAGCAAGTTATTCGTTCCCTAATCCTACAATAATTAGAATTAAAAATTCTAGCTGGTCTGAAGAAGACAATTTTATATTAATTGACAAGTATCTTGAAATTTATAATATGGGTGTTCCACACATATTAGGTAATAACATAATTACAGGTGATTCGGCTTATTCAGGTTATCTTAATCATCCTATCAGTTTTCCCCCTTCTAGTAGTCCCGTAAATTTCATTTTTACAAAGATTAGCTGATGTAGCAAGTCGAGAAATAATACTTAATCTAAACTTTATACTAAATCAATTATTCATATTTTAATCCCTCTGAATGAGTTAGAGCGGGATTAAGCGATGGAAATAAGGGTGTTACTCTACGAACATGAGTAGTTCGTAGAGTAACACCCCTTTTTACGTTTCAAAATAAAACTGCGGGCCCCGAAGAGTCCGCAGTTGGCGTATAATACGTATAATAAGCTGCAAATATCGTAATTATACAATAAAAAACAATCTGAATTAAATGCTCTTATTAAAGCTTGTTTGGTAACTACCATATAAAACGCTAAAGCGAATTATTTATACCTTCGAGCTCCAAGATAATTTTTAACGTAAAAGTTGTCGCTCAGGCTGGTAATAGTTACCCCTTTTTTAGGGTTATCAGCATGCACGAATTTTCCGCCGCCGATATAAATACCTACGTGAGACGCTCCCTTAGAATACGTTGAAAAGAAAACTAAGTCTCCCGGTTGGAGATTACTCTTACTGACGGAACCGCCTGTTGCATATTGAGCATAAGACGTTCGCGGAAGAGAAATACCGGATCCAGCGAAAACATACTGAGTAAATCCGGAACAATCAAATCCTTTTAACGATGTCCCGCCAAAAACATAGGGCTTTCCTACTAAACTTACAGCATGATCGATGATGTCAGAATGGTTACTGCTGCCGCGAGATACATTGGCATCATCATCTTTCATAGAATTATTTGACGCGGCCTGAGCAACTTGAATCATATGTACGGATGACGTACTTTCAGGCGGAGAGATTTCTGCTGTTTGCGTAGTTTTCGTCTGAATTTGATTCTCGTTTGGTATTGCTGTCATCACGGTAGGTATTGTTGGATCAAAGATTGGATCAGTTTTCTGTGCAGGTAACTGTTGGTGAATAAATTGTGGAACAATGGCTGACGTTGAAGAGGATGTTGAGATACTAGAATTCATGAAAGAATTGAAACTCAAGCTTTGTGACGTTAATGGGACTAGAACATTCCCTACCAAGAGCATCCCGGATAGAATGACACCTGATAGTTGAGACAGGGCTGGAGACAATTTCATTACCTTTTCACCTTTCATAGCTTACGAGGTTAGTTGTCGGATTCGGACAAAAGGTAACAGCCCTACGCCATATCGGCGATTCACCCCGTTTAGAAATAAAATCCCCCGTTCTAGAATAATTTCCAGATTCAGCTTTATTTTTCTCGTCCATATTTTCATAAACAAGAATTCGACAGAATTCGTTAATATCCTCTAAAATGAAATGTGTAATATTTGGCAGGGAACCATTTTTATACAAATCGCATTAATATAGATTGTGATATGTTTCACATAAGTAGAGTCCAGAACAAACTGTAAAAACGCCAAATCATGATCGATTTGGCGTTTTTACAGTTTGCAGTTAGGAGATATCCCGGTAGATTATATAGCAAACTCAGAGAATTTTATGGCATACTAAATTACTTTTAAGCCTGAATATCAATCATATGTAAATTATTTTTGAGGTTTTGTGTGTCTTTATTGCTCGTGCTTTGTTGAGCGGAATTTTTGTTTTGATTCTTTAATTCAAGCTGCGTTAACTGGGCTTGCAGCAGCTCAATTTGAGCTTGCACTTGCTGCGTTTTCATTTGTTTCGTTTGAGCGTCATCATTACTCTGATTCTCAGTTTTCAATTCTTGTTGGAGTTTTAGTATTTGGTTTTGAATTTGTTTAATTTGACTATTATTAGTTGATGAAGAATAATCGTTATTAGATCCAAACGATACTGCTGAAACGTCCATAGAAAAATTTCCTTTCTAAATTAAATAGTTGAACTTCTGAAAAACACCTTTAAAATTGATAATGATCTAATCCAAAAACAAAGCCAATAAAAACAAGTTACTACAGGTAATTGAATCTTAGCTGAAAATTAACTGAATTTTAGCTGAAAATAGCACAGAAGTAACTCTTGAATTTTTCGAGAATTCTTTGACCGAATCTTTTAGTTATGTTTCTTTAGCCGAACAGTTCACTGAATAATTACCATAAGGATCGAAGAGGGCTTGGTTAATTTGAGAGGAAATGCTTAACGAGGTGTCGAATAGTTAAAGTTGGATATTTAGATGTCATTATTTTTGTTTTTGTAGAAGAATTTGAAGAAAATTTGGGGCGAGCCCCCATAAAAAGTAGAAGCCCTATCGTATAAAAGGGTAGGAGGAAGAAAGCATGCCGGAATGGGAAGACCAATCGACGTGGCAGCGTTTGAAAGAGGATTCGAAAGCCCGAGAGGATTTTTTGGCCAAATCTCAAATGTTTATTTGTCATGTGGCTAGTCAGGCGTGTTTTCATTTTCTGGAATGGGGCAGAGATGAGGAATTATCAGAGGCTTTGATCGCTTTTAACGAAGCCATCGATTTGTTTATAGCTGATAAAGGCGTGCCCTTTTTAGCATTTGCCAGACTTTTAATCAAAAGGCGCCTTATTGATTATCATCGGAAACAGCGGTCACAACTGACAAATTCTCTCGACCAAGATGATATTGGACGAGACATTGAAATTCATCTTAGTTTAAATGAATTCAAAGAGAAAGAACAAAACCGGGAGAGGGCGGCCGAAATTCAACAGTTCACACAAGCTTTGGCGGCAGTAAACCTTACCTTTCAGGATTTAGTTGCAGCTTCCCCCAAACATCGAGATTCTCGTGAGACATTGCTCAGGGCGGCAAGAGAGCTGGCATTTGACAAAGAACTATGGGCTCATGTTGAACGCACAGGAAAAGTTCCTATGCAAGCTTTAGCACTGAAAACTCAGATTCATCCTAAAGTATTGGAAAGGGGACGGAAATATATCTTAGCCGTAGCTTTGCTTATTGCCAATCAACATGACTATATATATTTAAGAGAATATGTCATCTCGCGGGAAAAGGGGGGAGAAAATGAGTAAGTTGAAAGCTGTGGTGTTAGAAAAATCTGGGCTTCGTTATACTGTTTTAGGAAATGACGGCACCTTTCGCCATGTTTATAGGCGACAGAACATTGGTGTAGGCGAGGAAATCGAAGTTTGGGCAGGTATAATGAATGTAAACAACCTACGTATCGGGGCAGGAGTAGCCGCATTATTCCTTTTAGTCTTGATGGCTTGTTTGGGATGGAACCTCTATCAAGCGCCAACTGCAGTTGCGTTACTCTCGGTAGACATTAACCCAAGTTTACAATTTACGATTGACTCCCAAGGACACTTATTAAAGTTCCAGAGTGAAAATGATGACGCCAAAAGCATGCTGAGTCAGTTGAATCTTAAAGGACAGCCGCTGGATAAGGCCTTAGAACAAATCATCAGTCAATCCTATGATCATAAATTTCTAAATTCCCAACAGCACTGGGTTGTGGTGGGATATTCTCCAATGTCGGATAGAACCTCTGATCAAATGCCTAAGGAACTTAACAATCAGCAAATCGCCTTATGGGTCACGGGAGCAATTGAAAAAAATGGTTTAAAACCACAGGTAGCAGTTTTTCCTCTGACTTCTCAAGAGCGTGAACTAGCGCAACAAGGAGAACTGACCCTTGGAGAGTATGCGCTTTGGCAAGCGGCTCAAAAGGCTGGGGTTGAGACGCAAGCTCAGAAACTTAAAGATAATTCAGAACGGGTTCGATTACTTGAAAATCCTCAGGTTCAAGAGCAGATCAAGACTGGTAGGCGTGGGATGGAATTAAATGCGCCTCAAATGAACGGAGATGTAAGGTCTGATTCCGGACCGACTGATCAATCCGATAAAGAAACAAAAGGGAAACTAAAGCCTGATAAGCTGCCGCCCTCCTCAGCTAAAATGCCAGGTAATGGTAGTAATATGGAGCCAAAACAACAGAAGAACAATGATTCTCGGAATAACAGACATGCGGTGCCCCAGATGAATAAAGGCTCAAATCGTTTTCCAGAGGAGTCAAAGAAAAAAGCGGAGAGGGGCACCCCCAACGAGAGTTCAAAAAGATAGGGGAGCATTAGCAGCAATTGTAGAATAAACTTAAATTAAACATCTTCAAATAAGCAGCAGTTGAGCTGGAAAAGATTTGAAGGTGATTTTCGGCGTATTGTACCAATAATTTTTGCTGCTCAGATCTAAATAAACGTTGCATCAACGGGATAGCAGATGGAAAACTATAAAACGCATATAGTGCGTTTGGCTATTGACAATTTACTCTGTTAATGGTAATATTTGAATTCGGTCAAGGGTAATAGAAATTTAATATCCTTTTGGTGACTTTAAGGTTATTAATTTTTGCGTCTTGACAAGGTTGATTTAAAGTGTTACTATACAGTTCCGGCCTTAACTAGCTGGATCACTTTCTTTCTATTGAGAACACCTGCCCATCAATTAAAAGTATTGTTATTTTTGGAGGGGTGTCCGAGTGGTTTAAGGAGCTGGTCTTGAAAACCAGTGACTCCGCAAGGGGCCGTGGGTTCGAATCCCACCCCCTCCGCCATTATACATGCCATTGTAGCTCAGTCGGTAGAGCGTATCCTTGGTAAGGATAAGGTCACCGGTTCAATCCCGGTCAATGGCTCCATTTATTGCGGGAGTGGCGTAATTGGCAGACGCGCACGTTTGAGGGGCGTGTGGGTAACTCCGTACGGGTTCAAGTCCCGTCTTCCGCACCAAATATACTTGGAGAAGTACTCAAGTGGCTGAAGAGGACGGTTTGCTAAACCGTTAGGGTGGGTAACTGCCGCGAGGGTTCAAATCCCTCCTTCTCCGCCAGACACATTCCTCGATAGCTCAATGGTGGAGCAACCGGCTGTTAACCGGTAGGTTGTAGGTTCGAGTCCTACTCGGGGAGCCATTCATTGCGGGTGTAGCTCAATGGTAGAGCACTAGCCTTCCAAGCTAGCTACGTGAGTTCGATTCTCATCACCCGCTCCAGTAATACTTATGGCGGCATAGCCAAGTGGTAAGGCAGAGGTCCGCAAAACCTCGATCCCCTCGTTCGAATCAGGGTGCCGCCTCCAATTGCCGATGTGGCGGAACTGGCAGACGCACGGGACTTAAAATCCCGCGGGTTAATAGCCCGTACCGGTTCGATTCCGGTCATCGGCACCATTACATAATAAGCTGGAAAATATCATAGAGTAATCTTTATTTCTGTTGTAAAAATACGTTGGTGAACGAAATTGACCAACGTATTTTGGCATTCTCGGGTTTTGTCATTTTATTCAAGGTTAAAATAATCCTTCATAATGTTTGTGTAGTTCTTTAACTGTTAAAACTCATATCGTCAAGAAAAAATGCCCTAAAGAACATTTCTTTAGAGGCATTTTTTCTCGTATTCCTAAAATTTCCCAGTGAAATATCGTGCCAAAATTAACAGTTCCGTAAAGTAGAGTGAGCGAATCTCGAAACGATGTGATAAAGTTTAATAGTTATGTGGGTCCAGTTATTTTCTGGGTATAATTTCCAACCAGTAATTGTCTGGGTCGTTAATAAAATAGATTCCCATTTCTTTATTTTCATAACAAATGCATCCCATTTTCTTGTGATGTTCATAAGCTGCTTCGAAATCGTCAACCATAAAAGCTACATGAAATTCGTTTTCTCCTAAATCATAGGGTTTTGTTCGCTCTTTTAACCATGTAAGTTCCAAACTATGTTCAGTAGCTCCGTCTCCAAGATAAAGAAGGATAAATTCACCGTTTGGCGGTTCAAATCGTTTGACTTCTACCAATCCCAAGGCTTCTTGATAGAATTTTAGGCTTTTTTCCAGGTCAAGAATGTTAAAGTTATTATGATTAAATCGAAATTTCATAGTAAACCTTCTTTCTTAAATTTTGTTAAGTTGCCTTGAGCAGCAAGCTCTTGAATTCTTCAAATTTATTGTATAATCATTATGAGGTGATAACAATGGAAAAGGCACATCTTAAAATAAAATATTTGTATCATAGTGGTTTTGCAGTCGAAACTCAAAACAATGTACTCATTTTTGATTACTATCAAGGTAGTATCGGGGATTTAAAGAAAAGTCCTAAAAATATTTATGTCTTTGTTTCCCATAGCCATCCTGATCATTTTAATCCCGTAATCCTAGAATGGCAAAAAGAAAGATCGGATATTCACTATATCTTAAGTAACGATATTTCCGTTTCTCCAACCATCAATAACCTGAATGTACTTGCCCCATACGAAAAAATCGAATTGGGCAGTTTAAAAATTAAAGCCTATAATTCTACAGATATAGGTGTTTCTTTTCTGGTCGAGGATGAAGGAACCCGTCTTTTTCATGCCGGAGATTTAAACTGGTGGTATTGGATTGATACTAAGGATGAAATGGCCAAGGCCGAGAAAGAGTATAAGGATGAAATTCAAAGAATCAAAGGTGAAGACATCGATTTTGCTTTCTTTCCGGTAGATCCAAGACTTGAAAAGAATTATCTGGCAGGAGCGAAGTATTTTATTCAAGAACTTAATCCTAAATATCTAATTCCAATGCACTTTACAGATAGCCCTGAAATCCTGGAGTATTTTGGAAATGAAATGAGAAATTCCTCCTGCAGAATCCTCAAATTTTCTCACAAGGGACAAGAGTTAATTCTTTAACGAGAGTACGGACAGCACTCCAAGGAGGTTATTTCATAATGGATAAGACGCAGCGTAGTGAGTGTAGTTCTCTTTGGGCCATGGTGCGTGCTATTCCCTTAGCCTGTTGTGCAGTTAATGATGAGAATAACCAGATTATTTTTAGTAATCAGGAGTTTACAACGTTATGGCACTTAGAACATGCGCAGAATGATCTTCTGAAGGGTATTTATAAGCATACAGATTTTATTGATTTTTGCTCAACTTTGGTTCAAGATGTTTCGAGTTTTAGGGCGGGATATGAACATCTACTCGAAGAATCTGAACGGACTAAGGAAGATTTGCTTTTTTTAAAAGATGGCCGGACGATCAGACGACATGCATCACTCATGCTCGATGATAAGGGGGAAAGGATCGGGCATCTTTATCTGTTTAAAGATTTAACCAAACATATTGAGTCCCAAAACCGACTACGTCAAAAACAAATGGAATATCATTACCTCTATATGAACAGTCCTGCAGTAATGATGGTTGTTGATTCTAAAACCGGTAAAATTGTCAAAACTAATCAAGCAGCTGCTAATTATTACGGCTATACAGCGGAACAATTAGATAAAATGACAATTTATAATATTGAGAAGGATGATAGATTACGAGTTGATGAATTGTTGCAGGAGATTATCAAAAGTGATGGAAAATCCTTTTACACTGAACATCGACTGATGAATGGTGAAATTCGTAACGTTGAAGTTTTTGCCTGTCCTTTTCAATCCCTTGATAAACTATTAATCAATTCAATTATTTTTGATGTTACGGAAAAAATGCAAAGCGAGAATAAGCTAAAAGAAAACAACGAACGTTTATCACTTATTCTTGATGGAGCAAGGGCAGGAACTTGGGAGGTTGACCTTGTTGAGAAGACAGCCCTTCAAGATTCACGCTGGAAAGCAATTGTCGGCTATAACGCTAATGAAATGATCGATGACTGGCATAGCTTAATTCATCCTGAGGATGTTGACCGAGTTGACCAGGCAATTCAAAGTTGTAATGACAAAAAGTCCCACAAATATGCATTGGAATACCGTTTGCTTCATAAAGATGGTACTTATCGCTGGGTTTATTCCACGTGTTCGATAATTTATGATCAGCAACGGCGTCCGATTCGTTATTTAGGCTTAATCCTTGATATTACTCGACGCAAAAAACTTGAAGAATTAATCAGCGAAAGCGAAAAACGCCTAAAGGATTTTGCCCAAGCTATCCCGGAACTTACTGCCATTATTGACGAAGACGGACGTTATCTAGAGGTCTTTGGTCATGATAACCAGTTTCTCTACCCGCCGGAAACGATGAGAGGACACACTGTTTATGAGCTATTTCCTCTGGATTTAGCCCAAACTATGCTTAATCATGTTCGCAAGGCTATAACAAACGGGGAAGTAAGCCATATGTTGCGGGAACTGAATATGGGAACAGAAAAACGCTATTTTGAAGGCCGGACTGCTCCCATGGATTATAAAGTGAACGATAAAAAAACGGCAGTTCTCTTAGTATCTGACATTACCAAACGGATCCGTATTGAGCAGACTCTCCGCTTTACCTATGAACTAAGGCGACGAAGCGATTTTATCAATGATCTAATAAATGGTTATACAGCCTATGATGATAAAACCTGGGCCCTCGTTAAAGAGTGGGGAATTGACCTTAAACAACCCCTCTGTTGCTGTTTAATCCAAATACAGGATATTGATTTAATGTCTCAAGGAAGTGAATTGAGTCCCAATGGGGATCTTAAGGTTGAAATTGTGCAGCAAATCACCGAGCAGATGAATGTTACGGTCTGGGAAAATCGAAATAATATTTGTCTGCTTTGTCAACATAATGAACGAGGAAATGGGTGGGAAAAAACTCAGCAAATTGCCTTACAAATCAAACAAATTATTAATAATTATGTCCCTTACCTTACTCTAACTATTGCTATCAGCGATATTCACTGTAAAGTGGGCAGTGTTGAAAAAAGCTACCAGGAGGCATGGAATACACTTCTGGCATCAAAATGCTTAACAGAAGAAGAAGGTGGAGTTTTTTATTTTCGTGACATAGGCCTTTTTCAAATTCTGGCAGCAATAGACAAGAAGGATGATAAGAAAGAGTTTGTTGAGAAAAATATTGGGCCTCTTATCACCTACGATCAGCATAGAGGAACGGACTTATTGAACACTCTTGAAAAGATCTTAAAAAGTAACAATCTCAGACGAGCAGCTGAGGAATTATTTATTCACAGGAAAACCCTAATGTTTCGCAAGCAGCGTATTGAAAAGATATTATCAGTTTCATTAGATAATTATCAAATACGTTTAGCTCTTTCAGCAGCAATTATGATTTATAAGTTGAATATGATTGTATAATTATTCGACATGAAGAAACAGTTTATTAGCCATACTGGATAATAAACTGTAATTTTTTTGTCAAAAAAATAGACAATCTGGGTAATTGTGTGTTGCTTCTAGATACCTTAATATTTATTTAGAGTTAGTCCAATTCTCTTTATAGATGGAATTTTTCGATATCTCTACTCAAATAAATGCTCTTTACCATAAACCCATAGAGTTAAGTGAAAGAAAGGAGGTTTTGATATGAGCTCTTTAGAATTGGTTGTTTTTACCTTGGGAGAAGACGAGTATGGTGTTGAGATTGCTTACGCCCAGGAAATTATCCGTATACCAGAGAACATCAAAAGAATGCCTGATATGCCACCATTCATGGAAGGCGTTATCGATTTGCGAGGAAAAGTAATTCCCATTCTTGATTTAAAAAAGAGATTCGGTTTTCAGCAGACTGAACGAGGCCTTGATAGCCGTTTGCTTGTCCTTGACCTGGAGGGAATTTTATTGGGAATCATGGTTGATGACGTATCAGAAGTTATTAAGCTCGAAGAACAAGCTGTTGAAAAACTAAGTACTCATATCTTTTCTCTGGCTAGTAACAGCGTTGAAGCCATAGCTCGAATTGATGACCGCATAGTTCTTATACTAAACAGCACTAAACTCAAAGAAGAATTAGTCACGAAATGGCATGATGAGGAGTGAAGGGCATGATTGCATTATCAGAATTAGAATCGTGTAAGGTATTAGCTGAGCTGTTAGTGAATTTTATCCCGGGCGGGGTTATATTCAGTATCGTGGAAAGAGACACCTTTGTATGGGTGAAAGCATCATCATCGTTTTCAATTGAGGCCATTAAGGTCGGCAACAAATTAAACGACAGTTCAACAACTATGCAGGCGGTCCGCCAAAAAGAAGTTTTAATCCAAAATATTCCGCGAACAGTCTATGGGAAAAGAGTCTCCATTATTTCCATCCCTGTACTTGATAACAATGGCGATGCAGTAGGTGCATTTTCCATAATCGTTCCCAAATTACATCCTGTTGCTGCCGCCTTTGATGATTTCGCTCCAATTTTAGCTGAAATGTTTCTTGAAGGGGCTTTTTTATACATGTCTGATTTGACAAAAATTGCTTATGCCCAATCTTCGAAAAAATTTGATCTGCCATCTGTTAAAGTTGGTAATGATTTATCGGATGATGACATAGCTTATCACGTGATAAAAACAAAACAACCTATTATTGATGAAATCGATGCTTCGCGATTTGGCATGCCGCTCCATATTGCGAATTTTCCACTTACTGATGATGAGGGGGACCTTGTGGCAACGATTGGGATTGTCACACCAAAGAAAACGGCCTTTACACTTCGTGAAATGTCCAGTAATCTTGAAAGCAGTCTGACAGGGATTGCAGCGGCTATTGAGGAGTTATCAGCATCAGCAACCCAAATTCATTCTAATGAAGAAGATCTAAATTCTCACATTAAAGAGATTATCGATATATCGGAAAAAATCAATGAAGTGTCTGATTTTATCAAGGAAATAGCAGATGAAACAAAAATGTTAGGTTTAAACGCTGCTATCGAGGCCGCAAGGGCGGGTGACGCGGGGCGAGGTTTCGGAGTGGTTGCTGAAGAGATCAGGAAGCTTTCGGCACAATCCAAGAGTACTGTACCGAAAATTAAGCAACTGACAGAAACGATTAAGACCAAAGTCGAGGAAGCCCGTCATAAAAGCAATCAATCCCTGGATGCCAGTCAGGGACAAGCGGCAGCTTCAGAAGAAATTACTGCAAGTATTGAGGAAATAACATCAATGTCAACGGAATTGAGCAATATAGCAAAGACTCTATAGCTTGTAGGTAAGCAAAGGCAGAGTTATAACTAAAAGATTGAACTCTATAACTGAAATGTTGACCAAATAATGACGGTAGTGACGTTAAGGTCGGATTGAAATCCGGCCTTTTTTTGTTTCGCTGAATTGCAGTTTTCTAATTATTATTGTGATATTTTGTAGGTGCAATTTAATTAATAACTTTGGGGGATGAAATAGACTGAAATTGAAAATAGTAATAAAATCAAATAATCATAATAACACCTCTTGAACTGTAAATCCAATATGATATAATAATTATTATAAATAGTCTTACTGCTCTTAAACTTTCAATATAACAGTTCCTGGAATTACATGCTTCGATTTTAAAGCGTATTACGTTAGCATTATTACTTGTCAAGTTTTTCTGAATTAAACTAATTTAAATTTTAGAATGGGGTGCTTAAAATGAAACCTGTCCAAATCGCAGAAAACATCTATTGGGTTGGGGGAATCGACTGGGATATTCGAAATTTTCACGGATATTTAATTCCAAGGGGTACTACATATAATGCATACCTGATCATTGATGAAAAAGTAACACTCATCGATACGGTTAAGCATTATTTATATGATGAAATGTTAGCACGAATCTCCGAAGTTGTTGATCCTTCTAAAATTGATTATATAGTATCTAATCATGTGGAGATGGATCATTCCGGTGGACTCCCTCGTTTAATGGAAGCTGCTCCGCAAGCTCAAATTTATACCTCATTAAACGGAGAGAAAGGTCTAAAAGCCCACTATAAAGGTAACTGGAATTATAATGTTATGAAAACCGGAACAACCCTAAGTTTGGGAAAACGAAGTCTGACCTTTATCAATACTCCCATGGTTCATTGGCCGGACAACATGGTTTGCTATTTACCGGAGGACAAACTATTGTTTTCCAACGATGCCTTTGGGCAGCATATTGCAACGTCAGAACGCTTTGACGATCAGCTTCCGGGGGATATTGTTATGGAAGAAGCTGCAAAATACTATGCCAATATTGTACTGCCTTATGGCAATCAAGTTCAAAAAGCTTTAGAATTGGTTTCTGATTTAGAGATTAATACCATTGCTCCAAGTCATGGAGTAATATGGCGTTCGAAAATAAAGGATATCCTAAGTGAATATCGTAAATGGTCTACAGATCAGACCGATAATAAGGCAGTAATAGTCTATGATACAATGTGGAATTCAACAGAGATGATAGCTTATGCGATACAGGACGCTATGGAGAAGAAAGGTATCAGCACGAAAATGAGGAATTTAAGAACGAATCATATCTCTGATATTATGACAGATGTTCTTACTGCTAAATATATATGTGTAGGCTCACCTACCCTGAATAATAATATGCTTCCAACTGTAGCTGCTTTTTTAACGTATTTAAAAGGTTTAGCTCCTAAAAAACGGGTTGGTTTAGCTTTTGGTTCTTATGGCTGGGGAGGCCAAAGTGTTGGCATGGTCGAAGAGGTATTGAAGAGTATGAATTTTGGCCTCTTGGAGCAAATAAGAATCCAGTATATTCCTGATCCTGAGCAGTTAACCGAGATCACTAAAAAGATTGAAATGACTCTTTAAGCAGCTTAATCGGAAATTCGTTTCCGTTTTGGGACTGGATGGTGATATACTCCAGTCCTTTTTATATAAGGGAACAACCATTAATGATAATTTGCAGAATGGGGGGCTTGTAAATGGCATTATCTATAAGAACTCAAAGTGACGTCTTCAAATTGGCTCTGCTTCTTTATGATTATCTCAGTCAAAATGGCTATACTTCTGAGGCAAAGTATCTCAATCAATTGGCAGATTCTTGTTACCCACAAAATGCACAATCTTTAGAAGCCCATCTGATCGCTTTTAAGGAAATCAGAGCAACAATTCCTGACTTGCCTTTAGCATATCTTCGTGCTCTCGATGAAGCAATAACGGTAATTTCTGGTAGTTGAGGTACTCGATTTGAGGGAATCGTTTCTTTGTTCACAAGGGGTAAACTGTAGCTGATTAGGATTAGGAATTATGCACATACTAAGTTTAAACACTTAGGAGGGATTAATTTGACAGTTCAAGCAGATTTGGAAAAAGCAGTAGCCGCTGCTCAGTCAGCTCTTGGAACTTATGAAACTTTTTCAGCGTCGACCCTGGATGAAACGGCGAAACAAATGTTTAAGGAAATGTCTTCCGACATGGAGCGTCATGTTGCTCTGCTTAGGGGTAGGTTGGCTTATGTAACCCAGAATAACAGTATGAATAAACCTTTGAGTTAGTGGAGTGGGAGTCCTATGAGTGAATAAAAATGAACTCGTTAACGAAGGGCCACACCCCCACTTATAGAAGTGGGGTCTTAAAAACTGGATAAACATCAAGACACATAAAACGTCGCCCCACAGCAAGGGCGACGTTTTAGTCTTTTCATGAAGTCAGTTTTTAACTTATTCTTGCTTTAGACTATCCTTTGCATCAAGAATACTATAAAAAGGGCACCCGCCGCCCTGCCAAGTTATATCCGTAACGCCATTGCCGCTTTGAAACTGGTGAAGCATAAATGCATCACAAATAGCCGTTTGCCCGTACAGACATTTTGAACAAGTTGCAAAGTCCATACCTATCACTCCTTCCTGTAACAGTGAATTAAATAATCAAATCTAATATAGGAATATCCAAACTTAAATCCCTTTAACCATTGGAGCAAAAATTCAATGGATGCAGAAAGAACCAAAATACAGGTAAATTATTGTGAAACATGTGGAAAAAATTGTCATTACTACATATATTGGTTTAGGCTTGTAAGAAAGGGGGAAATAAATATGGCTTTTGGAGGAGCAGCTGTTGCTGGCGGAGCAGGTTGGGGAGCAGGAATCGGAATTGTTGTCGTTATTATCTTATTATTAATCGCTATGGGAATTGTATTCTAACTTAACAAAGAAAGGAGATTGAAAGTATGTACGGTTATGGAGGCGTAGGCTACGGAGGCTATGGCGCTTGTGGCGGCGGAAACTGTGTAGGAGCGGGAATTATTGCGATTGCCATTCTAATTCTGATCGCCTTGGGTGTAATTTTCTAGTTGCTTGGGGAAAATACGCATAATCTCTTATGAATAAAACTAGACTGCTGTCATAGCAGTCTAGTTATTTGTTCATCGACTTGAAGCTGAAATCGTCAATAATTTAGAGTATAAATAGAAGTATACATGAGGGAGAGCTAAAGGTGACATTTTTTCTAGGAAATGTTAAAGCGATTTCTGTAGTTTCAGAACTTGGTTTAGTATACTTTATAGCTGTTATTATAAGTTTGCATAAATTACGTCCAGACTATAATCCAGTCAACCGTTATATCAGCGAATATGCAGTTGGAAAATACGGAAAAATTGCTGCAAGCAGTTTTATAATTTATGGCTTATCCATTTTAGGGATAAGCTTAAGTCTGTGTCGAATTTTGGTAAACAGGGATGGAATTAGTGAGATAGGACTTATTCTCATGGCCGTTTGGGGTATCTGTGGCCTAGTAAGTGGCTTCTTCAAAGTGGATTTGAAATGTAAACCTTTTTCGTTAAAGGGTGCTATCCATACAATTTCTACAACGATTGGCTTAATCGCGTCGATATTATGTTTAATGTGCTTTTCTTGCACTTTATATAATAGTACTAGTCATAATGATGCAAGTAATCTTTACCTTTCTGGGATGAGTAAAACTATAGCAATTTTAGAATTTAGTTTAGGATCGATCCTATTCTTAGGTTATCTAGGGGACTTATCATATAAATTGTACATAAAAATGCCTCGCATCTGCTTCGTGTTTCTTAACTATACCGGTCTCGTTGAGCGATCAATACTGATTTGTTCCGTTTACTGGCTAATTCGAACGGCATTTTGGCTTATCAACTTCTAAGTTCCAGGGGCCTTGCTTTCCGTTTCCTTACAGGCTTGCTTATAAAACTCTAAGAGTTGTTGTGAAGACTTGTCCCATGCAAGCTTACTAGCTTCCTTGTAAGCATTATTGGCAATTTCCTGGTGTAAAGATTTTTCCTTTAATTTTGAGACTGCGTCCAAGAGGCTTTGGGGATCATCAGGAGAATAAAGCAATCCATTTATGCCGTCAGCGATTTGTTCAGAGCTTGGTCCGGTTCGGGCTGCGACTATCGGGAGTCCTGAAGCCATTGCCTCTAAAATAACTAATCCCAAAGTTTCTGTAATGGAGGGAAAGACGAAAATATCCGCCGAAGCATAGGCTTTTGCCAGTTCCTTACCATGTAGAAAACCCGTAAAAAGGCACTGGCTCTCTTTGAAGTAGTCTTGTAAACGTTCTCTATGTGGTCCATCACCGACAAGAGCAAGACAAAAATCTGAAGATGATTCCAAAATGGTCCTGATTTTTTCAATTCCCTTTTCCGTTGCCAGCCTTCCAACATATAAAAGGAGCGTTTTCCGAGCTTGTCCTTTTGTTAAAAATTCTCTCATTTCCTGATCATAATTTTGGGGGCTGAATTGATGGATCTCAACACCGCGTTTCCATACATAGAGATTTTTAAATCCCCGGCTTGCTAATTCATGTCTGACAGCTTCCGAAGTGCATAGGTTTATATCCGCTTGATTATGTAAGGCTCGAAAATACTGCCACAATAGCGGCAGGAGAAAAGGTAAATGGTAATAATTGGCATATTGAGGGATGTTAGTATGATAGGAGGCAACAAGCGGTAACCCCAGACGTCGACAATAATAGACCCCAGATAATCCTAATAGTGCTGGGTTGACAACGTGAACAACATTGGGGCTAAATTCCTGTAAGTACTTTTTCACGCTCAATGTGGGCAGAGAAAATTTTCGATCTCGATAAAAGAACAACGTATGTGCAGGGACCCCTCGAATCATAGCGTTCTCGAATTTGCGAGTGCCTAAATCCGGAGCAATAATAAGTACTTCGTGTCCGTTTTTTTGGAGCCACTGAATAGTAGCACAAAGACGGGTTACAACGCCATCAGTTGACGGTAAAAATGTTTCAGTAATAATAGCAATTTTCATGACTATCTCCAATTAGGCCCATTGGATTTTCGGTAAGATATTATCTTTGCTTAGCCGGTTCTTGTGTTCAAGAACTGAACAAAAAATATTATTGAGAACATCATTCGTAAGTAAGTGCGGTTCTAAGCCAAGGTCTTGCAATTTGCTATGGGCTGCTTGATAATAATGGTCTTCGTTTTCAATGCGTGGATTTTCTAAATGAGAGATATGGGTGTCAAAGCCATTTGCTTTTGCAACCTCTTGAACTTTATGGGCAAGATCCAAAATAGAAAATTCTTCTGTAAATTGGTTGAAGACACGAAATTCTCCTTGCTCATCCGGATTTATCATAGCGATTTCAATACATCGTATTGTATCTACAATATTGAGAAAGCCACGTGTTTGACCGCCTTTCCCGTAGACTGTCAGGTCTTGTCCGGTTGCGGCTTGGGCAAGAAAACGATTTAATACTGTAAACGGCAGACGATCTTCTCGGCCTTTATGGGTTATAGTAAGATATCCTTCCTCAATATCAATATTTGGGGTTCCATATTCTCCCATGGAGCCTAGATTGATGAGATGACAATTTGGGACCACCTCTCGGATTCCGTAGAGAACGTTTAGGGTACCCACTACATTATTAACCTGTGTAAAGACCGCATGGTCACGGTCTATCATTGAATAGGGAGCAGAGCGCTGTTCAGCAAAATGAACAAAGGCTTCAGGTTTTGTCTGAATTAAAATCTCCCGTAAAAAATCATAATGGTTTAAGTCTCCAATAAACGCTTTAATTATTTTACCCGTCAGTGCTTGCCAACATGCAATGCGTTCTTTAAGGCCGGCGATAGGGGTCAGTGAATTTGAATGGAGTTCTTGGTCCCATTTGCGGCGCACTAAACTATCGACGATAATGACTTCATGTCCTTGGTTTGATAAATAGAGTGCAGTTGGCCAGCCGCAAAAGCCGTCTCCTCCAGCAATGATTACTTTCAAGTTGGTACCTCATTTCTTTATTTAATCTTTACCCTCCAAGGTTTGAAGAAACTGACAAATGATAAATGTGTAAATTATGAATTTGTCAGTCTTTCAGGGCTGCTAAGCCGTTCATTTCTCCTAAATACGAAATATTTCATGAATAGAAAACTCACTATAGAAGGTGTTACCATCGCCAGTATTTTAGAGATGCTTTGAATAAACCACAAGGAGAATCGGCAAAGAGTCAAAAAATGAATGCCTTCTAAAAATACGAAATTACTAATGATCAGACTTACACCTGCTTGAAGACAAAAATAGATCTTCTCACGTAGATTTTTTTGGGCATGATTTCGGAAAGCAAAACGTGAATTCCATATATAACTGTTCACAATCGCTAAAAGATAGGCTGCTGTATTAAAGATTATGAGTAAAGTGGGGTTATTAGCAATTTTTTTCAATCTAAATATCTTAATGATATTCGCGGCAGACGTTTCCGATTGTGTCACTTTCAGAGTGTTGGAAAAAGCAAAATGGATGTGTAAATTCATAAGGGTTTAACATAATGATAATAGTTAAAATTATTTGAATAAAAAGAAGGAAATAGTCGATATAGGAAGAATAATATCAAAAAATGTAATGATGAATAGTTATTAACCAATGCTTGTAATCTCTCTAAATTGCAAGTGTTTGTGAAGGATCTGCTGAAAAGAAAAAGGAGAGTTTAAATTTTAATGGTTATTAAGCTCAGTGATGCTGTTGCCCAAAAGATTGTCGAATTAATTCATAAACAAAGCGGATTCGATGTCATAGTCTGTGATAATACCGGGACAATCATTGCTGATTCAGAGCAAGTAAGGATTGGTCAAAAGCATAAAGGAAGTTATCAAATATTAACCTCGGACAAAGATTCGGCTGTTATTACAGCCCAGGAGGCTAAAACGTCAAAAGGTCGAGTTAAAGAAGGGGTTAGTATTGCTATTGAAGCAGAAGGTGCCAAAATTGGTACCTTTGGAATTGCCGGCCCTTTGGAAATTGTTCCTCCGGTAGCGAGAATAGCTGCCGGTATGATTATTATGATGTTGCGAGATGAAGAATTAAAGGACTTTATCCGAAACCAGGTTAGAGTATTAAGTACATCAGTTGATCAGGCCGCGAATGGAGAATTTAACACTGTTTTTGAATTACTGAAGAATACAACGGAGACTATAACATTTGAAAATGGGAACTGTCCTGAAATCTATAAGTTAGTAGATAAGATGAGTAATTTAGCTTTTAAAGATACTTTGACCGGGACTTACAACAGACGTTATATCGATCAGAAACTGCCGGTAGATATTATTAGTACCTCACTTTCAGACCAAAGTTTATCAATTATTATTGCAGATATTGATTTTTTTAAAAATGTTAATGATACCTATGGTCATGTCGCAGGGGACCATACATTAAAAGCCTTTGCAGGTATTCTTTCAAGATGTATTCAACGGGAAAGTGATTGGATTTCAAGGTATGGAGGTGAGGAATTCTTAATCTGTCTACCTGGTGCCGGCCTTAAAAGGGCAGTTGAAATGGCTGAGTATATGAGAAGTTCTGTTGAAAGCAGTGAAATAGCATATGGAGAATATACGATTAAAATTACAGCGAGTTTAGGTGTTTGCAGTATCAAACCTTCCTCACGTGCCCCAAGGATTAATGCCGAAAAATTAATTGAATGTGCTGATAACAATCTTTATTTGGCAAAACATAAGGGGAGAAATCGGGTCGAAGCATAAAGCATAGTGGATCTTCTCCTCACTCAAAAGATTACCGAGTGGTGAAAGTCGCGTACCATTTTTTACTAGTTATGCCGCAGTGACAGCGCGGAGTGAACTCATTCAGCTTAAGTTGAACATCAGGGCTTAGGTGGGAGTCTCACAATTGGCTAAACGTTATTATTAAAAAGCTAAAGGATTTCTCTTATAAGAGATGTCTTTTAGCTTTTTATGGTTTAGATCAACTAAAATTAAGGAAGAAGCAGATACTGACAAAAACTTAACATTAAAAACAAAGGATATCAAATTGTTTTAGCGAATAGTAGTTAAGACATAATAAATATTCAACAAGAGGAATAATAATGAAAAACAAATTTAAAATATCTATTTTTCTTTGTCTGGTTTGCGTTTTTTGTCTCCCTTTACAGGTTCAAGCACAAACAGATGCTCTGACAAGTTCACAATTAACTAGTTCTCAGACTCAGAGTAATTCTGCAAAAGAAACCCCAAACAATAACGCCGCTAATGAATTGCAGCAATTCGCAGAACAAGAATTAAAATTAAATAGCCAGTTTAGTAATCAGACAGAACAGGAGCTTGCCCTTGATATGAAAATTTTATCATTGCAGCAATCTCTGCAAACCATAAATGAGGGTATTACCAACGATCAATCTACTTTAGAGAGGCAACAAAAACAACTTAAAGATTTGCAAACGCAGGAAATTCAGCTTCAAAAGCAACATCAAGATGATAGTGACAAATTGGGAGATATACTAAATACGTTTTATCAAAGTGGAAATGAGGAAGTTGGTTTTCTTCCTTATATGAAAGTGTTGTTTCATTCGACGAGTATGTCAGACTTTCTTGATCGCTGGGAATATGTCTCTTATATTATGGATGACTTTGGAGAGTTGAATCAGGAGATTTCAATTGCCAATACCAATATTACTAAACAGCAGTCGTTAATTAACGGAAAAATGGCTTCTGTTAAGGCCTCGCTTGAAGATAAAGAGAAATTACAACAGACACAACAACAGCTATTATCTACCCAACAAAATCTTCTTGCTCAAGTCAATTCCCAAGAGAAAGCAACAATACTTTCGTCATTAAATGTACAATCAAATATTGAAGAATTAACTCAAGAACAATCCTTAGAAACCTCATTAGCTGCAGCTGGACGTAAAGACGGCATAAACCCAAGTGATGCTGCAGGCGCTGATCTTTTAAGTAGCAACAACAATCAGTTAGTATCTATTCCCTATAATTTTCAGTCTATCTTAACTTACGCTGAGCAATATTTAGGAACGCCTTATGTTTGGGGCGGAACTACTCCAAGTCCCGGTTTTGATTGTTCAGGATTCGTTCAGTATGTATACGGGCATTTTGGAGTTAAACTAAATCGTGTATCTCAGGACCAGTTTAAGGAGGGCATAGGAATTCCCGAAACGGATTTAAAACCCGGTGATCTTCTTTTCTTCAGCACTTATGAAGCTGGAGCATCTCATGTAGGGATTTATATTGGAAACAATATTATGCTTGATTCTGAGGCTTATGGCGTTTGTTTTGATAATATAACGAATTCTTACTGGGCCTCACGCTATTTGGGTGCCAGGCGTGTGGCTTTCCTGGAAAAACTATAATGCAGCTATTAAAACGGATGATCTTTACGGTATAATTAGTACAGTGACCATCTCCTCACCAAATTTTATTTTCTGGAGGAACCTATGATAAATCGATCAATTGCTAACGAAGACATTTTTAAAATAGAGGACGAAGATACTCAAAATACGTTTTATGGCTGCAATCAAGAGTGGTATACTACGATGTGGCAGCGTCGAGCCGGATGCGGACCGACAGTTGCAACGAATATTGTGTATTATCTCAACTGTACGCGAAAGGGTCCAAGATCAGACAAGGGGTTATGGACAAAGCGCGGGGCACTATTATTGATGGAAGAAGTTTATCAATATGTAAAACCAACAATGCGCGGAATTCCTACAACAAAGCTTTTCGGCGATGACGTCCTGAAATATGCGGAAGCAATGAAACGAAATATACAACTTGAAATTTTAGATGTACCTAAATACCGAAAATCTCGTCCCTTATTTCAACAACTGTTGACGTTTTTGGAGCAAGCGCTACACAATAACAGACCTGTAGCCTTTCTAAATTTAGATAATGGAGAAGAAAAGCGATTGGATTCTTGGCACTGGGTCACCATCATTGCGATGGTATACGCAGCAGAAGATAGCAGAGCGATCCTAAGAATTTTGGATGGAGGGCATATAAAAGAAATTGATTTAGGGCAATGGTTTCAGACAACTGCATTAGGCGGCGGGTTTGTAAGTTTTGATTATGTTGATGAGAACTGAATACTGCCTTAAGAGAGGATTGCGGATTATAGACAACGACAAGGAGTGGAAGGAGACATAGTTAGTTATGGATCAGCGGAAGTTAGTTTTGAATGAGGACAGTGAGTTTAATTTTCTTTGTCATGACGGTCTCGATTGTTTTAAAAAGTGCTGCCGGGATATTAATATTTATCTCACACCTTATGATGTCCTCAGAATGAAAAATTTGCTTGGCATGTCTTCAGGAGAATTTCTGGATAAATACACTCTAAACGTGCAATTGCCAACTGGCTTTTCTATAGTTCAGATTAAGATGTCCGAGGAGGATAATTTAACATGTCCCTTTATTACCTCAAAAGGGTGTCGGGTTTATAAAGAACGACCCTGGTCTTGCCGCATTGCCCCGGTGGACATGTTGGGCGGGGGGAAATACTCCTTTATTTTTGAATCTTCCCGTTGTCATGGGTTAAATGAGAAAAAAAGCCAAACTATTAAAGAGTGGATTTCTGACCAGGGGCTAGAAATTTACGAAGAAATGGAACAAGGGTTTAGTGAAATCCCCGGTTACTTAAAACTTACCGGTGATCAGGAAATTGATGATAAGCTGATAAAGCTATTCTTCTTAGCTTGTTACGATTTGGACAACTTTAGAAGCTATTTAATGCATAATACTTCCTTGGCTGAAAAAATGGATGTAACCGTGGAACGATTTGAAGAGATAAGGCATGATGACGTTCAGTTAATGAATTTTGGTTTTCAACTGCTTTCTTTAGGTACTGAGCACTTGAAAGATCTGATATCTAGGGAATTGGTTTAAATTGACAAAGAGAATCAATGGTGTTACTTTATAATTAAGTTAATAATTATCCTTCAGGGTTGGGTGAAATTCCCTATCGGCGGTATAGCCCGCGAGCCGTAAAGCAGATTCGGTTGAATTCCGAAGCCGACAGTATAGTCTGGATGAGAGAAGGTGATGTTCACATACATAGTAGTGATATTATGTATTAAGTTTGTACTGTCAAATTCTCTTAAGCTTGCTTAAGAGAATTTTTTTTCCAATTTCTAAGCCCCCCACTTCTTGTTCGGCAATAATGTCCACTGGACATTATTGTATCTGAAGCCCCGATGTTCAGCTTTAGCTGAACGAGTTCACTAGGGGTCATAATTATTAAAGGAGATGGATACTTTGGAAAGCTACTATCTTAGTTTTGATGCGGGATCTCAAAGCGTAAAAGTGGCTGTTTATAATAAAACGATGCACTGTGTTGCTAATACATCCAATCAGACAACGATGAACTACCCCCATCCAGGATGGGTGGATATGGATGCTGATGAATATTTATCTTTGACAAAATTGGGAATTAAACAGTGTATTGAGCAATTGCATACCAAGGGTATTGACCCCAGTTTAATCAGAGCCATTATGGGTGACGGAATTATTTGTGGAATTGTTGGGATTGACGAGAGAGGAAAGGCGATTACTCCTTACATTAATTATTTGGATTCCAGGACCCAAAACGATGTGGAAACTTTAAATCAATTGGATCTGGATATTTGGGGTCATGAGACAGGCAATGCTGAACCATCTTGCATGTTTCCCGCTTTGCATGCCAGGTGGTTGTTAGCCAATAATAAAGCGTTTCAAGAACGAGGTCAAAAATTTGTCCACAATGCTCCTTACATTCTTATGAACTTGGCCGGTTTAGACGGTCGAGACGCTTTTATTGATTGGGGAACAATGTCGGGCTGGGGTCTTGGTTACCGCATTTATGAAAAACAATGGTCCGATGAACAACTAGCTATCTTAAAGATTGATAAAACATATCTGCCGAAGATTGTTAAACCTTGGGATATTATTGGTACCTTATCGGACGAAGCAGCACAAGAAACCGGATGTCCAGCGGGTATCCCGATTTGTGCCGGTGCCGGAGATACAATGCAGTCCATGTTAGGAAGCGGAATTATTGAAACGAATAAGGCTGTTGATGTGGCAGGAACATGTGCTATGTTCTGTGTTTCTACTTCTGGAATAATCCCTGAATTAAGTAAAAAGGGGAGCGGTTTAATTTTTAATAGTGGAACATTGAAAGATACCTATTTTTATTGGGGATTTGTTAGAACCGGAGGTTTAGCTCTGCGTTGGTTTAAGGATAATATTTGTCAAAAGGCTGATGATGATAAATATTATCAATGGCTTAGCCAAAAAGCGGAAAAAGTACCGCCTGGGTGCAATGAGGTCATGTTTTTACCATACTTAACTGGTGGGTACGGTGAATGGGCTAATATTAAAGGTTGTTTCTTAAACATGAGTTTAGATACGAATCAATTTGTTTTATGGCGAGCAGTCTTAGAGGCAATTGCCTACGATTATATGGAAATCACAGATACTTACAGAAATGCCGGAATTGATATTAACAGAATTACTATTACTGAGGGCGGGAGCAGAGATAATCTGTGGAATCAGATTAAGGCTGATGTCATGCAAAGTGAAGCTATTACGTTAGAAATTTCTGGTGGTGCAGTACTGACAAATTGTCTAATTGCAGCCTATGCGACAGGAGCGATCGACGATTTGCCAGCGACACTTGAAAAGAACACTAAAATATCTAATTATTATAGCCCTAATAGCAGCAATTCAACAATCTATCGAAACCAGTATAGACAACAAAGAGATATCTTAAGAAAGTTATCTAATAGTTGATAAGAGAGTCCAAGACAATCCTTCATAGCGGAAAATAATTAGAACACTCGATATTACCTCTCTTTATAGTTAAAGAGAGGTAATTTGCTTCCCTAATTAAAATGCCTGCCGTCTGTGGCCTCGGGGCTTCGGCACTCAGGGAAAATAAAAGTCAGGAGATTATGCAGTAATCTCCTGACTTTATAGTTTCTGGCTTCTAAAGTTATCTAACTTGGTGACAAACGGTTATAACTTGAATATCTTGTATTGTACCATAATTTACCATACTACAAGAATGGAATGAGGGTGAAGCACAATGCCGTTAGGTAAAATGAATATACTTGGGAATCAACAAGTTCAAATGATGCCTCAAGGAACTCAAGGCTATCAGATGCCGAATGTTTCAGGGCAATTTAACCAGTCACCATTATTAGGCCGAGGACTGCAAAGATTCGCACCTAAGTTCGGGCTTCCGGGTGGTTTGCTTATGCCACCGGGATTTTCTCAGCCGATAAATAACTTTGGAGGCGGTCAGGCAGGAACGATGCCCGGCGGGATGATGGGCGGAAATGCAAACTGGGGTCCTGGTCCACAAGCTGGTGGCCAGGGGTATGCTGCTCCCGGTTATCCGCCGCAAGGTATTCAGGGTTTTCAGCAAAATCAGATGCTGCAGCAACCAATGATGCCGCAAGCCCAAGGGTATCAACCACAAGGGTATCAGCCCCAAGGTTATCCAAATCAGGGATATCCAAATCAGATGATTAATCAAGGGTACGGAGGGCAAATGCCTGTTCAGCCTGCCTGGGAAAGCCCCAAAAAGGGCGGAATCAAAGCATTTATCAGTAATCTTTTTTCTAAAAAGAAATAATGAATGATTTTATGGCAACTCATTAATTTTATGAAGCATTAAGGCTATTTTCGCTTATGTAGGAGTGCGATAGCCTTCTTGTATTGAAACGTATATCATAACTGAAATTATGAATTAATAACTTACAGTGATCTATGTAAGGGCTAATGTCAATATTTAAGAACAAGTTTGCGCTGATCGTAATTAAAGTAGATAAAGAGTTTATTATAAAGTCTTTGTTAGTTTTAAAAAAATTCAACATAAGTTACACCTCAAATTAATTCCGTTCTTTAATGTTTTAAATGTAATATACCTGAGAAAGATAAAGATAGGCTGAGGAATAACTGAATGTTTCCCTGGAAAATACTTAATATCTGCTGAAAGAGCATTGGCCAATAGGCAAGTTCTTGTGAGTATCCGAAATCTTTCATGGCACATAAAATACGTTAAGTGTGAGTTTATGAGGATCGTGAAAGAGGGAGATCAAATGAAGACGGAAGTTTTAAAAAAGGTCTTGACCGACATTATGGGATCTCTAATTGCTCAGGATAAGACCATTGATAATAATCCCGAGGAGGATGAAGATCATGGGGTTGCTAACATTGAGGATACCGAGGAGATGCAGGCAATTAAGAGATTATGCCAAAATTTCGCTAAAGCCTTAACCGCACGCGATTATGAATCCTTAGATGGAAGGGCCGAATATCATCTCTATACAGTAGATCATCTGATCAAATTGATTAAGAACAATGATGAACAAAACACGATCAAAATCCTAACTGACAATAAGATTAAATCTAAATACGAAGATTGTGAGTTTCTTTCTATCACCTTGAGCGAGGATCAAGAGGAAGCAGAGGTGGTTTATAATGTAAAAACATGCGTAATTAGTGCTGAGGACAAATACTTTAAAGAATTAAATAAAAAGAACAATAAGAAAAACAGAATTAATAGAGGCACTTCTTTCTGTACTGTCTACACTCTGTTCGTGAAAAAAGAGAAGGGTACTTGGAAAGTCAATAACTTCGAAGCTTCAGATGAAAATATAAAAATTTAATAGGAATTATTAGTTCAAAAAAGGTAAATGCTATATAACAGCATAATAAATGGATCACAGAGGGTTACCAGTCATTTTGCGTAAATAAGGTCCCAATTTGAACTAAATAATTATAGAGCAGAGGTTTAAAAATAAACCTCTGTTATTAATTACCTGTATTTACATGATAATGAATTTATATATAATGGTTTTTAATTCTTTTATATAATAATGGTAAATTTATATAAATATTATATAAGAATTTTATAGAACTTATATAGAAAAATTGCAAGAAAAAAATTTTTTTATATAAAAATTAAATTAAATGATATTTATTTTTAAAAATAAATAGAGTAAACTTATAACAAAGAAAGGAGGGCTTGAATCCCAGTTATAGGCACCAATAATCAAAGAGATAATTTCTTACTAACGATTGTCATAAAGAAAGGAGCTACTTAGTTAATGAATTTATTGAGGAAAAAATCTATTAACAAGCTTATCTTGGAATCACAGCAAAAAAGTGGTCTCAAGAAAGCTTTAGGCGCACTGGATCTCACTGCTTTGGGTATTGGTGCTATTATTGGAACCGGAATTTTTGTTTTAACAGGTGTAGCAGCAGCTGAGTATGCCGGGCCAGCATTGGTTTTATCGTTCGTTATTTCTGGAATTGCCTGTGCTTTCGCAGCTCTGGTTTACGCTGAATTCGCTTCAATGGTTCCTGTGGCCGGGAGCGCGTATACTTACAGTTATGCTGCTCTTGGTGAGTTTTTTGCTTGGATCATCGGATGGGATCTTATGCTGGAATATGCATTAGCTTGTAGTACTGTAGCCATTGGCTGGTCAGGGTATTTTGTTAAGCTGCTGCAAGGCTTAGGCGTCAATTTGCCTGCCTGGGGTACTTTGTCAGCGGGTTCAGGAGGACTAGTCAACATACCTGCATTAGCAATCGCTCTTTTGATTACTTGGCTTTTATCCCTCGGAGTTAAAGAAAGCACCAGAGTTAACAATATTATCGTTGCTGTCAAACTATTTGCCGTCTTAGTCTTTATTGTTGTAGCGATATTTTATGTTAAGCCTGCTAACTGGCAGCCTTTCATGCCTTATGGTTGGAATGGAGTGTTCAGGGGTGCCGCTATTGTTTTCTTTGCCTATATTGGTTTTGATGCTGTTTCGACCGCAGCGGAAGAAGTTAAAAATCCTCAAAAGGATTTACCGCGTGGAATTATCGCTTCTTTAATTGTTTGTACTGTTTTGTATATCATTGTAACAGCTATTTTGACCGGTGCTGTTTCTTACACGAAATTAAATGTTTCGGCCCCTATTGCTTTAGCATTGCAGGTAATGCATCAGAATTGGGCTGCCGGAATCATTTCCATAGGTGCCCTTGGAGGTATCACCACCGTACTGCTTGTTATGCTCTATGGGCAAACTCGGGTTTTCTATGCAATGTCTCGTGATGGCTTACTTCCGAAAATCTTTAGTGAGACCCATCCAATTCATAAAACTCCTAATAAAAGCACTTGGTTAACAGGTATTATTGTAGCAATAGTAGCAGGCTTAACCCCAATCGATGTCCTTGCAGAAATGGTCAATATCGGTACCATGGCAGCTTTTGTCTTTGTCTCCATCGCTGTTATTGTTTTACGTAAATCCCAGCCTGATCTGCCGCGCGCTTTCCGCTGCCCGGGAGTGCCTGTCGTTCCACTATTAGCTGCTCTGTTCTCTTTATTCCTTATGTTTAAACTACCTGGAGCTACATGGATTCGCTTCTTGGTTTGGCTATTCATTGGTTTGCTGATCTATTTCTTTTATGGGTATAGGCATAGTAATTTAAATAAAGAAGCAAAGGCCAATGTCGACTAAGAGAATTCAAGGCAGAAAAACTCTGTTAAATAATTAATGGTTAGGTACCCTTATTGGGTACCTTTTTTTGTGGAAGGTTACCTATCAAAGTTCGGCGAGGGCTATATGGGCTATAGGAATGATTAATATAACTTGACATGATATTTACCACTTTCTGGGATTTGATTAACAGGACTACATGAAGAAAGGTAGAGATCGATGCTCGAGAGATTTGCCGCATGGAATAGTTGGCTAAACCGACGCATGTTTTTTCTGGTACTTGCTGCAGTAACGACAGGTTTCGTGACTGCCACATCCCGAAAACTCCTCTGACAAGTCGATTAGGTGTCATTTTTTTCGCTTATATGACGTTTGTGAGTGCCTTATGTCCCTCCTTGTTTCACTCAAGCGGATCTGGCAGGTATTTAACTCATAACAAAGGGAGAGTGACTTTGACATTGGAAATTAAAAATATTTTTTGTGTAGGACGCAATTATCCGTTACATGCTCAAGAGCTTAACAATACTGTTCCCAGCGAGCCTTTGATATTTTCCAAACCGACACATGCTCTGGCAGAAGCAAATGATCGTGAAATTATATTGCCTAAAGGTTGTGGAGAGATTCACCACGAACTTGAATTTGTCGTTCATATCAGCAGAAGTTATGAGCCGGGATTAACGACGGATGATCTTATCGATCAAATAGCCTTGGGCATTGATTTTACGTTAAGAGATGTTCAGAGTCAGTTGAAGGAAAAAGGGTATCCCTGGCTGCTGGCAAAAGGATTCCCAAATTCTGCTGTTCTGACACCTTGGCTTCCTTTTGAGGGAGTAGAAGCTTTCGGCAGCTCGGATTTTTGGTTAGAGAAAAACGGACGTGAAGTACAGCGTGGAAATATTAACGATATGTATTTTACTGTTCCTTCACTTCTTGAGTATATTGCGAAGCACTTTGGGCTTGGGAAAGATGATATTATATTTACAGGAACTCCCGCCGGTGTTGGCCCCGTTGCCGAAAGAGATTGTTTGCTTATGAAATGGAATCAGAAGATAATGGGGCAATTTCGAGTGACCTTAAAGTAAGAGTAACTTTAGTTTCGTCATACAAGGGGACACTGAAGGCACCCTTTATGATTTGAAACAAATTTTAAATCGTACCTACATTCCTTGACAAAACGTTGTAAAATAGAGTAAGGATCAAAGATTATAAAGGTGACCGGTGTAAAACCACCGGTTACCTTTATAATCTTTGGAGAACATAATTGAATGCTGCAGAAGGGAGCAGAGGCGGGGAAGTATGGAGACTAACGCAATATTAGCCCTAATTATTTTTGCCTTAACTTACGTATTTATCATGTCTGAGAAAATGCACCGGGCGATTGCTGCCTTGTTGGGCGGTATGATTCTTATTGTAGCCGGCGTGCTGACGCAAGAAAAGGCTATCAGTTACATTGACTGGAACACACTGGGACTATTAATAGGCATGATGATTGTGGTCGGAATCACTCGGCGTTCAGGTGTTTTTCAATATCTGGCGCTTTGGGCTGTCCGCATTGCTAAAGGAGAGCCGATTCGCATCCTGATTGCTTTAGCAACGGTAACGGCTATTGTATCCGCTTTTTTAGATAATGTGACCACGGTCTTGCTTATTGTCCCTATCACCTTTTCGATTGCCGATCAACTTGACGTTGATCCTATCCCTTTCTTAGTCTGTCAGATTCTGGCCAGTAACATAGGTGGTACAGGAACGCTTATTGGGGATCCCCCGAACATTATGATTGGCAGCCAGGCAGGGTTAGGGTTTATGGACTTCATTGTCAATTTAATGCCTGTTATAGCCATTATTCACATCGTAATTATGGCCATTTTCTGGTTCTTGTACCATAAGAAAATGCAGGTTCCCGAGGAACGCAAACAGGCTGTTTGCCGAGTCAATCCCAAAGATGAGATATCTGATTATCTCCTATTAAAGAAAAGCCTCGCTGTATTATTACTGATTATGGCTGCTTTCGTTGTTCATGATGCCTTACATTTAGAATCTGCCACAATCGCCCTTACGGGGGCTGTCCTACTTATGCTCATCGCTCATGAAGAACCGGAGGATATTCTCTTAGCCGTTGAATGGCCTTCCATCTTCTTTTTCCTGGGCTTGTTTATTGTTGTCGGCGGATTGGTCGAAACTGGTCTGATTGGACGCCTGGCCCAATGGACAATGAATGTCACGGCAGGGAACTTTCGCTTGACAGGCATGTTCATCCTCTGGCTGTCGGCAGTCGCATCGGCTTTTGTTGATAATATTCCTTTTGTGGCTACGATGATTCCTTTAATCAAAGACATGGGCCATTTGGGTAATTTGTCTCCGGCTGCCTTGCATCCTCTCTGGTGGTCCTTATCTCTGGGGGCTTGTCTGGGCGGTAACGGAACTTTAATTGGTGCATCGGCCAATGTTATTGTTGCAGGCTTAGCGGAGAAGAACGGTGCGAAAATTAAGTTCCTATCATTTATGAAGATCGCATTTCCGTTAATGCTTGTGTCCGTTGCGATTTCAACGGTTTACCTGCTGTTTGTTTATTTTTAACGGCTCTACATGTTCACAGACGATCAAGGATTTGATTGGAGACAGTACATTTCATTGATGGAATGTTAAAAAGAAGACAATCCCTTACTTCAATTTTCGAATGTTATGACAGTTCCTCATATCGGATCGGCAACAATGACATGCCGGAATGAGATGGCTATGCTGGCTGCAAAAAATTTGGTGGCAGGGCTCAAAGGAGAAAATCCGCCGAATCTTGTAAAGGAGCTCCTTCAGCTTGCCTCTAAATAATTTTCGGTTATTGCTTTTTCTTAAAAATTTTAGTAATATACTCTTATTTAGTTAAGAGATCTCTAAAATTGATTCTGAAAATTTCTTCACTAAAAGATGCTCCCTAGAAAAATAGAAAGTTGTTTGCCAAAACTTTAGTTTTAGCGAACAACTTTTGTTTTAGGGTAAAGGGATTTTTAAAAACTCCAATATTTTATAGGAAAGATAAAGCTGAAATAATATATTACCGTCATTTAAATCAATTTAAAATTCTTTCTATTTTTTCGATGCGATGAAACATGGTATTACGATGAATACTCAATTCAGCAGCTGAAACCTTAACGTTTTTGAAATGATAAAGATAAGTATAGAGGCTTAGGGCAAACTTTGTGTTGTTTTCTTGATCGTAGTCAATAAGTTTGAGCAGCGAACGGTGTAAAAATTTTTTGTAATGATTGTTGTCACCGTGAACATAGATAAGATCATAAATCAGATAATCATCGTAGCGGAAAAAATGCATCTCTTTATTAAGTAGATTGCCCAGTCTTAAAGCCTGAAGAGACTCCAGGTATCGTTCTCTTACTTCTGTAAAATCAGTAAAGGTGCGGCTGATTCCGGCTTGCAAATGATTATTGACAATAAACTCTTTCAGGCCTTTTGTTTCTATTTCTAAAAAATGAATTTCATGTTCACTACTGGCGAGTATAACGATGTTATCGTTATAAATAACTGCTTTAGAATTTAGAAGTTTTTTTTCAACTTCCTCTCGCAAATAGGGAAGCGTTAGATTCGATACGGTTAATTTTTGTGTTTCCAGATAGATGACAAACAGCTTGCCTTTGAATTTTATACCTAGTACCTTCAGCCGCTCATTAATTATCCTAAGGTCCCTAAGATTACCATCGAGAAGATCAAGCAAAAAGCTTTGATGTGATAGACCAGGAGATAAATTAAGATATCTGTTTTTTTGCAGTTCAATGGAAAAGGCAGCGCAAAGAATGGAGACGATTTCCTTGTCGCAATCATTAAACGGGTGATTATGAGCGCAAACTACTAAAACTCCGACGTTCCTGTCATTAATGGAGATTTTGCCGATAATTCTGGGGTATTTACAGTAGGGGTCAAGCCAGTAGAAAGGGTCCTCGTTTTTTTCTATTTTGTCAAACAAACTATTATGCAAATAATAGGAGTAGGTCCGAAAAATAAAATTCTTATTCTTATGGAGTTCATTCCAAACTGGATCATCTTCGACCTTTGATTCCCCGGTCGTCGTGAGAAGCTTTATACTTAAATCAGTGATGGTAAAAGGGTTGCCTAACATTTGGTATCCGAGATCAACCAGTGACTGCAGTCCTGAACCTTTGCTCAACGTTTTTATTAGTTCCAGGGAATAGCGGGAAAGAAGCGAATTATCCTCCATAATGCCCTCCTTTGTCAAAATAGTGCACAATGTACAATCTAGACAGAATTATATGTTAAATTTCACAAAGGTAGAATTTTTAAAAAATAGAATATATAATAATATTATAATGTATAGACAAATTCTTCGGATTAGGGAGGTGACAGCATTCTGCAATCTCTATTCTATACCTAAAATGGTGTGCTTCCTAGATGAACTTCGGAAATTGTGAAGTGCTTAATTTACCCAAACTGCGAATGCTGTTTTGAGAAGAGAAAATCGCTGAAGAACAATTTAAAAATGGAGGTAGATTAATCTTGATAATTATTGGTGAAAAAATTAACGGCGCTATTCCCTCCGTGGCCAAGGCCATTGCCAGCAAAGATGCCGAATTTATTAAAAATCTTGCTAAAATTCAGAGTGAAGCTGGTGCCAATTTCATTGATGTTTGTGCATCTGTTGAAGACAGTCTTGAGCTTGAAACCATTAAATGGCTTATTGACTTGGTGCAAGAGGTTACAGATACCCCTATATCTATTGACAGTCCTAATGCACGGATCTGTGCTGAAGCTATCAAATTTTGCAATAAGCCGGGCCTCATAAATTCAGTCTCCATGGAAGGTGACAAGATTGAACTTGTCTTCCCAATTATTGCTGAGACAAAATGGGAGTGTGCTGCCCTCTTGTGTGACGATACCGGGATTCCCCAGACGGGCGAAAAACGTCTGGAAGTGTTTGCAGAGATTATGAAGAAAGCGAGAGAGTATAATATTGCTCCTTCAAGACTGCATATTGATCCATTAGTGCAAATGCTTTGCACTTCAGAAGATGGTATTCTTACGATCATGGATGTGATCAAAGAAATTAAGAAGCAATATCCGGATATTCATGTTACGGGTGGTGCCAGCAACATTTCCTTTAATCTTCCCGTTCGAAAACTCGTTAATCAAGCCTTTATTGTCTTATCGATGGGTTCCGGCATGGACAGTGCGATCCTTGATCCGACGAACAAAGATCTAATGGGTATGCTTTACGCAACAGAAGCCCTTCTGGGTATGGACGAATATTGCATGGAATACATCGGTGCATACCGAGAAGGAAAATTTGGTGTTAAGAAGTAAGTTTTACGAAGGACCCACTACCACTTATAGAAGTGGTGGTCTTAAAAACTGAATAAAAAATAAGGGAGGAATTCGAAATGTCGAAGATTGAAGAAGTAAAAGCAAATGTAGAGAAAGGTAAAGCTAAGCTCGTACCTGGTTTAATACAAGAGGCTTTGGATGAAGGAAATGCAGCGGAAATTATCCTGCAGGCCATGATTGACTCCATGGGAGTTGTTGGTGACCGCTTCTCCGCCGGAGATATTTTTGTACCTGAAATGTTGATGGCTGCTAAAGCAATGTCCAAAGGTGTTGAAGTCCTTAAACCCCATCTCGTAAGCGATAATACCTCCTCGCTAGGTACCTGTGTTATTGGTACCGTTGAAGGCGATCTCCATGATATCGGTAAAAATCTTGTCAAAATGATGCTCGAAAGTGCCGGTTTTAAAATGGTTGACCTTGGCGTAGACGTTTCAGCGGCTAAATTTATCGATGCCGTCAAAGATAATGAAAATGTTACCCTGGTGGCCTGCTCGGGGCTCCTTACAACTACTATGACCTCTATGAGAAGTACCATTCAAGCACTTAAAGACAGCGGTTTGAGCGGATTTAAGGTTATTGTCGGCGGTGCGCCTGTAACGGCTGAATACGCTGCTGAAATTGGCGCGGATGGTTTTGCTCCTGATGCAGGAAGTGCAGCAGTAAAAGCACAAGAATTAGTAAAAGGTTAATACAATCTAAAATAAAAGGGGGATAACGTATGTTAACGAAACGCCAAAATTTGATGGAAACGATTAAAGGCGGAAATCCGGATCGATTTGTTAATCAATACGAGTTTATGGAGATTATCTTAGAAGTTCCCTCGAAGCTTATGACTGACCCAGGAACCGAGTTCAAGAATGATTGGGGCATTACGTTCAGATGGCCGGAAGGCCAGTTGGGACAGTTTCCTGTCCATGACGAGGAACACAAAGTATTGAAGGATATTACTAAGTGGAGAAACTATGTTAAAGCCCCTGTTATTAACAATTCGGATGAAGCTTGGGCGGCAGCTGTTGCTCATGCCAATTCCGTTGACCGTAAGGACCAATTTGTAACAGCCTTTGTGGCACCGGGGATCTTTGAAATGTGTCATCATCTTATGAGCATGGAAGATGCTTTAATGGCCTTATATGAAGAACCGGAGGCTATGCATGAACTCATTGATTATCTGACGGAATATGAGTTAAACTATGCCAAAGTACTGATTGACCGTCTCCATCCTGATGCACTCTTTCATCATGATGACTGGGGCAGTCAAAAATCTTCCTTTATATCTCCGGCTATGTTCGAAGAGTTCTATCTGCCTGCTTACAAAAAAGTCTATGAATTCTATAAACAAAATGGTGTGGAATTAATCGTTCATCATAGTGATTCCTATGCAGCTAATCTCGTTCCTTTTATGATTGAAATGGGAGTTGATATTTGGCAAGGAGTTATGACGACTAACAATACGCCTGAGCTTATCAAGAACTATGGTAAGCAGATAACCTTCATGGGAGACATTGACAGTGGTGTTGTTGATTTCCCAGGGTGGACACCTGAAATCGTTGCCAGAGAAGTGGAGAGAGCTTGTAAAAACTGCGGCAAGTTGTACTTTATTCCTAATTTGACTCAAGGCTTAAACTTCAGCTCTTTCCCGGGAGTCTATGAATGTGCCAGTGAAGCCATTGAGAAAATGAGTAAAGAGATGTTCTAAAACCATTAGCCTCAAATCAACCCAGGCTGAAAAACAACTGCTTTTTTCAACCTGGGTTATGCTGGTGAATTGAAGGGAGAGGCTGATTGTGAATCCTGACATGGAAAAATTGACGTTTCTGGCAAAATCCCTTGGAGCAGCTCACGCGGCAATTATAGACGTTGCGGTTGTTCAATTTAATGAAGACTTTAGAACTCAATGTGAGCAAAATGTCTGTGGAAGCTATAATAAAAACTGGATGTGTCCTCCTGCTGTCGGTTCGATTGCTGAACTAAAGGAGAAGGTTCAAACGTTTAAGCAGGGCTTACTTTTCCAAACTGTATATCAGTTAGAGAGTTCCTTTGATTGGGAAGGCATGCAGGAAGGAACAGCAGAACACACAAGAATATTCCGAGAGCTATTGGACAAACTTAGGAGCACGTTTTCTTATAAGAAATTGCTCCCTTTGAATGTTGGTCCCTGCACTTACTGCAGCAGATGCGCTTTTTTAGATAAGCAAGAATGCCGTTTCCCAGAAGAATCTGTTTCGTCGGTCGAAGCCAGCGGGATCGACGTTATTGCCTTAGAAAAGAGTTATGGAATCCCTTACAATAATGGTGAGAATACTATCTCCTGCGTAAGCCTTATTTTAGTTGAACCTTGATTCTCATTAATCTTTAAAGAAATGGGGTAAAAGACATGAAAAGTGATATTGAAATAGCTCAAGCAGCGGAAATGAAACCAATCACAGAGATTGCCCAAAAGCTTGATTTGACAGAGGACGATATTGAGGCTTACGGCAAGTATAAAGCTAAAGTTAGCCTTGATGTTTGGAATCGTCTTAAGGATAAGCCTGATGGCAAGCTCATTTTAGTAACGGCTATTAATCCTACCCCAGCCGGAGAAGGAAAGACGACAACAACCGTAGGACTAGGGCAAGCCCTTTGGAAAATGGGCAAGAAAGCCATGATTGCTATTCGCGAACCATCCCTTGGACCATGTTTTGGTATCAAAGGCGGAGCTGCCGGCGGCGGCTATGCTCAAGTTGTTCCTATGGAAGATATTAATCTTCATTTTACGGGTGATTTCCATGCCATTACCTCGGCTCATAGCCTCTTAGCCGCCATGCTGGATAATAGTATTCAGCAAGGCAACCCCTTAAATATTGATCCACGTCAAGTTGTCTTCCGTCGGGTTGTAGATATGAATGACCGCGCCCTGCGCAAAATTGTCATTGGCATGGGCGGCAGAACAGAAGGGGTTCCCCGTGAGAGTGGCTATGATATTACAGTTGCTTCTGAAGTCATGGCAGTTCTTTGTCTGGCAAGTGACCTCATGGATCTCAAAGAACGTTTCGGCAAGATTGTTGTGGCCTATACCTATGATGGCAAGCCGGTAACAGCTCATGATCTCGAAGCGGAAGGGGCCATGGCGCTCTTAATGAAAGATGCTATTAAGCCGAATCTTGTTCAAACGTTAGAAAACACACCGGTATTTATCCATGGCGGGCCCTTTGCTAACATCGCCCATGGCTGCAACAGTATTATGGCAACAAAACTGGGTCTCAAGTTAGTGGATTATCTCGTTACCGAGGCCGGATTCGGCGCTGACCTTGGCGCTGAAAAGTTCTTTGATTTGAAGTGCCGGTTTGGCGGCTTGAAACCAGAGGCTGTTGTTATTGTGGCAACGGTTAGAGCTTTGAAGATGAATGGCGGTCTCGCTAAAGACCAGTTGGACACTGAGGATTTAGGAGCCTTAGGACGAGGGATTGTTAACCTTGAAAAACATATCGAAAACATGGCTAAATTCGGCGTTCCTGCTGTAGTAGCAATTAACCGCTTCCCGACGGACACCGAGGCAGAGCTGAATTTAGTCCGTGAGCGATGTCAGGAAATGGGTGCGGAAGTGGCCCTTTCTGAAGTCTTTATGCGCGGCGGAGAAGGCGGAGTTGAACTTGCCGAAACAGTTCTTCGCGTGCTGGAAGAAAAAGAATCCAACTTCAAAGTTCTTTATGAATTAGATTTGCCTATTGAAGCGAAAATTGAGAAGATCGCCAAAGAGATCTACGGGGCTGATGGTGTCGTCTTTGACAAAGCAGCTCAAAACTCCATTAAGAAATATGTGGAAATGGGTTATGGGAATTTACCCGTTTGTATGGCCAAAACACAATACTCCCTCTCGGATGATGCTTCACGTCTGGGACGCCCGACGGGATTCACGATTACCGTGCGTGAACTAAGACTTTCTGCCGGAGCCGGATTTTTAGTAGCAATTACAGGCGCAATCATGACCATGCCAGGATTGCCCAAGCGTCCGGCAGCGACGAGAATGGATATTGATGTTAACGGAACAATTACAGGATTGTTCTAATCTCAAGTTTCCACACATAATTTACTAAGGCCCTTCGTTAGTACCTTTCTATTATTATTTGGAAGGGTACTTTTTTCTTGCTCTAGGGCAACTTTGAATCAAGATTTTATCCGGCTTTTAAGCCCCCACTTCTATAAGTGGGGGTGGGTCCTTCGTAAACTTCAGGTGGGGTAGAGTCCTCCTTCGCCGCTAAGTATTCCTATTTGGAAAGGCGGCTCGGCAATAATGTCCACTGGACATTATTGTATCTGAAGCCTCGATGTTCAGCTTTAGCGTAAGCGAGTTCACTGAAAGAATCCATGTTAGGTTGCTTTTACCTGGAATGTATTAATAACTAGTATTCTTATCAGAATTTCGATATACTGTATCATTAAAAGCACGAAGCAATTTAACGAAGAATAGGCGGGTAAAGGATGACATTTCAACAGCTCAAATATGCCATTGAAATTGCAAACTGGGGCTCGATTAATGAAGCCGCCAAACGATTGTTTATATCTCAGCCCAGTCTTTCCATGGCCATCAAAGAATTGGAAGAAGAGCTTAAGATCACTATTTTCGAGCGGACTAACAAGGGAATCAATGTTTCTGTTGAGGGAACTGAATTTTTGGGTTATGCCCGGCAGGTTATAGAGCAAATGGAACTGTTGGAAAATCGGTACCTGGATGCTAAGCCATCTCCTCAACATTTTTCGGTTTCAACTCAGCACTATGCTTTTTCTGTTAATGCCTTTGTAAATCTGATCCAAAACTACGCTTTAGAAGACTATGAGTTTACCTTAAGGGAAACAAAAACTTATGAAATTCTGGACGATGTTAAAAATCTCCGCAGTGAGATCGGTATCCTCTATCTTAACGACTTTAATAACAAGGTCATTAATAAGCTCTTGAAAGAAAGCAATCTGGAATTTACTGTTTTATTCCAAGCACAGCCTCATGTTTTTATCAGTGCTAAAAATCCACTGGCCAAGCAAGCAAACGTTAGCTTAGACGATCTGGATCCTTACCCATGTCTATCTTTTGAACAGGGACAATATAATTCCTTTCATTTTTCTGAGGAAATTCTCAGTACGTTAACCCATAAAAAGAATATTCGCGTGAGTGACAGGGCGACACTTTTTAATCTCTTGATTGGTTTAAACGGCTATACCATTTCCACCGGCGTTTTAAGTGCAGACCTTAACGGCAATAACATTATCGCCGTGCCCTTAAATATTGATGAGACAATAACAGTAGGCTGGATTTCGCATAAGAATGTAACACTTAGCAAGCTGGCAACAGCGTATGTGCAGGAATTGGAGAAGGTAATTCTAGATTATCGCTAATTCTAAGAACAGAAACCCTTTGTGACAAGTTTGTGGAAAGAAATGGCTTGTTATAGTTTAAGACTATAACAAGCCATAGTTTTTTAGAGTTACTTTATACCCATTGCTTGATGGTATAGTAAATCTAAACAACAAACCTTAGTCCATCCTTCAGCGCGGTAGCATTTTGTTATGGGCTTGGCGCTTTCAGCGAAAGTGTCACAGGACACTTTGTCACTGAAGTCACGATGGTCAGCTAAAGCCGAAGAATTCGCTTCTTATTGTGACTTGGTCGAATTAAGAGTAAAGCAGCTTTCATAGTTATAACGCTCTGGTGCAGATTTAATAATCGAGGAGGTCTACAGATGAGATACAATATTGAGACTTATTTAAAGGATAGAATTCTTGTTTTAGATGGAGCCATGGGAACCTGCATTCAGGGATACAATTTAGAGGAACCGGAATTTAGAGGAACGTGTACTTGTCAGAGAAACCAAAAAGGAAATAATGATCTCTTAAATCTTACTCATCCTGAGATCATTCAAGCAATTCATAGAAGCTATCTGGAAGCTGGCGCCGATATCATCGAGACAAATACCTTTAATGCTACGAGAATATCTCAGATGGACTATGGGATGGAGGAAAAGATCTATGAACTCAATGTTCAGGGGGCAAAGCTGGCAAGAGCCCAGGCCGATCTATTTACAGAGATTGATCCAAGCAAACCGCGTTTTGTTGCCGGCTCAGTGGGACCGACCAATAGAACAGCGTCTCTTTCCCCGGATGTTGAAAACCCAGGGCTGAGAAATATAAGCTTCGACGAACTTGAATTCGCTTATCGAGAACAGATCGCAGGGCTTGCCGACGGCGGAGTGGATATAATAATTATCGAAACGATTTTTGATGCTTTAAATGCTAAAGCCGCAATTGTTGCAGCTCGAAATCTTTGTCAGGAAAAAGGTATCATTCTGCCCGTATTTATCTCGGGAACGATTGCTGATAAAAGTGGCCGAATCTTATCCGGACAAACCCTTGAGGCCTTCGCTCACACTCTAAAGGGAGAAGGGATCTTTGGTATAGGGTTAAACTGTTCTTTTGGCGCCAGGGATCTTATTCCTTTCCTGAAATATCTGTCAAAATCGCAAGACCGTTATGTAACGTTTCACCCTAATGCCGGGTTGCCTAACTCACTGGGGGAGTATGAGGAACGTCCGGAAGAAACAGCAGCTCTAGTCAGGGAATTGGCAGAAGAAGGACATTTGAATATTGTTGGGGCCTGCTGTGGTTCCACACCTGCCCATATTAAAGCGATCAGTGAAGCAGTAAAGGGGATCAAACCAAGAAGAGTCCCTTTGATCGTAAAAGAGACGATATTTTGCGGCTTGGAAGACATAGTCATTAAGGAAGAAAACAATTTTGTCAATATCGGGGAAAGAACGAATGTTTCCGGATCAGCGAAATTTGCTCGCTTAATCAGAGAGAAAAACTATGATGAAGCGTTATTAATTGCTAAAGAACAGGTGCAGAATGGAGCTCAAATCATTGACATAAACTTTGATGACGGGCTTCTTGATGCTCAACATGAAATGGATAGTTTTCTCAAGCTTCTTGCCGCTGAACCGGAGATTTCCAGAGTTCCGGTGATGATTGATTCCTCGAGATTTGAAGTCATCGAAGCTGGTTTAAAGGCCATTCAGGGAAAGGCTGTCGTTAATTCCATCAGCCTTAAAGGCGGAGAAGAGGAGTTCATCCGGCAGGCGTCGTTAATTAAAAAGCACGGCGCGGGCCTGGTTGTGATGGCTTTTGACGAGCAGGGTCAGGCCGACACATTTGAACGGAAAATAGCAGTTTGTCAAAGAGCCTATGATTTATTGGTGAATAAAGTGAAGTTCCCTCCAGAAGATATTATTTTTGATCCGAATATTTTAGCCATAGCCACAGGGATTGAAGAACATAATAATTATGCGCTCGATTTTATTAATACCGTAAAATGGATTAAAGATAATCTCCCCTATGCCAAAGTGAGCGGAGGGGTAAGTAATTTATCCTTCTCTTTTCGAGGAAATAATACCATCAGAGAAGCTATGCACTCTGTATTTTTATATCATGCTATTGCTGCCGGTCTGGATATGGCGATTGTCAATCCTGGTCTGATTCAAATTTACGATGAAATCGATCAGGAGCTTCTCCAAGTGGTCGAAGATGTTGTCTTAAATAAGACACCTGATGCCGCGGAAAAACTCTTGTCTTTTGCGGAAAACTATAAGACGACGGACAGAAACCAAACCGAGAATAATCTTGCCTGGAGAGAGCATGACTGCAAACACCGGCTCATTCATGCTTTAGTCAAGGGTATCTCCGAATTTATTGAAGAAGATGTTGAGGAAGTCAGAAAGCAATATGCCCGAGCTGAAGAGGTGATCGAAGGACCGTTGATGGAAGGCATGAAGACGGTCGGAGACTTATTTGGAGACGGTAAAATGTTCCTCCCGCAGGTCGTGAAAAGTGCACGAGTTATGAAAAAGGCAGTCAGCTGTTTATTACCCTATATAGAAGCTGAGAAGAAGACAGGTGAAAAAAACAGCGCTGGAAAAATCGTGATGGCTACGGTCAAGGGTGATGTCCATGATATTGGTAAAAATATCGTTTCAGTGATCCTGGCTTGCAACAATTTTGAAGTTATTGATTTAGGGGTTATGGCTTCCAGTGAACTAATTCTCCAGACGGCTCAAAAAGAAAATGCAGATATTATCGCCCTTAGCGGACTGATCACACCTTCCTTGGAAGAGATGTGTCATGTGGCGGAGGAAATGGAACGTCAAGAGTATAAAATTCCTTTGATGATTGGAGGCGCCACAACCTCTAAAACTCACACGGCCTTGAAAATTGCCCCCAACTATTCAAAAGGTGTTGTTTATAGCGTTGACGCCTCGAAATCCGTAGAAATTGCCAAAAGGCTTGTTGACAGAAATACGGTCAAGGGCTACTTAAAGGAGATAGACAACGAATACCAAACGTTAAGAGAAAACTATGAGAACGCCAAAAGAAAGCTGCTGCCTCTCGCTGAAGCCAGAGAAAAGAAATTTAAAATAAATTGGAATGAAGAAACAATCAGGGTGCCAAACTTTATTGGCACCAAATTGTTGAAAAATTATCCTCTTAGTGAATTAAGAGCATATATCGATTGGTCATATTTCTTTGTAGCCTGGGATATGGGAATGGCTTATCCTAAAATTATGGGAGATCCTAAATACGGTGATGAAGCCCAAAAGCTTTTTGCCGATGCTAACACCATGTTAGATCTATTAGAGAAAGAAGAAATACTTACAGCCAATGCTGTTTTCGGTATTTTTCCCGCTAACTCTCAAAGTGATGATATCGAATTGTTTCATCAAGGAAAGGTTACAACCTTTAATATGTTAAGGCAGCAAACCGTTGCCAACGATAATGTCTATCGCTGCTTAGCTGATTATATAGCTCCCAAAGAGTCCTGCAAGACCGACTATTTAGGCGGTTTTATTGTCACGGCGGGCATAGGAGTCCAAGAGTATGCCGGGAAACTTAAAGAGCAAGGCAATGATTATGGAGCAATTATGGTAAAACTTCTTGCGGATAGGCTGGCCGAAGCCTTCGCTGAGTTGCTGCACTATCATGTCAGAAAGGATTATTGGGGATACGCACCTGATGAAACGTCAGAACCTGAGACTTTATTAAAAGGATCTTATCACGGAATCAGGCCAGCTTTTGGCTATCCCTGTCTTAGAGATCATAGTGAAAAAACCAAGCTGTTTCAACTTCTAGAGGGAGAAAAAAATACGGGTGTTATCTTAACTGATCATTATATGATGGATCCTGTGGCTAGTGTTTGTGGTTTGTATTTCGGTTCGCACCATGCCAACTATTTCGATATTCATAGAATTGATAAGGATCAAATCAACGATTACGCCAGACGTACCCAAAAGGATCTTAAAGAGCTAGGGAAGATGTTAGGTACCATTATTTAAGAAAGGAATAGATTTCTTCGCTATAACAGCCTTTTACTAAAGACAGATTATAGGTTAAGTTTATCAGGTTTTTAATACCCCCCTTCTTGTGGGGGTTGGTCCTTCGTTAACTTCAGGTGGGGTAGAGTCCTCCTTCGCCCCTAAGTATTCCTATTGGGAAAGGCGGCTCGGCAATAATGTCCACTGGACATTATTGTATCTGAAGCCCCGATGTTCAGCTTTTGCTGAACGAGTTCACTGAAGCAGCAGATTTGTTTTATAAAAAATAGCACAAAAATATTGTAGATAATTGTAGAAATGCAATATAATATACATATATTTTTGGAGCTTGGAATTATAATTTGTTCATCCAACAAATTCCAGAAGGGGATAATGTAATGAAAGACTATAAGGTTATAGTTCATATCGACGAAATGACGAAATGGAAACTGTTATTAACGAATGTAAGCAATTTATTAAAAGCAACAGGTGAGGATAATTACTCTGTTGAGGTTTTGGCAAATGCCGAGGCAGTAACGTATTATGCTAAAAATCAGCATACTTTAGATTTCGATAGTGATGTGAAGACCATGGAAAGTTTGAATCAACAGGGCGTTAAATTTGTTGCCTGCAGCAATGCTTTAATGGCCAATAATCTAAAAAAGGATAATCTTTATGATTACGTAGAAACTGTTCCAGCCGGAGTAATAGAACTTGTCGTAAAACAAAATGAAGGATATTGTTATATAAAGCCCTGATGTTCAGCTTTAGCCGAACAAGTTCACTGTATTAAAAAAGTCGCCCACTGTGTTAACTACAAGAAGAACAATCACAGTGGGCGATTTTTTTATGCATAAAACCGTAGCATCAATCCCCATTTTATTCGGTTTTTAAGCCCCCCACTTCTATAAGTGGGGGTGGGTCCTTCGTTAACTTCAGGTGGGGTAGAGTCCTCCTTCGCCGCTAAGTATTCCTATTGGGAAAGGCGGCTCGGCAATAATGTCCACTGGACATTATTGTATCTGAAGCCCCGATGTTCAGCTTTAACTGAACGGAGTTCACCACTTATAGATTCAATTAAAAATTAAATAGAAATTAATATTATAATTCTGTCAAATACATTATTGACTTATATTTATAATAATTATAAAATAAAAGAAAAACCATTCCAAATGTTTCTTACATATCTTGCACTACTAAATCTAGGAAGAGAAAGGGTGGATAATGGATGTCTTGGAGTATTGTTAACTTTACAGGTGAAGAAATTATTAAGCTGGCGCTTGAGATGGAAAAATCGGGAAAGGAGTTTTATGAAAAAGCCCTCTCCTATGCCCAAGATCTTCAAGTCAAAGAGGTCTTAGTCTATCTGGCGAAGGAAGAAGAAAAACATTTGAAAGACTTTGAGAAATTAGGCGAAAGGCTTTCTAAAGAATTTATGCCCAATGAAAGTTATGCCGGGGAATATGGAGACTATTTAAAGTCAATTGTAAATAACCATATTTTTAACTTGAATAATGTTGAAGATCTGGTTAAAGGAGTAAAAACCGATCTGGACATTTTGCACTTCGCTCAGAGTTTCGAAAAAGATTCTATTATGATCTTCCAAGAGTTTGAAAACTTTGTTAATAATGCGGGCAAGGATACAGTAAAAGACCTGGTAAACGAAGAAAAAGAACACATCAAAAAAATCAATGCCTTGTTTTTAATCAAGTAGAGAGGGCGGGGCGATTCCATGAACGAAGATCAGAAAGTTGATGCAGCCAACTTAGCAAAACCTTACCAAGGTTTTTGGGGACGAATAACCCAATATATACCCGCCGATCGTCGCTTTTGCGACCCTTTGCACACATTAGCCTATGGGATTGATGCCAGCTTTTATCGTTTAATTCCCAAAATTGTTCTCAAAGTGCGTGATGCGGCGGAGGTCAAACACATATTGAATGCTTCCCAAGAATATAAAGTGCCTGTTACCTTTCGAACAGCAGGCACCAGCCTCTCGGGACAAGCTGTGACGGATTCTGTCCTTGTAGTATTGCAAGGGTCCTGGAGGGGCTGCTCCATCTTGGATAAAGGTGACAAGATAGCCTTGGAGCCAGGGATTATTGGAGCTGAAGCAAATCGCTATTTAGCCCAATATGCCCGAAAAATCGGACCTGATCCCGCATCAATTGATCATGCGATGATTGGCGGAATTGCCGCCAACAATGCCAGCGGCATGTGCTGCGGAACGGCAGACAACAGTTATCAAACTGTTGCGGAGATGAAAATAATCTTCGGTGATGGAACCATGTTGGATACCGGGGATCAGAAATCTTGCTTAAGTTTTCTTGATTCTCATTCGAAGTGGGTTAACAACATCCTCGAAATAAAAGATAAAATCATGTCTGACCCTGAACTTGAAGCTTTAATTCGCCACAAGTACAAAATTAAGAATACAACAGGATATAGTCTCAATGCTTTTGTAGATTTTGAGGACCCCATTGACATTATCAAACATCTCATGATTGGTTCCGAAGGAACGCTGGGTTTTATAGCAGAGATTACTTATCATACCGTCGTTGAGCATAAGCATAAAGCGTCTGCCTTAATCATCTATCCCGATATGGAACAAGCCTGCTTGGCTGTTCAAACGTTGGACAGACAAACAGTATCTGCCGCCGAATTGATGGATCGGATTTCTTTAAAAACCATGGAAGAAAAGCCTGGTATGCCCGAGTATTTGAAAACTCTTTCTCCGACAGCCACGGCTCTGCTTGTTGAGGTGCGGGGTACTAATCAAGAATCACTGCAGCAAACGATTAAAAATGTGGAAGATCTGCTTAGAGAAATTCCGACGGTTTTGCCATGGGGTTTCACTGATGTCAAGGCTGAGTATGAGAACCTATGGAATATTCGCAAAGGAATTTTCCCGGCTGTCGGCGCTATAAGAGCTTTGGGGACGGGGGTAGTCATAGAAGATGTTGCCTTTCCTAAAGAAAACCTTGCCGAAGCGACTTTAGCCTTGCGGGAGATTTTGAACAAGTATGCTTATGAGGATGCCATCATATACGGACATGCTCTTGATGGGAACCTGCATTTTGTATTTACCCAGGATTTCGGTCGTCCGGAGGATTTACCCCGTTACGAAGGACTGATGAGAGAAGTCAGTGATTTGGTTGTCAATCGTTTCGGCGGATCCTTGAAAGCGGAGCATGGGACCGGCCGCAACATGGCTCCTTTCGTGGAGGTGGAATGGGGGAAACGAGCTTATGAGTTTATGAAGCTGCTAAAAGCGACCTTCGACCCGGAAAACCTCCTTAATCCAGGTGTTATTATTAATGATAATCCTAACGTCTACTTGGAAAATCTAAAAAATATGCCCCAAGCCCATAAGATTATTGATACTTGTACGAACTGCGGCTTTTGTCAAGATATTTGTACTTCTAAAAATTTAACCTTAACCCCAAGGCAGCGGATTGTCGTGCAGCGGGAAATTCAGGAATTGCGCAGAACAGGAGCAGATCTCCAACGCTTATCGCGACTGGAAAAAGACTTCGCCTATTCCGGCAATAAAACTTGTGCTGTCGATGGCTTGTGTGCAACGAGCTGTCCTTTAGGAATCAATACAGGAGACTACATTAAATTTCTGCGTTCTCAAGAGACAACACCGAACAGCCGCAGAATTGCGGAAAGTTTAGCTAATCATATGACTGGTGTAACGGGTGTCATGCGTTTGGGGCTGGGTACTGTCCATGGAGTTCACCGAATTTTAGGCACCAAGGTGATGGAGGGCCTAACCCAAGGGGCGAGAAAGATTTCCGGGAACGCGATTCCTCTCTGGAACCCGTGGATGCCCAAAGCCGGCAGAGTATCTTCCCTCAAGCATTCCAGCGGGAAAAATGGAAGAAAAGTTGTCTATTTTCCCAGCTGTATCAGTCGTTCCATGGGAGCAGCCAAAAACGATCTTGATCAGAGGAGCTTGAGTGAGGCCATGCTCTCTGTTTTGGGCAAAGCCGGATATGAAGTGATTTATCCTTCTGATATGGGTAAACTTTGCTGCGGAATGCCTTGGGAAAGCAAAGGGTTTTTCGAGACTGCTGATCAGAAAAGTTCTGAGCTTGAGAAGGCGTTATTTGCAGCAAGTGAAGAGGGCAAATATCCTATTCTATGTGATACAAGCCCCTGTTTATATCGAATGAAGCGAGTGATGCACTCGTTAAAACTTTATGAACCTGTTGAATTTATACACGACTTTTTGCTTGATCGTTTGACCTTCAATCAGCGAAAAGAAACAATTGCAATTCATGTCACCTGCAGTTCGGTGAAGATGAATCTGAAAGAGAAGTTTTATACTGTAGCCCATGCCTGTGCTGAAAATGTTATCATGCCCCAAGATGTCCATTGCTGCGGGTTTGCCGGAGATCGCGGCTTCACGTTTCCGGAACTAAATCGTTCGGCCTTAGCAGCTTTGAAAGATTCTCTCCCCGAAAACTGCCAGGCTGGATATTCCAATAGCAGAACTTGTGAAATCGGGCTCTCCTATCATAGTGGTATCAGCTATCAATCAATTGTTTATCTGGTAGATAAGTGTTCAACTCCACGCTAATCAAAATATTCACAAGGACGCAGGAACATAGGTTGCTGCGTCCTTGTTTTCTTTTAGGGCGCTTAAGGCCTTGAGTATAGTCATTTTTACAGAAAACTGCCTCGTCATGAGGGTGATATAATTAACATAATCTAAAATGTATACAAGTAAGCCAAAACTCCTTCCAATGAATAAAAAGATATTTGTTACAAATTGTCTCTTTATCTAAGTTAATTTCCGGTGGTATGCATGAACTTTTTACCGTCCTTAATACTCTTACTTTCAGAACAGACCGGAGTGAGGTGACAAGGTGGATCTTGAGGAACAGCTGAAACGGGCAAAAGCAGGAGATCAAGAGGCTTTGGTCCAATTGGTAGTGGCGAAAAAAGAAGAATTCTACAGGCTGGCCTATGTTTATATGGGGAACAAAGAGGATGCGCTGGACGCAATGGAAGATATGATTGTGCTTCTGTTTGAGAACATAAGGCGACTAAAAAATGAAGCCTCTTTTTACAGTTGGAGCAAGACCATTTTGGTTAACTGCTGCCACAAAATGTTGCGTAAGCAGAAAAAAGTTATTGCCATGGAAAAGGTTCCGGAAGGCAGTTATCACGATGTGTTTTCCGAAAAGGAGGAACGAATTGCACTCAAGGAGCATTGGGCTAAATTAAGCGAAAGGCAGCGGGAGGTACTTAAATTACGCTTTTATTTGGACTTGGATTATGAATCTATTGCCCGGATTTTGAATATCCCTTTGGGAACGGTGAAATCACGGATTCACACCGGACTTAGACGTTTACAGCAAAGTATCGGAGGTGAGTGGGTTGAACAACTTTGAGGATCTTTTTGAAGAAGGAAAAGCAGATGTTGAGCGCTTGTCTGTGCCGGCTGAGTTGGAAACAAGGCTGCGAAGTGCCCTTGCTGACCGAAGGGTTCAGCGGCGACCGCTGCAAAGATGGAAGCTGAGTATTGCTGTGGTTCTCGTTGTCTTTTCCCTGAGCGCCTATAATTATGATGCTCTGGCGTATTACGGCAAGCAACTGCTGGGTTATGACCAAATTATGAACGGGACTTTGAAACAACTGAATGAATTGGGGAAGGGACAACTCATTGGTAAAAGTTATACCTTAAAGAACGGCTTTACTCTGACTTTGGACGGTGTAATGCTGGACAGCAATCAGCTTTTGCTCTTCAGCACCCTGAAAGATCCGGCAGGAAAGATTGATCAAGGGGATATGATACCGATGATGAGCATCAAAGGTTTGTTTGGAGAGTACAAGGAGAATAACAGTACCGGACAAATCAGTGCGGATAAGACAGAAATCAAATCCGTAACAAGTTTTGACCCTCCAAAGTTTTTTTTCGAAAAGAACCTGACGTTAACGGTAACTATGATGTCGAAGGGGACTATGGATAAAGGCGATATTTTATTTACCCTCAATCGGAACACAGCCATGGGTTATACCCTGAAGAAGGATATTAATCAAACCTTTGACGTAGATGCGAGTAAGATTCATCTAAATTCCCTTCTCGCCTCACCCACGAAAACTGTTATTGAGGGGTCAGTGATGAATATTCTGGAGCTGGCCGAAGCGAAGTTAAGCGGGGAAGAGCGTCTGGGGTATTTCTCTCCGGGTTCTGTTGATTTAAGACTCTTTGCGAACGGCAAGGAGGTTGCCAAACAAGGGGGAGGAATGAGCACAAACCTTCAGGGAATTACCTTTAATGAAGATTATGATCCTCTGCCTACAGATCTTCAGAAGCTGGAGATTAAGCTGGTCAGTCTAGGGGCGGATCACCAGGTAAATAAGAGTTTTAACCTCAAGACCGGTTCGGATAATTCTGCCCTTAACATTCTTGGGCAAACCATCGAAATCAAGAAAGTCTATACCTCCGGGGGGGATACCTATGTCACCCTGAGCAGTGATGATGGCGTGGTGCTGACAAAAGTCTACCTTTTAATAGATGGGAAGCAGGTGAGTCTTAACAATACACTAGATAATTATCATGACAAAATTGCGGTAGGAAAATCAGGCAAAGATATTCATACGCGAACCCTGCATTTTCCGGGAACGGGGCAAAGTCTTGAGCTCGATGTCCAGCGAATGACTTATGTCAAGACCTATAATGAGGTTCTTAATATTCCGATAAAGTAGGTTATGGTACAACGCTCGCCTCTAATTCGAGTGATTTAAAGTGAGTCAGTTGAGAAGCAAAGGATATATTAATATTTAAAGATAAGTGGAAGCAATGTCTTAAAAACTTATAAGGAACTGTTCTGGCTCGAGGCTAAAACAGTTCCTTGTAGGTTCATCTATTTTCATACGAGAACGGCAAGTTCGTTAACGATGGCATTTTTAAACTTAGAAGAACAGACAGAATGTAGAAAAGAATGGTAGAGTCATTGTTGAATTTTTTTTGGAAGCTGGACAGTAAATTCCGTTTCCTTGTCTACCTCACTCTGAACCTGGATCGTTCCTTGATGCAGAGTAGTGATTTGCCGTACTAGTGCAAGACCAATACCCGTTCCTCCGGTTTCGCGGGCGCGGGATTTGTCGGTACGGTAAAAGCGCTCAAAGATAAAAGGAAGTTCCTCTTTCGGAATGCCGCTGCCCGTGTTTTTGATGCTGACTGTTGAACAATTGGGCTCTGGTTTCAAAGTAACGGTTACTTCACCGCCGACATTCGAATAGCGATAGGCATTGTGAATTAGATTATAAAACAATCTTGTTAATAGTCTGCCATCCCCCGTCGTCATTACCGATTCGGCAGGAGGGTTCCAATTGAGGGCCAATTGTTTTTCTTGAATTAAGGGGTTGAGACTATGAATAACTTTTTCCAGGAGATGCTTTAAGTCTATTGATTTGAAGATAGGAGTCAAAGCACCCATCTCTGCCACATTTAAGTCTTTTAAGTCACTGGATAAATCAACAAGGCGATCAATTTCCTCATGAATAGAGGAAAGGTTTTCTTCATCTGCCGGCAGAACGTTATCTTGAAATGCTTCAATGTAGCTCTTGATAGACGTTAAAGGAGTACGCAGTTCATGGGCAATATCTGCCGTAAACTGTTTGCGGAGAGTTTCCTGGCGTTTCAAATTGTCAACCATCACGTTAAATGCCACGGCTAATTGTCCTACTTCATCGTTGGTCACAATATCTACTCGTTCATCCAAGTGGCCTTTGCCAATGTGATCAGCGGCTTGAGTTAATCGTTTCAGCGGTTTAACGAGATGACGACTGGTAAAATAACTGAGTATAATTCCAAATAGTAAGGCTAAACTTCCGGCTAACAGTAAAGAGTAAAAGACTGAGGACTGAAATTGGATGTCCTGAGGATTGAAAATCGGTGCCGATGAGGGGTAGCGGACAGAGGCCGTAGCCAGAATCCCTTGAGGTCCGGAAACGGTTAGATTTTTCGTTTTCCAATTTGTGGCGGGAGTAGAGTACATCGTCATCCCCATACTCATTCCGCTCTGACTATTCATCATACCGCCCATCATGTTGCTTAACGTAGTAATTTGTTTGCCGCTGGGATCGGTCAGGGTAACAATAGTCCCTGCCGGGAGTGATTGGCTGATTTCTTGGAGTGAGGCGGGATCCCAGGTCCCTTTGCTCTGATAAGCGGCACTAAGACGTGATGGTAATTGCTCAATTAACGTTTCATTTGTTTTCGTTAAGTAATTACTGAATTGCTGGTGAAAAACCAGATCAACAGCAAGTATGCTAAAGGTTAAGGTAATAAGGGTGATGATAAGGGTAGACAGAAATAATTTTTTTCTCATCTTATCCTCCGGCGTTGGGATTGAATTTATAGCCAACACCGTAAACTGTCATAATAATTTGAGGATCGCTTGGTGTCGTTTCGATTTTCTGGCGAATTTTTTTAATATGTGCGTCTATAACCCGGTCGTCTCCATCGAAGTCGTGGCCCTGAACGATTTCCACCAATTGGCCGCGGGAGTAAACTCGTCCGGGATGTTTGGCCAGCGCACCCAGGATTTTAAATTCAGTAGGTGTTAGAAAGACTTCCTGATCTTGAAGTCGAATTTCATGCTGGATGTTATCGATGGTAAGACCATTGTCGTAAGTAATGATATCCGCAAGAGGAGAGGTCTCGTTATTTGACCTCCGAAGGACTGCCCTTACACGGGCAACGACTTCACGAGGGCTGAAGGGCTTGGTAATGTAATCATCGGCACCGATACTTAAACCTTGAATGCGGTCTTCTTCTTCCACTTTGGCTGTGAGCATAATGATCGGTACTGAGGAGGTTTTCCGAATTTCTTGGCATATTGCCGTTCCTGACATGCCAGGAAGCATTAAATCCAGGATAACGAGATCATAAGGGTTTTCATTAAACATGGTCAGAGCGATTAAACCGTTCAGAGCTGTATTAACTTGAAAGCCTTCTTGTTGAAGGTAGGCCTTTAGCACTGAGGTGATTTTCTTTTCATCGTCAACAAGTAAAATTCTCATAAATTAGTTCCTCCATTCCCAAGGGTTATAGCTATTATACAAGGAAACAACATTTTTAGACAATCTTGTTGATCAAATCGTAAGATTGTCTCTTTTACAAGTGGAAGTGGTTCCCATACCTTGCTTCGGGTAGAGTCCATCCTTCAGCGCGATAGCGTTTTTGATCTCTAAACCTTATTCGATGTCTAAAAGATTTGGCGTTCCCTTAGGAATGCCAAGAAAGGGACTGATTTTTGAATTAGTTATACTATCAGCATAAATGAACCATATTGTTTCAGCTGATGCTTGGAAGAGCAGCAATCCGACTAACGGCTACGACATCACGAAGTCGAATTTGAACATAATCGCCAGTTGGTATTCCAAGCTGCAAGCTACCTAAGGTAATAATTCCTGGTCCTCCAAGTCTAACGATACCTCTTGCGATAGTCGCAAGGGTTCCTGCTGCTCCTCCGCCTTCCCAAGCGACGGCAAGCAGCGTTCCTATTGAATAATTGTCAAATAAACTGTGCAAAACCTCATAATCGTCCATATCCTCCTTCTCCTTTCAACCCTTTTAACTCAATACAACTTATGCCCAGCCAATAAAAAGGGTGACAAGCCCTCAATCACTGATTAATGCCTATGTTGATCAAGTCCTATGACCTTACTTTGTATTTAGAAGCAAAGAAAGGTCATTTTCGTTATAGTATCGGAAGTATAACCTCCTCAAGTATACGTTCCGCTAGTAAAAAGCGGCTTTTGGCAGAAGCTAACTAGTCTGAAGACAGTGTTATGGAGTGACGGCTAAATTTTTTGAAACGATACGTACCTTGAAAATCTGGCAAAGTGACGAACTTATGTCCACTAAAAACCATAAAATGGTAATGTAGCAGGGCAGCAATTTGAAAGGAGGGGCTAATTTGAAAAAGAGTATTGATGCTTCTAGTTTAGCAGAGGTTGTTGATCGGATTTTGGATAAGGGCGTTGTTATTGATGCATATGTTCGAGTTTCATTGGTGGGAATTGAACTGCTAGCTGTAGAAGCCCGCGTGGTAATTGCCAGCGTTAATACCTGGCTGAGGTATGCGCACGCAGTTGGATTATTAGAGCATAATCATTATTTGGAGGAATTAGGAGCCTAAGAGGTTTTTTAATGTTCTAACAGGGGAGGGACAATAGATCTCTCCCTAATTCAAGAAGGAGAAATGTAAATGACAAAAGGGTTTGTAGAGACTTCACAATTTTCCTCTCTTAAAAAACGTGCCCTTATCTATCTTAAGGCGGGTTTTGCTGTCCATTTTTGCGGTCCGGCAGGAACCGGCAAAACCTCATTGGCTCTACATGTCGCTGAAAGTATCGGCAGGCCATATCTTTTGCTGCATGGGAATGAGGAGTATAAACCATCTAATCTCGTAGGAGGATATTTGGGTTTACGTCACAAGAAAGTGCTTGACAACTATATTCATTCTGTATGGAAAACGGAAGAAAATGTCGATAGTATTTGGTATGATGGACGACTTGCGGAAGCTTGTCGTTATGGATACACCCTGGTTTATGATGAATTTACTCGCTCACGTCCTGAAACAAATAATGTTCTTCTCTCAGTATTGCAAGAAAGTATTTTGGAGTTGTCGAGTTATCAAAAAGGGGAATCACAGTTAAATGTGCACCCTGATTTCGCCTTGATCCTTACGAGTAATCCGGCGGAATATGCCGGGGTTCATGAATTGCAAGATGCCTTACGAGATCGCATCATCACAATCAACATTCCCGATGTTGAAACAAATTCCGAAATTGCAATTGTGTCTGCTTCTACGAATCTTTTTCCCAATGAAGCCGAGGTGATCGTGAAACTCGTCCGTCATCTTCGAGAAAATGGAACCGAGGCTTCGAGCATCAGAGCATCGATCATGATTGCCAAAGTATACGCTGCCCAACGAACTCAGTCGCTGGGCAATGATGAATTATTTAAATCCGTAGTTAAAGATATTCTCGGTCAAGAGTTGTGCCTTTTGGATCAACGAAAGGACGTCGATGATCAAATTCATTCTGCTTTAGTCAAATTAGAGACTTTAGCTGACAGTTAAGCCTTTGCCGTCATTATTTGAGCTCTCTTCACATAGTATTTGCCAAAGGCAAAGAAGAGGGGGCGGGGATAATGGCTGTTACCAAGAGTGTCGAGTCAAGCAGTTTAGCCGAAGTTATTGATCGAATTCTTGATAAAGGAATTGTCATTGATGCGTTTGTAAAGGTTTCTTTGGTAGGGATCGAAGTGCTTACCATCGAAGCTCGGATATTAATAGCCTCTGTTGAGACCTATCTTAAATATGCCTCAGCCGTTGGCTTGTCCCTGGCTGCTAAACCGGTTCAGCAAGAATTATCCAATTAAATCTTAGTTACTAGAAAGAAGGGGGGACAGAAATGGCCCTTGAGCAGATTATCAGTCTAGTTAAGCAATTTTCGGCAACAGCACTTGAGACCAAAGGGCGTGTTATCTCCATTGAAAAGAAGGAGGATGGCTGGCTTGCCATTTTGGAAACTGTCGAGGAATCGGATTATATGCGTCAACGAGCTTTAAACGATATTATTGGTTTATATGAACTGAAAATTAATGAACATCTCGAAATAGTTTCCTATAAAAGGATTGGCTTACGTGAGCGCACATCGCTGGGAAGAGATGAAGAAGATAACGATATCTAAAGGGAGGGTATGTTCGGTTGTACTACGGTTATGGAATACTGGCTAAAGATAGCATTGATCCTGCGGGAATTGCTTCTTTAAACAGTGAGGATATTAAAGCAGTTTATATTGATGAAGGGCCTTTAGCTGTTCTATGTGGAGTAACTGAGAGCAATAAGCCTACAGTTGCAGGAATACGCCACTATAATAAAAGTTTATGCCAATTAGCTAAAATGACGACCATAATACCTCTCATGTTTGGGACGGTTTTTCATACAGACGATGAAATTCACAGTGTTCTCCGCAAGAATCAAAAAAAGTATTTACGGTTACTAGAAACTTTTAACGGGACATTCGAGGTTGAATTAAAAATATCTTGGGAAAAGGACTCGTTTCAGAATACAATGTTGAGTCATAAAAAGTTGGCACGTTGGAAAAATGCCTTGGCAAAGGGAGACGGGAAAGGTTATGATCTGGTGGAATTCGGCCGGGCTGTTCAAGAAACTGCTGATCAAGAACGAAGGAGAATAGTTCGGCTGGTAATGACATTGCTCAAGCCATTGGCAAGAAATAGTATTCAAAAAGAATGCACGAACGAATTTGAAGCCTATAATGGAGTCTTTTTAATTGAGCGGGACAATGAAGAACAATTTGATCAAACGGTAGATCAATTAGCCCTTCAGTTAGGAAAAGGGTTTTCCTTTAAATACACCGGTCCTTGGCCAGTCCATCATTTTATTGAATAAGCAAGGAAGGCGTTGAAATCTTGGTTTTGCAAAAATTCACGATGTGGGTTTTAAAAGAATTAATCACCAGAGCTGAAGACGAATGGTACAGCCCTGAAGTTATACGTCAGGAGCTTGAATCCTTGCGCAGTAGACTTGAGAGCAAGGAACTGACAATTGATGAATTTTCTAAACAAGAAGAATTGCTCGTAGAGCGCCTTATGGTCGGACGAAATCGGGGGATTGAAGAATGACAATTCACTGCAATGATTTGCAGACAAAGCTAGACGAATTATTTGAACGCAGCTTGAACAAAGTGAGTTCAGAAATGGAAGCGGAATTAATCTCTATATTTCGTGTATACTGCCAAAATAAGCTCCAAGAAATGCTGCTGCAGGCGGGAATTGGTCATCCTTTGTTGAGTGTTAGGGAATTAGGTGATACTCAGCAAAACGTTATTGCTAAAGAGGATAGCTTGGAAAGAAAACCAGTACAGGAGTCTAGTAATCCTAAAAAGAAAGAAGAGGCAGCTGAAAAGGAAAAACTGACAAAACTTAGAGAAGACGAAGAAGATATCAAGGAAGATGACGTTGAAAACTTCAATCCTGAAGTACTTTGGTATGGGCTGGCTGTAGTGCCGTCAGACATATCATTAGGTTTAATAGAGGGAATGGAAAATTCGAACTGCCATTTGGTAACTCACCGCCAATTAAGTATGGTAGTTTGCCAAGTTCCTCAGACAGAATATGGACAAGACCCTCTGCATAAGAATTTAGCGAATTTATTATGGGTTGAAGATCGTGCCAGAAAACATGAAGGAATTTTGGTAAACATCATGGAGTTTTCCAACAGTCTATTACCTTTACCATTTTGTACAATGTTTAGTAACTCTGAGCTCATCGAAGGTAAATTAAGCAGCGATTATGATTTCCTGATGCGAGAACTTAATTACTTAGGAATCCTTCGGGAAATAAATCTTAAACTTCTTGTTGACCACGAGAAATTAAGTTCACGGCTTATAAAGCAGAAACCATTTCAGGGCTCTCAAGGGGGAAAAGATTATTTTTATAAAAAGCAATGGGAGCAGAGCTTAAAGACTCAAATGGAACAGTTTCTTGAAGATAAGAGCGCAGTTTTTATAGAACGACTTAAGGTGTTAGCGGAAGATATTCTTATGTTAGAACATAGCGATACAGAACAAAATGGTATGATAACATGTTTTAATTCCTGTTTTTTGGTACATCCTGAGAAGTTCATTTCCTGGGAGAAGGAAGTCTCTTTATTTGATCAGGAAACTGACGAATGGGGGTTCGTTTTGGACATTTCCGGTCCGTGGCCGCCTTTTCATTTCGTAAAATTAAAGGAGGGCGGATTCATTGAGTCAAGTAGTAACAACTCGCAAAGTGACTCTCCTTGAGCTTCTTGAAAAGTTATTAGACGAAGGTGTAGTGGTTTCAGGGGATCTTATACTTAGTTGCGCAAACGTAGATTTGGTATATTTGGATTTAAAATTACTTCTGTCATCTGTTGAAACGTTGCTGGAAACATCAAATCTGAAAGTTAACGATCAGTTTAGATTAAGGCCTCAAAGACAGGTCTTAAAGGACAGAACTACCAATGAGCTAAGCAGAGCGAGCGATTTATTGTCTTCAGGGCCCGATAAAGCAAAAGAATTGTCGCAAATTTCTGAGAGTAATGATGATATATCGGAGGAAGCCCTACAGCGGTCAAATAACGGGGCCCTACGAATTGAGGCCAATCCAAACAAAACTGAAAAGGGTCTGGCAAAACTTGTCTTAACAATTGTCGAGCTGCTGCGGCGCTTGATGGAACACGAAGCTATGCGCCGTATAATGGGTAATACCTTATCTGAAGAGCAGGTTATTGCAATGGGAGATACATTTGAAAACTTAGATCAGCGAATGAAAGACATGTTAGATGTTTTTGGTCTCAAAGAGGAAGACCTTAACATTGATCTCGGCCCATTGGGAAAATTGATCTAAGGAGGGAGACTATGGCCATCCAGCATTCCAGCAATAGCAGTAGTTTAGCCGATGTCTTGGAAAGGGTATTAGATAAAGGTATTGTCATAGCGGGTGATATCTCAATTTCAGTTGCCGATGTCCAACTTCTGAATATAAAAGTACGATTGTTGGTTGCCTCGGTTGAGAGAGCTAAAGAGATGGGGATTGATTGGTGGGAACATGATGCTTATTTATCATCTAAAGCATTGCCCATTGAAAATAGAACCCAAAAAATCCCTGACGCAGATAGAGACATTTTGGAAAATCCCCATAAAGTAACCCTGAAAGAAGCGTTTGACGACAATGGTGATCCTATTGTTTTACCATAAGTTTCTTGGCTGAATTAATGCTGCCAAAAGTTTAATAATAATTGTTTTTTGATTTCAAATTCTTCATCCGTAATTAAACCAGATTGTTTGAGTTCGCCTAATTGATATAGAAGGTTAAGGGCATCAAAATCTTTTTTGAAGGGATGTTCTGAGTTATCATCGATCGAATCAATGATTCCAACTTTGGAAACACTTAATAAGGGAATAAAAAGTACCCAAAGTGAGGATACCGAAGTGAAAAGTTTCCCCAAGTTACCTCTCCCCCAATAAAAGTATTTGATTTGGTTCGTTTATTATAATGTATGCGCTTGTCCATAAAACGGGATTATATTTTAAGAATTTTGTCCTTTTTTTGCTTCAGTGATTAACTTCTTAATTTCATCGGCATTGGGTCCGTTGGGATCCTTAGCCAGGGCTGTTTGCCATAACTGTATAGCTGCGGCATAGTTTTTCTTGATTTGATATGTGAAAACTCCGTAATTAAATAAGGCCTGCTGGAAATCGGGATTCTCATGGATTGCTTTTTGAAAGCTCTTATCCGCTAATTCATTTTGTCCGCTGTAAAAAGCTGCAGTAGCCATATCGGTTAAAACATTAATATCTTGTTTGCTATGAAGAACATTTTGGTAGCATTGGGTTGCCTGAACAAAATCATTTTTAGCCTCATTAGGAGCTGCTGTTCGAGCGGCAGTTCCCAAGTCGTAATAGGCATTGCCTAGATCTTGTTGAAGTTGAATCTCATTGGGGTTTGATTGAACTTGCTGCGTCAGCTGATTGACTTGGCTTTTTAAGCTTGTATAGTCACTGTTTGCCGAAGAGGCAGATGAAGCGGCAGAAGAATTCCCGCTCGAAGAACCTTTAAAATATCCATAGGCTCCTGCTCCTGCGAGGCTGAAAATTAATAAACCGGCAATCACGATGGCTTTAAACTTTTGAGATTTTTGATTGTTTTCCATGTTACGTCTACATCCCCCTAAGACTTCAGTAAGTAGCTCCAGACAGAAGACAGAAAGGCGGCTCTGAGATTTTTGACTCTGGAGCCGTCTTAATAGTTCTAGTGGTTATCCAATCGAAAGATTCCCACTGCTACAAGCAGGAGTTGTTCCCATTCCTTGCTTCGAAGGAGGTAGAGTCCATCCTTCAGCGCGATAGAATTTTTTATGGGCTAGGCGCTTTCGTCACCGGAGCGCTGACGTCCAGATTTAGCTGAACGAGTTCACTTACTTGGAAATAAAATTAACTGCTCTTAGCCGATAACAATTTTGCCGAACATTCCTTTGGCTGCATGCCCGGGGTATTGGCAGATATAATAAAACTCACCGGTTTGACTTGCGGAGAATGAGATCAGGGCAGAGGGAAACTGGTTATTTGACGATTCCGGAACCGGTGGGATGAAGCCGCCGGGATAAATGGTCCCTTGCATCATTGGCATATAAGCATAAGGAGGAGCAGCGGTTGTTAATTCAACTCCATGGGGCATGCCAGTATCCTCATTGATAATTTCTAAAGTTACCTTGGCGCCTTGAGGAATTTTTAGAGTTGGATTTATTAAACCGCCGATCACAAATTTGCCGTCCGCTTCCTCAGGTCCGCCCAGCATTACAATTTTTATTGCTGACCCGGTATAAGTTATGGTATTTGAACTTTTGTCAACGGTGGCATTGGTCAAAGAAGAGTCCATATCGTTTGCCGCACTAGTTGCATCCTTTAATGATTGACTATATGTGTTCTCGTTTCCATTTCCATTACCATTTCCGTAACCATTCATGAATCCATAGCGACCACAATAGGAACCTGCCAGGCCATTACTGGAGTTATAGTTCCCGGAGCCGTTGTTCCCGGAACTATTGCCGTAGTAGCTGCCCATCATACCATACCCGCCAGGAAATCCGTAAGATCCCGGGCCGATGTTTGAATTGCTATCTGCTGAAAATTGGGGGGGATTTACAGGCTGATTTAAAGACGATGAAGTATCAGCGGTAGAATTGGTGGTACTGGTACCGGCAGCTGTTTGCATGGCTGAATTTTTATAAGCAGTAAGTAAATAGTTGCTGTTATTCCCGAAGGAGTGGGCAATTACGGATTTAGAGTTCATAGCGGCATATACCGAACCCGAAAAGGCTATTAAGCCTGCGATTGAGAGACCTACAATCCATTTTGCTTTTTTCATTCTTAGTTCCTCCTATGTTTACAAGGTTGTTCTGCGATTTTATGGTTTAAGTATAGGAATTCAATACGATTTTGCTGTGAATGACTTGTGAATTTCTTGTGAATTTCTAAAGCTTTTCTTAAAACTCGAAATTCCTCCTTCGTATCGAAGGAAGAATCAAGAATTTGGGCTTAATGATTGTATGTTTTCTCCAGCAATATCCAACAGAAGATCAATGAAGTTTTTCTTCCTTCCCGCATATAGTTAAACGTTACTAAGCGAGAGGGGAGATTTTAACGTGGATAAAGATTCCGGCTCCGCAGATGAGTCAAAACCACTGATTTCAACCAAACGATATACCATCATAATTGTTGTCATTATTGCTCTTGTAATTATCGGTGGGATAGGCGTTTCACTCGTTTTATATACCAGAGACACAGGACAGATTGCCAAGGGTATTGCCTTAGAAATTCCCTTAGGACACTTATCATTTGCAGACGCCCAGTCCATGCTGGAACAACAGAAAACTAAACTATACGAACGTACTCTTCAGCTCACAGCCGGCGGTAAAACGTTTTCATTTAAGCTGAAAGAACTTGGTTTCACTTATTCCTATGAAGAGCCACTGCAGCAGGCCTATCTCATCGGACGAGAAGGGAATATCTTTAATAAAGCTGCATGCAAATTTAAGGCAAGTTGGGGTATAACTTTTACACCAGACTATAAATGGAATAATCAAACACTGTCGGGCATCCTGACTCAACATCTCTCGAGTTTGAACAGCCCCGCAGAGAATGCGCACTTTATCTTTAATCCTGATAACTCAATGCAAATAGTCGCCGAAAAGGCTGGGAGAGAAGTTGATATTGAGAACTTAATAACAAGAATAAAAAAGGTTCCTTTCGAAGATATAGTACAAATCCCTATCCCATTTAAAAGCATAAAGCCAAGTATAACTCAGAATGACCTGGAGAAAGTAAAAAGCTACGATCTTATTAGTGAATACTCAACCATCTTCGATTCAAATCAAAAAGAACGGACCATCAATCTTAAGTTAGCAGCCAAAGCTATTGATGGTTTGGTTCTGAAACCGGGAGAGACATTTTCATTTAACCAAACTGTAGGACCTAGAACTGTTGAAGCTGGGTATCAAGAAGCTATGATTATTGAAGGGAATTCCTTCGTGCCGGGTTTAGGCGGCGGAGTCTGTCAAGTCTCCAGCACTTTATATAATGCAGTTCGTTTAGCAGACTCATCTGTGACCGTTGTTGAGAGGTCGCGTCATAGCTTGCCTGTCGCCTATGTTCCTCCAGGGCAGGATGCAACGGTTGCATACCCCGATCTGGATTTCAAGTTCAGAAATGACTCGGGGGATTTCATTCTTATTCGAAGTGATATCAATGGTCGTTCTCTAACCTTTAAGCTATATGGAAAGGCCAAGAAGAAACAATAATCCATGCTATTATTCCCAAACTGGTTCAGCCCTCTAATACGGCAATTGGTACGGGGCTTATCCTTGACTGACGAAAATGAAATTAACTGCTTTTTACGTGATCACGTTAATAGAATTTGGAGAGTTTTAACCTTTTGTCAGCTCTTTCTTTCTGCTAAAATCAGAAGGAAAGAGTGAACGAAATAGCGTTTTGCAAAATTGCTTAGGGATTTTGAGCACAGGGCAGTATGTTTTGACTGTGCTTTTTGCTTCTTCGTTGAAAAAGCAGTCTCTAAGCAAAGGGATAAGGAGGATATTCTGCAATGGCAGAAATTTTAGTTATTTCGCCGATGGAAGAACTGGCTCGTTTATTTCGAGAAGTAATAGAAGAGGATGGCTTTCCGAAGATAGATATTAAAGTGGCTCGTGTAGAAGAAGGCGTTCAACTTGCCCAGGAGGCAGAGAACCAGGGATATCATGTCATCATAAGTCGTGGTGTCACAGCCTGGATGATGCATAAAGCGGCAGTCTCTTTACCGGTCGTTGAGGTTCTAATAGGAGGATTTGATATACTAAAAGCCTATCTGCAGGCCAAGAAACTTGGCAAGCGGATTGGTATCGTTGATATAGAAGAGATCATTCAAAGTGTACGCGAGTTCGAGAAATTAGTTGGTGAAGAATTCGTTAAATATACTCTAACTGATCAAGATCAAGATATTTTCCAGGGAATTAGAGTTTTAAAGGAAGCCGACGTTGAGGTTGTCATCGGTAAGATTGCAATGGCCAAAAAAGCAGAGGAGTTCGGCATGAAATCCGTTGTGATCGGCTCAGGGCGAGAGGCTGTGCGGCGGGCTCTGGCCGAGGCAATTCGCGTTCAAGAGGTTAGAAAGCAGGAACAGCGCCGTACAGGACAGCTTAAGGCAATTCTCAATTTTATTTATGATGGTGTCATTGCCCTTGATGACCAAGGCTGTATTAGTGTATTTAATCCTGTTTTGGAAAAGCTTACTGGCTGGACAGCTGAAAAGGCGATTGGACGGTTTGTGACAGACGTTATTCCCAAAGCAGGCTGCCGTGAGGTTTTAATGGGCGGGAAAGCTGATTTGGGGCAAATTATTGAAATCGGACGCTCTAAAGTTGTAGCCAATCGTGTCCCCATTATTGTTGATGAGAAGGTCGAGGGAGTCGTGACAACGTTTCAAACGGTTGATCGATTGCAAAGTCTTGAGCATAAAATCAGACGAACTTTGGCCGAACGCGGGCATGTGGCCAAGCATCGTTTTGAAGATATTCTCGGACAAAGTAATCCCCTAAAAGAGGTTGTAGGGCTGGCTAAGGAATATGCGTTAGTAAATTCAACGGTTTTACTCTTAGGCAAAACGGGATCCGGCAAAGAGATGTTTGCACAGGCCATCCATAATGCCGGTCCGCGTCATAATGGACCGTTCGTGGCAATTAACTGTGCAGCTTTGCCTGAGAACTTATTAGAAAGTGAGCTCTTTGGCTATGTTGAGGGAGCTTTCACCGGGGCCCGCAAAGGAGGTAAGGCAGGTGTCTTTGAAATGGCCCATGGAGGTACATTGTTCTTAGATGAAGTTGGAGAAATGGCCCCTTCCTTGCAAGCGAGGCTTTTACGCGTCCTTGAAGAAGGTGAAGTGATGCGCCTTGGAGACAGCAGTATTTTACCGATCGATGTCCGTTTAATTACGGCAACCCATCGAAACCTGCGAGAGATGGTTGATGAAGGCAGTTTCCGTGAAGACTTATTTTATCGGTTAAATGTTTTGTCGATTATCATTCCGCAGCTTGCAGATCGTGGAAACGATATTCTTCTTATTGCCAAGCATTTCCTCGAACTATTTTGTCATAAAATGAATCGCCCCATCGGCAAATTCTCTTCTGAGGCCGAGAAACTCTTAATAGATTATTCGTGGCCTGGAAATATACGAGAACTTCGCAATGCCATGGAACGGTTAGTTATGCAAAGGTGGGAGAAGGAAATTACAGTTGAAAATATTTTTCATGCGTTACTTATCGAACGCCAAAGCGCTGAAGCCCATTCGTTGTCCCGGGGGACAAAGCCCGACGAGAGAGATTTTGGGGAAGAATCCATGCGAAAAGGACTCGAAAATGTCGAACAAAACTTGATCCGAAGAACATTGCAAGAATGCAGAGGCAATAAAACAGAGGCAGCTCGGCGGTTGGGAATTAGCCGAACAACGCTCTGGCGTAAACTGCATGGAGTCAAGGGATAATTGGCTGCATTTGCCGTAAATGAAAGATAAGAGCAAGAGTAGTATTGTTTCAAAATGTTTCATATTGTAATCATAGCTGTTTCAAAAGCGTTTCATATATGAAACGCTTTTGCGTTTTTTTGCTTTTCTAGCTTGAAGTATTCATAATAAACAATTTAGCAACTCGAAAAATAATAGTCGCAAAGGCTTAAGAATTGAGAGATTACCTTGAATAGTAAAGGCTATTCTACTAAATTCCGACTAATTTTTGCACAAAACGTTCATATTGGCACAGAACTTGCAATTATTCTTAGACACACTTGAAGGAGGCGAAAGTACTGTGGCTAAAATTCTTCCCATTGTCCCAACGGCTAAACCTGGTAGTCTGGCAGAAACCCCTGCAGGAAGTACATGGCGTGAAAAACGCCCTGTGATAACGAATTGTACTTGTCTGGAAGTTACTTTATATTGCCCGGACGGTGCCTTATCCATTGTAGAAGGCAAAGTAAGTCTTGATTTAGACTTATGTAAAGGCTGTGGAATCTGCGCTAATGAGTGCAAAGATGGCGGGATTCAAATGGTTCCAGAGTATACTGGAGCTCAAGGCGTTTTTCCAGTAAAGGGGGAGGAATAATGAGTACAACATTGCTGACAGGTTCTGAAGCTGCGGCATACGGGGCTAAACTGGCAAAGATAGAAGTTATCGCATACTATCCAATTACTCCGGCTTTCCCGGCTATGGAGCGAGTAAGCAAATTTATTCAGGATGGTGAACTTAAAGCAAACTTTGTTCGTGTCGAATCCGATCATAGTGCCTTGGCAGCGACTCTCGGTGCTTCCCTTGCAGGAGCCAGAGCCTTTACGGTTACAAACTCTCAAGGTTTGTTATACATGACAGAAGTTTGTTATCACACGGCAGGTCTTAGACAGCCTGTTGTTATGGCTTGTGCCAATCGTGCTTTGTCAGCGCCGCATAGTCGTTTTCCCGAGCAAGGTGACGCTGTTTCTCAGGGTGCCAATGGCTGGATACAACTGTTCTGTGAAAATAACCAGGAAGTTCTCGATAATACAATCCAGGCATTTAAAATCGCTGAAACCGTTAAACTTCCTGTGTTGGTTAATTATGAAGGATATGTCCAATCCCACACTCTTGAAGAAGTCGTTGTTCCCGACCAAGAGAAAGTTAATGCCTTTTTGCCTTTAGTTCGCTTTAAGACCTTGGACGTAGAAAATCCTCAAGGTGTTAATACTGTCACAAGCCCGGATTTCTATATGGACTACAAGTTCCGTCAAAATGAAGCCATGAATGAGGCAGTAAAAGTCATTGGGAAAGTTGCAGAAACCTATGGCCAAGAATTTGGCCGCAATTGGTCAGGCTTGATTGAAACTTACAAAATGGATGGGGCAGAGCATGCTCTGGTATGCATGGGTTCCATGGTTAGTGAAGCTCGTCTTGCTGTTGATGAATTAAGAAGCCAAGGGAAAAAAGTGGGGTTAATCAAAGTACGGGCTTGGAGGCCCTTCCCCGTGAAAGCACTTCGAGCATCCCTTAAAAAGGTTAATAAGGTTACTGTTTTCGATAAAAATATTGTATATGGTATGGGCGGTGCACTGGGAACGGAAGTACGCGGCGCACTTTATGGACAAGCTTCCCTAAATGTAAATAGTTACATCGTCGGTTTAGGTGGCCGTAGGTTTGGTTTGAACGAGATTAAACAAGTCATCGAGCTTTCGGAAAAGACTGTAAAACAAGACGTCATTTCTGAATGGTTTGGCCTATAAGGAGGGAAGAAAAGTGACACTAAGAATAGAAGATCTACCGAAGGAAGAATTATTCGGACAAGGTAATGGGGGATGTAAAGCTTGTGGAGCAGCGATTGCCGGTCGTCAAGCTATGAAAGTTCTTGGAGAAAGAACAATCATTACAATCCCGGCCTCGTGTATGGCAACCCTGGGCGGAAATAATCAAAAAACAGCCTGGAAGACCCCTTTTTATCATACGCTTTTTGAAATGGCCCCGGCGGTATCATCGGGAATCCGTGCAGCCTTGGAAATTCAAGGGGTGAACGATGTCAATGTGGTATCTTGGGGCGGAGATGCCGGCAGTGCTGATATCGGATTCCAAGCTCTAACGGGAGCGGCTGAACGGAATGAACACATGATTCATGTTTGTTATGATAATGAAATGTATATGAATACAGGCGGACAACAAAGCAGTCAGACACCTCTTTATGCCTTAACGTCCAATGATCACATCGGCAAACCTGTAAAAAAGAAAAACATGCTGGCGATAATGGAAGCCCATGGTCTTGACTATGTTGCTAGTGCATCTATTGCCTACCCTTTTGATCTGATGGAGAAATTCCAAAATGCTCTTGCCAATCCCGGATTTTCTTATATTCATATTTTGGCTCCTTGCTACAGGGGGTGGCAGATCCCCGGAGAAAAGACCATCGAATTTGCCAGGCTTGCTGTGGAATCCGGTCTTTGGGAACTTTTTGAGGTTAAAAAGGGCGTAAGAACTCGAACTCATGAACCTTCTCTTATACCGGTTGCTGATTATCTCTTGCCTCAAGGTCGTTTTAAGAATATCTCTAAAGAGGCAGTTGAAGAGATTCAAACATCAATTACTAAGTACTATGGGAGAGGAGCGAAATAAGGTCATGATTGAAATTTGCTTTCATGGGCGATATGGTCAACCTGTACAAAAACTCGCCCGGAGCATTGGTAACTTTGCTCTCAACAACGGAAAAAAAGTACAAGTCTTTGATGCCTTCTCAGCTGTACGGCCGGGTGCTCCCATGTATTCGATAGTCAGAGTTGCCGATGAGTTTATACGTGAACGCTCTGCCAATAATCCTCAACCTGATGTTGTCGTTGTTTTAGACAACAGCTTGGTTAAAGTTGTTGACGTCCTGAAGGGCTTAAAGTCTGGTGGAACAGTTATGGCATTGAACATGGAGCAGGAAGTCTTGGACGGAAAAGCGGAGGGTATCAATTTTGTATCTCTCAATCCTTACTTCGCAGACAATGGCAGTGAGATCGAGAAAAGTCTTCTGCTAGCTCTGGCGAACCAAGGCGTTCTCTAAATTCAAATCAATTAATTTCCAATGTTATCGTCTCAATTAGCATAGCTGTACGAGTTTTGGGCTTGCGCTGTGCTAATTGGGAACATTAATCTGAGCGTATATGGCATTTGCGAGAGGAGGCTGAATCGTTTTTCACGAACGGACAGTGGGTTAAATTCGGAGTAATATTAGAGAGGAGAATTTAAGTGAGTTTAGCTGTTCTATCCTTAATTGCCATTATAGTTGCCATTGCCATTGGATTTTGGAGAAACATTAATACAGGAATTGTCTCTATTGCTTTCGCTTTGATACTTGGGCAGTATATGGGTCACCTAAAAGTAAATGCTATAATCAACTTCTGGCCCACTAACTTGTTTTTTATCCTTTTAGGTGTAACTCTGCTCTTTAGTCTTGCCAAAGTTAATGGGACCTTAGAACTGATAGCTAAAAAAGCTGTTTATCTTTCTCGTGGCAATAAGCCTCTCATTCCCTTCATTTTCTACTTTTTAGCGTTAATCTTAGCGGCAATTGGCCCCGGTAACATCTCCGTAGCGGCTCTGCTCGCTCCTATCGCCATGACTGTTGCCAGCCAGACAAAAATAAAACCGATCCTGATGGGCGAACTCCTTATTTTAGGAGCTGTCGGCGGCGGAGTATCACCGATTGCACCGACTGGAATTATTGGCGTAAATCTATCCGATAAACTCAATATCGGATACTTGGGTAATTACATTTGGATGAATCAATTGATTACCACGTTTCTGTTTGCTTTGGTTGTTTATTTTGTCCTGGGCGGATATAAACGAGGAGATGGCAAGATTACTCTTGAAAAGCCAGTGTCCTTTAATAAGAATCAATGGATTACTATAGCTGGTATCTTGATTTTAGTGTTCGCTGTTATTTTCATCAATGCCAACATCGGATTGGCCGCCTTCTTTATTGCAGCAGCGCTCCTTCTTCTGGGGGTTGGTGATGAGAAGAAGTCTCTTGCTGGAGTTCCTTGGGGGACATTAATATTAGTAAGTGGAACAGGCATTCTTATTAGTGTTGCTGATAAATTAGGCGGGGTTAAATTTCTCTCAAGTGTTTTGGCTTCCATGATGGGACCTAAATCGGCTACGGCAATCATGACTTTAACCTCCGGGGTAATGTCCTTTTTCTCCTCAGCTTCAGGAGTTGTTATGCCGACGTTGATTCCTACTGTTACGGCATTATCAGCAAAAATGCATGGAGCTGTAACACAGCAAGCGTTAGTTGCAGCCGTTGTACTTGGCGCACACCTGGTAACCCCCAGCCCAATTTCAACCATGGGTGCATTGACTTATGCCGGTGCGACGGAAGATATGGACAAAAAGAAACTCTTTAGAGATTTTTTTATCTGGGCAATTGTTGGCACATTGTTTGCTGCGCTTTTGGCTTTTGTCGGTATTGTGTGTATGAAATAGGACCAAAAGGAAGGTAAGGATTATACCTTTTTAGCTCGATAATTTTCTTAATACTCAAATGCTTTAGGCAAGAAAAAACCTTAAGATATTGGGCAATTCGTTAACTTATTCAGCGATTGCCCAATTTTGTTTCTATAATTCCTCATGTTTCATTTACCATTGGATTGCAAATAGTCGCTGATGAACGACATTGTCGCAATTTTAGCGACTATAAGTTATATATGCCGTGACTAAAGAATTTTGGGTATTCATCGTTCTGTTTTGTATCGCAAGATAGCCCAATATAGCCTTAGCCACTATGACTCAATTTGATAGTATTGGTAAAATTATTTGATTGACAATTCAGCAAAAACTCAGTATATTGATTACGGACCATATGAAAGCGGTTTCATATTTTAGAATGACAAGTCTCAAAACGACTTGGCCTTTTGATTTCCAGATTCTTTGCGCTGCAGAAAAACTGCAGAAAATAAACGGACATCTGGAAACTTGATTTGTCTATTTTTAATAATAGTCGAAGCAAAGTATGCCCGAAATAGGGCTATTTTGAAGGGCTTTGGCAGAAAAAATGAAAATGATAAATAAAAAGAATCCTTTGCTGTAAAAAACAAGACTATTCTGTACTTAAACAGGGGATGATTGAGGACGATGTGGTAGCGGTACCACATGATTTGCAAGAATATGCGGAGTTGAAAGGTTATATTATGGCTACAATAAGGGATGTTGCAAGATTAGCTGGGGTCTCGATTTCAACGGTCTCCAGAGTTTTAAATAAGAGTGGTTATGTTAACAGCGAGACGGAGAGAGAAGTCAATAAAGCGATTCAAATGTTGAAATATGAGCCGAGTGATGTTGCCAGAGGATTGACGAATAAGAAGACCAGAACGATTGCCCTAATTCTGCCGGATATTGTAAATCCCTTTTTTCCTGAGTTAAGCAGAGCTGTGGAAGATGTGGCGCGGACATCAGGATATACAGTAATCTTCGGCAACTCTGACGGTCAAGCAAATAAAGAGAAGGCCTATATTAATATTCTCAAACAAAAGTATATCAGTGGGATTATTTTCGCTTCCCATAACCTTAACCGCGATGATGTCGAGTATTTACAGAAGATCGATATACCTTTTGTTGTTTTAGACCGAGCCCCTTCCCAAGAAGGGTGTACGGTTGTCCGTTCCAATAATTTTGAGGGCGCCAAACTCGCTGTTCAACATTTGCTTGACGTGGGCTGCAAGAAAATTGCCCATATTTATGGGCCTCAGGAAATAAATACCGCTAAAGACCGTTTAAGCGGATATGAGGAATCTGTTAAGAATTTCAAATGGTATAGCCCGACGTTAATGGTGCCTGGGAATTTCAAGCTGGACGGGGGTATGAATGCCGCCCACGTGTTGATGGAACGTCATCCCGATGTCGATGGGATTTTTGTGGGCAATGATTTGATGGCGGTGGGGGCGCTAAAAACTCTCCTGCGTCTGGGAATAAACGTTCCGAATCAGATAGCTATTTGCGGGTTTGATGGAATTCATCTAGCGGAGGCTGTTGAGCCGGAATTAACGACAATAGCTCAGCCTATTTACGAAATGGGAGCCTTGGCTGCTGATTTATTAATTAAGAAAATAGAAGGGGCAGTGGTGGATAACCGCATTTATGAATTAGAGGTTAAGTTAGTGCCGCGGGCTTCGACAACAAAGGAAATTTGAGTTGCTCTAGATGAGTTTTTATTTTGCTATTCGATGTGGTAACGGTACCATATTCTAAAGGCATAAAAGGTACAAGTAATTATTGTTAAAGTACTGTATTCGATCAAGCGATAATACAGAAAAAAATACAGGGGTGTCAAGGGAATGAAAAAACAAGGCGTGCTTCATGGGGAATTGTCACGATTCATTGCTACATTAGGTCATGGTCAGACCTTAGTTATTGCAGACTATGGATTACCGATCCCGCCCCAGGTCCCATTTATCGATTTAGCCGTTTGTGAGGGGGTTCCTGCTTTTGAGGATGTGTTCAAGGCTGTGTTAAGCGAATTGAGTATCGAACAAATCACAATTGCTGAAGAACTGCAAGGGGCTCATCCGGATTTATTTGCTAAAATTAATGGAGCGACAGATGCTCCACTGGAACTTGTAAGTCATGAAGTTTTTAAAGAGCGTTTGACATCGGCTGCAGTAATTGTTCGCACCGGTGAGTGGACGTCTTATGCAAATGTCATCTTAACGTCTAGTGTTGTGTTTTAGGTGGTGAATTTATGGCACTCTTGGAAATGAAGGGAATCTGCAAAGGCTTCTCAGGTGTCAAGGTTCTTCAAGGTGTAGACCTTCAGGTAAGCGGGGGAGAAGTGGTGGCCTTGCTTGGTGAAAATGGCGCAGGTAAGTCCACACTAATGAAAATCTTAACTGGGGTCTATGCAGCTGATGCAGGACAAATTGCAATCGACGGAGAGACGGTACCAATTAAGGCAATTCACGATGCCCAGAACCTGGGAATCGAGATGATATATCAAGAGCTTAATCTATTTCCTAACTTGTCGGTGGCCGAAAACTTTCTGATTGGGCATGAGGACGAATTTCGAACTTTGGGTTTCGTTAATTACCCTCTCCTCTATAAGAAAGTTGCGGAAACAATGGCGACGTTGAATCTTAACCGCGATCCCAAAGAATTGCTGGGCGGCCTAAGCGTTGGCGAACAGCAGTTAGTGGAAATCGGCAAGGCCTTGCAAAAAGACGTTCGCTTTCTCATTATGGATGAACCTACCTCCGCTTTGAGCAGGGCTGAGACAGAACGACTCTTTGAAATTGTCCGCTCACTCAAGGATAAAGGCGTTGGAATTATTTATATTTCTCATCGCTTGGAGGAATTGTTTACAGTGGCAGATCGGGTGACAGTATTGCGGGATGGTCAGTTCATTGCCACGGTCAAGACCGAGGAGACAACGGAGCGGGAATTGGTTGCTTTAATGGTTGGCCGGGATATTGAGGAACGCTATCCCCATGTTGAAACGACACCGACTGAGATTGTACTGCATGCAGAGCAATTAAATACGCAATTTGTGCACGACGTTAGTTTAGAAGTTAAAGCAGGGGAAATCGTGGGCCTTGGTGGCCTGATGGGTTCAGGACGTACGGAAGTGGCTCGAGCTTTAAGTGGGATCGATGCCTTGAAGTCCGGTCAAATTATCCTTGAAGGCCGGAAACTCTCCTTAAGAACCCCTATTGATGCAATTCGTTCTGGGATAGCCCTTGTAACCGAGGACCGTAAAAATGAAGGACTTCATCTTCCCTTTACCATTCGTGAAAATTTGGCTCTCCCAACCCTCGATGGACGCAGTCGTTGGGGTTTAATTTCAAGGCAAGAGGAACGGGAGAATGCAGAGCATTGGGTTAAACAATTGAGAGTTAAAACTCCAACTATTGAGCAGGCTGTACAAAATTTAAGCGGTGGCAATCAACAAAAGGTCGTCATCGGCAAATGGTTGGCATGCAACCCCAAACTGCTGATTTTGGATGAACCGACACGAGGAGTGGACGTGGGAGCTAAACAGGAAATCTATCAGCTCATGAACCAATTGAAGTCAGAAGGAAAGGCTGTTTTACTGATCTCTTCCGACTTGCCTGAATTGTTGGGTATGAGCGATAGGGTCTATGTAATGCACGAAGGAGTTATTATGGGTGAATTACTGAGCGGAGAAATGGAACAAGAAGCATTTATGCGTTTGGCTACGGGAGGTGAGGTATAGTGGAACGGATTATCAAAACAATTAAACGTTATCATTTAGGACCGACGATTGGTCTCATTATTTTAATTTTCATTCTCTCTTTTGCAACGGCAAAGTTTTTTACCTTTGGAAATCTGCGCAACGTTGCTCTGCAAATTTCAGTGAATGCTTTGATCGCAGTGGGAATGACCTTTGTCATTCTTACAGCCGGAATTGATTTATCAGTGGGATCTACCCTGGCTTTAAGTGCCGCGCTTGCATCACAGCTAATGGTCGGACACGTTAGCCCTTGGTTAGCCGTAATTGCGGCTTTGGCTTTTGGTGGTTTGGCTGGAGCACTTAATGGATTTTTTGTTGCCTATGCAGGTTTGGCGCCTTTTATCGTGACCTTAGGGACGATGACACTGTTTCGCGGAATGACAGAAATCTATACCAATGGCATGCCTATTTTCAATTTGCCTCAAGCGTTTGCAAAATTCGGCACCGGAACATTTCTGGAAATTCCTATTCCGGTTTGGGTAATGGCTCTTGTCTTTATCACCGCTTGGGTTGTACTCCATCGAACAATTGCCGGGAGACGCATTTATGCAATTGGAGGAAATGAGCGAGTTTCCTTCTTGGCTGGGGTACCGGTAAAACGTTATCTTTTGAGTGTTTATGTAGTCAGTGGCATTCTAGCTTCTTTAGCAGGAATAATTTTAGCTTCCCGTTTAGGCTCGGCGGAACCAACTGCAGGCGTGGGATATGAGCTGGATGCCATTACGGCTGTCGTACTTGGCGGGACAAGTTTGGCCGGGGGAGAAGGCACGTTAGTAGGTACTCTAATCGGGGCTTTGATTCTAGGAATTATTGATAATGGTTTGAATCTGCTCAATGTCAATTCTTTCTATCAAGATGCCGTGAAAGGATTAATTATTCTGGCGGCGATTATGCTTGATCGCAAGAAATCCTCAGCGAGGTAAGAGGCCCTGAGGCCTCCTTCTTCAATAAATAAAAATAAAAAAAGTAAAGAGGAGAATGGCAATGAAAAAATGGAAAACTATTTTAGGGCTAGGTGTTCTGACGGTGGGTCTTGTTTCTGGATGCGGTACCGCTTCAAACAACAGCTCAGGTGAAAAGACAGCTGCTCAAGCAAAATCCGGCGATTATACGATTGGTTTCGCTGTTTCCACGACCAATAATCCGTTTTTTGTCGCTATGGAAAATGGAGTTAAACAGGAAGCTGACAAAGAAAACGTGAAAGTCATTATCGATAATGGCAATAACGATGCTGCTACTCAATTGAACCAAGTTCAAGACTTAATTCAGCAAAAAGTAAGTGCTATTATTCTTAATCCAACCGATAGTCAAGGCTTGGCCAGTGCTGTTGCAGCTGCCAATAAAGCGAACATCCCTGTTATAACCTTAGATCGGAGTGTAAATTCCGGTAAAGTATCCTGCTTCATTGCCTCCGATAGCGTTCAGGCAGGAAAAATGGCTGCTGACGAGATCATAAAGGCTATGAATGGCCAGGGCAAAGTCGTGGAGCTTCAAGGGATCATTGGTACTTCAGCTGAACGGGACAGAGAGCAAGGGTTTGACCAAGAAATTGCGACTGCAAAGGGAATTCAAGTTGTTGCTAAACAATCAGCCAATTTTGACCGCAGTAAAGCTTTAAACGTTATGCAAAATATTCTTCAGGCTAATCCAGATGTCAAAGGGGTCTTCGCCCAAAATGATGAGATGGCTCTGGGTGCCTTGAAAGCAATTCAACAAAGCAATAAAACAGGGATTGCGATTGTCGGTATTGATGGTGAACAAGAAGCGGTCAATGACGTTCAGCAAGGACTTTTCTATGCTGACATTGCACAACAGCCAACTGAAGAAGGAGTATTAGGAGTTCAGAACGCCATGAAACTGGTGAAGGGCAATTCCGTTTCGGCGACTGTCAGCTCACCTTTGAAACTTGTTGAAAAAGGAACATCATTTAAAGGTTTTTAAGACGATCGTTGTCGGTTTAAGTCTTAAGGGAGGTGAAGCAGGATTATGCGTTCCATAGCAGTGATCGGCAGTCTTAACATGGATATTGTCAATCGCGTTGAAAAAGCACCTTTACCGGGCCAGACAATTAAAGCCATCGAAACAAGCTATATTCCCGGCGGAAAGGGCGCAAATCAGGCAGTAGCTGCAGCTCGCGCGGGAGCCAAAGCCGAAATGATCGGGGCAGTAGGCATGGACGCTTATGGAGAAATTCTATTAGAAAACCTGCGATCCTCGGGTGTCGGAACAGATGGAGTGCTTGTTAAGCAGGACATTTCAACGGGACTGGCTTTCATTACCGTCGATGGAGTAGGGGAAAATAGTATTATTATATCTCCGGGAGCCAACGGTGTCTTGGATGCGAAAGATATCGACAAAGCAGAAAAGTTTTTGGACGAGCCGGACCTCATCATTCTTCAGAATGAGATACCCTACCCTACCCTGGCTTATGTTTTAGAATCCTTCGCAGCGAAAGGAAAGTATATAATATACAACCCTGCACCGGCATTAGTGCCGCCGGAGAATATCTATCACATGGTTAATTTGTTAATCCTTAACGAAACAGAGGCGGCGGTATTAACTGGAGTTAAAACAGAAAGTATTGAGGAAGTACACTCCGCCGGCAAGATTCTGGTGGAAAAAGGGTGCCGGGAGATCATTGTAACCTTAGGTGCCAAAGGATTATTTTACATGAGCAGTGAAGGAAGCACCATGTATCTGCAGGCGTTTAAAGTTAATGTTCAGGATACAACTGCAGCAGGTGATACTTTCGTAGGGGCCTACGCTGCGGCTATTGCTGAGGGCAAGCCTCTTCAGGAAGCGCTGCGTTTTGCCTCAGCGGCCTCTGCTTTGGCAGTTACTAGTAAAGGTGCCCAAACTTCGATCCCGGAACGTGCGGATGTTGATATTTTTTTAGCTGAAGAAGGTCGTTAAAATTATCGGGAAATGTAAACTAGTAATGACTTAATTCCTCCAATTATAGGGGCTGTGTGTTTTTACACAGTCCTTTTTTCTTACGAAAATACATTTTCATTTCCTCCTCTTTGAACCGAAAAGGTTCATGCAGGAGAGTTGATAAGAGGTTACCAAAGTAGCGATAAAAATGATTAATCGAAAAGATAGAGATATCCTATAGACATAAGGGTCTGGGGAATGTTACGATTTAGTTGAGGATAACACGAATAGGTAATTAATCTCTAAGGATATTGTCTCTTAAAGAGGATATGGTGGATAGAGATAAGGGGAATTGTGAATGTTAGTACTTTATCAAGCCAAAAGGAGGTTATTATATGAGAAAGTGTGACGAGTTAATTCAGAGATTTACGCTAAAGGGTCAAGATAGTGGTGTAAGGGAATTAAGAGGAGAAGAGCTTGAATCATGTCAATTAATATATGATGATTTAATTAAACAACTCATTGCTACTGGAGCGGAAATCCCTCGTGAGATGGAGATACAAGTAATCAACAAAATTGTTACCCTTGATGATGATAATGTAACTCCGCTGGGATTGGTCAATGTAAGTTTGGACTATCTGTCGAAAATACTAACGCTCGCCCAAGATCAAGGAATCCAATGGCAAGTTGAAATTAAAGAGTGTACAGATACCCATTTTAAGGAATTGTCCTATTTTAAGATCAAGGTCGCTTGTGACAAAGAGTTTTTCGTAACTATGGCCAAAGAGGCAGGGTTTAGGTATCCCAAGATAAACTGTCATCAAACAGCTTAATTAACTGAACATCAAATCGCCGCCAAATTTTACTTGAAGTTCAGACTTTAATGGGAAATGGGGGGGATTTTATGAATAAGATACTAGTACCCACTGATGCCTCAGAATCTGCGAGAAGGGCATTGATAACAGCTTTGGATTTTGCACAAAAATTTAATGCTAAAGTTGAACTTTTATTCGTGATGCACCAGCCAATTGTTTATAATTCATGTCTGGATATGTTCATTATTTCACCCGACCAGATTGAACAAGAAGGAAAGTTTGCCTTAGACACAGCAATGGCAGGTATCAATACCGGCGGGATTACCGTCATACGAAAGATATTGAGTGGCAAACCTGATAGAGTGATACTAAAGGAAATTGAAGATGAGAGAATCGACATGGTAGTCATGGGGAAATGCGGATATGGAGCCATAACAGACTGTCTGTTGGGTAGTGTGAGTCAACGTGTTCTTTATGGCGCAAAATGTTCAGTTTTAATTGTTAAATAAAAATTATTAAATGGTTTATGAATTTTCAGCCCCTATCGCAACGATAGGGGCTATTTAATGGCAGTTATAAACTACAAATTTAATGCATAAAGTTATCAGAAACCTTCTTATTATATATCTCCCCAAATGCTGCGCGGGGAGCTCTTTTAAAATATAAAGCCCTTAGTTATTAACTAAGAGCTTTTGCTTCGGTGAGGTAGACTCCATCCTTCGGCGCGATAGCATTTGTTATGAGCTAGGCGCTTACGGCGAAAGTGTCCCCAGGACACTTTCGTCACCGAAGCCCCGATGTTCAGCTTTAGCTGAACGAGTTTGCTTTTTTTAAAATCTCGCAACAATAGTTTTCTAGTTCTTAGAATTTCAACAAAAATACTTTGCAATAAGCTCCGCCGGGTCAATAACTCGTACGGTTTGCTTATCGGTATCAACTTTATCCTTGATGCCGTCTTCCAACATCGTAATGCAGAAGGGGCAATTGGCACCAATGACTTCCGCGTTCTTTTCAAGGGCTTGTTCGACCCTTAAG
>NZ_JBNFTW010000011.1:0-151961 GCF_049943955.1 Desulfosporosinus sp. SYSU MS00001
TAATAATGCTTTCCCCAAAATGTTTCATTCCACGTTTTCCGGACATAACAAAACCTCCTATTGCAGTTTCTAATTCTACAATAGGAGGTCTTTTTCTTTCAATGTCCGTATTTAGGGGTTCAGTTCAGCACAAAGGCGACTTTTTTTTCTAGACTCTTTTCCAAGACGTCTCTGGCATTAACGTTCGCGGGCAGCTCTACCCAAGCAAATAATCCCCCTTGAGGTCTCGTAAAGGTTACACCATCTGGAAATTCCTTTTCCATAGCTTGAACCATTATAGTTTTCCGTCTCTTATAGACTTCACGTATTATAGCAATATGCTCGTCAATATCATACAACTCAAGGTATTTGGCAATTTCCCTTTGGGCAAGGGTATTGCTTTGCAAATCTGTCCCTTGTTTTACAAGGACATACTTCTCAATAACCGACTTTTCACCTGCAACCCAACCAATTCTATAGCCTGGGCAAAATGTTTTGGAAAATGTTCCATAACAAAGCACACTACCTGCCTGGTCGAAGGATTTAACAGATGGTAAATTTTCACCTTCAAACCTCAGTTCTCCATAAGGATTGTCTTCAATAATCATAACATTGTGCTTTGTTGCCGCTTCAACTAGATATTTTCTTCTCTCAAGACTCCAGGTTCTTCCCGTTGGATTTTGAAAGTCAGGAATGATGTAAATTAATTTCACTCGTTTAGTGTTTTCCAGAATCCGATCCAATTCTTCCGGTACCATTCCCTCATCATCTGTAGGAACCTCTACAAACTCGCAGCCATAAGCTCTGAAGGCACTTATAGCAGCAAGGTATGTCGGGCTTTCACATAATACAATATCTCCTTCATCAAGAAAGACTTTACCCGTAAGGTCAAGAGCCTGCTGAGAACCGTGGGTTATAAGTATATTTTCGGAATCGAAGCTAGTTCCTAATCGTTGATTCATTCTTTGCGCTATCCATTGCCTGAGCGGGTCATATCCTTCCGTGGCTGAATATTGTAACGCTTTTGCACCTTCTTCCTCAAGCACAATTCTGCATACTTCTTTGATTTCTTCTACAGGGAAAAGCTCTGGTGCAGGCAAACCGCCGGCAAATGAAATATACTCCGGTCTCTCAGCAACCTTTAAAATCTCTCTGATCTCGGACGCCTTTATGTATTCCATTCTCTTTGCATACTTAAAATCCATACTAACTCCTCCTTCATCTCGCCTAAAATGAAAACCATCTATCTTAAACGATAGGATTGATCTCCAGTGCGGGATATACGTCGCAATGATTTTGCTCATCTATCAACTCTTTCATAGCCGCACACAATCTTTGAATCCCATCCGTGATATCTTTAAGTTCTTCAAAGGTAAAATTTAAACGTATAAAATCGTCACCCTGCCCCGAGGTAAAAAAAGGAGTTCCCGGGACGAAAACTACCTTGCGTTCTGCTGCCCTGATAATTAGTTTTGATGCTGAAACTCCACACGGAAGCTTACACCAAATGTAGTAGCCTCCTCTAGGCATATTCCATAGTAAATCTGCCGGAGCATTTTTGGTCAGCGCATCATACATTGCATTTCTTTTTTCCCGATAGTCTTTACAAAGCCTGGGAATATGCGCTTCAAGTCCCCCGCTTCTAATAAACTGTTCAATAATCCACTGTGATAAACTGCTGGAATGTAGATCCATGATTTGTTTCGCAGCTGCAAACTTTTTTATGACCTTTTTATGCGCCGTCATCCAGCCCAATCTCAAACCTGAATAAACAGTTTTGGAAAAGGTACTTAAGTAAATTACATATCCGTCATTATCCATTGCTTTCAGCAAAGGAAGTGAATGACCTTCATAACAAAGGCCCCCATAGGCATCGTCCTCAATAATCAGAACCTTGTATTTATAGGCCAGTTCAATCAGTCGTTTTCTCCGTTCCAGCTCCATTTCAGTCCCTGTAGGATTGTGAAATGTTGGTATTGTATAAATCAATTTGGGCCTGTACCTTTGTAATAGCTGTTCAAGTAAGTCAACTCTCATACCCTTTTCGTCCATCGGAATTCCCATAACTCTGGCACCGATAGATTTGAAAACTTGTATCGCGGGGAAAAATGATGGTTCTTCCACGACAACGATATCCCCTGGATCAAGTATTATCCTTGCTGCCACATCCAGACCTTGTTGTGAACCCGAAAGAAGCATGATTTCATCATAGCTGCAATATACTCCTCGTTTATGCATCAAACCAGAAATGGCTTCACGCAAGGATGTGAAGCCTTCTGTGGGAGAATGCTGCAAAGGCTTATTATTTCTGCTTACAATTAATTCTTTCTCGATACCGAGAAAAGCATTTAAAGGACCATTTTCCGGAGAAGCCATTCCTGTCGCAAAAGAAATCACGTCTTTTCTGCTTGCTAAGGTTAACAAGTCCTTTAGAAAGTAGGAATCAAAATCATTTGCATGATGGCTAAAAATTTGGTTCCAAGCAGGTTCCTGTGAAGTGAAGTTACGCAAATCCGACTCATCCTGAAGACAGGAAAGTACTACAGTTCCATTCCCAACATGAGAACCAACCAGACCTTCAGCTTTTAACTCGCGATAAGCGTTCAAGATTGTCGTTCTATTGACGCCAAGACTTTGAGCCAACTTCCTTTCAGGAGGAAGTCTGAAACCGGGTGAAAGCTCCCCGGATATAATCATCCGACGTATTTGCTCAAAAATTTGAATATAAACAGGTGTATGATTTCCTCTATCAACGACAAGCCTCATACCAAATCACCTCATTGGATTCATCCAATTAAATTATTAACCCAAAACGCGCCCAAATCAACTACCAATACCTTAGTTTTTTATTCAGCCAATTGATAATAATGCACTTCGATGGTTCTGCATCGAAGTGCCAAGGTTGGAAATATTTAAAAATATAATTGTTTATAGAAAAACTTAGGCCTTAAATAAAAGTTTAAGTTAGGACTGGATCTCCTAATTCTTAATACACTTTCATCTATGTCCTAAGCTTTGATCTATTCTGCGTCATCATCATTCTTTAATGTATCGAACAGAATACATAGATAATTACGCCTTCGATATAACACTCGGTCATGTATGTGCCTCGATTGACTTGTCAAGATAGGACAAAGCATAGATAGCTATTTAAGTCAGAAAGTTTTCCTACTCAAATTCAATCTTATCTTTCTTTCTGTATACAATACCATTAAACCTAGCAATAATTTCCTTATTCTCATCAAATACATCAACATTATAATTCCCGATTTTCTTACTTGATGAAACCTCTTTGGCTTCAGCGATAATTATACATCCTTTGGGTGGCCGAAAATATGATATAGTAGCATTTATTCCAAGGGAAACTTGACCATATGAATTAGACGCAGCCGCAAATGCAAAATCTGCAAGTGTAAATATCGCTCCTCCATGGACAATATTAACAGCGTTTAAGTGCTTATCGGTGATCTCCATGTTAGCTTTTGCATATCCAGGTTTCACTTCGACTAGTTTGATTCCTGCCAGAGCTGCAAACCGGTCATGTTCTAGGTAACTCATAATGTTTTCGTTCATTACGTCCTCCTGACAATACATATTTATGACCTCTATTTCCCTTTTTTGAGGCTTAAATCATGAAATTTCCGAAGTGTGACTAGGGAGAAAACCGAGCCGCATAAAGCGAAGAACATATCCCACTGGGTATCCCATACATCTCCTTGAGTTCCGAGAAAAGCATCCGCCGCAGTTCCTGTAACCTCTGCTACACCCCACTCAATTAGCTCATATGAAGCACTAATCGCAAGACAAATACAAATTACCAGGAAAGACAAAAGTTTACCTCTCCTTATTGGTGACTTTCGCAGCAATATTTCCCTGGAAATAATTGCAGGAACAAAACCCTGGGCAAAATGGCCTAAGCGGTCATAATAATTCCTTGCCAAGTGAAAATGATCCCGCACCCAATTGAAAAATGGCATTTCAGCATACGTGTAATGTCCACCAATAACGAGAATTAAAGAGTGCAATAATATTAATACATAGACTAAATTAGTCAGCCGAAACCGAGGATATGTAATAACGATAACTGCCAACCCTATGATGGCTGGTAATACCTCTAAAAACCAAGTAAAAAGATCCTTTGGTTTGATGACAGACCAAATGAGGGCAAATAGAAAAATCAATAACAAACCGACATGAAGCGGTTCAATAGTCTTTAATCTTTGTACAAGACTCACCTAACTTCCCCCCAATACTCCCAGTAAGTAATTAGTCAACTCGTTCAGTTAAAGCTGAAGATCGGGACTTCGGTGACGAAAGCGCCTAGCCCATAACAAATGCTATCGCGCTGAAGGATTGACTCTACCCCTACCGAAGAAATCAATAAATTCAGAGCTGGCCTTTGTAAGACGCTCAAGTTTTAGTTCCAAGTGTCTTCCCTCCTACTTATTCCATCATTATCTTATATTTCCTGCATAAAGTCAGCAATAAAAGTAATAGGAGTGCTCATTTGCTCTGGTATCGATTGTTCATTTAAACATCTTCTCTGAAAAATCTACGTTTTCAATCTGACAAATGGCTAGATACTTTTTTAGCAAAAAAAGAACACTTAGATTCCGGAAAATTGGTCCCGGAGTCTAAGTGATTCTATTTCTTTTCCCCTCTCCTCGCCTAGAGAAATTTAGCAAATTTAACTAACCGTTATACAGCAATACGCTGACAAAATTCTTTGCATTTTGATCTGTTACCTCATTTTACATCAATAAACACTGGATTAGAATAAAACCAAAGATCACTATAGGCTTTAGTAGAGTCATTAGTTCCTACCAAAGAATCACTTAAGGGGTTGCCGTCATGATCCGTCTGATTTTGTACATCTACGCCTAAATTGGTACCTCTTAGGCGAAAATATTGATTACTGTCTATGTTCTTAAGGGTATACTGAATTGTATACCACCCATCTGCATATTTCCAGTCGTTACTGGTAAATTGGGCAATTACCTTTGTACTGTTGTTATTATCATTATTGAATTCTTGAGTACCTGGTTCAGCTTTAGCTGTCACGTCACCAGCAATTAGATCAATATGATTCACTGAAACCAGATCACCATTGTTATTTGTTTTTGGACTTTTAAATTTGATAGTAATTTGAGCATCCTTGCCTTTATTGATCACAAGAGTTTGACCCATCGTAGCAGTGTTGCCACTTTTTATTTTAAAATCCAGACCATTTATTAAGTCACCTAAAGCTATAAACGAATTTCCAGAACGCATGCCATCAATAAGATATTGGTAATTATTATTATTGACATCTAAGCTTTTGCCTTTTCCAGCTTCTTGGACGTTACTATTAATCCACGTATAAGATTTTGAGTATTCTCCAGGCCAGAAGTCGCCAGCGGTTGAATGAAAATCAGAATTAGCAAACATCCAAATTTTTCGACCTTCACCAAGTAAAGAATCCCACAAGCCACCAACTTTGGCCAGCATGTAATCTGCCCCTCCGTAAGTTTGTGCTTTAGGATCAGTGGACTCATATCCACCACGGGATGATTCTTTCTGATGACCAGGGATACCTTCGAGACCAATGAAGACATTCGGTGCCGCATTGTTAAAGTCACGGATGTCCGCAGCTGTGAATTTCAGTTGTCTGGATGGGTGATTAAGTAGCAAATAACTGGTCGTAGGATAATTTTTCTCCAACCATTTAGCACCATCAATAGCACCGGTATGACTTGTATTGTCCTTAACAACTCCTTCGGCCGCTCGGCTGCTATCTGTATCACTAGCGTCAAACTTGTATTCAAAATCGCTGATGGAGTTTGGTTCATCGCTTACAATTCCAACGCTGGCATGCTCATGGGTCGGAACATTCCATTCGACTCCCTGCACCAATAATTTACTCGGGTATTGCGCGCGTAAATTTTGGATAATCGGATATGACAAATCTCTTAAAGTAATCCAGCGCCAAGTTGGATAGGTAAGATTGTTTCCTAAAGGGTCGCGTTTTGAGGTCCCACCATGTTCGGAATTTGCCATCCAATCCAAGCCATACTTTGTGAAAGCATTGTTGAGTACATCTACCTCAGTATTACTTCCGTCTGTCAAGTAGGTATGGGTATGAAAATCTCCGGTTACCCACCGCCCATTGTTGGTTTGCTCCCTCGCTATTGCTGGAAGAGCAATACTGCTCAAAATTAGAGATGATGTCAGAACTATTGCTGCAATCTTGCTTTTGTTTTTAGTTCTCATTCTACAACCTCCCTCTTTCGATTAAAAATTACTACTGACAGATTATAGCATTGTATTGTAAATTTGGATTTAATTGGTTATTAATTATTGGTAAAAAAAAACAGCATTGAAATGCTGCAGTGGAAAAAGGCTTAACCTTGACCAAGGTCATCGATCAGCCATGGACCTTTGCTATATAGAGAATTATTTTTAATTTAACTCACATTTTCAAGCAAGTCTTCTTTATGGATAGCATTTTTCTTTTCCTTCAATAGTCCAAAACCGTATACCAATATAAAAAGAACCATAAAGATATCAGAAAATCGATACATTAGAGCATAACTCTTAATTCCCGCAACGAGGCTTAATACTATTGAACCAATTGTAAAGCTTAAGTCCATTGAGGATAGGAACGTTCCATTTGCCGCACCTATACGCTCAACTGGTGATCTGTTTATTGCCCAAGCCTGTAATGATGGCTGAACAGCACCATATCCAAACCCATAAAATAGTGACGAAATGACCAAAGTAGTAACAGAATGTACGTAGGAGAGTATTATGAGCCCTATGATCATTGATATTGCTCCGGGTATAATTACTACAGCATGACCTTTTCTATCAAATAACTTTCCAACAAAAGACCTTGTCACTAAAATCATTGAGACATGCCCAATAAAATATACCCAAATGTTAGATAGCTTTATTTCTTGACCATATAACATTATATAACTCATAATTCCACACAATGGAATTACCAATAAAAAACAAAGAAACGATGGGAACAACGCTCTCTTTTCAAATAAATCTCTCAATACAATGACATTTCCTTTTTTATGCCCTAACCTTTGGACCTTATTGTGAGGAACTGTTAATAATTGTAATACTAGTATTGCTACACCAACTAGTATTATAGAAAACACAGCTACTACATTGAACTTATAATTATTCATAACCATAATTGCTATAATTGGGGCTAAAGACATCGAAATTATCATAGATAGTGAATAATATCCCATTCCTTCGCCTCGAAGTTTACCAGGAACCATTTCCGAAACTACGGCAGCAATAGCTGTAGATGACATTCCCCAACCAACCCCTTGAAGGATGCGTACTACTATAACTGCCGATATTGGAAGGAACATGTAAGAAAGAGTACATAAAGCTAAAATAAAGAGTCCAATTACTAAAAGCGGCTTCCTATCAACTTTATCAGCTAGATATCCGGTAACTGCCCTACATATAAGTGAAGATATAGAAAATCCACTAACTACTAAACTGGCTTGTAAATTACTCCCGCCGATCTGTTTTGCAAACGCAGGTAAAGTTGGTACCAATAAATAAAAAGCTATATAAACAAATAAATTTATGATTAAAATCAATGTATAACTCTTTGTCCAAAGTCTGTCCGAATAATTCAAATTTAGTCCTTTCAATTATTTCTCCACCTTTTCTTGTATATTTATATTTCTTTTTATTTTCAAGAGAACACGTTTATAAGTTTCTATTTCCTCACCTGAAATTCCCACGACTATTGTTTCAAACAAATTTTCAAGAAGAGGTGTCACTTGTTTCTTTAGGTATATTCCTTTCTCAGTCATATGTACTTTAAATGCTCTTCTATCCTTTTCATTAGGTTTTCGTTCAACAAGTTTTTTCCTTTCTAAAATATCCAATATCCTTGCCAAAGTAGGTTGATCCTTATCTACATTTTCAGCTAACTGCTTCTGTGTGATTTTATCTTGCTGTGATAGTTTCGATAATACAATCCACTGCTCAAGAGTAATATCATACAATTCAAGTTTTGAGTTTAAATAGCGCATTATTATTTTATTAGTTTGATTTGTCAATTGTCCTATCGATTCATCGTACGATGTATACATGTGCCTATACCCTCGCTTACTTGTTTAAACAATTATTGTTATGCTAATTATATTTTCGAGAATAAGAAATGTCAACAAACATATACAGACAGATTTGATATGTTTTCAATCTAGAAGTGATCTCGTTCAGCTAAAGCTGAACACCGGGCTTCAGATACAATAATGTCCAGTGGACATTATTGCCGAGCCGCCTTTCCCAATAGGAATACTTAGCGGCGAAGGAGGACTCTTCCCCACCTGAAGTTAACGGAGGGCCCACCCCCACTTATTGAAGTGGGGGTCTAAAAACTGGATAAATCATGGCCCTGCTTTAAGGTATAAGTTTCCTCAAAAGCAGGGCCGTTTTTTTGGGGTGCACCAATTTAGTTCGTTCAATAATCATACCACAACCTAGCCAAGACAAAATTGAAAAATATTGTAACACCCGAAGCTGCTCATGTGTATATTTTTGGCTTCTTCTGCCCGAAGAAGTGAATTATCCTATAGGTAGACATTTTAAGCAGTTATCTGACTCATTTACAATTTCCCATAGATTAGAATTTACAACTATTCCTTTTACATCATCTGGAATCATATGCATCATATCAATGAATAAAGTGCCATTCTTTTTGATGAGTCTGTGTAATTCTTTTAAGACTACATTTGGATCCTGAACCATATGAAACATATCTATCGCAATTATTATATCTGCAATGTTGGCATCTATTCTATTTATATTCTTAACAAGGACAGGCTCAACATTTTTTAGTTGATACTTATCGATTTTCCTTTTAACAGCTTCAAGTGCCATATCATAAATATCAACAGCATAAACTTTTCCATTATCTCCAATCAATTCAGAGACTTTTTTCGTATAACCTCCAGAACCACATCCATAATCGATGACAATGTCTCCCTTTTTTATGCCGAATTTATCACATTCTTCATTAATAGGCGAAGTGATGTCTCTTTCTTCTAACATGGATATCATACGCTCAACAGTGAACTCTTTATTATTCATAAATTCAACCCCCAATATATATATTTAAGATATATAATATCTATAATATACTCAGCAAAAAATAGTTAAAGGCGATTTCTTAAAAATTATCTTCTTTTGCAATTTCGTAGAGCTTCTTATCTTCTAAGTATTTTTCCATCAAACTCTCGGCTTCGATCATAACTTTATGAATTGAGCAATTGCTTTCTTGAAATTCGCATTTGAAAAAAGCGCTATTTCCTTCAATTGCCAAGATTATGTCCAAAAAAGAAATATCTTCTCTTTTTTTACTTAGGATATAGCCGCCCTTTACACCTGAAGATGACTCAATTAAATCTGCCTTAACTAACTGAGTTAAGATTTTCGAAAGATATGTAGTTGATACTTTAAAGTGATCAGCAAGCTTTTGTACACTTAGTTTTTCACTTTGTTTATGCTCCATCATGTAAACAATCGTATGTAAAGCGTAGTTTGTTGCTTTCGAATATTTCAAAAGGCAGCCTCCCTATATCGCAGATATAACATATCCATAATATAGGTCTTTTTTACATAATTGTCAACCTATCAATTTATATTTAATTCCCTCACCCAATTGTTTCCGCAACTTATGTACTCCCCCATGAGTACTGCCATACATAGAACGATTAATGACAATACCGGAATGAGTTGTCCAGATTGGACAATGTACCTAACTTACAAATCCACCGGGATTGGCTGATGTCCAGTATAAGGCAAAAACTTTGTGAGAAGGTCTGACGTCTTAATCTTTAAACTAGAAGTATTAACACAAGGATGACATCCCACATATTCGCTCTGCAAAACATCCTTATCAATAAGCAATTGTACAGATTGACTTATGTCATTCACAAGGCCTAATACACTAACTGATCCCGGTTTGATATTCAATAGTTTTTCCATATCTTCCGCCTCGGCAAACGATAATCTGGATGAATCAATCTGTCTGGATAAATCCTTTGTCCTAAACTTCTTTCGGCCTGGCATCATTAGCAGATAAAAGCTTGTTCTTTGTGAGTTGCAAAGAAACAAATTTTTACATATTTCAATACCCAATAGTTTTTCAACCTCATCACACAACTCAATGGATGGGGTTTCATCATGGTCGAGCCTGAAATATGGAATATCGAGTATTTCCAATAAATCGTAAATATCCATTTCCTTTTTTGCCCGGTTTGCTTTGTCCGGTTTGGTCTTATAAATCGTGTGATCTATATTAATATTTTGCATGGTTTACCTCCTGTTTTCTATCTACGCCTAACCAGCAGAAAGGAGTGCGCATAGGTATATAACATCTATGATAATGTCGGGATGCTGAAGCATCCCGACATTACTTACCGATCATATCCTAATATTTCCGCTGCTAACTGCTTTGGCTGCCCAAAAGCTTATCTTGCCTTGCCGTTGAAGGAGATGATTTTTTTACCATATTATAACACATTATCAGCGGAGCTATAAAGAGCAAGATGTCTGCCTTAATGCAGATTTATAGTTTTGCAAGCCATAGCGCCAATTTGTATGATCTGTATTTAACTCTTTTAGGCCTGCCGATACCCATCCAGAAAATCGCCTAGGCGGTCACAGGCAATTTTTAATTCCTCAATTTTGGGCAAATATACGATACGGAAATGATCAGGCATGAGCCAGTTGAATCCACGCCCATGAACCATGAGGATGTGTTTTTCATGAAGAAAGTCCAGGACAAATTTTTCATCATCAGTGATATGGAACCGTTTGGTATCAATCCGGGGGAAGACATAGAAAGCAGCTTTAGGTTTTACCGCCTGAAGACCAGGAATATTGTTTAAAGCATTGACTATATATTCACGCTGCTCATAGATCCGTCCTCCGGGCAAAAGAGTGTCGTCGCATTTATGGATGTCAGAAAGGGCTGACTTAATGACGTACTGCGATTGTACGTTTGAACACAACCGCATTGATGACAGAATGTTTAACCCGGCAATATAACCGCGGGCATGTGACTTGTCTCCGCTTAAGCACATCCATCCGCAGCGGAATCCGGCGATCTTATGGGATTTTGAAAGGCCGTTCAGAGTTACAACAAATAAATCCGGAGCCAATGAAGCAATAGATGTGTGCTGAAAGCCGTCCATCATAAGACGGTCATATATTTCGTCAGAGAAAATAATAAGACCATGCTGCCGGGCAAGTTCTACAATCTGTTCCAATATTTCGGCTGGATAGACCGCACCGGTCGGATTGTTCGGATTGATAATAACAATGCCTTTCGTTTTAGGGGTTATTTTTCTGCTTAAATCTTGTATATCCGGATACCATTCGGATTGCTCATCACAGATGTAATGGACGGCTTTTCCGCCCGCCAATGTGACGGCCGCCGTCCACAGCGGATAATCGGGCGCAGGAACGAGAATCTCATCTCCGTTATCGAGAAGGCCCTGCATAGCCATCACAATTAATTCGCTGACACCATTGCCGGTATAGACATCATCTACCCCAACATGGGGTATTTTTTTAAATTCACAGTAATTTACAATTGCTTCGCGAGCTGAGAGAATACCCTTTGAGTCCGAATATCCTTCAGCATTATGCAGATTTTCAGTCATCTCATAAATTATTTCTCCCGGAGCATCAAACCCAAATGGAGCAGGGTTGCCGATATTTAAACGCAAAATATCGATACCTTGACTACGCATGCGCTCCGCTTCCTCAAGCACAGGCCCACGGACATCATAACAGACATAATCTAGTTTCTTTGACATATTGAATGTTCTCATAACAAATCACTCTTTCACAATATTTTTCGCAATCACCTAATGGATCGATGCATTTACGTTTATGATACTAAAGCCCAAAATAAAAAGCCCTAAGCTGTTTTAATCAGCTTAGGGCGAAATAGCATATCCGTGTTACCACCTAAATTCAGAGGTTACTCTGCACTCTGTCGGCACAAAATGCCGCTTCCGTTATAACGGTCGGAACTCCGGTAAAGCTTACTGGATAAATATCATTCGGCTAAACAGCTCGGAAATGGCTTCCCCGTTTTCTTCACGAAGATTTTCACCAACCATCTTCTCTCTGCGCATATTTAAACAGGTACTATTTTTCGTCACAGCTTTGTGTATTTAATTTTTGCCATTATAGTTCATGCGTTTAAAAAAGTCAATACAATCAATAGTTTTTATCAGCGTAACCGACCCAGCCCTCTTCTTTAACTAGGGTTTTGTCAAACTCGCCTACTTTAAAATCTATTTCTTCTGACTGGTCTGATGAAGTTACAATAATCTTATCGTTATCAATGTCAATGGTTATTGAAGTGTCTTTGCCTGCATAGTTCTCAAAAAGATATTCGATCTTATCCTTTGGTAATTCGATAGCAAACATGCCGCAATTGTACATGTTCTGTCTGAATATCCTTGCAAAATTTTCAGCAATCACTACATTGATTCCATTGACTTCAAAAGCCCAAGGAGCATGTTCTCTGGAAGAGCCACAACCAAAATTAGCCCTTGACACAATGACTGCTTTGTCCTTGACATCTTCTTTATTTTTAAATCCGGTAAGAGACAAATCCTCTAATAAATAAGGTTTTAAGGCCTCTTTAGTGATTTCAGTAAGGTACTTTGCTGGAATTATTTCATCGGTATTGATATCACATCGATCCAAGAATAGGACTTTTCCGCTAAATTGTTTCATTGTTCCCTCCATTACTCACGCTTTACATAATTGTGAATTTGTTATTTTTCCTTCGAGCGCTGAAGCCGCAGCTGTAGCAGGGCTCATTAGATGAACGGTACCGCCCTTGCCCATTCTGCCATTAAAGTTTCGATTGGTCGTCGAAGCACAGACCTCACCATCAGCAAGAACCCCATTGCTCATGCCAAGACATGCACCACAGGTTGGGTTTGTAACACAAAAACCAGCGTTTTGGAAAATCTCAATTAATCCTTCTTTTAAGGCCATCGAATAAATAGCCGGAGTTGCAGGGCTTACAACGGCACGCACGTCATCACTGATTTTTTTGTCCTTAAGAATACTTGCAGCAATTCTCAGATCTTCGATACGGCCATTGGTGCAGCTTCCTATATAAACCTGATCAATTTTCGTCTCTGACATTTCCTTAACGGTTTTTACTTGGTCCGGTTTGTAACCAAACGTAACCATCGGTTCTAAAGTCGTAACATCATATTCATAGATTTTTTCATAAGAAGCATCCTCATCAGAAACCCATTTGGTGTATTCTTTCAAGGCGTCTTCCTTCGTTTTAAATTCGTCTTTTATGAATTCCCACAAATACTCGACAGTTGTCATATCCGGGTAACAAATGCCACAAGTGCCTCCGGCTTCAATGGCCATATTACAGAGGGTCATACGTGATTCCATGGACATGGCATTGATGACCGGTCCTGTAAATTCTATGACCATGTTTGTAGCACCGTTTACGGTCAATTCTTTAATAAGAAAAAGTATTAAGTCTTTGGCATAAACGCCGGGCTTTAAAGTACCCTTAAGCACAAATTTAATGGTCTTCGGAAAGTGGAATGCACAAACACCCTTAAGAATTCCTACTTCCAAGTCGGTCGTACCGACACCTGCAGCAAAAGCTCCAAAGGCCCCATGAGTACAGGTGTGTGAATCCCCCATAATCACAGTATAACCAGGTCTTACGAATCCCTTTTCCGGAAATATGGCATGACAAACACCATTTCTTCCGATGTCAAAAAAGTCTTTGATACCATGCCTTTTAGCCCAATCCCGCAGTATCTTTCCCTGTTCAGCCGTTTTAGAATCTTTGGCGGGTGTTACATGGTCTATGACTGCTTTAATTTTTGTTGGGTCAAAGACTCTGTCCATTCCCCTTGCCATAAGATCCGTGATGGCAATCGGCGTGGTAATTTCATGACAAAACACCCTATCCAATTTTAAAACATGCGTATCTGGAAAAGGCATGTTTACCCTGTGTGCATCAAATATTTTCTCTGCTATTGTTTTACCCATTTTCTTCTCCTTGTTTTTCATAATCTAAAATTGACTGGTTGTATCAAATTCATATACTCATTTTACAACAAATTGTTATAGTATAAAAGTCAAATTTTGCTTTCTGTTTATAAAGAACTATTTTACAATTGTACATTTCATAGAAGTCCACTACTCGATATTTTCAATAGGCAACGGTTACTGTCACATTAAAGACCAAATACAGCAATGTATAATGTTAGTATTGCCGTAGTAATCTGAGAACAATCTCCCAAACTCCTGGAAAAGAAATGGGGAGCATCGCTCACTACTTTAAAAAGTAGTTTTGCTACACTCCCGCGCCACACAAGACTCGGCACTTAACCTCATGGATATCGTCAACATTGAGCGTTTTAGCCGATTTTTCATTCAGTCAACCTAGTTAACTGATTCTAAACTTTCAGCTCAACCAGCCCATCAAGCTTCGAAAATGCCATCTATTGTGTCTGCTATTTTTTGTCCTTTGCCTGTTCATCGACAACGTTCTGTATTTCCTCTGTTGGGAATGCGCTAGCACTTCCCCAGAAGTAGAAAATAACTGCTCCTATCATCGCGACAACTTGATCCATGGGATATTTTATTATGTCTTTGCCTCCGAACTTAGAGCTCCCAAGGTAGCTGATGGCGATCATGAATAACATATAAACCACAAGCCAGATGCCAGCTTTAATATGCTTACTAATATTTATCCGTAAATCAGGCCGAACTACCAGAAAACCGACAAATAGTATGAGACCAAAGAGATTGGCAAGCATTACAACAGAATCGGTTGACCAACCACTCCAATAGATGATCATAGTGCTAACGATAAAAGCAATACCAGCCACAAAGCTGAAGCCTTTAAGAACAAAAGGACGGTGAAGTCCGGGAGCAGTTCGACGAAGGGCTACGAGGCTAATTGGGCCAATCATATACGTGAAGACAACTGCTCCAGATACAACTCCGACTAATTTTCCCCACGAAGGGAAAGGGGCTGTCCAAACCAAGGCTAGCACAATAGTCAGCCAGAGAGCAGGCCGTGGAACCCCTGATTTAGCATGTACTTTCTTAAATACTTTCCACCAGAAACCATTTTCCGACTGAGCCATGATCAAGCGTGAGGTGGTCCCCATGTAAATGTTACCAGTCCCGGCAGGAGAGATAACCGCATCTGCAAAGAGGATTGCGGCGAGCCAGTTAAAGTTAAGAAGCATAGCTAACTGGGCAAAAGGAGAACGAAAATTAATATGCCCCCAACCTTTAGCCAGTTCACTCGCAGGTAAAGCCCCAATAAAGACAGTTTGTAAAAGAATGTATAAAATGATACCTAAGCCAATCGCGAGACCAATCGCTAAAGGGACATCACGCTGAGGATTTTTAGCTTCTCCAGCCATTACAACTGCTTGCCGAAAGCCAAAATACGAGAAAATAATCCCACCGGAAGAAATAGCTGTAAACACTCCTGGTACGCCAAAGGGAGCAAAACCACCCGCTGCCATATTCCCAGCATGGAACTGGGTTAAAAGGACAATGACAGTTAAAGCAGGAGTTAGGAATTTTAAAGCGGTTATGATGGTATTACTTTTAGCAAAAGCCTTTGCACTAAGATAATTGAGGAAGAAAAATATGACGATTAAAATTGCTGCTAAACACCATCCGACAGCCGTCATCGCACCTGCAGTATTATTATAAAGAGATGGCACATAATAACTAGCATACTGAACAACCGCTTCTGCTTCGATGGCAATAACCGTTGAATCTGCAAGTATGAGGGCAAAAGCCATCATGTAGCTGACGAAACTTCCATGGGAGTACTGGCAATAACGTACAAGTCCCCCGGATTCGGGAAGCATGGCACCTAATTCGGCATACACTAAGGCGATAAACATAACCGCGATACCACCGCCAAGCCAAGCGAAAATTGCGGATGGGCCAGCGAGATTACCCGCCTTCTGCGCAGCGTACAACCATCCGGAACCGATTATGGCCCCCAATCCCATCATTGTTAAATCAAGCAAACCAAGTTCTCGTTTTAGCCCTTGCCTCATACAGCCGCTTTGTCCTGATTTTTACGGACAAAGCAATTCACCTCTTTTCTCTCTACTTTAATTTCAATAAAAGTTTAATTATGATGAAATACTTTTAATGATTTAAAACTATTATACAACTGAAATCAAAAACAAAGAAATATGTTCGTAATTATATTTTTTTATAGTTATTAATAGTTTAAATTTTAATTATAATTCAAATGATGGCAATTAATATTCCATACAATGGGTTTATATCAAATTTTAGCAAAGACATAGTTCGAAATAGATTATAATTTTAAGAATCTTATATATAACACGATGTGTTTTGCAATTTTAATTACAATACAAAGTAATTATTTGGATATATTTAGATTGGACACCTACAAAAGATATCATTAGTTATTTAATAATTAAATTGACTATCAAAAAAAACCTAAACTATAGAACAATTGTCGCCACAAAATACATGTATTTGCCTGAATTAACAATCCCTTTTGCTCAAGAAATTTTACATATTTCTTTCTGTGAATATCTCGCCCATTTTTTTCTCCCTCTTCTAATTCAAAGAAATATAGATATCTATTTCGGTATTCTCCATATCACCATCACCTTGATATTCTTGTTTGGGTACAGCAAAGAAACCTCGATACAATCGTACCAGGGATCAGGCATCAAAAAATAACTTAGAATTAAGTAAATGAAAGAACAATGCAGATTTAATACGCATAACTAATTATGATAAAAGTACGCCTGAAAAATAAGCTTGTTAGGAGTATTTTCACTGTATTTACTCCAATATGGTGCTATATATTCTGGAATTAAAGGATTAATATTATTAACAGTTGAATAAACAATCGCTGAATTCTCAGGAAGCGGGGGAACCATAAACGGGCTATTGATTAGCCCAATGGGGTGAATCACAGAATGTGACGGGTTATTTCTTTCGACCCGAACCCGGCAGCTAACCTCGTAGGCGTTGAAAGGGGGATGAAAAACAAACCATACGAATTGGTTTGTTTAAAACTTTTAACACTAACCCCAAACAGGGGTTTTTCTTTTGTTAAGGAGCAGGCTAATGTTCCGCAATATTAATTTGTAAAATATAGCTAAACTATAAAGTGATATGAAGGGATACATAATGGAAAAGGGATTGAATTTCTGTAAAGAACGACCATTAACCACAGCAGGTATGCTCGTGACCCTCGGTGTTGTTTATGGTGATATTGGGACATCACCATTATATGTAATGAAAGCGTTAGTTGAAGGAAATGGACAATTAAGCTCAATTACCAACGAGTTTATATACGGTTCCATTTCCCTTATATTCTGGACCATTACATTACTTACCACGATTAAGTACGTCCTCATCACACTCAAAGCAGACAATCATGGGGAAGGCGGCATCCTTGCTCTATATTCGCTAATTCGAAGAAAGGGTGCCTGGTTTATTGTTCCGGCTATGATCGGGGCGGCAACCCTTTTAGCGGACGGTATTTTAACTCCGGCAGTTACCGTCACAAGTGCCGTAGAAGGATTAAAATGGATTCCCGCCTATATCAATAATTTCGGTTCAAATCAATCCACTGTGATTATAATTACCATTGTTATTCTTTGTGTTTTATTCCTCCTGCAACGTTCCGGAACTGAGATATTAGGACGATTATTCGGCCCGATTATGCTTTTATGGTTTCTCATGTTAGCCTTTCTAGGCATAATTCATATTTTTGGGAACCTGAATATACTGAACTCACTATCTCCATACTATGGAATTAAATTGTTGTTTAGTGATCAAAATAAAGCTGGTTTTGCGATCTTGGGCAGTGTATTCTTGGCCACAACAGGTGCTGAAGCATTATATTCCGATTTAGGACATGTCGGACGAAAAAACATTTACGGCACTTGGCCGTTCGTTAAAATCTGCCTGCTTCTAAACTATTTCGGTCAAGGGGCTTGGGTGCTGCAGATTAAGGATAATCCCGGAATACAACATATGGCCGATTTTAATCCATTTTTCGAACTAATTCCTGGTAACTTCCGTATTTTTGGTGTCATATTAGCGACTCTTGCAGCAATTATTGCTTCTCAAGCCTTAATTAGTGGGTCCTATACACTCGTTTCAGAAGCAATTAAATTAGATTTATTGCCAAGATTAAAAATTTACTATCCAGCTATGTCCAAAGGCCAAATGTACATTCCAATCGTCAATCACCTTTTGATGTTTTCTTGTATCGGAGTAGTTCTCTACTTCAAAACTTCATCGCACATGGAAGCAGCTTATGGATTAGCTATTACAATTACGATGTTGATGACTACAATCTTGTTGTTCAATTGGCTTATTAAGAAAAGGGTGTCGAGGCTACTCTCACTTCTCGTGCCTATCATTTTTGGGACTTTGGAAATTGGTTTTTTCATTTCAAGTGCAGCGAAATTTTTTCGCGGCGGATTTATAACAGTGTTTATTGCTGCTCTGATTTTAATACTAATGATGTTATGGTATAAAGCAACAATTTTTGAACAAATCGTGACAAAAGAGGTATCATTGGAAGATTATATTGATACGCTTGGGCTGCTTAGAAATGATGAACATCTTCCGGTATACGCTACAAATTTAGTTTATTTAACAAGCAAATCTAAACCTGGAAAAGTAGACAAGGAAATTATTTATTCGATTTTAGATAAACGGCCAAAAAGAGCGGAAGTTTATTGGTTTATCAATGTTCAGGTAACCGATGAACCAAGGTCTATGTCCTATACTGTTGAAAATTTCGGAACTGATTATGTTTTTAAGATTCAACTTCGTTTGGGATTTAGGGTTGAACAAAAAGTCAGTAGATATTTAAGGCAAATTGTGACCGACCTTATGAAGTCCAACGAAATAAAAGAACAATTCCAATTATATGCTACAAATAATATCAATCGTAACATTGGGGATTTTTGTTTTGTTTTAGTACGTGAAGAACTGGCTAATGATACCAACCTCGCTTTATATAAACAACTAATTATGCAATTTAAACTTCGCTTAAAGAAAATTACTGTTTCTCCAATAAGTTGGTTTGGACTTGAACATACTGATGTTAAAGTTGAGCATGTTCCTTTGCGTTTAGGGACCCCCGGGCAAATTAAGCTTAAAAGAGAACCCATCTAAGACAAAGTTATAGTTCAACCAAGCAGTTACGTTTCTATCCTGTCAGTAAAACTATTATCTTAAGAAAAAACTAAAGCACAGGCAGAACTGGCCTGTGCTTTTAGAGTGGTTAACTCTTCCATCAGAAAGCTTATGCAAACTTCGTTAATTAAAGTATTTTACTTAAAAACAGTTTTGTTCTTTCTTCCTTAGGGTTGTTGAAAATTTCATCCGGGGTATTTTCTTCAACTATTATTCCATCATCCATAAATAAAACTCTATCACCCACTTCGCGAGCAAAGCCCATTTCGTGTGTAACCACTGCCATAGTCATTCCCTCTCTAGCTAAATCCTTCATGACAGCGAGCACTTCTCCGACCATTTCCGGGTCTAACGCTGAGGTGGGTTCATCAAATAACATGACTATTGGATTCATAGCTAGAGCCCTTGCAATAGCCACTCTCTGTTGTTGACCTCCTGAGAGTTGATCTGGATAAGCTCCTGCTTTCTCACGTAAACCCACTTTTTCCAATAATGCAAAGGCTCTTTTCTCAGCTTCTTCCTGAGAAACTTTCAAAACTTTGCGCGGTCCAATCGTTATATTTTCCAGTACAGATAAATGATGAAATAGGTTAAATCTCTGGAATACCATGCCAACTTCTTTACGAACATGACTTAAATTTGTTTTGCTATGCGTTATTTCTTTATTATTTACAAAGATTTGCCCATCAGAAACTTTTTCCAAACCATTCAGACAACGTAAAAAAGTACTTTTACCTGATCCTGAAGGGCCAATGATCACGACTACTTCTTGTGGCTTGATCTCTAAAGAAATATTATTTAGAACCCTATGTTGACCAAAATGTTTGGTAATATTTTTAACGCTTATCAATTTGCCACCTTCTTTCTAAGTATCCTGAGAGACCTGTTAACAGAAGGATGATGGCTAAATAGACGACGGCAATTGCTGTCCAAATCTGTAAAGAGGCAAAGTTTGTGGAAATAATAATCTGTCCGCTTCGTGTCAATTCAGTCACGGATATAGCTGATAATAAAGACGTATCTTTTATTGTTTGGATAAATTGATTGACCAAAGGCGGTACCATGCGTTTAAATGCTTGAGGCAAAATTATAAATCTCATCGTCTGAGGACCTGTCATACCAATACTTAAAGCAGCCTCTGATTGGCCGCGGTCTACTGCTAAAATTCCTGCACGAATAATTTCTGTAATATAGGCACCTTCATTTAATGCTAAGGCTATAATCCCAGCAATTGGTGTAAAATAGGGATCAAACCATTTATGCAAAGGTAAAATCATAGGGATAGCGAAATAAATATAAAAAATTTCCACTAAAAGAGGCAAACCGCGGAAAATATGCACATACACTTCACCAATTCGGCGTGAAATCTTATAATGAGATAATTTAAGCAAGGCAAAAACAAGGCCCAAAACAGTAGCCAAAATAATTGACGCTATTGAAAACCAAACAGTTAATTTAGCCCCCTGTAACAACTGGGGCATAGCTGCTGATACTATTTGAAAAAAGTTCACTTATGCCTCATTTCCTCCCTGATGATTTTAAATGAGCGCAGCACTAGCTGCGCTCAACGCATTTGATTCTTCAACTAAGCCATTTTGGAGTCGTTTTATTTATTAACTAAGCCATTGTTATCTGATTTGAAATATTGTCTGTAAAGTTTTTCGTACTGTCCGTTGGCTTTCAATTTATCCAGTCCATCATTAATCTTTTGCAGGAGTTGAGAATTTTGTTTGGTAACTGCTATGCCATAATCTTCTCCTGTCAGAAGGCTGCCCACTACTTTAACATTGTTGTGTCCAGTGTTGATATAATTTAAGTTAACAGGATTATCGAAGACAACCGCTTGGGCTCCGCCATTTTGTAATTCATTATATGCATCATCAATATTATTAAATCGCTTCATGTTAATTCCTTGATCTTTAGAAAGCATGATATCAGCCGTTGTACCTAATTTAACAGCCACCGTCTTGCCTTTGAGATCGGCAACGCCATTGATCGTACTATCATTCTTAACTAAAATTGACAAGCCCGAATGATAATAGGGTTTAGAAAAGTTGACTTGCTGCTCACGAGCTGATGTAATAGTGATGCCGGCTACAGCAACATCAATCGTTCCGGTTTGAATTGCAGGTATCAGGCCTTGGAAATCCATGGTTTGAATAGGATCAGCAATTTTTAAATTTTCTTGAGCTGCAATAGCTTTGATCAAGTCGATATCAAAGCCAGTCACCTTACCATCTTTCATCATCTCAAACGGGGGAAACGTAACATCAGCACCTAACTTAATGACTTCCTGTTGACTCGCGTTATTCCCTGCTGAACTTGATGAACCAGTCGTGCCAGATGTACCACAACCAACAAGTAATGCCCCCGCCATGATAGCGGCCATTAATACCTTTACTTTGCGCAAAAATAACTCCTCCTTAATGATTCCCCATAATTTATAATATGTTTCTTATTCGCCACTCTTTTTAGACTATCTTTGAAAATTTCTACATCTTTTTGATAGCTTAAAGAATAGCAACTTTTATATATAGTATTTCGTTATGCCTTTTCGATTCCCTTCTGTTTTTTATCAATTAAGCATGTATACATGCAATATAACTTGTATAATGTATACATGTTATATTTTATTTACAAATCGTTAATATCATTGAAGGGATTTTTTTAGCAAGCGCAAATAATTGTGGCATAAAATTGAATGAGCCGTTAATGATAATAATTTACAATTAAGGTATTCAAAAATTGCTCCTTTTGCAAATTAATTTTTATATGAAGCAACTCAAATTCAGCAAACTTTCAGGAGATCTTCAATTTAACCTCAGGTTATACCCCCAGACTTATGCATGAACGTATCCAACGCTGGACAGCCTCATTATATACAGTAATATAATTTTAACTTATAACACTAAAGGGACATGCTGAATAGTTCTTGTGACTATGTATTCCACTTCTCAACGTAATTCCTGAGCTTTAATGACTGACCGGATCGCGTCTACAAACCGGTTCCTACATTCTGCATCTTTAACAATTCTGCTTCTCAAAGCATAACTAATTTCTAACTGTACGCCTTTTCCAGTACGTCCTCTATTACAAATATTAGTTGCCCGCTCCCCACGATATTTCTGTTCACAGTCTTTAACAATAAAACCTCGATTTTGTATTTCTATCCGTAACAAAGTTGTAAATCCTGAATCTAACCCGCCAATCATTAGGAATTCCTCGGTTGAGTTTTTAAGGCCATGAATTGTTAACACGATATACGCTTCATGAAGGGCTTGAAGCAAAGTTGGTTCATCAAAATTGTGGCTCGTAATATGCAGCTTCCTGACTTCTATATCTCTTATTCCCTCAAATAAATACCATGCAAAATCTTCTTTTGCTATCCACTGTGCAATTTCAGAAGTATAAGGCTCAATATTTCCTCCATGTGGAGCAACGACTAACACTTGATGCCAATTTGCGCTAACCTTTATCCGATAGTCCCGATCTTTTTGCTCATGCAGCTTTAACTCCCGGAAATTCGAATAAGTATCTAACATTGTTTCCCTCCGGCGTTTTATTTCTAGTATTAGACATATAAGGGATAACTTTCCCAAGCCAAAGTAATTAATCTATTGAAAATTCCTTATTGTCAACATGATGCTCAATATCTATTCAAGTTGATTATAGCTAGACCTTTTACTCGCTTAACAAATTCCCTTTACGAAAAAAGGTTCCTGTACCCTTGGCGATGATCTGACCTTTTTCGTCTTCCAAACTTGCTTCAGCAAAAAAAGTCGTTTTACCTGACCTAATAACCTGGCCAACAGCAATGATCTTATTGCTGGCTCTTCCAGGAGATAGGTAGGATATATTGATGTTACCAGTTACAACTGTAACTCCCTTTGTAAAACAAGCCATTCCCATACACACATCGATCAGGGTGGCAGTTGCACCACCATGTAAAGTTCCAATCACGTTTGAATTATTTTTATCCACGACCATTTCGGCAATAAATTTTCCTTGTCCAATGGCTACGATTTTAATACCTGTTAAACGCGCATAATGGTTATCCTGATATAACTCTAAGATTTTAGCAAAAATGTCCGGATCTAATCCCAAGTTTTCAACCTTTAAGTTCATTCGCGTTTGTGAAATGCTCATTTATTTACCTCTCTCAATCTATTCTTCCTTGAAAACTTTACAACCTGAATAATCCGAAGAGTATTTGTCACCTTTTACAAACCTAGTATTTAGTTTTTTGACATTATTTCTTGATCAAGCAAAGCTTTAATAGCCCATTCCGCTAATTGTTCTCTGTTTTCCAAAACATCAACAGGAACTTCCCGGTACATTGAGCGCCTTTGGATAGGTAAGGACACTCGAACCCTCACACAATTATCCCATACCATCCAAAAATAAGGAACAATCTGGCGATTACTGTTTTCTATATCGTCACAGTCTTAAGGCCCCCTCGACACTGTGGTACTTTTTTCAGACACTTTACCACAAAAACGTCCATTTCACCTCGAACATGTACCCCTGAATGTTGCTAGAAACATTGCGCCTGTTTTTGGTTCAATTCCGAATATTTTCGAACCATACAACCGGCCTGTGATGCGGGTTTGGATTGTCTGTTTTCTTAATCGAACCACGGTCTCAACGTGGGTTGACTGTGTACAAAGTCTTAATATGTCTCGACAAAAACAAAAAGCCAGATCTCAAACATCTGGCCGAAAACTACTCATAGTTGATTTCATTCATAATAAGCTATTGTTCAAATCACTATATATTTGTTATTTGTTAAAAACCATAAATCTGCCGCTGGCAACAGTCATGCCATTCTTATTTTTCCAGCTCCTCAGCTATGGTTCTTAAGTTTTCAATAATACCAATATGCTGAGGACAGACCCGCTCGCAGTTTCCGCAGGCAACACAGTCCGAGGCTTTACCGTTAAACCTGGTTTCAAGTCCATAGCGGCTCTTCGCGCTGGCCAAATCATTATAAACCAACTTGCGGTTATATGTTGCAAATACATTGGGAATAAGTATACCCTGCGGACAGCCCTTTACACAGTATTGACAGGCCGTACAGGGAATACTGGGAATTTCACTGATCGCTTTCCGCGCCTTCTCAATTACAGCTAGCTCGTCTTGATCAAGCGGTTTAAACTGTTCCATAAAAGATACGTTGTCCCGCACCTGGTCTATTGTCGACATTCCACTCAGCACCGTGATGATATTATCCAAAGAGGCCGCATATCGTATAGCCCATGATGCCAGCGAAACACTTGGATTGGCTTCTTCAAATATTTTTCGGACGCTTGTAGCAGGGTTCGCCAAAAGGCCGCCCTTAACCGGTTCCATCACGATGATCGGCTTGTGATGCTTGAGGGCCACTTCATAGCATTTTCGAGCCTGAATGGTGGGGCTCTCCCAGTCATCGTAATTCAGCTGGAATTGGACAAACTCCATCTCCGGATGCTCGGTCAAAATTTTATCCAGCGCGTCAGCATTGTCATGGATTGAAAACCCGATATGCCGCACCAGGCCTTTTTCTTTAAGTTTATGGACAAAATCCCACATCTCAAAATCATCAAAGCTTTGGGTGCGGCTGTCTCCCAGATTATGCAGCAAATAGAAATCGATATATCCCGCCCCAGTGCGCTTTAATGAAGTCCAGATCATATTCTCGGCTTCTTCTTTCGTTTTCACAATCCAAACGGGGCACTTTGTCGCAATTTGAAAGCTCTCGCGTGGATAACGGTCAACGATTGCGGCTTTCATCGCCTCTTCAGATTTTCCGCCATTATAGGCCCAGGAGGAATCAAAATAGCTGAAACCTTTGGACATAAACAGATCGACCATTTCCTTTGTCTGCTCGATATCAATTTTCTCACCGTTCATCGGAAGCCGCATAAACCCAAAACCAAGTTTCGGGATGTTTTCACCTAAATATGACATACGATACCATCCTCCAGTACTTAACATCTCTGACTACAGATTTGTACTTTTTACCAAACACATTATATTGGTAAGATTATTTTAAAACTTCGAGTATACTCTATGTCAACAACAAATTGATGATCAAAAGTGTAAAATGAAAGACAAAGGCATCAGGATTTCAATGTTCCTCTACCTTTGTCTATATCTAAGAAGTGAGCAGCAAGCGCCAAAGACAACGGTGGCCTTATCGGTTATCAGCCTTGCACCGCCCTTGGCACATGCTGTGTTGAGCTTCTTTCTATTATGAAAATGTATTGTAGAATACGGTTTCTTCAATCGGTTTTCTATGGCAATGCATCTGTTCGTTTGGAGCCGCATCCTCTGCCGGGTAACCTAGCGGCAACAGGGCAACCGGGACATAATGTTCCGGTAGTGAAAATTCTTGTCTGATAGTGGCTGGATTAAAATGTGCAACCCAAGTGCTCCCCAGCCCAAGTTCGGCTATTTGCAGCATCAGATGTGTTGCGACAATACTAGCGTCTGCTTCTCCGGTATTATAGTTGTCATAGTTGCGTTTAGCGGAGGCAGTCTCATCATAACAGACAAGCATAGCCATGGGAGCATTAAAGTGGCAAGGTGTGCATCTCTTTAATTTTTCCAATGCCTCGCTGCTTTCGATGACAAGGATACGCTGCGGCTGAAAATTTGCGGCAGTCGGTGCAAGCTGGCCTGCTCTGAGTACAAGATCAACCTTTTCTTTTTCCACCGGTCTTGAACTGAATTTACGAAGGGAATACCGGTCTTCTGCAAGTTTTACAAAGTTCATTTTAATCTTTCCAGCTTTCTCAATTCAAATTCATTTCATTATTCGGGCCAATTTCAACAAATTCGAGGAAATATATCTTCTAATTAAGTTTTGCTAACTTGAATTTATAAGCTTGCCTACTAGGCTGTTCATTGGCGATTTTTCAAAATCGATCCTAATATTTTGCCAATTCGTTCGGCATGGTATTTTTCTGTTGCATGTTCTTGGAAATCCTGAGGAATCTGTTCAGGTTCTATCTTATCGAGAAAACCATGTTTTCTAACAACATAACCAACTCCACATTCATGACCGTAACCACAGGTATAACATTGGGAATATCCATGTCCCTCCATAGAGTCGACTATGGCCATTTTATTTCTTAACATAAGATCTTCTATTTCCGGCCTTACAAAATCATTGTTTTCGTATTCCACACTAACAATGACTCCCAGCTTACCTGCCAAACTAAAAACTTCTCTATGCCTGAAACTAAAGGTCCTCTCCCAACATGCATGTCCTAATGCGTTCATCCTTCCGAAATAATTGGGCGCTCCGAAAACAATTGCATCTGCTTCAAGCATCTTTTCTCCTATAGCATTCCAATCATCCTGCACTTTACATTTGTTATCAGAAGCACAGAGCGTACAGCCAATACAACCATTGATTCGTTTTCCTGCAAGCAAAATATACTCGTTTTCTGGCCCTGCAGCTTCTAAAATCGCTTTAATAATCTTACTTGTCACACCGTCTTTTCTACCGCTTGCACTAATTCCTAAAATCATATAGTACCCCTTTCTAAATTGCCAAGAGCAACTATGTTAAAGGCCTATAAAAATATCTATGATTCAGAGACTAGTTTACCTGCTTTAGCCAGATCGGTTTTCTGAATGTCGTTAAATATTACGGACACAGCCTCTGGCTGACAGTTTGTAATCTTAACGAAAGCTTCTGTGATAGCTTTAGCAAGTGCTGCTTTTTGTTCAACCGTTCTTCCCGCCAGCATCTGAACATTAACGAAGGGCATACTTTTCACTCCCTCTTCTCGTTTACTTATTCTTCCAGCAAGATATTTACTCTCACCCGCTGTGAACATTTCTTTCGCGTTAAAATTTAATCATTTAGAACTTCAAAATATAGATCTCTAGTTTTATAAAATTTGATGATAACTGAACTTCTTCTTGATCCTCAAATTAGAAAAACTTCCATGCTCATCATGTTTTATAGAGAATCCTTTTTTCTATACTCGTCACGCATACAATATACGATCACTGGTTTAGCACGGTGAAACTGAACGCATTCGTAACATTTCCCATGCCTTTCACAGTTGGTTTTTGGGCAAGGACAATTCGTCGCTTCTTGGGAGCTTTTTATCATGATAATTCCTCTTTCTTTTAACAACTGTTATTTTCTCAAAAATCGTCATTCAAGTTCATTTACGACCTCGTTCTTATGATGGGAATTCCTATACGCCCGTCAACAAGTCAGCCATCGCAGTGAAATTTGGTCTGACAACGACACTGACAGTAAGTCGCTTGGAAATTGTTTATTGCAGTATTTCCATGACTCTTACCCGAAGTATCATGATAGTTGAAATAAGCTCACTTATCCAAATAATTCTCTCCATAGATTTCTTTTTCGGAAAACAGGCTTTTTAAAAAGTAATCAATTTGGCGTCCCGTTTTAATATTTGAGTAAGCGGTTGCCCCATATATTTCACTTCAATGCCCAGTTTCTCTAAGGTATCGGTAATCCCATAACTGTCCGTACAAGCCTTACAAGCAACAACCTCTACGCCAGCTTCGAGCATCTTGGCCATATAAGCCTGAAGTTCTTGGTCTTCAGATAAAAGTTTGCTTGAAGGACCCCAAACTATCAGACAGACATCTTCCCACCATCCTTTAGTTTTTGCATTAAATGTATACATAAATACCATTTTCAATGCAACTTCACGGTCCGCACTGGTCCAGAGCACAACCAGTTCGTTTGCTTCCTGTGGATTTACTGTTGAATTTTCCACAATAGATTACTCCTTTCTTTCTTGGCAATCACCGGATTTTCCATAGATACTAACTAACTCGACAGATGGCAATATCCTTCATGCAGCAGAGTGATCTTGTACAAAAGAATTAACCAAATACCTAACCAAATCCGTCACGTCAATTAGAACTTTGATATCTTGCTGACTTTTCATCATAAGAATTCCGCCTTCGAGCATAGCTACAATCCCATGTGCCAACTTGTCAAGCTCTTCGGGCTTTGGTTGAGACGACTCTTTAATCATTCCTGCCAGCACCGGTTTCAATTTATCCACCCAAGTATCAAAAACTGCTTTTATTTTTAGCCGGAACTTTTCATCATGTTCACTCATTTCAATAGCAAGGTTTCCAAACACACATCCGCATTTAGCCTGGTTAGATATATGATTCTGAACCACCCATTCCAGCATCTCATCGAACTTAATTTTCGGATCTTTTTCAGAGCCTAGGATTTCTCCCAACAGGCGCCGATTCCAATTATCAAAAAAATAATCAATAACTGCCAGACCAAACTCGTGTTTCGAGGAAAAATAGTGGTAAAACTGACCTTTACCAATCTGGGCCGCCTCTAGAATATCGCTGAGTTTAGTGTTTTCATACCCTTTTGAGTGCATCAGAGCTGCCGTTGCTTCAACAATCTCTTGACGTTTGCCTATCAACTTCATCGCCTCCTGTACCTACCAGTTGGTACAGGATTTATGATACAATATCACTAGTGCTGAGTCAAGATTTCGTCAAAATCTTATTTCCAAAATCATTGGCGAAATCAAAAATGAACTATTCGTTAAAGTTATCGAAAAACAGTTGCGGTTACTGTTCCAAGTCAAATTTATCCTTTCTATCCAATGCAAAGATCATAACTTTTCATAGGTTTTCTTAAGCAACAATGCATCCTTCTCAACCATAGGACCTTCCGATATTATACAGCCTCTTACGTTAAAGTCCTTAATAGCTTTAAGACAATCCACGTAATTGAAGTCACTTTGCTGTAACGGGAGGTGATTTCGCTCTCCTTTTTCATTATAATTCACCCCTCCCATGTGAATATGCATGTCTTCCAGAGCCGATTTCCCGAGCTCGTCAGTAATATACTGAAGTATTTTTGCAAAATCATTGTACCCTTTTAATTTGCCGTTATATCTCGCGTGGATATGAGAAAAATCAACACACAATTTACACTTGCTTATTTCTTTACATAAGGATACTAACTCCTCAAGGGTGCCAAATTGTGTTCCCTTGCCTGTAGTCTCTAGTCTAAAATCCACCTCATTTAATGGAAGGTGCAATAAATTGTCCCTTATAGTATTATAAGCTTTTTTTTTGGAGTCTCCCAAATAATAGCCGGGATGAAAGATAAGGCTGCGGCCCTCAACTTTGGACAATGCTTCCCGAGCCTTAATAATTCTTTCGATAGACTGTTTCTGTTTATCCAACTCGTTTGCATTTAAGTTTATATAGTGCGAACCATGTGCAGACAAGTAGAAATTATTCCTCAACTTAGCTTCAAGTATAATTTCTTTGTTATTATCCGTAACATTTACGCTCCTGACAAAAAGAAGCTCCATTGCATCTAGCCCAATTGATTTAGCATAATCTATCCCTTTCGCATAATTAAATTTTATAGAATCATTCCCCAGTGGTAGGCCGGATATTCCAAATAAAAGTCCATCCATAAGTATCATCCTTCTTGATTATATCCCAATTAACTTAAAAGCCCGATATTCGAAGCTATAGTTCTTCAACTTGCTCTCCCTTAGTCACCACATCACACGTTACAAATCCAATATTATCTCTTTTACAGCAAAACACCTGTCATTTCGCGGTGCGAATATCGAGAGGATAGTTCGTTTTATAGTTGCTACCAGCTTTCACGGTGGATTATTTCTTCAATTTTCTTTCTAGGACGATCTTTCGGTGATTCACTCGCATAACCAAGAGTAAGGATACATACAACATATTTGTCAGAAGGAATATTCAAAATGGGCCGGATTTCTTCTTGAGTAAACCATGCTACCCAGCAAGTCCCTAAACCTAAATTATTTGCTTCGAGCACAATATGTTCTATTGCAATCGATGTATCTCTTATAATTTGTTTAAGTTCTAACTGAGGACTAGTTTCATTTAACGATAATTCGATATTATTAGCTACTCTAGAGCGAATATCTGCAACACAGACAATAAAAACCGGTGCCGAGAGCATCCATTTTTGTTTATTAGATACTTCGGTTAATTTTTGTCTAATTTCCTCAGATTTTACTATAATAAAATGCCAAGGTTGTGTATTATCACCAGATGGAGCTAGTCTTGCGCTCCCAAGTAATTGAATAATTTTATTATCCTCCACTGGTATATCGAGATATCTTCTTATACTTCTACGATTTTTTATCTGCTCAATCATTACTAGCACTCCTTATATAGTAATATTCACTAACTAAACATCTCATCTAGTTAAGTCAAAGCGCAATAATATCTTTACCATTTCCTCGTCTTTCCTTCCCAGATCGTAAAGTTTAAACCGTTCCAAAATAAATTGAAATACCCTTCCAAAGAGAATCTGAAGGGTATTTCAAAAATCATAAGACTTAACAATTAATTTCTAAAAACTCAAGAGCTAGATTGTCAAATTCTCTGCTATTACTGAACATGGCCGGATGTGAACCAGTTGGGTAGAAAACCAATTTCGAATTTTTCAACCTATTAGAAAGTGTTTCCATACGAAATTCCATATCCTTAATTAATTCATCTTTAAGACTTCCGGTTATTAATACCGGCACAGTTATTTCAGATAAATCACCACAATAGAATCCCTTTCTGGTTAAACTCGACAGTTCAATCATTTTTGTATCAGCATCTACTACTTTCTTCCACCTCAAACCATGCATCAGAAACCAAAATAGTACTGAACTAATACTACCCTTCGCTTTTTTACGCTGGTCTCTCAGGGTAACAATATCTTCACAGTTTTGAGACTCACCCGGAAAGCTATCCGCAATGATTTTGCCGACGAGCAATGGTTCTATTAGAACCATGTTTAAGGCGACAATGGCTCCACCACTCGTACCGATTAAGTTTACTTTATTACATTTCAACGTTTGACATAACTTAATAGCAACCCTGGCATTATAGCACCAATAATCTACTGGAAACTCCTGCAACATTTCAGATTTACCATGCCCAGGATAATCTATTAAAATAACCCGGAATCGTTCGGCGTAGAATTTAACTTTTGGTTTAAACATTTTCGAAGAAGCAGTATTACCGTGCAAGAACAGCAAAGGTGTGTTACCCTTCCCAACTACTTTGTAATAAACATTGACACCCTCGTATCTAAAAAAGGGCATAAGTATCCCCTCTTCACTATCAAATTTAAAAAAATCCATTTTTACCAGTGAAGACGGTTTACCAAATCCCCATTCCGAAGCCTCCTTCATTATCTGCTATCCATATTGGATAAGGCAAATTATCACATAACAGTCTAATTTAAGTATTCCACATGTTTTTGATAATTCCTCTTAATATTCTTAAACCCAGCCTCAACGCTCCTTAGTAGCTTTTAGGGCTTGGCGGCATAGACATTGCCGGCAGAAACGTCGGATAATTATTGCCGGATGAGAAACAGACGAATAGAGTAGATTTCTTAATCAAACCCTGCATTGAATCTACACCTTAAACTGGTTTAATTAAGAGGACGGTTTGAGCAATCAAATCTGTTAATTCAATTAGAGGTGTAAAAAATCAATGTAAAATTCTAAAATACCTATGTTATGTATAGAAGGAAAAACAAACAAAATTCTAGAATAAAAGGAGAATGATAACTCTATGAAATTAATCCGCAATAAACTCTTGCTAATTACTGGAACAGCAATTCTTACAGGCACTTTGTTTGCAAGTACCGCCCTGGCCTCAAGCGGCATGGTCAATGCTCAGACTACGAGTAATCCTAATGGGCCTCAAAAAATGATCCGTTTGCAATTGAAAAATGGAACAGACAGCCCTCTCAAACTGACTGCTGCTTCTCCGGAAGATCTGACAGCACAAGTCAACTCCTTATTAGAAACAGGCTTTGACGCTGACAAGCAGGAAATTCAAATCATCTTGAAGGATAACGGCAAGGGGATACCTGAAGAAGAGTTACCTTTTATCTTTGATCGATTCCGCCGGGGAATTGACACCCAAGCAATACCGGGTTCCGGCCTGGGACTGGCAATTGTTCATGAAACTCTGAAACGGATAAACGGAACGATTTCAGTTGAAAGCAAGGTAGATATAGGCACCCGGTTCATTATTCGACTGCAGCCAATTCAACGTTAGCTTTAATGGCAAAAGCCTGCGGCGTCAGTCATGCGGTCTTACAGGTTTTTAAGAACAAATACGATCTTAGTTATAGAGCTCAAGGCTAATTGATCGTGCCATCTCACGAATTTTTTCATTTTCATCATCACAGGCAGCTGTGATGTAAGGTTTATATGCTTCTTGGTAGTTATTTCTCATAAAACACAATGTATTAACTTTCCATTTCCAAAGCTCATCGGGCGACAAGTAAAAAAACTTCGGTTGTACTCGCTCCCTATAAAAATCCAAATGCATATTCATGATGTTTTCAGGCGTAAGTTTAGGAGCAAGATTAGACAAGCCTGGAAAATCCTCATTCTCCTGCCATTTTCCTTTGTTCATGGGACAGACATCTTGACAAATATCACAGCCGTAAATGCAATTTGCCAAATGTTTATTGAGAGGTTCATGAGGCAGATCGCGGCCGCCAAAGGTCGTCAAAAAAGAAATACAGGCAGTTGGAAGCATAGTATAGTCTGCAGACAGCGAATGAGTTGGGCACGACTCCATACATCGTTTACAACCCTTGGGGCACTGGGGAAGACTGGGAGTTTCGATCAACTCCATTTCCTTGTCCGTTAGCCATGCTTTCAAACCCACCCACGAACCAGACTGAGTGTAAAAAAAATTGTTACGGCGTATGATTCCAAGTCCTGCTTGCATGGCAGCCCACCGCATCCCAACAATACCAAATTTCGAGTTAGTTTCGATTCGCAGGCCCAGTTCCTGCATGTATTTTTCTATGTCCTGATTAGCCTGATACTCTTTTGTATTGGTGTCAACACGAGCATCAAATAAAAACGATTTTGCGATATGACCTTTCACCGACGGTGGTATTTTATACTTACCATAACGTGACACAACAACTACTACTGACTTAGCCCACGGATATTCAGCACGAGGATCAACCAGACGGCGTTGTCTTTGGTAAAATGGCTCTGAAGCTGGAACTTTCTGAATGCGTTCCTCAAACCTTTCAGCATATCCCTCCATCGCCTTGAGTGGAATAATACCATACTTTTCATAACCTAATTCGTAAGCCTTACTTTGAATCATTTGTTCCATTTTACCTAACATCTGATCACCCCTACTCAATATTTTCCGCATGTTTTCCTCTCCTTCAGGCAAAATAAATAATTTTTGTCAAACCTTAAATTAGTTAATTAATATGTGTATATGCACATATTAATTAACTAATTTTTCAAATCTGACCACTTTTCATCGATCTTACTAAACTAATGATTCTAGTTTTGATAGTAATTGTTCAAAATAATCTAATTCCGCCGCTCCAAAATATTCCTCCAGTGATGCTTGGGCTTCTCTCCATAATACCATAGCGTCAGTCAGTGCAGCTTTGCCAGCTTCGGTGAGTGTTACCAACCTAGAGCGCGAATCTTTACCGATGGTAACCTTTATTAAGCCGACATTAATCAGAGGTTTCATATTCCTATTCAAAGTAGTTCTGTCAATGTTCATGTTCCGAGCTAGCTCGCTAATAGTCAAAGCCTCAGCCATTTTCAAATTTTGCAATAGTGAATACTGGGTAACTTTAAGCCCGCTTGGTTCCAATACCTTGTCATAAAATTGGGTTACAGCCCGGGACGCTCGTCTTAAGTTCAAACAGTGACAAGGACTTTTAGCTTTGGGCATGCGTTTATCAATTTGATTCATTTGACCTATCGCCTTTCAGAATTGAGAATTTTCAAAGAGTGTATATGCACGTAAATTATTATAATAATATACCGAACCTCAAATCCTGTCAATGTTCAGCATGAATAGGCAGCTTTCTTCTAAACCTGCATTTGGATTGGCTTCTTCAAATATTTTTCGGACGCTTGTAGCTGGGGCCATCGCATAACGAATATCTATCCGTTTTTATAAATAAAGCCCTGCATATTAGTGGATTTGTGAATTGAACCACTATTTATGCAGGGCTTTGTTTAATGAGGGGCTTTTTGCACTTTGCAACACCCCCTTCGTTAACCTTTCGCAGTAAATAAACAGTTTTATATCTTAGGACTGGTTTGCTTTAGCAGAAGCATTCTGATAACCAGAACCGGCCCGGTTCTTAATTGCAGAATCCAGGTTCGGCCCTTGAAGGACGGTCCAGTAATATTTTGCTGCAATTGCGTAGGAAGTAGCATTATTCTCTAACACCAAAGCATCCGCTGAGTCTAAGAGTTTGTTATAGGTGTTAAGGATTTTCTGAGAGACCGTCGTCTTATCCTCTGACGAGACCAATGGGCTCTCATAAAGAGTATTGTAAAATGCTAAAGCCTGTACATAGTAATCGCCCCTGGGCTGCTGAGGAATTACATAATTATACCAGTAATCTCCGTTCGTCATCAATGATTGAGGATCAAACGCCAGGTCCCCGCTGTGCATAGGAGTGGGAGTACTCCAGCAGCTGGAGAGAGTCGGTGGATCGGTAAGCGGTAACAGAGATTTGGGAAGAATTGTGGCACCTGGAGCGAAGGTAATAGCACTGTTGTATTTTTGACCGAGAAGGCCAAATACTTTATCCTGATAGGCGTCTTGACCCGTATAGTAATTCGGGTTATTTTCTTTAGTCCAAGCATTATAGGCCCATACGGCAAAGTACCAATTTTCTAAGACATTGCGATTCCCGTCTCCAATCTTGGGGTATGCCCGGAACTTGTTATTGAGGATTTTGCAGCCCACGTCAATATTATAATCGAGATCACTTTTCAGCCTGGCCACATCGTATTCGGGATAATTAGCCGGAGAAATCTGCATAATTCCTATGCCGCCGTCGGCAGATATGAACGGTTGATCGGTTAAAGGCTGTCCCGTTGCTGGGTCTAATTTGTATTGTTTCCATCCACTCTCCATCCAAGCAATGGCTTTAACCAGCGCGGGCGGAATATCATTTTGATTAGCTATTTCCTCTATTTTTTGGGCAATTATTGCGTTTTGTACACTTGTATCTGTTGTATTTACAAGATTACGTTGACTCTCTGTAACTACTGCTTCACCTCCAAGTGCAGTGACAACACTGTTAAGGGACATCTTGCTCTTCACGAAAACACCCGCCGCGGGAGACTTAACGCCGTCAGTAAGGACTATCGCAGACTTAGTTTGAGCAGCCAGCGGTGCACCGGAAAGAGCATCAATCCCTGTAACTCCATTGGCCAGATATACCCGGTCAAACAAGAGGGAACCGACGAAGTCTTTAATGACTTGATCATTCGTATCATAAGCTGTGATTCCTGAATGGCGAGTAGGCTTTGGCAGTTGATTTAATACCGTACTATTAATGACACCGGTTCCGCCAATGACATCTGAAGTCGTGATACCAGGATTTTCTTTCAGGAATTCTTGGACAATATCAGGAAGTCTAGCGCTGTTCGTTAAAAGAATCGGTTGACCCGCCTGGGAAGCAATAGCAGCAATTGAGAGCGCGTCTTGGGTTAACCAGCCGTAGGCAACCGCAACCTTCGTTACCGGTGCGCCGAGGGTAACCATCAGTTGAGCGATCTTAACCGAGGTTTCAAAACGGTCAACTCCACCTAGGAGCACAACCGTAATATTCATTGCTTTCAACTCATCGAGGACTCCTTGCCTGATCACCGCCGTTCCGCTGGTCACATAAACCTTCGTAACGGCGAGTTTAACAAGTTCGTCTTTGGTAGCAGAGTCAAGAGAATTTCCAGCTCCGGTCAGAAGGATAGGCGCCTTTAAATAGTAGGCCAGCGGGCCCGAGGTTAGAGCATCAACCATACCATACGAAGTTGAGGAAGCAAGGATTGCGGTTCCGGTCCAAACTGTTTGATCCGCAATCCTGACTGCGGTTTGTTCAGCATTTGTACCTGCCAATCGGGTTGGAACCGTGTCTGAAGCAAATACGTTAAGAGGGACCATTGTCAATACCATACCGGCCATAACTAGAGCAGCTAAGGCTTTTTTAATTTTACTCACGTTATTGTTTTTTCTCCTCACGTCTCTTTAGATTTCTTTTTACCCATCGCTTTTGAAACATCTTACTGCCTCAATTTTAGACTTAAGTAAATTTGACCGGATGATCAATATTAAGGCTTCCTTATTAGTATTCGCCTGCGTGACGAACTTTCCTTCTGGTAATATTTGTGAGTATTTGAACTGCGTTTATCCAGTTCTTAAGACCCCCACTTCTATAAGTGGGGGTGGGTCCTTCGTTAACTTCAGGTAGGGTAGAGTCCTCCTTCGCCGCTAAGTATTCCTTTCGGAAAAGGCGGCTCGGTAATAATGTCCGCTGGACATTATTGTATCTGAAGCCCCGATGTTCAGCTTTAGCTGAACGAGTTCACTCCCTCCTCATATAGCGTAATTTTTCTGTTTGCTCTTGATCAATGCCCTTATCTGTTAAGATTACTCCATAATCTTGTCTGGCCTTAAGTAAGGAAATAATTCCATCTTGAACATCCTGTCGAACCAACTCAGGATCTCTCTGATAAGGGTCTCCCCACCCGCCGCCACCTGAAGAAATAATTGTGAGAACTTCCCCATTTGGCAACGAACGAGCTCCTTCTTTGCTTTTTAGGTAAATAGTTTGTTCCTCTATTGAGGTTAATTCAACCTGATTCAAACTTCCCGGTTTACCCGTAGAAGAGCCAAAAGGTGGTATTTTCATTCCATCGCCAAACATGACGATATTTGTATTATCGCCATAAAATTTGAGGCTATATCGGATACCTGGTCCTCCGCGCCACATTCCTGAACCTGCGCTATCCATTTCAAGTTCATGACACAAGGTCAGATGGGGATATTGGATCTCATTGACCTCAATATTGGGCGCGCGCACACCTCCATAGTTTGAAAGCGGCGCCATGTAAGGATTGCCGTCCCGGCCTTCTATTCCTCCTCCGGAACCCAACGCACAGAAAGCAAAACCTACGTAGAATTCATGATTCCTCGGATCGATGCCATAGAAAGACGGACCGCAATAACGTCCAAAGCCAGCTGGCAGTTGTTCACAGGCTACAGATTGCAAGGCTTGAAAAATAGCGCTGATGATCTCACTTGCGGGAGTCAACGTACTCAAGGTCACCGGAGCCGGATCAGCGGGATTTAGGAGGCTTCCCTTAGGCAAGAATACATGTATTGCTCTAAAAGCCCCGCTATTCCGTGGAATATGAGAACCCAAGGCCCATAGAGCACCAATCCAAGCGGCAGATGTACTTGTCACCAAGGCAGAGTTGACGAAACCCAGGACTTGGGAATCAGTTCCGGAAAAGTCGAGAGTCATCTTTTCCTCTACAACCTTAACCGTAACCTTAATTTTAATCGGATCAGCTTGAAAGCCGTCGTCGTCTACCCATTCTTCGCCAAAATATTCTCCATCCGGGATTCGTTTTATAGCTTGGAGCGTGAGTTCCTCCGCATGATTCAAAAGGTATTCCACCGTTTCTTTGATTCGATCCCCAGAGTAGTGGTTCAATAATTCTCTTAAACGAGCAATTCCGATATTGTTTGCGCCAATTTGCGACCACAAATCACTTTGAAGCATTTGCGGATTTCTGACATTGCGCAGGATCAACTCCTGAACCTCAGTGATTATCTGGCCCTGACTTATTAATTTGATAGGTGGTATGCGTAAACCTTCCTGGAAAATCTCAGTTGCTTTAGGATTATAACTACCGGCGACAGAACCTCCGATATCCCCATGGTGAGCTCTGCTGACACAATAAAAGAGAATCTCTCCATTTTCAATTAACGGTGTAATAATTCCTATATCCGGCAGATGGTTTCCACCTTGATAAGGATCATTGATAATAAAGACATCACCGTCATGAATCTGCCCAGAGTACTTCTTAATGACTTCCTGGACACTAAAAGTTCCTGCTGCGGCCAAAATTGGGATGCCGTTGATCTGGGAAACTAACTCTCCTTTGCCATTGCATATACCACAGGCAAAATCGCATGCCTCAGCAAAAATCGGGGATCTTGATGACTTTTCCAACGCATAGCCCATTTCTTTAGTGATCGTATCCAAGCGATTCGCAATTACAGAACGCTCAATAACCTCATCCACTTTGGCATTCATTTCGAGCATCCCTTCCTAAATAAATTAACAAGTTTCCGAACTGATCGATATAAGCCTGACAATCATGCTCTAATATAACAGTTGTGTACTCTTTTTTAATGACTGCAGGTCCCTTTAAGCACATCCCTGGCTTTAAGTTTTTCCAACGATAACTCTTGAGGGATTGAAACTTCCCGTTTAGATACACTGAACACATGCCATCGTTTGGCGTTTCCAAAATTATACAACGCTCTGTTTGGACCGACGGAATTTTTTCTATCTCTTTGACAAGCAGTTTCAAATTCACCAAGGTTAATGATTTCTCAGTCTGACAATAACCGTAAAGCCTTTGATGTTGGGCGTGGAATTCCTGACCCAACTTTTGCCAAACCGGAAAGTCCGCTCCGTCGCAAGGCAATTCGATACTGATTTCATGATGCTGATCAGAATATTTTAAATCTGCTGACCAGACATAATTACGCTGATCCTGAGTAATACCAAGACGAGACATTTCCTGATCCGCCTGATCCTTAAGTTTACGCTGGGTTTGCTGCAAATTAGAGTTAACGCATTCACCTAAAGGTTCAAAGATGGCACTCGATACCTCAACTTGAAAAGGAGCATAATGTAACCCTTGAGCACAAAAAACCGGAGCCATTTCGGGGACCACGACCTTGTTTATGCCAATCCCAGCCGCCAATGCTGTTGCAAATAAGGGCAGAGCACCTCCAACTGCTGCCAAAGAGAACAAACGGGGATCATATCCTTTTTTGACAGTCATGAGATAGACCGCATCAATCATGAGCGAGAGGGCTACTTTATAAATGGCGTAGGCTGCTTCGGGGACTGATAACCCTAACGGAGAAGCAATTTTTGTTTCAATGGCCTTAAACGCTTGCTCCACATCTAATATCATTCGTCCACCCAAGAAATCATGAGCATCAATTAAACCCATCACGAGGGCAGCATCAGTAATCGTCGGTTCTGCCCCTCCTAAACCATAACAAGCCGGTCCGGGATTAGCCCCTGCAGAATGGGGGCCAACTCGAAGCATCCCTCCTTGATCCAGCCAGGCAACACTTCCCCCGCCCGCACCTATAGTATGAATATCTAACATTGGTAATTGAAGCGGGTATCCGGCAACCTCTGACTGAGGGGTTATTTCCATTTTACCCCGGCGGATGAGGGAAACATCAAAACTGGTTCCCCCCATATCTGTTACGACCAATTCTGAGAGTGACAACTCATGGGCTAAGGCCCAGCCCCCTTTTACTCCCCCGGCCGGGCCGGAAAAAAGGGTAGAAACTGCTTTCTTTCTTGCTTGGAACAGATCTGTCAGCCCGCCATTATTCTGGGCGATTGATATAGGTACTTGCAGGCCGAAATCCCGCAGATGATTACTTATTTCCAGTAAATAATTGCTTAACAACGGGCTGAGCCGGGCATTTAAGACTGTTGTAGAGGTTCGTTCATATTCCCCTACCTGTGAGGAAAGTTCTGATGACAATGATATAAAAACGTCAGGCAGGAGAGCCTGTAATAGACACTTAAATTCTTTTTCATGTGCAGGATTACGGCAGGCAAACGGCAAACATACGGCAACAGATTCTATCTTTTCTTGTGTTAAAAACTCTGCGATTTCCGCTATTTGCGCTTGATCAATACTGATTAGCGGCACTCCTCGATAATCCATCCTCTCCCGCAAACCAATCCGCAGATACCTGGGAATTAAAACGGGAGGTAATGGCAGGCCGAAATCCCATTGTTCCGATAGTTGGGAGCGCCGTAATTCTATGGCATCGCGAAAACCTTCAGTAGTAATCAAAGCAGTCTTTGCTCCCTGCCCCTGAAGCAACGCGTTAACTCCCACAGTTGTACCATGAACAAATTTATCAATTTGCGGCATGAATTCTTTGAGTTGAAGGCCTAATTTTTGAGCCAAGTCATTTAATCCTGAGATTATGGTTTCTTTGGGGTCTTCCCGCTTAGAAGGAATCTTTGCTGTCAACGCGCACCCTTGTTTGTCCCTCGCAACAAAATCAGCAAATGTCCCTCCGATGTCTACAGCGATTTCGTACATTCCCTGCCTCCTCTATAAACCAAAAGATCCCATGAACCGACGAATCTGTTGTTGAACTTCTGCTGACATTTCAACGGTCGGTGCAAACCCTGAGAGAGGTTTCGTCGCATCTATACCCATTTTTGAGGTGCGGCTTAACTCATCGGATGACGGATCCAGGGTACAGCCCATACCCATATGCTGTGGTACAATCGTCACACCCCGATCGGCTTGCAGTCGGGTAGCCATGGCCCAGAGAACCTGACGTTCATCAAAGACATCCACATCCTCATCGACAACAACCACCATTTTCAGATTATGATCAACCGAAAAGGCCGTAAAAATTGCTTGCTGGGCTTGCCCCTCGGCGATCTTTTTCAGGGAAATATAGCAGTGAAATAACCCGCAGGCCGAAACCGGAGCATGGACATTTTTGACATTAGGAAGAGTCCTGTTCAGTGCATTTAAGACGTCTCCTTCTCTTTGGACCGCAACAATGGTAATATGTTCAGAACTCATTCCCGGTGTAATGTCTTGAAAGAGAGGTTTCGTTCGATATTGGATTGCCTTTACCCGGAAAACATTTTCCGTACTGCGATAACAAGCATAATTCGTAAACTCTGCAAATGGCCCTTCCGATTCCCGCTCTCCGGCGACAATTTCTCCCTCAATGACGATCTCAGCAAATGCAGGAACCATTAGATCGACGGTTTGGCAGCGGGCGACTTTCAAAGGAGCGCCGAATAATCCTCCCATCGCCGCATATTTACCGAGATGATAAGGGACTAAGGCCATAGAACCCATCGATATGTTGGGATGGATGCCCAGAACTACCGCTGCTTCGAGAGATTTCCCCAGTTCTTCCGAACGACGGAAATACTCCCAAAGACGTTGACGGGAATGAAGACTTATCCCTAATTTATCCTTCCCTTTTAGCTGCATCCGATGATATCCGGCCGTTTCAACTCCTGTTTCCGGATCTTTGGCAATGACTAAGCCCGCAGTGATATAAGGTCCGGCATCAATCGGAAAGTGAGTTAAAATTGGTAATTTAGATAGGTCTGCCTCGGAACCAATCAAGACATTCTCCCGGAAAGATGCTTCATCTACCTCCACAGGGTCAATTCGCTGATTAATACGTTTGGAATATTCAGCTGCCAGTTCATGAGGTGCAACCTCCAGCGCTAAAGCCAGACGTTCACGAGGAGCCAGAACATTGGCAACCACAGAAATATCATGACCTTTTATGTTATCAAAAATCGTTAACGGGTTGCGGCGGGCTTTCTCCAGTTCCATGATCAACGTACTTATCTCATACTTAGGGTCTATCTCCTCTTGAACGTGGATAACCTCCGACGGAATCTGAGATTTAACCCGTTCAATGAACCCTCTCAAATCCTGTTCCAACTAAAATGCCTCCTTTAGTTTCGAATGTTTGTTGACCTTTTTCTCTTCGAAATCTACTTTGAATTAGTTTTTAGAGTAATGCTGATTTCTGTAAAGAACCATAAACACTCTTGGTCAGGCTTCCTGCGACGATGGTTCCTACTAAAGCTGTCAGCGCAGAAGACAAAAAGGCAATTTTCCAATCAAGATGGATAACATAAATCAAGCCGATCGTAACGCATAAGTTGCCGATAACATTACAGCCCAACATAGCTACAAGGTGGTGGCTTAATTTCGTCATCGATAACTTAACAGCAATCAAGGAGTAAACAATGGAACCGATCGTATTGGCAAATAAGAAGAAAAAGGCTAAAGGGGAATAGGCTGTTGCCATGGCTACAATAGCTTCCACTAATCCTGCAATAATACCCGCTGGTTGTTTGTACATTAAAACAATAAGGCCCGTAAAGAATGCCCAACATGTACCATTAAGCAGTAAAAGAGTGGGATCTAAAATACCGTCGATTCGTCCCGTTATCTGCTCCATGATTACAAATACAATCCCGATAATGACAGCTCCTACAAGTGCTTTGGTGTCAGTCCTAAACAATTTTTCTTTCACGTTATTCTCCTCCTAAATCATTAATTATGGTCTTATATTAATGGCAACAGCCTTGTTGTTATGCTGAGGCTTATTACCAAGAACATCGAGGCAATTATTACAACATCATAAGACTTCAGGGCTATATCCGATGAAAACGTTCGATTTTTACTCCGCCCGTAACCTCTTAACTCCATAGCTAAGGCTATTTCCGTTGAGCGACGAACTGCACGATATAAAAAAGGCAGGAAGGTTGGAATAATTGCTTTCAGATCATCCCAAACGCTATCCATTTTGAGGCCCCTGGTTCGCTGGCTGTCGATGATCGACTGATATTCTTCTTTCATAAGGGGTAAAAAACGTACGCCTAGACCCACCAGCATGGCAAAACGATAGGGAATTTTAAATTTTACAAGCATCAGGGTAAAGTCTTGAGCTGAGGCGGAGGTAAAGAACTGTAGACTGGCATAGAAAATAAGTGTCGCTTTCAGTATGCCGGTAATCGCCAGCGGCAGAGCGTCGCTGTAGATTTTAATGATGCCCCATTGATAAATCAAAGTACCCTCCCGGCAAAACAGTAACTGAATAATCAAGATCTGAAGCCCCAAAAGCAAAAGAATGATTACCATAGCCTTAGAGTGTTTAAATGAACCACTTAGAATTAACGAGGACGTAATACACACCAGTAACGTAATTCCTAATTGAGCAGCAGTTTGACTGAGCAGTGCAAAGTAAATCATCAAAATATACCAGACAAGCTTAGTGCGGGGATCAAATTTCGGAAGTGCCAGTGTCATCATAACCCTCCTTGAAAGTATCAGTGTTTGGGAAATCCAGACCAATCGCCTTCAGTTCCTCACGATGCCGCTCTATGTCTTTTGTCTCAATATCCAGCCTGATGCGATGCTTATATAGGGCAACTAAGCGGTTTGAATAGTCTTTTGCCATGGCCAGATCATGGGTAATCAACAGAATGGTTTTGCCGTTGTTCGATAAGTCATAGAGTTTCTCCATAATCATATAGCCTTGGTTCTCATCCAGGCCAGAGGTGGGCTCATCAGCAATAATGAACTCCGGATCACCGGCAAGTATCGATGCTAATGCCAGAAGTTGACGCTGACCACGGCTTAGACGCTGGGGATGCATTTCCTTGTAATCCGCCAGTCCTACGAATTGCAAACATTCATCAACTTTCTGATTTAGAAAATCATTTCGTTCACCCCTTAGCTTTAAGGAAAAACCCACCTCTTCCTCCAAAGTGCTAGCAAAAATCTGATGGTCTGGGTTTTGAAATAAAAATCCGACACGAGCCAATATCGTTCTCAGGTTTCCTTTTTTAATGATCTGATCAAACAAGCGAATTTCACCCTTGGCAGGCTTGAGTAAACCAATAAGTAATTTCGCCAAGGTTGATTTTCCTGAACCATTCAAACCGACAACTGACAAAAAATCACCTTTAAATACTTCTAAATTAATATTTTCACAACCCGGTAATTGATTATTATATTGATAGGAAACATCACTGATTTTAGCTATGCTCTCCCTGGGTTTATTACTGTCAACATAAAAATGCCTGCCATTTCTGAGCATTTCTTTCCGGTACTTGATTTGGTACCAGTAATATTCCCTGGGTGAGTATTCCTTTTTAAGTTCACCGTCTTCAAGAATCAAAACTCTGTTAGCGTAGTTAAGCACTTCTTCAATTCGGTCCATAACCAAAACTATCGTGAGATTCTGAGTTTGATTTAACTCCCCAAGCCGCTTATAGATCTCCTGGCGGCCTTGTGGGTCCAGTTCGGCAGTGGGTTGATCAAGAATTAGAATCGGAACTTTGAGGGCTAATACTCCTGCTAAAACAACGCGCTGGGCCTGCCCACCTGAAAGAGACGAAGTTTGTCTCTTTTCGTAACCACGCAAACCCACAAACTCCAGCGTATTTTTAACAACCTGATCAATTTGTTCATAAGGAAGCTCTTGATTTTCGAGTCCGAAGGCAACGTTCTCATAGACATTTAAACTAATGATTTGATTATCGGGTTCCTGCATCATGTATCCCATATAATCCAACATTCTATTGAGAGGTATTTCTTTAATGTCTTGTCCCATAATTGTTACTGTTCCTGTTAATTCTGCGTTATGGTAATGAGGAATCGCACCTGTTAGGACATGTAATAATGCTGATTTTCCCGAGGCCACCCCCCCGGTAATGACGATGAAATCTCCTTGATTAATTTCTAAATTGATGTTTTTAAGTACCGTCTTCTCATTATTCGGGAACTTGAGTTTTTCAATTCTAATTTTGGCAATTACATTCATGGCAATCTCCCTGTAATGTTGACTAAGAACAAAAAAGTTCTAGCTTAAAAAAAGCTAGAACTTTACCTTTGTCCTCTTTGCATTATTTTATAGGCAGGTCTCCTGACTTATAGACTCCAATGAACGCCTTCCCAGTTACCCAGTGGCATATGTACATTTTCAACGTCTAACTACAGTGGTGGGTCCGTCCAGGATTTTTACCTGGTTCCCTATTATCCCCAATTAGGGGCACCTATAAAAAATTGTATTTAATTTGTTAACTACTAAAATAATAGAATAGTTTGTTTAGTTTGTCAAATAAATTTCTACATCATACGCCTGACTTCCAGATGCCTCAATTAGACAATTCACTTCGCAAAAAGAATGATTTATTATCAATCGCTCTCATCGTAGCCAAGATCCCGTCGAGGTGGTCATACTCATGTTGTAACAGTTCCGACAAATCTCCTTCCAACATCATTTTTTGAGGTTTCCATTGCAGGTCTAAATAGTTGATCGTACATCTTCTATACCTCTTTACCCTAACCAGGAGTTGCGGAAAGCTCATACAATCGTCAATAATCTCCATCATTTCAGCATCGATAAACTCTAACGTTGGATTGATGAAAATGACAGGTTCATCAATATACATATATAAAAGTCGTTTAAATATGCCTATCTGAGGAGACGCAATAGCTCTACCTGCGCCATATTTATTTCTAAAATCGATCAGTGTATCATGCAAATCATTAACAATCGGCGCTAACTCTTCGAGTTCGCTTTCTTGTACTGTTTCACTAACTTTATATAACTTGGGATTACCGAGTAGTAGAATCTCTCTGATTGCCATCCCTAAATTTTCACCTTTCTTTCAGTCTGCCAACATTTAATCTTTGCAACGCAATCCAGGTACGAATTTCCCACTTCGAAACTAAACTACCACCAAGACTTTATCCCAGCGGTCATTCTTTCTTGAATATAAAGTCTTCTTCTGTATAAACCCTAATACCGTTTTCCAATAATAATTCAGCAGTGAATCCATAGCCATTTAACAGAGTTCCGCTAAACGTCCCATCATAAATCAGACCAGATCCACATGAGGGACTCCTTGCTTTTAAGATGGCGGTATTTATTCCGATGGTTTTGGCAATAGTTAATGTTTGCTGTGCACCACGTTTATAAACTTCAGTAAAATCTTCATTGCTTCTACTGATAACCTTTTTCTCACCATCATCAGTAACTAAAATTTCACAACTATCTCTTGGAATACATAGACCTGCAATTACTTCCGGACATATTGGGATCGCTTTGCCATCTTTAACGAGTTTTACTATCTCTTCAATTTTCGTGTTTTTGCCATCATATCTACAATTAATTCCCGCAAGGCAGGCACTAACTAAAAGCAAACTTTACCCCCCATTTTTGATAATATTTTCTAAAGCCTAAGACGATTGCCCGAGTCCCGAGACGCAAAAGCCCTCATCAAACGCCCCCCAACTTGAAAACCGCCTCCGATGCCCCTGACCCTACACAATACTCCTCACTGGAGCATCAGCTAACCTTTATCGAGACGGTTACTTCGTCTTAAAGTTAACGGTGCGCTGATATAGCATGGGGTGAGTGATAATTGAAGAAAGTATGGAAAATTTAACTACTAATTAAGCTTATGTTTTTTGCTAATCCTAAAGATAATTCGTAATCTAGTCAGACAAGCAACTGCACATTAAATTTTCAAGGGGGGCTCCATGACGACAAATAGCAAAATTAATCCTAAGGTTGAGGAATTTTTGAGTAAAGCCCAAAAGTGGCAAGATGAATATGGGAAGTTGAGAAATATCGTTCTTAGCTGTGGGTTGACCGAAGAATTTAAGTGGATGCATCCTTGTTACACATTTGAGGGAAAGAACATAGTTTTAATCCATGGATTTAAAGAATACTGTGCTCTTCTGTTTACCAAAGGTGCCTTGTTAAAAGATCCAAATGGGATCCTAATCCAACAAACGGAAAATGTTCAGCAGGGGCGCCAGATTCGCTTCAACAATGTTCAGGAAATAGTCGCCTTGGAAGCCATCTTGAAAGCCTATATTTATGAAGCTATTGAGGTGGAAAAGGCCGGTTTGAAGGTGATTAAAAAAGAGACTTCAGATTTCACTATTCCTGAAGAATTCCAAAAAAAATTAGATGAAAATCCCGCCTTAAAAACTGCTTTTGAAACATTGACCCCCGGACGGCAAAGGGCATACATTTTTTACTTTGCTCAGCCTAAACAATCTAAAACTCGGGAGTCAAGAGTTGAAAAATATATCCCCCAAATTCTCGAAGGAAAGGGATTAAATGATTAGTACTTTGAAAAGTAATGAACTAATTTGCTCAGTTATTATCCGAAATGACTTGATTTATGATTTTATGATAGCGTTTCGCCTTTTCTTCCATAAATTCAACTCTTCTTATTGCCTCCTCCAATTGCTCCCGTGCAATCTCCTTGTATTTTAAGATAATTTCATAACGGAGAGGAATTGAAGAATCTCCTTCTAGGTACAGATCAACAAAGTGTTTGATGTCCTTTATCGACATACCACAATCCTTAAGATACTTAACCCTTATTAGCCAATTAAGTGATTCTTCGTCAAAAAGGCGATTGTTATATTTATCGCGTTGTATGTTCGGTACCAAACCCTTGTCAGTATAATATCTGATGGTATGCTCTGTTAGATTTGTTTTCTGAGCAATTTCTTTGACTGTGTACATTGCTCTGCCTCCTCTATGAAAAAAGCCTTGACTTCGTGTTACTCGAAGGCACTATAGTAACCATATCAAGAAAGGGAGACGAAGTAAAGTACCCAACGACCCTCGAATATTTGAGTACTTCTACCTTATTCATTTGGTGGAGGGAAACTTTCAAAAGTCAGAGACTGTTCCCACAATAATGGGAACTAATAAGAGGAGGAAATCAATGACAATGCGTATCATTACTCTCGAAGAACATTTTGCCTTTCCGGGATTTATGGACAGAATTGGCCAACAATCCTTTCATAACAAAGGTGAAGAGCTGTGCGACCTCAACGAACGTCGGATCACCGAAATGGACGCCGCCGGTATTGACATGCAGGTGCTCTCACTGACATCTCCCGGTACGGAGTCGTTAACTGGTGAGGAAGCCGTGAAAATGGCCATCAACGCCAATGAAATCCTGGCATCGGCGATAGAACGTCATCCCAGTCGCTTCGCGGGCTTTGCTGCCCTTCCGACAGCTGCTCCCGACCTAGCCGCTACTGAACTGGAACGCATGGTTTGCCAACATGGTTTCAAGGGTGCGGTGATCAATGGTCACATTCAGGGCCGCTACCTTGACGACAGATTCTTTTGGCCCATCATGGAACGGGCAGAAGCGCTTCAAGTGCCGATCCACCTGCATCCAGCGCCACCGCCGCAGTCGGTAATCGACGCCTACTACACCGGCAACTTCTCATCGGAGGTGACCAGTATACTTTCGACGGCAGGGTGGGGATGGCACATCGAAACTGCTGTCCATATCCTGCGTCTTATTCTCAGCGGAGTATTCGACCGTTATCCCAAACTGCAGATCATTATTGGCCACTTAGGCGAAGCTTTGCCTTTCATGTTGCCAAGGATCAATCAAGTTCTGCAGCCGAATCTAACCAAATTGCAGCGCCCGATGGCATCCTACCTCAGAGAGAATATCCATTACACGTTCAGTGGCTTTAATTTTACCGCTGCTTTCCTTGATCTGTTGTTGGAAGTCGGCAGCGACCGCATTATGTTCTCAGTAGACTATCCTTACGGCTCAATGGAAAAGGGGCAAGCTTTCCTTTCTCAGTTGCCGGTCAGCAATTCTGACAGGGAAAAGATCGCTCACGGCAATGCCGAACTACTCCTACGTTTGTAAATCGGAACCGGCGTTTTATCACCATCTAGCAGAGTTTTGCCAATAACATACCTTTGAAAATTGTGACAGCATTCCCTCTTAATAATACCCGATCTTCTAACACTTCTATATTTATTTCTCCGCCACGTTCAGAACACTGGTACGCTTTGAATTTGGCTATACCTAATTTGTCACTCCAAAATGGGGCCAGAACACAATGTGCCGAGCCAGTTACTGGATCTTCAGGAACTCCAACTTCGGGCGCAAAAAATCTCGATACAAAATCATACTTACCTGAACTTTTAGCTGTTACAATGACTCCGTGCATCTCACATTCTAACAGTTTGGAAAGGTCAATTCGGATACCTCTAACTTCTTCTTCGGTTGCAACTTCAATTAAATAGTTTTCTCTCGATTTACCTTTGAACGTCGGTATTATTCCTCCTAAACCGTCTATTAGTAAACTCGGAACTTCATTCACCTCTGAATACTCTAGACGAGGAAAATCCATTTCGATTAAATCGTCATTTATAAGATTAACAGTAAGCTTTCCACTTTGAGTATTGAATATAATAGGTCTCTCTTTTTCCCAAAATCCTTCTGTCCATAAGATATGGGCTGTTGCTAAAGTAGCATGTCCGCATAGATCTATCTCAAATGAAGGAGTGAACCACCTAAGTTTAAACTCAGAGTTATCTCTTACCACAAAAGCAGTCTCAGATAAGTTCATCTCCCTAGCCATATTAACCATACTTTTAGCATCAGGAAATTTATCTAAAACGCAAACACCTGCTGGATTGCCCTTGAATCGTTCAGTAGTAAAAGAGTCTACTTGGTAAATATCAACCATAATTAACCTCCATTATTAACGAAATCGAAATATTGGTGAGGCTATGAGTTTCCTCTTGACATCATACTTCGCAACGTAGTTAGAAACTCTTCTATACCATTATTATCGGGGAATGCTCTTTTAGGAATTATGAATGCGGAAGCTACTCCAACATATATAAATATATGTTCTTCACCTTCTATGATTTTTTCAATTCCATCCCATCTAGTCTTAGATTCACTATATGAATTGGTCGTTACAATCCCATCTTCTAACAGTTTGATGCTCCAAGGCCCGAGAAAATATGCATTTTTCCCTTCATTCAGTATTTTTCCGATCCTTCTCTTCATTCGTGATCTAAATCCTTTCGGAAAAAAGAACATTATTAATGACCAGATGACAGCAAAGTAAATATATCCGATAACATTACCTTGCTTAACTAATGCTAGTGTCATGATTAGAATAATGACCGAAAGTAGTACTCTGACTGCTATTAAGGATTTTTTGATGGTAGTTGAATTATTAAGATTATATAAGTTAAAATCGATATAATCCTTACTATTTAATTCAAAATCGAATGATTTCATCCCGTCTCCTATTCAAATGATTTATATAGCGCATTTTTTATCTTTAAATACTAACGTGTAGTCGTATTCAAGGTAAAATTGCTCTTAAAAAACTCTTACGCCTTTAATTATCAGTCAAGTATATTCTAGTTAATTTCCACACATTTTCGTAAATTCCTTCCAGAATTGCATATATAGTCCACAAAACACAAAAGGGCTGCATTAAATTATTAATCAGCTGTTGTGACAGAGCCTCCTAAACCCTTCCTTTCTCCCTGGCCATTCTTATGAATTTTTCCCGTGTGTTCCGAGGGGGAACATGCAAAACCGGTCGTCGGCTCATGGTTAATGCGCCTGTTGGGCAGCCGGAGGCACATACGCCGCATCCTATACAAATCTCTTTATTTACAACTGGAATTTCCGTTCCATTTCCGTCATCCTGCATGGTAATAGCTTCAATAGGACAGCGGCTGGTGCAGGTACCGCAGCCCACACAATTTTCAGATTCTAATGCAGGAATAAAATTGCTGGGGTGCGTGACATATGTTCCGAATTCTTTAATGCCAGTCAGAATCACGCAGCAGCAGCTACAGCAGTGGCACATATAAGCAGGCTTATTCATTACATTATCGCAATTATGGACCAACCCAAGCTTTTCTGTTTCATCAAGCACCCGCAGCAAATCGTCCACTGTGGCTGGTTTTCCCATACCTCTGCGTATGACCCACTCTGCGGCGCTGCCCATGGAAGTACATACCTCCAAGGGAGCCTCACAGGCTTTACCAAGATGAGCTGCCTTATGACGGCAGGGGCATATGGAGATAGCTCCTCCACCGGACTGCCGAATAATTTCTCCGGCCCTTTCGTAGGTTAATACCTCGGTTTCCACAGCTAACGGTATAAGGCGCTCATATACTACTGTCCTCATCATCTTGGTGTCAGACCTAGAGATTTCATCCCTGACTTCCTTGTCATGAAAGTAAGATTGAAAAAGTTCCGCTAAATCCTTCATATTTACATTATCCCGCACCCGCATGAAGGTATATTCAAAGAATCCAATGACCACCGGAGCCAACATATAATACACGATGTCCTTCCGTGGGATGTCCAGCACCAATCCTTTATCAGCCATACCGTCCAGTACAGTCTTCAATTGCTCTCCCTTAATCCCGGTAATGCCTGTAATTTGTTCCAGAGTCATGGGAAGCAAAGGAAATTTACTGCCTACCTGGGCTTCGCTCTCAGTAAAGAGACGATGAAGAATTTCCATCAGGTTTTCGTTTATCGGCGCCCCTTCTGGACTCCTGCTAATGCGCTCCGCCAGCAATCTGTAAACCTCGTCTTTGTCATGAGTTAAGTGTCCCATAAAATATCCTCCTTTAAAATATTTTAGCTCCCATCATTAACTGTCATTGACGAAAAATTAAGACGACTACTCTATAATTGACATGTGAACTATATAGCCTAACAAAAACTACTTATAGTATTCCTGTATCTTCTTTACAAAGGACATGACTCCATTCCGCATCATTTAAGGTTAATTTCAGGCTATCATTGAGATCTTGAGAAATGGGAAGTATTTGTTCAGCAAGATTTCTGCCTTTTAGAGTAAGGTTTATCTAAAAAAATAGACAAAGCAAACATAAGAATTGCCGCAAGACACGATATCACAAAAATAATTTGCCATACTGAATTTATTCCCCTTGAACCAATGTATACACCCATTAGTAAAGTTCCAAGTGATCCACCTATTGCATTGCTTATGTTACTTAAAGCACTAAATCGAGCTCTATAATTTCTCGGACTATTATTAGCAACGTAAGTACCAAAATTTGTTGCCATAAGAATTTCTCCAAATGTCCATAAAATAGTAGATATGATGAAGAGGAAAAACGTATGGATTTCTCCTATCATGCCAAAGCCTATGGCATATAGAACGCCAGCTAAAACAAGATTTTTTATAGGCTTAACCCTTTTTGTCATAGTTGTAATCCACATCGTTGAGGTAATAACTGTTAAAGCATTGATACTCATAAGCCAGCCGAATTTTTCCGGGCCTTGAGCTAAAAATGTATTATCTAACATTATTGGCAGAGAAAATCTATGCTGCGTATAAACGGCACTATAGATTATATAAATCATTAAGAGAATTATAATATGCGGTCTCTTATAAAGAGCCTTAAAAATATTCTCGGACTCATCCTTTTCTTCTTCAGTTACAGCTGCTTCGGCGGAAATAGAGTTAACTTCGCTGACATACCTTACAACAAGGATAACCGCAATAAATGACGTTAGAGCATCGCCTAAAAAAAGTAAGGGCAGAGAATGGTTAAATAGAAATCCTGCCACAATCGGACCTAAAGCCACTCCAACATTAATCCCTAAATAGTTTAAGGAATAGCCTAACTGTCTCTTATAAGGCGGTAATATATCTGCAATGATCGAATTAATCGAAGGCCTTACCGCTCCATTAAAAAAAGTAGCTAATAGAATACACAGTATATTAATAGATGAATTATTTTGAAGAGCACAAGGTACAAGTAAAACACCGGCAATTGTTTGAGCTAATACATAAACTTTTTTTCTGCCCAGAAGGTCTGCAAATTTTCCGCCAAAAAGAGAACCCGGAATTCTTACTAAAGATGCAACCATAACTATTACACCGGTAACTTCAAATGACAAACCCAGCTTTTGGGTTAAATACAAGGTTAAAAACGGAAATACAAAATCTCCAAATCTGTTTACTATTTGAACTATAAAAAAAATATATATACTTTTAGGTAACCCTCTATAAGCATTTATCAAACTCTTACTGACACCTCTTTCAAGTAACGCTTCTTTAAGCATGAAAATGGCCCCGTAAGTTTTTTAACTGTTACGGCGCCATTGCCTTATAATGCAATGTTGATTTTGTATTTCCCATTTGTCAATTGATGTAGTGTTCTAGATTGTCGCTCTCTCGTAAGACATGTGAAATAGAAGGAGAACTTACGTGCTTATCGTTATTTGAACGAAATAGTCGTTTTCGTGAAAGATACCTCCGGAAATTCTGATCTCGGGAACCCAGGATTGTTGTTAGAAAGCTCTTTACGTTTTGAAAGTAATAAACAAATTTGCTCATCTATCTGGGCTAACTCTTCGCAATAATAATCAGTAGGTGGGCGAAATGGCATTCTCATCAAATTAATAACCTTCTCTCCGCTTAATTATTTGAATATTCCCCTCTCTACTATCTCCCGACGTGGCGGTTATACGAACATTGGATCATCTTACATAATTCCACAATTACCCTCTGTTTCCTGCAATATGAATGAACTAAAAGAGCGTTCTGTTTTACAGTTGCGATTAAACGGGACGCGGGTGGGCAGCGGGTATTATAGTATAAATGGAGCGATTGGAATAAGAGTCAGAATACGAATTCAGGGATGTTATTATTGAAAATGGTTGTTAGACTGCCGATGTAACTTAATCAGTTCATCCATCTTCTGTATCATCAACTTATCATTTTCACCTTTGCGTTTTATATATCGTACAATATTTACTATCAAATAAGTAATAAGTGCAAAAAACAGAATTGGAAATATTACGATAAAGAGAGCAGTATAATCAAATTGAATCGGGTTACCACCCATATAACGGTTCCTCCCATCTAAATTTAATTTAATTTAACTCACTTTATTTATCTAAGAGCCACTTCCCTGCTTGCTTTATAATATCTCATTAATATCTTATTAAGATTTCATTACGTTGATTTTTCCCGTTCTCATTAAACCCTAAAGATTTATAAACTGACATAATACAGTAAAGCCTTCAAATCCGACAAGCTTATCCTTTGGTTCGATTGGATAGCCTTCAATGATCTCCGCCCCTTGTGAAAAAGCATAATCCATTGCCCTTAGAATTAATAGTTTCATCAATCCTTTATGCCTGTGGGCATCCAAAATATTAGTTCAGAGCAGTATTCTGTTTCCAAGCTTCTAATAATTTACTATAAAGTTGATCTGTTTCTCTTGGTTCCTCAGTATTCACGATCCTTAACCCGGACTTAACATTTATGAAAATGAAGGGGGGCTTTTGTGTATCGACAAATAATTTTGCTTGCCCAATCCCCTTTATTTTGAAATAGCCTTTCAATTTGCTTCCTAAACCGGAACCATTTGTTTTAAGCTGAATTTCAGGAATCTGGTCTTTTTTCGAGATACCAACGATATCTGAGAGTTTAATCTCTTCCCCATATTCTCCACTAATCTTTATACTGCCATCCTGGATGGTATACTCAGCTGGCTTGCTGCTAAAATACAGGAGTGTACCTACACCACTCAAAGTTAAAACTGTGATAACAGTAACTAATCCAATGAACAATGTTTTTCTTGTCTTTCCTGAACCATCTCCTTTTGTGTTATTACCGTTTATTATCACTGTTGGGTACTTGCTAACTATTAAGTTTATAAATCCTTCTTTATCTTGTGGCGAAATTATTACTATTTTGCCCGCCCCGTGTTTAATCTGCAACCTGTCTAGTGAAAGGGCTGGTGACGATATTGGATTTCTTGTACCTTTTATTTCAGTTATTTCATTTAAAGCAATCGTCTGACGAATAGGACCGCATCTAATCTTTAACTCATCGTCCGTCAATCGATATCCTGTTCCAAACCAAAGCCATGCGATAAATGCTACAATTAGTATATAGATAAATGTACCAGTTGGATCATATTGACCATTTGTTAATGGTATCCATGTGGTTAGAGCAAGTCCGGTAATTATTGGTAACCATAGCAGTAAACCAAGCCACATATCACGTTTAGATGAAAAGTACATCTTTGATCTCCCTCTACTATTTCTCCAATGGATGAGCTTCCAGTTAGCGCCGAGCATAGTTTAATCCTCCAATAAGTGCAATGCGCATCCATAGAATTTTGGATAGGATAAACCATTTCTAGTAAACAATTATAGCAAATTGATAAAAATATTAGCTGTTATTAAGTTCATTTCATTTCGACTCAACATTACTTTTGAGTATTTTTTTTATTTCCTTTACATCGTCTGCAATTCGAAATACTTTATAATAAATTATGAATAAAATAATCATTGGTACAACAAAAACGGCGATGTCGTTACCCATGGGAATTCCCCCCTTCAAATACTTTAGATTATCCTAATATGGGTCACGAATAAGAATTAGGGGAACTTGACTTGTGACGTTATATTCATAATGTTGCGAACTAACTTTCTCTTTAATATAATCCCTAAATTATTATAAGAAACCAATATCTTTAATCTCATTTTATAATTTCGAATTTAATCATGCCATTTATCGAGGCAATAATAGCTTCTTCATTATTAGCAATCGGCTTCCAACCTAAAATTTTCTTAGCTTTTGTATTACTCACATTGCGGTTCACCTTCATTAGTAACGCTGTTGTTTCCGCCTGTTTGTTAGAAGAAGCGTTTGAATATATAACCGAATCAGGTAATGTCTCGACGGGAACCTTTCCTGTAATGCTTGGATATTTATTTTTCAACAATGCTGCAATTTCAGGCAAAGATATTTGACCGTCTGCCGATGCTATAAAACGTTGTCCATTTGCGTTAGGATTTGTCATGGCACGAATGTGTAAATCAGCCACGTCCCGAACATCAACAATGTTTAAAGGAATATTTGGAATAGCTTTCATCGACCCGTCTAATAAATGTTCTAGAAGCCCAAAACTACCTGAAATGTGAGCACTTAAAGAAGGTCCTAAAATAGCAACTGGGTTGATGGTGGCAAATTCTAAATTGCCACCGTCTTTCTTAATAAAATCCCAAGCTGCACGTTCTGCTAATAATTTTGATTTTTCATAAGCCGATAAACCTTTTTCATTTGGGTCAGTCCAATCTTCTTCTGTTGTAGTAGTATTCGGATTTTTATTGCTAAATCCAACTGCACCAAAATTAGAAGTCATTACAACACGTTTTACATTTGCATTTCGAGCAGCTTTTAGCACACGAATTATGCCCTCCACGGCAGGGCGCATTGCTTCAGTTTCATCTTTTTGGGACATCGCAGAAAAGATAGGTGATGCGACGCTAAATACATAGTCACAACCTTTCATGGCTTCATCCCAGTTATCATCTTTTAACAAATCTGCTTCAACAAATGTAAGGTTGTCAAAGGTGGTAATACCGTTAGATTTTAGTGTATCAATTACATTGTTTTTACTGCTAATGGAGCGAAGTGTGGTTTTTACACTGTAACCTTTTTGTAATAATTGAAGAATTATTTGCACACCGAGAAATCCTGTGCCACCAGTGACTAAAACATTATTTTGCATATTTAATGCCTCCATAAATATTTATCAATTCCTTGATAATTGATTTTCTACAATTTATACTCATGTTAACACCTAGAGTTATCTCTAGGTCAAACTTTTTTAACTTTAACGTATTAATGTAAAGGAGATTTAAAATTGATTTATTCTATCAAAGATGTTGCAAAAATAACGGGTCTTTCCATATTTACGCTTCGATTTTATGATAAAGAAGGACTACTACCATTTGCCTCAAGAAATAAGTCGGGAATCAGAGTGTTTACCGAATCAGATATAAATCAGATTAAGACTATTTGTTGTCTAAAGAATACTGGAATGCAAATTAAAGATATAAAAAAATATATTGATTTTTGTATGGAAGGTGCCGTTACTATAGATTCGAGGATAAAATTATTCGTGGAACACCGAAAGATAATTATAAACCAAATAAATGCTCTTAATGAAAATCTCAAGCTCATTGATTCAAAACTTGAAATTTATACTTCTCCCAATGCTGTCGAAATCATTAATAAACAAATAAGGAACGTAGATGACGAAAAACGTGAAAATTGTTTACTGAGTCCTTTTTCCGAAATTAAACGATAGTCATTTGAAGAATAGTCTAAGCTCTTTACATCAAAATAGAAGGCTAGCTATGGAACCTCAACTTCTAATTATCCTACTGATGCAGCAGTCAAAAATATTAGCCCGCCCCTGGTAGTATTATTTTTAAGGAATAAAATCACTTTCCTCATTAATTTGTCAACAATACTTAGAAAAAAGGAGAGTGATTTTTTATGCAATCAAACAAAACCTGTAAGCCGGTCGAACAGTATCTCGGGTATCTAGTTATTATAAAAGGCGTTCAGAAAACACGATTAAAGAATACCGTACTGACTTATTAATGTCAGCTGCCCTCTCGTGTTGAATATCTGTGGAGGACAGCTGTTTGAGTAGTTGGTAGGCTTAATAAGAATAATTAGCAGTTAATCAAAGGCTTATAAAGTAGCAACTAGAAGTTAGTTGATAATTAGGTTGTTACGGGCATTTGATAAACTCAAGCTCTATTGGGCTTGAGTTTATTACATTCTATAGATGCTTTGATTGGCCATTAAAGGTCTGTTTAGCTTGAAAGGCTTTTATGAAGGTTTCCTGTGCTAAGTCTTGAGCGATATGATAATCTCCTATCATACCGAAAATTAAGTTAATAATTTTGGCCTCGTTTTCTGAGATAATACTTTCAAATGAGAATTCGCTGCTTCTCTCATCAGGCCCATAAATATTTTCACGGATTTTCATTAATGTTCCCCCGTATTTTATTTGATCCATATATTTTTGACGATAAAAATATATAAAAGATAGTTTTTTATGCTATCTAAAATGGCATACCTTCGTCTAAAACAAAATAATAAAGGGTTTGTTTTATTATTGGAAAATGCTACAGGGTTTACAAAATCAAGTACTTTTAGAGCTTTTTCAAAAATGAATAAGGCTTGTTCTTCCGAATGTCAATGTTCATCACTGTGCCAATTATATATTACAAAAGAAATACTTAGTAGATCAGCGGATAGTGGTGAAAAAGTATCTACAGAAATCCCTAATGACATCCTGGTTATGTTTAAATCGCTACCAATAATACCAGAACGCTATAATCAAATTGATCTGCACGATGCATTTGAAGCAGTACAAAACATTTGTGATAATTGCCCAAGTGATCTACATAGTAAACACTGCGTTGTGAATGTTGTTTTAACGGGCTTGGGGGTTTTAGTTTACGGAAAGGAATTTATCACTGAAAAGGATCGACTAATTTCTTAACATTGATTATTTTTATACCTTAATTAATTAGTGTTTACAATAAAAAATTGCACACTTTACTGTGTGCAATTTTTTAATTATCGGGGAAGTATCATTAAAACCATTAGAGGTTTTCGTGAGCCCCGTCGCAATAAGGAGGGTTATTGGTATGTTTACAAGCACATAAATATGCAGTTCCATCTTTTTCGGCTGTGAATGCGGTTGGAGTAAAAGAAGTTCCTTCATGCGCTCCATTACAAAATGGCTGCTTATCGCTTTTCCCACAGGTACAGTAATAGTAAGTTTCCCCTTTCTTTAAATCAACAGGAATAGGTGATTTCTGAGCTATAACAGGTTTTTCCATCAATGCTCACTCCTTAATTGTATATACTAAAAACATATCTGCGCTCTTATCTTGTGCATATTTAAATAGATTAATGCTTTTTTATATAAAGCTTTTGGTAATTAAATAAGAACTTAATCACTAGGGGAGCTTATCACTCGGTGTGACAAGCTCCCTTACATGAAGATTTATTTTATTAAATGAGCATATAATGCTTTATTGCTTTCTACACAATTACCGCAACCCGTACCAACTTTCGTAACAGCCTGTACGTCTTCGAATGAACGAGCGCCTTTTTTTATTGCATTTATCATATCTTGAACAGTAACTTTCATACAGCCACAGATAATTTGATTTTCCTTAATTTTTTTACTTAATAATAGTTCATCCACAAGCTTTTTGTTGCTTTCAACGCAATTACCACAACCTGTACCTACTTTTGTAGCAGCTTGTACCTCATCAAATGAATTGGCACCGCTTTTAATAGCATTCTTTATATCTTGTTCAGTAACGTTCATACACCCACAAATTACTTTGGTTTGTTCTTTTGCTTTAAAAAAAGATAGTATTGAATTCAACATTTTTTACCCCTCACTTATATTTTGTTAGCATATTTTTAAATCAATTCATAGGTTAATAAAGAGTCAAGCTTTAAAGGCATTCTTTACTTCCGATCAGCTTGTTGTTCGTAAATGAGTCTATCAACCGATACCGGCCCCGCACCTTCCATTGCTAAAAAGAGAGTAATAACAAATAGAGTAAAAATATATTCAATGCCGTAATTAGCTCCATTAAGAAAGAAACCATTGGGCCAGTGGACTTTAAGCATTGCGACTAAGCTAACAATGGCAAGGCCAAGCGCTGCAGGGCGGGTTAATAATCCCAAAATGATTGCAATACTACCGAAAAACTCGATTAATATTGAAATTCCCGCTAATAATGGGGGAATATTTAATGTTTGAGAGAAGAATCCGATGGTGCCTGACCAACCATACATTATTCATATTAATATTTCCTTTCCGTTTTTAGTTAAAGTCGTGGCGCGCCAACCAACTACATACATTAAGACGGGAAACATTCATGAAGGATAGTTAAAAAGAGTTTGGGAATTAAATCCATTTATTTCAAAAAAATTTGAGTTCAAATATAAGAAGTGACAATGGCTTAAAAAGCTATTTGTCACCGTACAAAACTTCTTAACTAGAAAACACAACAAAATCACTTAAAACCACACATTAGTAAGATTTTTTTATTGTAAAAGATTGACGATGTGCATCTCTTGATGGAAAGCAATAGGGCAAACGGAAACATCATTGTTAGAATTCAACCCAGCTCTATCTTGATTTGCTTCCTGTAAACAGTGCAATATTCGGCTGTTTTGCGCCTTGCCACGGCTGTATCGACAATGCGATCCATTCGACGGCGGGTTTACAGTTGTGTCAGGAGTGTTACCAGCTAATGAAAGAGTAGGGTTTTGAAGAACCCACAGGTATTTGAGTATGTTTTTAGCCTCTTGATGATTGCTCTTTACTTGTTGGTTCGAGGGGCTGGGCCTATCTCCATTGATAAAGTAATCTATAACAAAGTGAGAAACAAATAAGATATTTCAAATCCTGTATTGCATTAAGTATTGATTAGAAAAAATAATTAAAATTAAACAAAACACACTATCCAAAACCCTCTTCGCTACGTCGTAATTATGTATCTAAAGACAAAACGAAGGGGGGGTTTTAAATGTTTGATGCAGTAAAAAAACAAACTGCGATTGAAGCACTTGCCGCATTGTGCCATCACTGTGGAGATAAACACACTGATGAATGTCCACTAGCCAAGGCAATGGCCGCTGCGAAAGCAATTCCAACCCAAGAATAAAAGTTCACTTTGAACCACATGGTTTGGACGGGCATAAAAACCTGTCCAAACCCCTCAATGTATTATTGAATTGTAAGCATGTCACCCTAGGATGTTGTTTTTATCCAAAGGTAAAACAGTTTGTTATAGACCGTCTCCTAAAATGAAATCCTTTATGAATTTTTACTTAATTTAATGATTGATATAGGTTTTAACGATTCAAAAGACATGAAACTGAAACATATAGGCGAAGCCTAGAATCATTCGAATTTGAAAGGACTGATAAAAATGAGCTATACAGCAAATTTAAGAAGACAACATGACGAATCTATATTTAGAATAAAGGAGATATTTACTTATTTAATCCCGGAATACCTAAAAGCTAATGCGCAACAAGTTAGAAACCTGCTTTCAACTTTTATAGGTAAGGCTAATATCCATCGAGCAACAGAAGATGAGTATCTTTATCCTAAATTACTCAAACATGAATCACCAGAATTAAGAAATCTTGCACAAAAATACTATGATGGATTTATTAGTAGTAAGGATGTACTTGGTAATTACTCTACTAAATGGGCAGCTTTTTCTAAAATAAAAGAAAACCCCAATGAATTTATAGATGATACCAAAATGGTTTTAACTAAAATCTTAGACAGGATTGATAAGGAAAATAACGAGCTATTCACATTAGTAGATAAACTCATGTAAAAATAAAATATGACCTATAAAACCCTGAGAAAGTCCACACGGCTTGAATTCCAGTTTATACCTTCAGTATTTCACTCATAGAGAGATTTGCCCGTTTTCCTTTATAATCTCCAAGGCTAATATCACTTTTAATTATATTGAAAATTGGTATGCTACCTTGTTTTGAAAATCAGACCTCCGAACTTTTTTCAGAATAACTAATTAAATATTCATTTGATATATAAAGAAGCTACAGCAATAATGATTGCTCCCCCCGTTAAAGCTATATTCTTCATAAAATGTTGCATTTGGTTATTTTTTTCTTTCTTATTCGGGGCGCTCCAAAATTTGTGGCCAAAATAGGTAGACGGTACTAGAAATAAAATTATTGCAATAGCTCCATATAGACAGTATGAGTGATATATGATTCCGCCACCACCGGCTAAAGCCATAATACTTGAACCCAAAGTCGAGAGTGTAGGGAAAGGGACCTTTAAAGAAGACATATATTTAACAGTTTCATTGAATTTTAGAAGTTGTGTAATGCCTGTAAATATAAATATCATTGAAAATAAAAAGCGACCAATTAGAAACAAAATAAGAATAGTCATTGTAGGAATCTCCCAAAGACTTGAGATTAACAAGCCTAAATTTATCTTTTCTATATAATTCCGCATTTTTTTAACAATATCCATATTCTCACTTTAACTTTTGATTAATAAGCCAGACTTACATATAATAACTAATTTTAGGTACAAAAAATAATCCTAATTTCACAATAAGTATAAACGGAACCTCAGACATTTAATCGATAGTAGCAAAAAATTAGCATAAAGCTAGCATGTAAATAGCATATTTTTAGCATTGGAATAGTAACACAAAAATAGCCGGATTTTAGCATTGCTCAAATCTCGGCTATTTTTTAGTCTTCTATGAACCCTAAAGGTAAATTGCCCTTCCCACAAAAATAACATGAAAATTAACTTCTAATTATCATTGAGCTAGAAATTTTCGTTTATTACCACATTATCCTGGTCATATAATCAGGGTTTAAGGATTTGAGGAAATTCTTATTTTTAGTCTATTTTGCAGTCCATCCTCCATCAACAAAAATTGTTTTACCCGTAACAAAATCTGATGCGGAAGATGCTAAATATAGAACCGTACCAATTAAATCATCTTTTGTTGCCACTCTTCCCATTGGAATCCGTTGTAGAATTTGATTCATTATTTCTTTGTCCACTATCCTTTGCCGTGAAGGGGTCATAACTGCGGTAGGCATTTCTTTCGCCAATGAAGCACCAATACCTTCGCTTGCTCTAGTGATAAGCACAATTTTGTCTTTCACACTAAATATTGCATTTTCCATAAATTCACCTTTCCTATAACCATTGAAAATAATAATTTTCAGGTTCCCATTATCCTACTAACTGTAATATATGGTAGGCTTACTATGAGATCATTAAATTGTTTGTTCCGATACAAAAATAACAAATCTCTTTGTTACCCCTTTTTGTGTTCGATAACGACTACTATGACAAGTTGAACGAACATCAACTGCTCAAAAAACACTGTCATGAGAAAATCGTACTCAATGGGTAATATTCCAGGCGATTTCATTTATATTTCGTTTTGACCTGAATTCCCTTGTAATTTGATCTTTTCATCAGTGTTGCACTATTATAACAAACAGACCGTTCATTGGAACCGATTTCTCAATGAACGGTCTGTTTAATTGTGAAGCTATAAAGAGATTATTTGCTGAAGGCTATTTTTCAGCTTCCATATTGATTTAATATTCAAAAACCTCAACCGCCACATCGAGTGCCGAGGTATCGCCGTCAATTACAATCTCTGAAACAGTCCAAACATTAGGAACGACATTATGTAAGTAGTATTTAGCTGATGCAACTTTACCTGTGTAGAAATTATAATCAAAGTGACTTGGTCCCACTTCCTTGGCCTTCTTGTCTGCCAAGATTGCCTGATCAAGAATTTGGCGACCACAAAATAGTTGTGCAGAGGCCGTAAGAATACGACGAGAATACAGAGGAATCATGCTCATATTTGTCTGTGAGTATTCGGCAACAGCCTTAAGCATAGCTTGATAAGAGTTTAGCGCCTTGCCTAGAATGGCAAACTCTTTTCTTAGAGCTTCGTTATCTTTGTTGGCTGAATAGAAATCGGCCATTTCCTTGAGCCAAGCAGCAAAGACAGAACCGCCCTTCATGTTCATCTTGCGGCCAAGCAAATCCATAGACTGGATATAGTTGGTGCCTTCCCAAATGGAGTAGATCTTTACGTCACGAGCAATTTGGGATAAAGGATATTCCTCACAGTACCCATACCCGCCATAGGATTGAAGCGCCTCTCCAATAAGCCACCAGGCTTCATCAGAAGGATAAGCCTTGCAAAGCGGAGTGCATATTTCAATGAGGTCACTGGCAGCTTTTCTTACTTCCGGATCTGGATCGCGGTGTCTCTCGTCAAAAGCAAGATAAACCCTATACATCATGGCACGCATTGCTTCAATATGAGCTTTCCCCATCATCAGAGTACGTTTAATATCTTCATGATTAATAATCGCAACCCGTCCCGCCTTGGGATTTGTCATGAGGCGCCCTTGAACTCTCTCTTTAGCATTATCACGGGCATTGGCAAAAGCGTTACTAATGCAAGAAAGGGCCATATGTCCGGTTTCCATTCGAGCCATGTTCATCATTTGGAACATTTGAGCCATACCTTCACCCTTGCCGTCATTTTCACGCGGGTCAACACCCAACAGCCAACCGCGGCAATTCCCATTTTCGCCAGCTGATAAAGCTGCCGTTACAGAACCGTGCAAACCCATCTTGTGTTCTACGCCAGTGTTAACAAAATCATTATCTTCCAGGCTGCCATCTTCGTTGAGCCAATACTTTGGCACGACAAAGAGAGAGATGCCGCTTGTGCCCGGCTTAGCACCCTCAATGCGAGCTAAATAAAGGTGAATAATATTTTCAGTAAAATCATTGTTTCCGCCGGTGATAAATATCTTATTCCCCTTGATCTTAAAGATTCTTGGATTTTCTGTTGGGTATGCCTTGGAAGTAATATCCCCTACATCAGAACCGGCACCAGGCTCGGTTAGACACATTGTTCCCGCCCAAGTTCCGTCCATCATCTTAGGAAGGAACATTGCCTTTAATTTTTCATCACCAAATGTTTGGATTAAGTTAGCTGCTCCGCTTGTCAACAGAATATAAGGCATAAAGGAAGGATTGGCAGCACAAATCAATTCCCAGGCAGCAGCATGCAGCATCTCCGGCAAAACCATGGCCTCAGATGATTCATCAATATTACTAGTCCCCCACCCCTCTTCCTGCAGCTTATGAAAAAGAGGTCCTAAGCCTGGCGGGGTCGTTACCTTGCCGTCAGCAAAGGTAACGGGATGGGTCTCGCATTCATCGTTGGTCGACTCTATGACTGCTTTACACATTTTTAAAACCGGCTCAAGAACTGATTTAATATCATCTTTGGAATAGTAGTCGGCAAACTGAGGGTAATTAAATATTTTTTCTGTTGGCAGCCATTCTTGGATGATAAATTCAAAATCTCTAATACTATTCACAGCGAAATTCGAAGACATTAAATTCCCTCCACCTCAAATTATTTATTTCTTTGACTTAGGCAATGTTATTCAAATATCTATCCTATTCGTAAAGCTAAAGGACCGGAAAATTCTATATATCTCTTGTCCACAGGGAAGCCATCGATGCTCCTCCACCTACACAAAGAGAAGCGCCTCCGCTTGTTTTCCCAAGTCTCTCTAGTTCATAGTAGAGGCTTACAATGATGCGCAATCCAGTAGCGCCTACAGGATGTCCCAAACCAATTCCAGAACCATTATTGTTAACGTTACCATCTTGTTCAAACGTACCTATGTTCACAGTGATGCCGGTATCTTCTTTGAGCTTCTTTTTAACGCCGATGACTTGAGCTGCAAAAGCCTCGTTAATTTCCCAGTAATCGACATCTTCATAGTTCATTCCGGCCTCTTTCAGGCATTTTGGTATTGCAACAGCTGGACCTAACCCCATTACACGAGCTTCCACCCCTTCATCGCAAATATTAATCAATTTCATGAGAGGTTTAATCCCCAGTTCTTGAGCTTTTTTCTTGGTCATCAATACCGCAGCGGCAGCAGCATCATTAAGCCCCGAAGAGTTACCCGCTGTGACAACTCCGTCTTTTACAAATGCTGGCCTTAGCTTTGCCAAGCTTTCCAGGCTTGCTCCCCGAATCGGATGCTCATCCTGGGTAAACACATATTCTTTTTTTCCTTTTTTAACGGGTACCGGAACAATCTCTCTCTCAAAACGGCCTTCATCAATAGCCCTTACTGCCCTCTTATGGCTGAGAAGTGCCAGCGTATCGCATTCCTCCCGTGTTATGCCATACAATTCAGCAACATTTTCGGCTGTTCCGCCCATGTGGGACCCAGCCAGTTGACATACCAACGCATCAGCAAGCAAGGCATCCTGTAATTTGACATCACCCATTCTGGCTCCCCATCTGGTTGTCGTTGAGATGTAGGGAATATTACTCATACTTTCTGTACCGGTTACCAGAGCAATATCGTATTTCCCCAGCTGCAATTTCATAGCTGCTATTTCCACGGCCCGCATTCCTGATGCGCAGTTTTGGTTGACCATAGTGGCACTCGATTTTGGATCCATACCTATTTGCATCGCCACAATTCGAGGTGGACATGAACCATTACCATGCCCTAAGCACATTCCTGCCACAATTTCATCAACTTGTTTAGGGCCAATACCCGCTCGTTTTATAGCCTCAGCAGCAGCAATCTTAGTCAACTCATTAGCCGCCACCGGTTGGAGAGAACCTCCATAATCACCAATAGGCGTTCGGCAGGCACTGACCATTACAACATCATTAAGTTCAATTGCCATCATAAATTCCCCCTCTATTATGTTAATGATATTCGATAATCGTTTCTCTTAAGATATCTTGCTCGATCTTACCCATATTTTTTGGGCATCAGCTTCTTTAATGAGTTCCTCACGCAAATCAGGATGAGCAATATTAATTAAGGCTTCAGCTCTTTGCCATGTACTTTTACCCTTAAGCATCGCTATACCGTATTCAGTAATCACATAATAATTAATACTTCTTGGTACTGTTACAGTTGATCCGGGCGTTAAAAAGGGTTTTATACGCGATTGCAGCTTGCCTTCTTTATCAACGTAGGTCGAGGTAAGACAGATCAGACCCTTACCACCTTTAGACTTATAGGACCCATAAATAAAATCCAACTGTCCTCCCGTTCCGGAAATTTGTCTCATGCCCGATGATTCTGAGGCAACTTGTCCATAGAGATCTACTTCCAGCGCATTATTAACACAAACCACCTTATCATTTTGGCAAATTGTATCAGGATCGTTTGTATAATCGACTGGATAACTTGCACAACTTGGATTGTTATTCAAGAAATCATAGAGTTTATTGGTTCCCATCGCAAAGGTGTAGACCATCTTACCTTTGTCAATCTGTTTTCGCACTCCCGTAATTCTTCCGGCATCGTACATATCCACGAAGGAGTCAACCAGCATTTCAGTGTGAACACCAAGGTTTTTTAAGTCCGATTGAGCGATCATTTCCCCAACTGCATTCGGCATAGCACCGATCCCTAACTGCAAACAGGCACCATCTTCAATTTGTTCGAGAACAATTTTGGCGATCGTTCTGTCAATATCGGATATAGGAACCTTGGGAAGTTGAAGAAGTGGACGATTATCGCCCTGAACAAAATAGTCAATTTCGGATACATGTAAGGCTTCTCTTGAGCCACCCAGACATCTTGGTACAGAATCATTGACTTCAGCGATTACTATTCTAGCCGCATCACACATGGCATGAGTCATGGAATTTGATGTTCCCAAGTTTACATAACCATGCTTATCAGGAGGAGTGACCTTAATCATAGCTACGTCAACAGGTACGTAACCGCGCTCAAAAAAACTTGGTGCCTCATGATACGTTAGAGAAATATAATTACACAAGTTTTTATCATGAAGCTTTCTGCTAGCCCCACTGAAGTGCCAATCATTATAGATAAAATGTTTTCTTTCAGGATCATTAATAACAGTTTGAGGTGTAAATGGGCAGCAAACAGTATTAATAACAACTCCGTTTAATTCATCTTTCCTCTTAGCTAAAGCTTCATCCAAAACATGAGACGCCATCATAAATTCACCGTAATGAACGACATCATCCGACCTAACAACCTTAACTGCTTCATCTACAGAGACAAATTTGCTCTCATACTCGCTCTTAATATCCAAGTCAATTCCCCCTTGTAATTTTCGAAGGTTTTGGCTATATCACTAGCGATGCAATGCTTAGCAACGGAGAATTCTGTCCCTCGAATCTCAAAGAACTATGCATCGCAAAACTCTGTTTTAGGAAATTAAGTTACATGTAATCATAAAAGCCTTTGCCTGTCTTCTTACCAAGATGCCCGGCACGTACTTTTTGTCTGAATGCCAATGAAGGACGGTATTTGGAATCTGCAAATTCTTTAAAGAAAAATTCACAGACTGCCAAGACAATATCGATCCCTACCATATCAGCCAGTGCTAAAGGGCCCATAGGCATTCCCGCGCCCAGTTTCATAGCCTTATCGATTTCCTCTGCTGAAGCAATACCTTCATAGAAAACGTTAGCAGCTTCATTCATATACGGAACTAAGATGCGGTTAACAATAAAACCGGGACTTTCTTTAGCCAGTACAGGCTCCTTGCCCATTTTCTTAGCCAATTCAATAACTGTCTGAGTAGTATCATCGGTTGTAACAACACCAGGAATTACTTCAACTAATTTCATAACAGGTACAGGATTAAAAAAATGCATTCCCAACACTTTGTCGGAGCGATTAGTAGCCGCAGCGATCTCAGTGATACTCAACGCTGAGGTATTGGTTGCTAAAATCGTATCCCCTTTACATAGTTCTCCGAGTTGTTTATGAACTTTTTTCTTAAAATCAATGTTTTCAACAATTGCTTCGATTACAATATCAACATCTCGAAACTCATTAATATCAGTGCCAAAGATTAGTCTGGCATTATAATCAGCCACATTTTCTGCCGACACTTTTCCTTTTTCCAGTGCTTTAGCCCAGGCCTTGTTTAAAGTCTTGCTTGCCCTATTCGCTATTTCTGGAACGACATCTATCAAAACTACGCTATATCCCGCTTCAACACTGACTTGAGCAATCCCGGCACCCATGATGCCAGCTCCCAATACTCCAACTTTCTTTATTTCCACGGTTATTCTCCTTTTTATCAAACTTGTAGCAAGTTACTAAATTAGAGCGACCTTTACATTGTTCTGTCGGTAATAAATTTTCTCGATCTGCATCTTCCTTAAACCAAACATAATTCATCGAAACTCCTTAAAATTCCCTCCTTTCAATAGGCTTAACATGCAAAAACAAATCCAACTTTTTCGACTTTTACAGTAAAATATTAGTAAATAAAAAAAGACTAGGAAAATCCTAGTCAGAACAACACTTCAAGGTCGCAGAAAATTCCTAACTATTATCAATTTTGAAAATATTCAGAAGTGATTTCTCTTATTCCAAAGATATTATGTCTCAAATTCAAGACATCATCTTCCAATTAATAGACACTATGTCTCAATTACAGGACAATGTATAGTTAGTATAATTCCCGTGACAAAGTCTCACGATCAAGCCCATGCTTGATTAGTTTCTTATACAGAACTGATCTGTGAATCCCAAGAATTTTGGCTGCTTTTACTTTGTTCCCCTTTGCCCGTCGCAAAGCGTCAAGCACCAAATCTTTTTCAGCCGAACTTAAGAACACATCCATCCTTTTTTGCCTTCTAACTTGATTTTCAACCGAACCCACAAAAGACTGCCTTAACTGGACAGGTAAATGTTCCGAATAAATGAATGGCTCGTCAACCACGTTCATCGTTCGTTCCAAGACACTTTCCAATTCTCGAACATTACCCGGCCAAGAATAGCTTTGAAGTATCTGTATAGCTTCACGAGAAATGCCCTTAACATTTGTCTCCAGTTTTTGGTTTAATTTGGTTACCATGAAATTAGCCAGTAATTCAATGTCATCCGGCCTTTCCCGTAAGCTTGGCAACTCAATGGCCATAACATTTAACCGATAGAAAAGGTCGTCACGAAACGTTCTTTCTTGCACCATATCATATAATTTGCGGTTAGTAGCTGTGATAATACGCACATCAATTTTGCGAGGCTGTGTTCCACCGACCCTTTCAATTTCAAGTTCTTGGATAACTCGCAGAAGCTTGGCCTGCATTGGCAGACTCATATCACCGATTTCGTCCAAAAAAATGGTACCATGATTGGCCAGTTCGAATTTACCTGGTTTGCCGCCTTTGCGAGCACCGGTAAAAGCTCCTTCGGCATAGCCAAATAATTCTGATTCTAATAGTTGTTCGGGAATTGCAGCACAATTAACCTTTATAAATGGGCCATGACATCGCGAACTACCGTTATGAATGGCATGGGCAAATAACTCTTTTCCGGTGCCGCTTTCCCCTGTTAACAGTACATTTGAGGTAGTACGAGCAGCTCGTTGCGCTAAATTAACCGTCGCAATGATTTTAGGGCCTTCACCAATAATATCTTCAAAATCATAGGAAGCCCTGTGAATTTTACGTAACTCTTCCTTGTAGAACTTCAGGTCATCTTCTAATTGGGTTAATTTTCTCGCAAAGACATGCGCCAAACCCATATCCTTGAATAGGGTTTTGCCGAGCGCACCGATGATTTTGCCATCTTTTTTAATAGGTGCACGGATAATCATGAATTCGCGGTCCCGTACTTTCCAGTGCTCTGCGAATTGGGCCTTTCCTGTCCGAACAATCTCAGGAAGTTCAGAATGTGGGGTAAGTTCATGAATATGCCGTCCTAAAGCTTCTTCTCTGGTAATCCCTAAAGCCTCCAAATAGAAATTATTAATCATAACCACATGGCTGTTTTCGTCTACGACGACAAGGCCTTCATATGGATTTTCCACGACCGTCTCTAAAGCAGCAATAAGCTTCTTAGCTTCGTTAAGTTCTTGATGAGACTCCCCCAGCATTCTTATCAGATAATCAAGCAGAGACCACAACTTTAGTACCCCAAGCATTCGTCCTTCCTCATCTGTGACTGGAACTTCATATGCTCCCTGTTTCAGAAAGAGGGAAAGCGCTTCTGCGATAGAACTCTGTAAGGCTAGGCATATAGGTACTTCGCCTATAAGTTCACCTGCGTGTTTTTGTAATGAATTGTGAACTTTTACTTGCATCATTGTTGCTTGATCTAAAATACCTAATAATTTACCATCGGAGCTTAAAACATAGATATAGTTATTCGCTTGACCGAATTCCAAATAAACCTCAGAGATTTTTTGATCCTTAAAAACCTTTGGAAAATTGAGTGTTATGATACTTTCTACTGTGTCTATCTCAGACCTGCAGATAATATTTGAGAAACTACCCAACCCAAATCCTCCTTTGTGTGTTCAAGTTAGTAAAAAGACATACTGATGATTGATTTTGTCTATGATTTTCTACTTTTTATAATTATAATCCTCTTAAGCACAAAAGGTCAGTATTAAAGATAATCAGATTCTAACTTAAAATTAAGCAAATGTACGTTTCTCCCAGATCGTTCGATCTGAAGCACAGTTAACTTTTTAACCAGTTTGTTGTCTTCACCTTTCACCATGTTCTAGAAAAAGAATCCCCTCTATGATTAATCAGAGCATAATCACAGGAGGGGATTTATACTTTATTGTTGGATTGAACAATATCACTTTAATCAATTTTTTCACATATAATATCCAAAAATCGAGGAGAATACATATGCAAATCCATGTTGTCCGACAGGGTGAAACATTAACTCAAATAGCGAGCACTTATGGCCTGAGCGCCTCGACTATTATGCAGCTTAACGGCCTCCCAAATCAGAACCTTACGACAGGTCTAGCTGTAGTTATCCCTTCCTCTTCCCAAAGCTACACAGTAAAATCCGGTGATACCCTATGGAAAATCGCTCAGCAATATGGGACAACGATTTCCGCCTTGGTTAACGCTAATAATATAACAAATCCATCCCTCATAAATCCCGGACAGGTTTTATTGGTTCCCACAATAACTCATACGGTCAAATCAGGCGAAACTCTCTGGCAAATCGCCCAGACTTATAGTGTCACCGTCCAAAGCATCATCAACGCCAACAACATTGCTAATCCAAATCTTATTTATCCGGGTACTGTTTTGCTAGTCCCGCATAGCATCTCGACGAGCAAAACAACCATTGAAGTAAATGCTTATACTTACCAGACCGGCGCAGCAGCAGTACAATCTGTGCAAAGCCATGGCCAATATCTCACCTATTTTAGCCCTTTCGCTTACGGCGTCCAAGCGAACGGCAGTCTGATTAATCTTGATGACACTTCCTCGGTTCAAGCGGCAATCTCCACAAAAACCGTGCCCATGATGTCCATTAACAATTTTACCGCCCAAACATTAGGGTCTGATATCGCCCATGCTATCCTTTCCAACACCGGAGTTCAAAATACCCTCCTGACCAATATAGCCAGTATCATGAAAGCGAAAGGCTATCGAGTGCTGAACATTGACTTCGAAGACGTGCTGCCCGCTGACCGGGATTTATACAGCAATTTTGTTCAAAAAGCTGTCAATTATTTGCATCCGCAAGGTTTTTTAGTCTCCACAGCTTTAGCCCCCAAAACAAGTGCAGAGCAATCAGGACTGTTGTATGAAGCTCATGATTATGCCGCCCATGGCCGGATAGTAGATTTTGTCGTGCTAATGACTTATGAATGGGGTTATAGGTTAGGGCCTCCACAGGCTATTTCTCCCCTGAATCAAATTAAACATGTTCTTGACTATGCTGTTAGTGTTATTCCCCGTAATAAAATCTTTATGGGCTTCGAAACTTATGCCCGTGATTGGACACTTCCTCATGTTCAGGGCCAGGATGCAGAAACGTTTAGCCCGCAGACCGCTGCCCTCCGGGCCATTCAGTATGGAGCAACGATTCAATACGATCAAACCGCAGAATCTCCTTTTTATAATTATACCGATGCCCAGGGAGTCAGCCATCGAGTTTGGTTTGAAGATGCCCGCAGTGCCCAAGCCAAATTCAATACCGTTAAAGCCTACAATTTAAGAGGAATAAGCTACTGGGTATTAGATACCTCTTATCCCCAGAACTGGACCCTGCTTGCTGACAATTTTAATATCCGCAAGAATTGGTGAACCAATTGGAGTTCCGAAACTCATTGGGTTTATAGTTAAAGAATCTCGTTAATTTCCGCTTTCTGGATTATATCTTAAAGCAACTGCAGATTTGCCCTACCATTTGAGGCTTATGATAGTTTTCTTATATTACTAAACCATTCAAGTGTTGCATTTTTTATTTCCTTCGGAAGTTTGTTATTATACACCTCATCATATAACCATGCCAATGTCTTATTACTTAAATAGTTCCTCATTTCATCTTCTGCTTCTAACATTACAACTTTTATTAAACAAGGACATTTTGTATACGTATCTGGTAAATTATCTTTGTCCAATAATATGGAATTTTGTCTTATTTCTGCACATTGGAAAAATGGTTCACTACCTTCCACTGCTTCAACTACATCCCAAAAAGTTATTTCCTTCGCATTACGAGCCAGCATATAACCACCTTTTACACCCGGTATTGATTTTATAATCCCTGACTTACTTAATTTTGCAAATACTTTTGATAAATAAGTTTCCGAAATGCCCTGAAATGTCGCTAAATCCCTAATTCCCACAGATTTACCTTCTTCTGTGTTTACCATATATAATAAGCAATGTATTGCATATTCCACTCCAACTGAAAATTTCATTTTTCGGCTCTCCTTTGATATTGTCGTTTATTTATTAAAAATAACCGATTATTTATACTTATTCAAGTTTTTCATAAAGCATAAGACTATATTTCTTTAAAGTAAAACATTTTTATTGACAAAAGGGGCAAAAAATTGTACTATCAATGCGGATAGTATTTATCGACGATAGCAATTATCCATTATCTTATGAAAGTAGGAATGCAACAATGTTTACAGAAAAATTCTTTGAAGTACTAAATCATGAAGGAGTAGTTTCTATTGTAACCTGTTCAAATAATGAAGCGCATATCTGTAACACATGGAACAGTTATCTAATTATTACAGAAGGAAATAAAATCTTAATTCCCGCAGCAGCCATGATTAAAACAGAGGAAAATATTAACGCTAACCCTAAAGTTAAATTAACTCTTGGAAGTAAGGAAGTCATGGGCTACAACTATATGGGAACTGGATTCTTAATCGAAGGAACTGCCAAATTTATCAAAGATGGAGACAACTTTGAGATGATGAAAGAAAAGTGTCCATTCCTTACAAGAACATTAGAAGTTACAGTTACTTCATGTAAGCAAACACTGTAATAGATGTAAGAGAATATTATGCCTAGAAAAATTACAAAATCAGATTGTGTAGGGTGCGGAACTTGCCAACGAGTCTGTATCATTGGATGTATCACAGAAGAGAACGATAGAAAACGAGTAATCAATGAATTGGGTTGTGTTGACTGCGGTGCATGTCAACTTGCATGTCCAAAAAAATGCATTACAAGAAATTAACTAAAAAGAGGGGGCTGTTACTAACTGCTTTGTGGCAGTCGTGCAACAGCCCCTTTCCTTTTCAACACAAATTCGATAATAATACTGATTTGTTAGATGTGAGATTGCTGATGATTTGGTAACCTGTTGGTCAGTCAGAGATTATTTCAAAGATTAAGATTATCTCTATTGACAAGAACACACTCCAACTTTAATATAAATATAACTAAATATAGGTAGTGTAGTAGGACAGTAGGGAATGGGCAAAGGCACTTCCTGCGGAAGTGTTTTTTATTGTCCAAAATAGGGAGGATGAAATTTATGAAAAGGTTTATGGCATTACTCAGTATTATTTCTCTCTTAACAGTGGTGCTGGCAGGCTGTGGAAGTACTGCGGCCACAACGGCCTCCAACAGTAGTGAAAAGACGGTCAAAGTAGGAATTATACAAATTGTCGAGCACCCTGCTCTTGACGCCGCGCGCAAAGGATTCCTGGAAACGTTGGCGGCAAACGGTTACACAGAAGGTAAAAATCTGACGGTTGATTACAAGAACGCCCAAGGCGATCAATCATCTCTCAATACCATTGCCCAACAATTTGCCTCAGAGAAGCCTAATTTAGTTTTAGCGATTGCTACCCCTTCGGCACAAGCAATTGCAGCTGCCAGCAGCACCATCCCGATTTTAATTACTGCAGTAACTGACCCTGTTGCTGCTAAATTAGTGACTAGCAACGAGAAACCAGGGACCAATATCACGGGTACTACGGACATGAACCCACTCAAACAACAGTTCGAACTTCTCAAGAAACTGGTGCCACAGGCGAAAAAAATTGGCGTCATTTACAACGCCGGTGAAGTTAATTCGCAGGTGCAGGTTAAAATGGCCAAGGATGTTGCTGCTGCGATGGGACTCCAGATAGTTGAGGCAACCATTGCTAGCACTGCTGACGTACAACAGGCAGCAGAATCATTAGTCGGTAAGGTCGACGTTGTGTACGTTCCAACAGACAACATGGTTGTTTCTGCAGCTCCAACTGTTCTTCAAGTTACTAATAAGGCTAAGATACCGGTAATTTCCGGTGAAAGCAGTGTAGTTGACAAGGGGGCTCTTGGCACTATCGGAATAAACTATGAGAACTTAGGCAAACAAACTGGCGAGATGGCTCTTAAAGTTCTTAAGGGGGCAAAACCTCAAGATATGGCTATAGAGAGCCAGAAGGATTTTGATACAGTAATTAATAAAACCAGTGCCGCTCTCCTCGGTATAACCATTCCGGATGACTTAAAGAATGCTAAGTTTGTCGAGACTAAATAACATTCAAGCCTAACAAACGACATGAGAGTCGTCAGGAAAAACCGGGCAGAACAGCAGAAATACAGACCGATGAGGTGTTATTTATGTCCTGGCAAGTATTTTCTGGAACATTCGAACAAGGTTTAATGTACGCGATCATGGTTCTTGGTGTTTACCTGACCTTTCGTGTTCTTGATTATGCAGATTTGACGGTTGATGGCAGCTTCACTCTTGGAGCTGCCATTGCCGCCCGTTTAATTTTCGCTGGCCAAAATCCATGGCTGGCCTCAGGACTAGCCTTCGTTGGAGGATTGGTGGCTGGGGCCTTTACAGGTCTGTTACACACGAAATTTAAGATTACGCCTTTGCTCTCCGGTATCTTGACCATGACTGCCCTTTACTCTGTTAACTTAAGGATCATGGGCAGACCTAATATTCCTCTTTTGCGCATGCGAACTATTTTCACGGACTTTGGCAAACTCCCCTTTATGGATCAATATGGAGTGTTGGTCCTGAGTTTGATCAGCGTATTGATCCTAGGACATCTCCTGTATCTTTTTATGGAAACAGAGATTGGTGTTGCCTTACGTGCTACTGGTGATAACGAAATGATGATTCGGAGTCAGGGCGTTAATACGGATCTGATGAAGATTCTTGGTCTCTCAATATCCAACGGCCTGGTCGCCTTTTCCGGCAGCTATGTCGCTCAAAACAATCAGTTTGCCGATGCCAGCATGGGGATTGGAATGATCATCGCCGGCCTTGCCTCAGTTATCATTGGGGAGGTATTGGTGGGAACATCTTCGGTAAGACGAACGATTCTGGCCGTGATTGTCGGAGCCATAGTTTATCGAGTTATAATTGCTTTGGTTTTGCAGTTAGGACTAGCTGCGACCGACTTAAAGTTAGTAACCGCTATCATTGTCATTATCGCCCTAACAACACCCGACATCAAAAAGAAGATTGATCCGCGTTCTGGCACTCGTGACAAAAAGGGGGTTACCCATGCTTAGAGTCCAAAATATCCTCAAAACATTTAATAAAGGGACTGTCAACGAAAAGCTGGCAATTAAAGGCATCACCTTAAACCTTGCTGCCGGGGATTTTGTCACAGTTATCGGCAGCAATGGCGCAGGCAAGTCGACGTTACTCAACTCTGTAGCAGGAGACTTTCCTGTAGATAATGGTGAAATCCACATTGGAGATCGTAAAATCACAGGATGGCCGCAGTATAGACGAGCGAGTCTTGTGAGCCGCGTCTTCCAAGACCCGATGCGGGGTACAGCTTCATCCATGACGATCGAGGAAAATATGGTTATGGCTTTGCGCCGCGGCCAGTCTCGTCGCTTGCGTCGGGCTATATCAACTAAAGAGCGGGCATATTTTAGAGAAGAGCTTACTAAGCTCAATTTGGGTTTGGAGAATCGCCTCACCAATAAGGTTAGCCTTTTGTCAGGCGGTCAGCGCCAGGCATTAACTTTGCTTATGGCTACATTACAAAAGCCCCAGCTCCTTCTGCTTGATGAACATACTGCGGCTTTAGACCCCAAAACAGCTGAAAAGGTCCTGGATTTAACCTGCCAGGTCACAGCAGAAAATAACCTTACAACTCTTATGATCACGCATAATCTCGATCATGCATTAAGTGTCGGCAACCGCACTATCATGATGCATGAGGGCCAGATCATCCTCGATCTCCGTGAAGGGGAACGGGAAAATGTGACAATAAATCATTTGCTGGAAATGTTTGAAAAGGCAAGCGGCTCCCATATTCACAATGACCGCATGATCTTAGCTTAAGACTAAAGAGAGGCCATACACAGATGTGTTGACCTCTCTTTCACTATAATTTAACATCGTTATTGCTCGCCCCGTTTGATCCTTTACTATGTAGGCTATGCTATTAACTACATAGTAGTATTTAGGCCAGAAAGAGCTAGCTCAAAGTTATCAAAGTACGTTTCACTGAACTTATGCAGCTTCTTTATAACTCAAGGATAACTTTTTAGGCTCAGAGTAAAGTTTCTTTTGCTTTATATCAGATCGACCCTTAAATAAGACAATTTTACTATCGGTAACTTTAGGTTGGTCTGCTAATAATATGTACTTTTTAGTTATAAAAATAATTCTTTCATCAGAGTTTTTTATCAAATACAGCTTCCCATATTCTTCATCTTCAATAAAATAGTTTTTACCCGAACTAATATTACTCATGATCCACATTGTAGTTGAGATCATTGCTACAGTAAGCAATAAGCTCATTATAAAGGTAAAACAATAAGCATACAAGTTTTCCAGTCTCGAGTCTTTCCCAAGATAAAGAACCAGAGAAATACCAAATACAAGAATAATAGCTCTTACAAAATCAATAAAACGCCCTTTTTCTCCATTCAGAATTCTACAATCAACTGTTTCAAATCGGGACATTAGATTAATTACTTCTATGACTAGAGTGCAAAGGCCAGTTATTATTGAATAGCAAATTAATTGTCCCATTACCAACCCTCCTCTGTTCTTAAAAAAGAGTTTTCTTTATCACAGAATCTTGATTTGCATCTTAAGTCTCATCCAAATAGGACTTAAGTACCATTGAAAACATTATACAATTATACAAAATAATATTCAGTATTTTGACAACATCTTAACATTTTTATTTATATAACTACAAATTACCACAAATGACAATGGCACTAGCATTCTATTCAAAGAATACTTAGTGCCATACCTTTATCCAATCAACTATTTCTTCTTAAGCTTAGCAAGTGCCTATCCATTAATGATGATGTCCACCGCAATTCTCTGTCCCATCGAAGTTTTTGATAATTTTTAAAGAATTCTTTTCCATTAAATCGAGAGCATTTTGAACTGAACTACCGGCACTAAAAAATCTTGTTACATTAGCATCCGCTAATATATTAAATGCTAAAGATTCTATTTTGCCTGTTATTAGAGCCTCACAATCATACTTTAACACTTCACTCGCCAGGCTTTCTGCAGAAGAGCATTCCAAGGATTTATTATTTTTAATAACAGTAATACTTAAATCGTTCATATTGACAATTAGAAGATATGAGCATCGTTCAAATTGTTCAGATACCTTACTGTCCAAACTTTTACCGTCTGTGGCTACCGCAATATTCATTATTATCCCTCACTTTATCTATATGTGAGAATTCGTGGTTAAATACAGACCCCTATTTCATCAATACCCTTCTGAAATTGATCCGGTGATCATTAACATACGTAATATTTCGGCTTTTATCGTACAACAATCAACCGTAAACTACTATTTATTATCTTCTTATTATCTTCTTATTATCTTCTTATTATCTTCTTCATTTAATTGCTAAATTCCTTTGACATACCGACATTTTCTTATTATTGCGGAGCTATATCATTTCCATTATCTTATCTGGGAGGATTTCGCTCAGAGAATACACTTCCCCTTGCTCTTTAATTATGGACCTTACTTAATAGTATTAGCGGCATTTTTCATCACGGTTACTAATTCATCTCTTTTTGTACCGCTAACGCAGACATCATAAAAACCCATGTCCTTTAGGATTTTAACATCATTCGGAGGGATAACTCCACCAATGACAAAGGATATAGTTTGATCAATGCCTTGTTGTTTGGCTAATTCCAGAAGGTGTTTTCCAGTACGCAAATGGGCTCCCGAAAGTGAGCTGACACCAATAATTTGAACATCTTCTTCTGTCGCAGCCTTCAGCGCATTTTCTCCAGTGGTGTTGCCCATATAGACAACTTCCATTCCTTCTTCTTTCAAAATGGTACTCACGACGATGATCCCGCGATTATGTGTCTCGGGCCCGAGACAACACATTAATACTTTTATTTTTTTATCTTCCAACGTTGTCCACCCCATTCAATTAAAATACACTTGGCCGTTTCCAAAGGCCAAATACTTCTTTAAAGATCTTCCATTGTTCACCAACTGTACAACCCGCTCGAGCACAATTCACTGTATACTCCATGACGTTCTTACCATCTCTGCAGGCTATTCTTAATTCATTAAGGGCTTTTTCAACCTCAGCACTATCCCTATTCCTTCTGTGCTCCTCAAGGCGTAGTAATTGTCTCGCCTCACATTCCTCAGGATAATGGAAGGCTTCAAAATCTTCTCCTTCACTACTTTTTTGGAAATTATGGCCAACAATTTTAATTTCCCCTTTTTCAATGCGCATTTGTTCTTTATACATGTATTGGTATATTTTCCGGCTGAGATAACCGTTAGAAATAGCTTCTACATAGCCGCCTTGGTTCTCAATCTCTGTGATTTCTGCTAAGATTTTCTCTTCCATCTGATTGGTCAAAGCTTCTACATAATAGGAGCCTCCCAATGGATCAACAACAGCGGTAACTCCTGTTTCATGTTCAATAATTTGTTGGGTCCGTAAAGAAAGAAGTGATGCTTCCTCAGAAGGAACCGATATTGCCTCATCATAAGAATCGACATGCAAAGACTGCACCCCGCCGAGAACAGCAGCCAGCGCCTCGAAAGCGGATCGAATAGCATTGTTGTAGGGTTCTTCTCTGACCAGACTTATACCAGAAGTCTGGAGATGACATCTCATCCAGGTTGACCGATCGCTCTTAGCATGGTACTTATACTTAAGAATTCTGTACCAAAGTCTCCTCATGGCCCGTAGTCTGGCTGCCTCCTCAAAGATATCCATCCCCCCAGACCAGAAGAAAGCTAATCGCTCAGCTACCCAATCCACGTCGTAGCCGCGTCGAATCATTTCATCCAAGATCGCCATCCCGTGAGTTGCTGCTACAGCCATCTCTGTAACACCGGATGTCCCAAATTCTCGGAAATTGTATCCATTAAGCGTAATGAAATTCCATTTTGGCACATTCTTGCGGATGAATTCAATATTGTCACACTCTATCCGGAAACAATCTTTGGGCGGTATATATTCGGAAGAATTACGCACGAGTTCTTCTAGGGTCAAATCATTTTGTGAACTGCCTTTAAGCCGATCCCAAGCTACGCCTCTTTTTTCGGCCATGACCAAATACATCGGAAAGAGGCAGGCGGTGTTGGAAGGGTAGTGTGTAACGATTGAGGAGGTTTCGTTAGCAATATCAATCCCTTCATAAAGCAATTCCCAGTCACTAACATGGTTAACGCTGACTCCGCAGGATCCGACGGAACCTTGTGCCATTGGGTCGTCACAATCATACATTTGAATTGTGGGCATATCAAAAAGCAGATTAATTCCTGTAGCTCCGTGATTCAGTAAATACTTGATTCGGGCGTTCGTATCCTCCGGGCCGCCAAAACCGACCAGTTGACGTTGGGTAAAGGTGCGGCCACGATACATGTTACTATGAATCCCCCTTGTAAACGGGGCTTCGCCTGGATTCCCCAGTTGATCACAATAATCCGTATTGGCAATATTCAAGGGAGTATAGATCATTTCCCGTGGAATTTCAGAACCCAGAACTGTTAAGGGAACATTTTCCCAAGTTTCGAGATCCTTGGGTTTAACCTTTTCTTTTTTCCATTGAACAAGCACTTCTTGAACCTTTGCAAGATACGTTGGATCATAGACTTGGTAATTTTTCGTTCGCTTCATAGCCTCATTGAGCATTTCTGATGTTGTTTTCTGTTGCTCACTTGCCATATTTCATTCACCTTCCTCAATGTGTATTGGTAAAAGCAGCTGCAGAATTTCATCCGCAGCATGATAAGGATTTAAACCCTCTTCTTGAACTTTTTTTAAAATTGTTTTGACTTCCTCAACTTCTAAAAATTTTTGACGCAAGTATTTCTTCAATCCCTCTTCTAGGGCATCGCAGCATGCATGTTTGCGCTGCAGCTTGGTCTGTCGTTCTTTTAATCCCGATTGACATAAAAATGTTCTGTGTCTTTGAATAGCTTCATAAAGGTCTGAGATCCCTCGATTATTGAGTCCTTCCGTTAATAAAATTTCCGGAGTCCAATCACTTTCTTTTCTTAAATAGAGCATCATTTTCAGGTCATCGGCTACATCCTGAGCACCTGAAAGATCGGCTTTATTGACGACTAGCACATCAGCAATTTCTAAGATCCCAGCTTTTAAGGCCTGCATCTGATCGCCCAGTCCCGGTACAGAAACAACAATCTTGGTGTCAGCGTAACGAATGATATCGGCTTCCATTTGACCAACACCTACGGTTTCAACGATGATAACCTCTTTCCCAAAAGCATCCATCAATTTAATAATTTCACTTACTCTAGGGGCCAAACCGCCTAGAGCACCACGTGTGGCTAAACTTCGTAAGAATACACCGTCATCTTGATAAGCCCATTCCATTCGCACTCGATCACCAAGAAAAGCTCCCCCACTAAAAATACTGCTAGGGTCTACGCAGAGGATACCGACACTTTGACCATTACTTCTAAAATTACAGATCAACTTATCAACTAAGGTGCTTTTTCCAGCTCCGGGGGGACCAGTGACTCCGAGAACATATGCTTTGCCTGTCAGAGGATAGATTGCCTTCATGATATCAAGCAATTGAGGACTATCGTTCTCGACCATGGTGATTAGCTTACTCAAAGCTATTCGATTCTTTTGAATTAAGCGTTCAATCAGTTTTTCCATCTCTGCATCTCCATTATTATACGTGTTGAATATGCCCACCTTTGAATGATCGTTAAATATAATATCCTCCATTGATATCGATAACCGCACCTGTCATGTAGGATGCAGAATCAGCTGCAACAAAAGCAACAACATCTGCAACTTCAGTCGGTTCCGCCAAACGTCCTGCAGGAATCTTGTCAATGAGCGCCTGAAGTTGTTCTTCAGGATATTTCAGCATCATATCCGTTTTAATATAACCTGGAGCCAGTGCATTACAGGTAATTCCTTTAGAAACATTCTCAGCAGCAGTAACTTTAGTTAAACCGATTAATCCCGACTTTGTTGAGGCGTAATACCCTGTCCCGAAGATACCAAGCCTAGCTGTAAGAGATGAAATATTGACAATTCGGCCATAATTATTTTGTCTCATACTAGGCAATACAGCTTTGGTACAGATAAAAGGACCGGTAAGATTAACATTCATTACGGCATTCCAATTCTGCAAATCCCCTTTGTGGATTAAACCATCACGATTAATACCGGCATTGTTAACAAGGATATCAATACGTCCGAAACGTATTAAGATTTGCTCAACCATCTTATTGACTTCACTTTCTTGAGTTACGTCCGCGAGGAAAGCCTCAGCGTCTGTCCCCATTTTACGAAGTTCTGAGACGGTCTCATGGACTTTAACTTCATTTAGGGAGATATCGTTAATGGCAAGTTTAGCACCCTCCTTTGCCAAAGCGAAAGCAATTGCTTTCCCTAATCCTTGACCGCTGCCAGTTACTAAAGCAACTCTATCGATAGTTTTCATGGATTACCTTCCTTTCCACTCTTTCAAATTACCTCAAACAATTTAAGACCTTAATCCACAACTTGTTTTCCAGAAACAAACAATGCACACACGAAGATTCCAATAATTGATAAGATGATCGCGACACTCAATGCATAGACCCAAGATCCTGTTGCATTGACGATAAATCCTGTAACGATCGGCGCAATAATACCAGCAATGGTCCCAAAGGTATTCATAAGACCGGATATTAAGCCCGCATTTTTAGGTCCAAGATCAATAGGGAGCGCCCAGAAAGAGGAAAAATTCATAGATAAGAAGGAAACCGCGAGAGTAATCCACAAAACAGCCATTCCACCAGTTTCCGCCATTGCTCCAAGGTAAAGGAATAAGGCGCTCCCTCCAAAGGCTGCGTACATAATGTACTTACGGGCACGGGTTACACCAATTTTAGGTATCATGCGATCTGAAATATATCCAGCCAGATTTGTTATTACAAAGGCTCCAAGATAAGGCAGCATCCCGTAAATACCCATTTTTAAGATGCTAAAATGACGGGCCATAACGAGGTATCCTGGAAGCCAAGTCAAATAAAGATACCAAGAGTAATTCTGAAAAAAATAATTTATAGCTAAAGCCCAAACGGGACCCGATTTTAGAACGGCACTCATGTCGTTTAAATGCTCTTTCTTAGCCCCATGCCCCTCACCAATTAGCACTAATTCCTCCTGATTAACTTTGGGGTGATCTGAAGGACGATCTTTGGCATACCATAACCAGAAAAGGGTCCAGATCAACCCTAACAGACCGGCAAAATAAAAGGCTGCCGACCACCCAAAGGTGCTAATTATCCAGGCACTGATTGGAACCGAAACAGCTAAGCTTAAGGCCATTCCTGATAAATTCAAAGCTTGTGAACGTGCCCTTTCTTTGGAAGGCACCCAATTGGAAGCTATAGCGGTTTCCGCAGGAAATGTTACAGCTTCGCCAAGCCCCATCAATGCTCTGACTATCCATAAACTGTTTAGACTTTTTGCAAAGGGTGTAACTGCAGTAAATATTGACCACCAGGCGACACCCGCTGCTAATACCCGTTTGCCGCCAATTTTATCCGCTATCCATCCAGCAGGGATTTGCAAAATAAGATAACCTACAAAAAAGGCTGAAAGAATTGAGCCCCATTGAGCAGTATTCCAGCCATGTTCTTTCATAATCGTCACAGAAGCTACGGAAAGGTTGGCTCTATCCATATAAGCAATGACAATACTTAAAAAGGTCAGGATAACAATATTAGTACGAACTCTAGTGGGTTTTGATCTGTTAGCTTTGATCTCAATACTCTTTGGATTACTGTTAATTGGTTTAAGAGGAATCTCATTCAAGTAACTTCACCCCCCAAATTTTTAGAGCGCACTCATTAAGATTTAGTTGCAAAACCCGTGCCAATATATTTTAAATATTCTGATAACTATACGGGGTTATATCCTCATTTTTTGAGGTATTTGTAATTAGATATAAAATTAGCGATGCTCTATTGCATCGCTTTAGCTCTTTTTACAGGAAACTCCTGATGCTTTAGTTAATCAGTGATGCTTCTTGGCATCACCGACTTTCTTTTTCATAAAATTTCAGCTTTCGTACTACGGTAGATTGATTAATACCTAACATCGAAGCAGCTTTTCTTGTACTTTTAGTTAAATGATAGGCCTGTAAGATCATTTTCCTCTCTGTTTCGGCTAAGGCATCCTTTAAATGACAAAGCGGAGGCGGATTTGAAACAGCTCTTTCTTTACTGCCATTAAATAAAGAAGAATCGATCCATTCGTCAGAGCTTAAAATTACCATTCGTTCAATGGTGTTTTCGAGTTCACGAATGTTTCCTGGCCAATCGTGTTCGGTAAAAGCTTGCATAAGGCAAGGAGAAATTTTACGATTAAGGTTATATTTCTTAGAGAATTTCCGAATGAAGTACTCCACTAACATAGGAATATCAGTGACACGTTCGCGGAGAGGCGGAACATAAATATTCACAACATTCAAACGATAAAAAAGATCCTGGCGAAACGTCCCCTCTTTGACCATTTGTTCTAAATTTCGGTTTGTTGCTGTAATCAGTCGCACATCAACAGGAATACTCTGCGTCCCACCCAGGCGAGTAATCTCCTTCTCTTGAATCACTCTTAATAACTTAACTTGAAGGTCAAGAGGAAGTTCTCCCACTTCATCGAGAAATAAGGTTCCGTTTAAAGCTAGTTCAAAGATTCCAGGTTTCCCCTTCTTTGAGGCCCCAGTGAAGGCTCCTTCTTCATAGCCAAATAATTCAGACTCTATCAAACTTGGTGAGAGAGCTCCACAATTGATTTTAATAAAAGGACCAGTCGATCGTTTGCTTGATTCGCGAATCATCCGAGTTATAATTTCCTTGCCTACGCCAGATTCCCCAGTGATTAGTACATTTGTATCCACTCGCGCCACACGAATAGATAATTCCACTACTTTTCGGATTTCAGGGCTGTTAAAGATAAAGCCGTCCTCAAGTGCTTTTATCTTTAAGCGTGATAGTTCGGAACGATAACTATCCATCTCCTGAGAGAATTTATGAAGATTTCGTCTTAGGGAATTTAGTTCAGTGAGGTCTCTTATATTAGCAATTACACGTACTATCTTTCCATTAGTATTAAAAACGGGGGTTCCCGTAAACAGAATTTCTCTGCCATTAATTTCTTGAATCATAGTAGCGGAGTTAAGAGTTTGGAGTACTTTTGAGGTGACAAGTTCTGATAAGTAACCTTTTGTGACGAGTTCTGTTACAGGTTGTTCTGTAAAATTCTCTTCAAGGGGAATGCCAAGCATTAATCGGTATGCCTTGTTCATGCGGATTATGAAGCCTTTACCATCTGTAATCACTAAACCATCAGCCGAAGAATCGATCAAGGCGCTTAGTTCGCTATACAGCTCTTGAACAGAATGTAATTGGTGAGAGACCAATTCCAGATCAGTAATATCTGTAAAAGAACCTACTGCTCCGGTTATTTGCCCATTAATTATAATGGGCGTGCGATTGGTTAATACTGTTTTGTCTCCGATCTGCATCTTAACCCCATATTGGGGCTTAGCACTATGTAAAACATCTTTGATCTTAGACAAAGGAATAAGTTCATTAACATCACGCCCAATAACTTCTTCCCCGCATCCCATAAACTTCTTGCCATTTTCGTTGATAAACGTTATTTTTCCATTTATGTCAACAGCGATAATTCCAGTATGGATTGAGTCAAGCACAGCCCGAAGTTCATTGATCAGAGTTCTTAGATTCTTGCACTCTGTACTTTCACTGCTCATTAAAGGTTCCCCCAATCGCTAAATATCGCATCTTTATTTGATTCAACAACACCTAAAATAGTCTAATTTTTAAACTGTAGTTTAAAGGTTCTTAATTCTCCTTCTTCAAAGAAGTTCTTAAACCCTTCAATATGTCAGAATATTTTTTCTTATGAAAAATCAGTTTCCACTAACCTACAACTAGGCAGTCATTTTAAGGGCCCTAATTTGCCGTTATATATTAATTTTTTACTTATGACTAAAATAAAACAAAGGCCTCAAGATTGTTCTCCTGATGCCTTTGTTTTTACTCGATAAATTTGTGTTTTCAAGGCCCTTCACATCACTGGTCTGCGGGTTCTGTTCGTAAAGCGAGACTTTTGGCAATCACCGATTGCACAACAGAAGAACATCAGCTGCCTGCAGGATTTTTAGTCAGACATTCACGTCCAGTATTAGCTCCCGTATGGTTTTTAATATCTTCCAATGAAGAACAACATTTAGCTACAGCCACATGATATAAGATTTCATCCTCCGTAACATTTGCACAATAACAAACTGGAACGGGAGGAGGACCTTCCTTAAACCAGATCTTGTTAATCAATTGTTCTTGAAGGATTGTTTTCCCGTCAGGAGTATAATAGGCAACATCGCATTCGGGAGTTCTACACAAGAAAAACTGTTCACCTTCAACTGTAAAACCCTGTTTTACCTGATGCTTGACTGTTACTCTGCGAACCTTCTGCCCTATCCCACGACAAATAGGACAAACAGGAACTAGTTTTATATTCGTTGTAAGTTCAATCATAGCGTATCATTTCCTTCTTTAAGCCTAAGTCGTCTCCTTCTAACTGACTTTTTATCAAATCGTAAGACTCCCTCTGCTACAAGTGAACAAGTGGGAGCAGTTATTATGCCTTGCTTCGGTAGGTAGAGTCCATCCTTCAGCGAGATAGTATTTGTTATAGGCTAGGCGCTTTCGGCGAAAGTGGACACTTTCGCCAGCGAAGCCCCAATGTTCAGCTTTAGCTGAACGAATTCACTCTAAAGGAAAGCTGTAATTGCATTTATTGCATTGTGGAAGTAAGTTTTCATGGTCATTATTTTGATAAGCACCTGACCATTTACAAATACTTTGAAGAATCGGAACGACTGAATTCCCTTTCTTCGTCAACGAATATTCCACCCTCGGCGGTATCTCATTAAACTGCTTTCTTACAACAATTCCATCTAAAATCAATTCTTTTAATGCCGCAGCCAAAACTGCGTCCGTGATATCGGTCATTTCTTTTCGTACTTGGCTATATCGAAGTATGTTTTTTTCAGCCAAAACACATATAATTCGCGACTTCCACTTGCCCCCAAAAATATCCAGGCCATATTCCAAAGGACAGCGAATATCCTTTTCTAATTTAGGTTTATATATGTTACTTCGCCTCCTTTATTTCAGTAGCTCATTATAGATAAATTACTTTATAAATGCAAGTCACTATTTAATTTATAAGTAACAGATAAATTTAATAGTGACTTATAAATTAATTGATATATTACGATTTCAAAGTTGTTCATATATACTAAAAGCAAGTTCACAGCGTGAGCAATACTACATTCAAGGAGGAATTTTTTATGGAAGTAAAAGCGTATCTGGAAATCACGATGAAAATTAAGGATACCAATCGTCCGGCTGCTGCAAAGGTCTATGCAGATTATCGGCAACCGTTTTTGCAAGAAATCAAAGGAGCAGTTACTAAAGAGCTTCTTATCCGTGACGAAGATGTACAGGTTCTTCATGGTTTTGACAGCGTTGAGAATGCAAAAGCTTATCTTGATAGCGAGATGTTCAAAAATGACGTATTTGTCGGGCTGAAACCTTTATGGAGCGCCGACCCTGATGTAAAAATCTATAGTCGTGCTTAAGCGGTGTACCCCACAAAAACCGTTGTGGGAGGAGAGTAGCTGCTCTTAGATAAGTCAATAATGCGAAACGGCGGTTTTTGAGAGAAATTCACATCAAAGCCGCCGTTTCGCATTATTGACTCAAGATACAAGTATCGTATGCAATGATGGTGAACTTGAATTAATTATTCCAACTTTATCGAAGCAACTATATCCAGTTTTGAAGATTTCAGGGCAGGGCTTATTGAAGCAAGCAACATTAGAGCCATACCTGACAAAACATAGATAAAATAAGAACTAACAGGGAAGTGGATATCCTGGGAGTTATTCGTTCCAGCTAAAACAACGATCATTAACGTACCAGCCATAACACCTAACAACCCGCCAATTATACCGCCTGTCAACGATTCAATAAAAATCATCTTGACGATTTGAACCTTGCTCATTCCTATTGAACGAAATACAGCCAAAGAACGGCGGCGGACCAGAAAACTTATCAGAAGATTGTTCAAGACACCAAATACTCCAATGATGATGGCCAGCACTGAAAAACCGGACATGAGTATAGTACTCTGCTGATTTTCATTCATATATTCTTCCTGGATTTTAGCTTTTGTCTGTAGATAAGGCGATGACCTGATAAATTTAGATTCAATCTTTTTCAGAACAACATCAGGATTTTGAGAAGTTTTAATATAGATACTTGAGTAGTACTTATCCTGATTGTCCGCTTTTAAAAATCTCTGGGATACCAAGCCAAGATATTTGTTTGAAGCGAAATTATCAAAGAAGCCTATTACTTTGTATTCTTTTTCCCCGCCTTTCAGCTTAAGTTTAAGTAAATCCCCTTCCTTTAACTTCAGTTTTTCCTTTAAAGCATTCGTCAGTAATATGTTGCGCCCTTCATCCAGCTGATTAAACTCCTTTTGAAGGTCCCCAGACATTGGAAAATTCCAGAAGTCAAAAACCTTCGTTGTATCAACCCCCTTGATCCGTGATATTTTGTCATTTTTACTAGCAATTTCTACGCCATAAGCTTCGTAATCCCCATAGACCTCTTGAACACCTTCAATGCTCAGCAACCTGTTTTCGACCGTCCGATCGGCTTTTTGTATGCCCATTTCAATATCATACAACACATTTTTGTATTGATCCGTTATACTCATGACACTATCGTAGCTGGCTGTGTTAATTAAAAGCAAACAGGCAATACCAATAGCCAGCATTGATATATTGTTAATAATATTTTGGTTTTCTCTTAAATTCTTGGCAGCTAGAATTCCTATATTGCCAAAAGAAAAAACATACAACTTTTCCAACAACTTAGCAAAAAGTGCCGTGAAATTAGGGACAAGCATGACGACAGCCAAGAGGGATAAGATCATCCCTACACTTCCCAAAATAGGCCTCAGATCATCCGAATTAATGAGCGAAAAAGCAAAGGCTATCATCATGAAAACTATCCCCAGCACCGGCCATAGCTTTCTTCGCCTTGTATCTTTTTGTACGATGTTTAAAACAATTTCCTTTATTGGGATTTTAGATACTCTTAAAATTGGAATTAGAGAGCTGACCAGGCAAAGAATCAAGGCCATGCCAAAAGCCATCAGAAAATTTATTCCTGAAAACTGAATGGTAGTATGAAACTCCATTCCCTCGGAACCATTGACCATCTTACTTAAAGCATAGGACATCAAATATAAGATACCTACTCCCACAACACACCCTAAAAGACCACCTATAATACCGTAAAAAAGGCTTTCCCCTAACAATAAATAATTGGTCATTCGTTTGGTTGCGCCTATACTGCGGAAAGTTCCTATTATTGGAAGCTTCTCCGTAGTAATCACCTTAAATGAGGAATATATGATAAATATGCTCATAAAAAAAACAATAGATGAGAGCATAAGAAAGACTGCCGATATCATAGACGTTTCCTGTTTTATTTCCTCCAAAGGAAAAAGCTCAAATACCTTATAGCTCTTATAATCGTCTGCTAACTGATCAATCATTTTCTGTTTGTCTTCCGAGTTTAATAGTTTAATATAAATAGCCCCTACCTTACCCTGAGCATTGCTATAAGTACTTAAAAAATCCGTCGGAACAAGAGCGGTAATTGATTTGCTGTCGCCCTTAAAAAAACCTGTAGCCGAACTGATCGCGCATATTTTGAACGTTTGTCTGGATACCTTGTTCTCGTATTCTAATTCCAATTCCAGACTATCCCCTACCTTCAATTGATACTTAGCGGCATCCGCCTGGCTTAAAACAATCTTCCTGCCCTCAAAAGGATATAAATTGGACTCCTGTTCGATAGTAAATGGGTTCATTTTTTGGATATCTTCAAGCTCAGCTCCCGTCAAGTTTACGGGAATCTTTTTATGTACCCCAGGTTGATAAATTGCATTATTCTGCAGCTCACCGATGATATATTCCGTACGATCGCGATACTTTTCTGCTCTTTGCATATAGAAAAAAGGAGATACCGATTTTTCAGTGGAAACGATTGTAATATCCGCATTTCCGACCGAAGCTTGAATTCCTTGGATAATCATTTCATTCAGGCTTCCGGAAATAGCTATTGAAGCAAAAAACACCCCGGAAGAAAGAACAATGGCTAGAATAATCAGAAATGTACGCAGCTTTTTTTCACCCATACTTTTAAAGATATACTTAGTGATCACACCCATCAAAACACTCCCTAAGCAGCTTCCCGGCCTTATAAGGACATGCTGCTTTGATTCTTATTTCTAATCCTGCTTCTTATTTTCTGCACTAATCGAAACATCGACGTTAAATTCAGGGAGCAAAAAACTATCTTTTTTTTCAATTGCTATTCGTACAGGAATAATGGTTTCATTGTCCTTTTGAACTGCTTTCTCGGCAATGGTAAGAACTTTTCCTTTATATGTCCGGGATTTGTCTGCTTGAGGGTTTATGGCAACCTCTGCTCCTATTTTCACATCCTTAATAAATTCTTCAGCCACGTCAGCCTCAACATAAAGGCTATCTTTATTTAGAATAGTGAGTAATTTTTTTCCTTGCTCAGTACTAATAATATCCCCTTGTGCGCACCCGATCTCACCCACAACCCCACTGGTTACATCGGCAATAATATCATTGCCTTTTAAATAGCTCTTGTTCATTTTTTCCTGCATCGTTTGAATATCAAATTCCAGGGAAGCTGCATTATTATTCTTCTCATCTCTGGACGTAATCAGATCGGCCAGCTCGTCTTGAATTTCCTTCCTGCTGCTTTCCTCAGAATAAACGGCATCTTCGACGGCTTTTTTCTTCTCATTTACTGTATCCCTAAAATGATTCAATTCTTCGAGAGAAAAGGCTCCTGCTTTATAGAGTTCTTCCCTCGCCGTCAGTTCCTTTACTGCACTGGTATATAATTCTTCCGCGTATTTTCTTTCATTAATATATTTCTTAATATTTGGATCGCTGCTATTATCCAAACTGCTCCGTTTCGCTTCATAATTCTCCTCTATGTCTGCTAATTCCAGCTGCAGGTTTCTTAATTCCAGCTGCTTGCTTCTGATCTGATCCTGATAATTCTCAGTATCCAAACGGATTAATGTCTCTCCCCTGTTTACTGTCTGCCCTTCTGCCACATTGACTTTAGTTACAACCGCAGGGATATCTAGATTAATCGTTTCTACCTCGCTAGATTTTACGACGCCAAAAGCTTCAACAACTTGCTTAGTCACAGGTTTTGCCGCATTTTGACCAGTTGTTTCGGCTTTTTTGCCGCAGCCGGACAGGCTAAAAAGTAATATTCCAATACTCCCTGCAATTAAGCTGCTCTTTAATAACCTTTTCACTGTTAGCATACCATCCCATCTTTTAAGTTTATGACCCTTAGGCCGTAATCTGCTGCTTCCCTAGAGTGAGTTACCTGAACAATGGTTCTCTTTTTTTCCGTATTGATTGCCTTCAACAGTTTCATTACTTCTGTCCCTGTTTTCGAATCTAAGTTACCTATCGGCTCATCCGCTAAAATAATCTCCGGCTCATTGATTAGAGCTCTGGCAATCGCTACTCTCTGCTGCTGCCCCCCCGATAATTCCCTGGGAGTGTGTTTTTTTCTGTCCGCAAGACCGACAATCTCTAATATTTCATCAAGTTTACTTCTGTAACTCTTTATTTTTTTCCCGTCAAGCAAAATCGGCAGGAAAACATTTTCTTCCACACTTAAATTCGGAATGAGATTGTAAAACTGAAAGACAAACCCTATATCCTTTCTGCGCATTGCACTTTCATCCCGATCCTTCATTTGAGAAATCTCTTTGCCATTGACTTTAATGCAGCCGGACGTTGGTTTATCCAATCCGCCAATTAGATATAAAAGAGTGCTTTTTCCAGAACCTGATGGACCCATTATGGAAACAAACTCGCTTTTGTGAATATGGACATTAATATTTTTTAATACCTCTACCTCAACCGTTCCCAGCTTATAGACCTTCCGCAGATCCTCTACTTCAATAACCGCTTCCATTTCTTCACCTCATAAAAACTCTGAAATTTATCAGATCTAAATTAACAGTACCTAGATCCTAGACGCATTTCTATCACAGCTAGAACCTTACGTTTCGCAGTACTATTTAATTGGACGTAAAATCTGCCTAAAACACTTCAAGTTCTTCCCAAAACTCTATGCCCATTTTAATTCTTAGGTCTTAATTTTTTCTAAACAACTTCTTAACAGTTTCTTAACAGACTTCTCATGGGGACCTCGGAGACGAGTTTTTGATTCCACCATCGCTATATCTTCAGAAAAGAAAGGAAAACCTCCGAAGACGATCTTCGAAGGTTTCTTCAAAAAGAAGGATATTTTGAAATATGCTCTATTTAATTTTGATTTCAAAAGCTTGATCTTTCAATATCGTTTTGTGATCCGAATTTTGTCTATACTCATGGTCTCCCACTTGCTGAGGTTTTCCGTAGTATATTGTAACTGGGGTGATTTTTAGTTTAGTGACCTTCTCATTCAAAGTTTCATAAATCCAAAAATTTGATTTCAGGCCAGTTGACCCCGAAACCCATTTTAACTCATTCCCGTTTTGGTCTTGCACAATAAACTGCATATCATAAGATTTATCCTTTGGGTCTTGTTCCTTCATGGTAAAATTCAGAACTGTTGATATTGGGGAGAGCTTAAGATTATCTACAGAAATCGTATTTCCCTGTCCTAAAAGGATCTCTTTATTTATCGTAATGGTTTTTACTTTGCCTGAAAGATTATCTTTACTGGTATAAAATTCGAAAGCCCAGTTTCCTTTCTTATGTGTATCTCCCCAAATTTCATTAAACTCAATTTTCATATCCAAATTCCCATTTTTTATGAAATCTTTAGTTAAGTGTATCGACGAAAGGAAACTACAAGTATTGTTATCTCTTACAATGGCTTTACAGGTTCCTCCGTTACTTGATAGTTCTTGGCCATTTATATATATATTAGGCATAACAGAGGAACTTTCAGCCCATTTGACTCCTTCAGCCTGAAAAGTGCTGCTTACTAGAATTTGATTATTATCGATTGCCACTTCATTCAAAGTAACAGCAACCCCATCCTGATTAATTGTTCTGTTGACAACCGTTTTATAATCTTGGAGGGTACTTGTTCGATAATGAATAAATTCTTCAATACTGATACCAAAGATATTTGCCAGGGCTTCCTTGCCAGCCATCGGCATTATCAATAGGGCAAATCCAATAATTAAGGTCATAGCAATAGCAATACCTATTTTATAACTTTTAGCGAGATTAAAGCGGCTTTTGCGAAAAGCCCTTTTCATCTGCTTTATTTCATGAGCACTTAATTCGTATTCCGGATAATTACTGAAATCTATGTCAACCTCATTTAATAGTTGATAAATATTATTCATGTTGGATACCTCTGCTTTCCTGGTTGGTCTTCATAAAACCTCGCAATTTGTTTTTGGCCCTTGATAAACGGTTGTATATGACCGAGGGTTTTAGATTCATTTCCTCGGAAAGTGCTTTAATATCTTTTTCCTGAACAAAATGATCAATAAATAATTTCTTATCTTCTGACTTTAAATGATTAAGTAATTGTTCGACGTCTTCATCTAATTCATTTTTGAGAAGTTCTCGATCTACATAAGCACTGCTTGCCAAAGAAAGATCTTCTATATTCTCTATCTCCAACTCCCGAAGATACTTTCTTTTATAGTCAATGCATTTATACGTAGAAACAGCTCCCAGCCAATTTTTAAAAGGTTTTTTCTTTTCATCAAAATCCTCAATGTGTAACCAAACCGCTAATAAGATATCGTTAATACATTCACCTTGAAGATTTTTAAGTCCATAGAGATTCTTTTTCACAATACTTTTAATCAGCCAACCATAATTACAAATGAGATAATCCAGTGCTTTCTCTTCTCTTTTCTTTAGAAGAACAATAAAATTTGTTTCATCAATTTTCATTCTAATTCCTTTCGAAAATTTTTTTGATGAGAGCTCCCATAAATTATTTCGTAAAAAGAATTCATTTTCTATCATGATGCCTATTATTTTTCGAAGCCAACTAAGGCTACTGACAAATATTTGCCAAAACGTGAAATTCGCTTAGATTTTAATAGCCGTAATCCAAGCGAATTTTTCTGATTGCATTTACTTCCATAACAATCACTAACCTTAAAAGGGCTTGAAATCAAGTTTAATATGAGAATACCTGAATAATCCGGGTGCAAAAACCCCCGGCACTATACTGTTGGCTAGTCTTTAACGAGGCGGCATCTTGAACTTAGAAAGATGCAAGACGGGGTTATTTGGCATTGATATCTTCTGTGCTTGTATTCACTATCTGTTCTAACCTTTACTATCTGATCAAAATATTTCCATAGACTCGAATATTTGCCCATCTATGCTGATTATTTCATCAATGGGGATCACTGTGCCATCGATCATAACGACAACTCGTTCATATTCGTCTATCTTTTTAGCCGTACTGATAGCAGTAACATAGGCACCACCATTCTTCTTCGCATCCGGCTGAAAGTAGGTAATTGCGATTTCAGGATGCTCTTTTAATCCGATCTGCTATGATTTGCAGCCTATCACTCAAAGCGTCCTTCATGTATTCGTCCAATTTTACTTTCTCGTCAGTCAGCCTTGCGGTTTCTTTAATGGCGGTATCATAGCCGGTCAGTGCGGCGAAAGGGGAAAACTGAGCTGCCCGGTCAATGGCAGTCATATGAGGGCGTGTCGTAGAGACATGGTGAGGTAGATTAATGATGTCGTCATATGTCCTCGTCATGATTTATGCCCTCCAATCTGCCTGTTCCGGTCTACAGTCGTTGCTCCTTCCTCCAGATTCATACCCTTTAGAATGGCGTTCTTGCCGTATTTCTTTTTTATTTCCAGCATTGCTTGCTGCATCTTTTTTTCTCGTGCAAGCTCAGCTTCTTCATCTTCTTTTTTTGCCTGCGCAGCCGCGTAATCCGTAAAGAGATCAAGCTGTTCAAAGTTGCTTATCTTATGAACAGTTGCCTCATCAACAACATGATTCGCTGTGATGTTGACTCTTCTGATCAGAAGATTTTTGTCAACGATGCGTTCAAACAGCTCTGTGACGGCGTCCATGATTGGCTTTGTAGAGGAGGTCTGTCTGCCAAGATTTACTGAACAATTCACTTTAATCATTCATATACCCATTATTAGCTTAACTTAAATATAGATAATGGGAACCAGTCCATTTAAAAAAAGTGTCCTAACGCTTAATCTAAAGTATGCGAACTACCAATCTCTCCCTTACCGCCCAAAAGATCAAGAGCACTCACTTTCAGAGTGTCCGTTTTCTTAAACTAGTCACGGTCTCAACGTGCTCCGTTCGTGGGTACATGTTCCAAAAATAACGTTTTCTAGCCCCGAGCACAATGTCGAAGACCACATTATCACAATCATCTGTCCTCTTTTATCCTCGTAAATATTCATAGTTTCTATAAGGCAGTAAATAATTCGTGATATACAGCCACAGTTTCTAGGTGTAAGCCCACCGACAAACTTGAAATAGTAACTAATTTACCCACGAAATATGTTCAGTTAATAATTTCGCCCTTGTTTTTGGCTAAATTATCGCGCCATTCACGTCGCTCCGTAATTGTCAGTTTTGCCCACTCTGTTTCTTCACCAATAATTCTTAAAGGTTCTTGTGAGCGATAAGAACGTGTTAAGTTACCAGGGAATTTTTTGTCAGTAACATTTGGGTCGTTTTCAAATTCACCTGTTGGTTCTATTATATAAACGCGTTCTCTTCCATCTCCATTAGCTAATGCTGCTGCCAGTCCTGCGCCATTGATATTAGCAGTGAAATAAATGTGGTTCATTTTAAGCCCAGGTTTGTAATTTGAATTTCCACCCGCTGTCAGTAGATCACCAACCTGCAAATCTGCCTTTGTCCCATGATAAAATGGTCCTTCATCAGAAGGTGCACCTTTATATGAATTTGACAATTCATAATTTCTTTTTGCATTATCAGAGTCACACAACTCCTCATAATATTTGGCAATGTTTAAATATAACGTTGAGTATGCACTCTTAACATTATCATCATTTATTTTTAATGCACACTGTAAAGATGTTTCCATCCATTTCAATTTATCAGTAATACTCTTTTGTTGACGAGCTAAATGATAAGCTGCAATAAATCTTTCATAGTCGTCTGTTGCTTCGTGCCATGCTTTATGAAACATCGTGATTGCATCTTCAATGTCTCCACTATCTTCCAATCTCATCCCACTCATACATAATTTAATAACTATGTTATTTGGATCAAATTTTATATTCATTCTAATCTTACCTCCAAATTAATTGATTACTATTATGAGTAACCCAGAAATTCAACTTCTCAAAATCTTCTCCATTGGCTTTCCTTTTGCCAATTCGTCCACCAGTTTGTCAAGCCACCTGATTTTCTGCATGAGAGGGTCTGGGATTTCCTCGACGCGATGCCCGCAAATCAAACCTGAAATTTTAGCAGCGTTTGGATTTATTTGCGGGGCTTGACTAAAAAAAGTTTCATAATCAATATTCTTCATTATTTGCTCTTGCAAACCAGAATCGTCATACCCCGTAAGCCAACAAATCACAACATCAACCTCGGATTTGGTGCGCCCTTTGCGCTCCGCCTTTTGGACGAGTAACGGGTAGACGCTCGAAAACGCCATCTTATACACGCGTTCGTTTGTCATATATGTCACTCCTTTCGATTTCCACTTTATTCACCATTCGCACAATACTGGTGATTTCTATTTGATAATCACCCATCGGTGACTTACCAATAGCAAAGCGGCATGTAATAATGTCTGTTCATCCAATGCACACAATAATCCTGTGAAGGCTATCCATTTCTTTTTCGCTGCCCTACTCCGACACCCCCATTCGTTCATACTTTATCAATGTCGGAATCAAATTCCAGAATTGAAAGTGATCTAGACTTTTAGCAAGCCGCGGAATACCCTTCCGGCATAGTAGCATTCTGCTCCATTGTGGTACACAAACACAGTGTCGTAACGACGATCACAAAAGATGGCTCCGCCAAGTTCTCTAATAGTAGCAGGTGTTTTTACCCAGCTCGATGATTTCGTATCAAATTTTCCAAGTTTCTGCAGTTCCCGGTATTGTTCTTCTGTTAAAAGTTCAATGCCCATGGCAGCAGCCATATCAATAGCGTTATTTTCTGGTTTATGTTCTTTCCATTTCATTCAGTGAACACAGCTTTTCTGGATTAGCTTCCAGCATTGCTTGAATTTTAGTCCATTCAAGACCTTTATGACGATTAATGTTTTTCTCAAAACGGGCTTGCAATGCTCCAAATAGTTCTATCTTTTCCATAGTTAGAGTTCCCCCTTATAGGTTCTCTAAGTGCTTTGATTAAACCATTTTTCCTCTAATCTATTATCCAAATAATTTCTGAATTTAATTCGCATTTTCAGACATTGGTCCTGAATTGACCCTACTATATTGCATTACTTAACTTCGGCGCACGGCATTCATTGTTATATGTATTATTTATATTAAAAACTAATGGCCGGGCAGTTTGATGCCACGCCATTCGTTTACATCGCATTGGCCACATTCATTATCACCCACAGCAACCACTGTACCATCCGACTTAAGGCCGAGAGTATGAGCGCAACCCGCAGCAACCGCTACAATATCGCACAAGTCACTTACATTGCATTGACCATAGTCATTCCAACCCACTGCCGCCACGGTACCGTCCGATTTAAGTCCGATGGTATGAGCATTACCCGTATTCGTCGCCATATGAACATTACCAGCTGCGACTGCCACAATATCGCACCAACCGTTTACATCACATTGGCCATAATTATTATCACCCACAGCCGTAACAGTGCCGTCCAATTTAAGACCAATTGTATGACGACGACCCGCAGCTATAGTATCTTTGTCTTTATTTAAGTCCATTCCACTACCTCCAGTGCGCTTGGATGAAAAAATGCATAAATAATGTTTCCCCACACTTACATTGCAGTACGAGGAAACACATCATTTCGGGACCGAAACCACAACATATAGTGGCTCTATCACTGGATTTACGCCCTATATTGTGAATGAAACATATTTTTCTATAAAAACTTACAATAAAGTAACATCAATGTGTGTCTGGGCATGACAGTGATACTGAATACTTAAATCATTTGTCCTCTTTTATGAGTATTCCCTTCAATTCGGCCTACTATTTTATCCGATTCAGACGCAAATCCCTCTTTGTTCAGGAATTAGTATCTCCATCCACGATACAAAAATGAGGACATTCCCTCTAGTGCTTCTCGGCTGAATACTCATACTTTTTCAAAACGATCACTGCATTGTGCCCCCCGAAACCAAACGAATTTGACAACCCTATCCTCATATTTTTTCTACGAGCAATATTAGGTACATAATCTAAATCACATTGCTCATCGGACTTTTCTTGGTTAATTGTGGGAGGTATGATTCCTTCTTGCAAACTTTTTGCTAGTGCAATGGCCTCTACTCCACCCGCAGCGCCTAACATATGACCTGTCATAGACTTATTTGCTGTTATGGGAATCTTATATGCCTGTATTCCGAAAACCCTCTTGATTGCAATTGTCTCGGATAAATCACCTGGCAATGTACTTGTTGCATGGGCACTTATAACATCCACTTGTTCAATGGAAATACCTGCATCTTTCATAGCCTTATTCATCGCAAGAAATGCTCCATTACCTTCTGGATGTGAAGCAACCATGTTATAGGCATCGGAACTTAGACCGTATCCGATGACCTCAGCATAAATCCGTGCATCTCTGGCTTTGGCATGTGATAAAGCCTCAAGTATTAAGATCCCTGCACCTTCGGCCATGACAAATCCATCCCGATTAGCATCAAACGGACGACTAGCTTTAATTGGTTCATTATTCCTTGAAGACAGTGCCTTTGCATTCGCAAAACTAGCTATTGCCAAATCAGTGATCGCTGCTTCGGCACCTCCGGCAAATATGACATCTGCTTCACCATACCTAATTAGTCTAAACGCTTCACCAATTGCGGTATTTCCGATTGCACATGCGGAAACCGGTGACATTGTAGGCCCCATCGCACCCCATTTAATACTGATTTGTGCTGTAGCAGCATTTGAAATCATTGCGGGTACCAAGGTTGGACTTACTCTCCCTGGTCCTTTTTCTCGAAGAATATCCACATTGTCAAGCAAGGTGTTAATTCCACCGATTCCAGACCCTACATAAACGCCAAGACGTTCCAAGGTAATTTGTTTTATTTCCAGCTTTGAATCTGACCATGCTTGATCGGCTGCAGCCAAGGCAAATTGACAAAATCTGTCCATATGCCTTGCATCCTTACGACCAAATATCTCTTCCGGGTTAAAATCACGAATAATACCAGCGATTTTTGTTTTCATATTGCTAACATCAAATAAATCATTAGTAGAAATTCCTGACTTACCTGCAATTAAACCTTGCCAAAATTCTTCCACATTGTTTCCCAACGGTGAAACGATTCCCATTCCTGTGATAACTACACGTTCCAATGTTGATCCCCCCTAATAGATAGGTTTTTCTATATTCTTACACGTTGGTTATCCTATTACAAGTTATAGTTTATCATAGTATAATTAACACTATGAATATACTTAGGGGGGCTCAATATTGAATGATAAATCAAGATTAGAAGCATTGTCTGCATTTCTAAAATCAAGGCGCGCTAAAATTCAAGCATGTTCCGTCGGATTACTAACTGGTACTCGGAGAAGAACTCCTGGTCTTAGGAGAGAAGAAGTTGCTCAATTAGCAGGAGTGAGCACCACTTGGTACACCTGGTTAGAACAAGGTCGAGATATCAAAGTTTCTTCATCCGTGTTAGATTCAATTGCAAAAGCTTTACAACTAAATATTGATGAACGTAAGTACCTGTATGATCTTGCTTTTGAATCGAATACAAAAGTTTATGAGCCTGAGGTCATGCAGTCTAAGATTCCTTCTTCTTTAGAAAGAATTTTAGCTGAACTTAAATATTGTCCAACATTTATCACTGACCGGCATTTTCAAATTGTCGGTTGGAATCCTTTAGCGGCCCTTGTTTTTCTGGATTTCGAACTAATTCTACCCGAGCAACGCAACATGATTCGTTTGGTATTTTCAAGGAAAGAATTAAGATCGTTAGCTGTTAATTGGCGACATTTTGTCAAAGGATTTCTAGCCATTTTTCGAGCTTACTATGGTCAATATGTAAATGATGAGTGGTACAATCAATTTCTTCAAGAAATGTCGGATCTTTACCCAGACTTTCTGTCTTTGTGGCAAGAAAGTCAAGTGAGTATGGCTCCGGAAGTAATCATTGAATTTAGACATGCAAAAGCGGGAAGAATGCTCTTCAATATGACTTCTCTTCAAGTTCAAGGTGATATGGATTTACGATTCAATATATATACCCCAGTGGAGGATTCATTAACTGAGGTAAAACTGAAACAATTAATAGACAAACATATCAAATAATCACGCCACTTTTGCCTACTCATTATTTAGCCTACTTATTAATACCCTCTATACCTGTTGATTCCTTTATATAAACTATCGTCGTTGCTGGGTATTTGAATAATGTTTCATTGGCTACATGCCCTGTTTATACTTCACGTAAATTCCTTTGTTCCTGAATTTCCTCCGCCAGTAGTTTTCAAAGACGAGTCCAACCGTAACATAAAATAAAAAAGGCATACCTCTCTTTGAATATACGCCTTAACTAAATATTACAATGAAGTAACATCAACGTGGGTTGAGGCACATCATGCAATGCTTTAAATTTACCGAATTTTTTTTGCAACCTTTTTACTTTTACAATTTCCTCCATATAGATGAAACTCCTTCTTAAATCTCAATTGTAAAATATAACATTCAAAACTATCATACGCTTGATAATTCAAAACTATTCTTTAATATCTTTGGCTTGACAAGAGCATATTGTTGACTTCCTACAACTAATTGTAGTTGATGTAAGCTTAGGTGCTATGGACTAATTCAAAAAATCCATACTTACATCTACTATTTGTCATTATTACGCACACAAAACGTGCTGGGTTCATGGAAATATATTCTCTAAAAATTGCTATCAAGTAACATCAACGTGCGTTAACGTAATGGTATTGAGTCACCATAAAGTAATGTAACTTGCCTTAAAGATACACAAGAGGAACCGCTAAAGCCTTATGGGCGGCTTGTGAAGTCATGACTTCTATGGCTTCTTATCGCGGACTTATCCAGCGCAAACCTATTGACAAAAGTTCATCGCTTCGTTAATTTACAGCATTCTTCTACCTGCCCCCAAAAATCCTCAAACAGTTTCAAAGATTAATGAACAATGATAACCAGATACTTTCTGAGAATTATTAACCATCACTTAGCCTGATTGGACATTTAGTTGAGAAGTATTTATCATATCTCCTTAAATTAAAACATGGCCCCGCTTCAAGGTTACATTTCCTTGTAGGCAAGGCCATTTTTATTTAGAGTGCATTTTAGTTTATTCATTACAATTACTTTATACGGTGTTAAATGCAATGTTTCGTCAGATTCTCCGGCCCTATTTGTGGTACTAATAGCCCGGTTTTATATATAGTTATCTTGTGAAGTAAGCAATTAACAAAGATGCCCTTGACATTATTGTTTGTCAACAGGGAAAAGAACTTTAAAAAAGCCCCTTTTCAATACTGGGTGTTTTGAAACAAGTTTCTCCATAAAGAGCCGGTCGATGCCTATCGTATAAACGGCGGCCCCAATTAATAAAATTATTAGCTGAAAAATTACTAGTTGCGGATTTACTGAAACAGTTCCGGTTAATAAGTAGGAGAAGTTCATAATTATTCCAAAGAAAGCCGCAAGTGCTGAAAAACACCCGAGGATTAGGCCTAGGCCAACAAAAAATTCACCATACTTTACAATGAAGGCAAATAGTGGTGAGGAAGGAATGAAAATATTACTTATAAACCAGGCCCAAACGTCACTGACATTGGCATGAGCAGCGGCTTCTGCCCCCTTACTAGCTAATAAAGCACCGTGTGTCTGTGCAAGGCCACTTTTTAGAAATCCTGTTACTGCTACGCCATTAAAGCCTGAAACGATTTTTTCCCATCCGGCAGTTAAAAACTCATAACCGACATATAGTCGAAGGATAAGACCGAATATGGATTTAATCAGATGTTTCATTCTAAAGTCACTCCTTTATTTGGATAGTTGCATAAAAGCATATTCTGTGAACTGTATTCTGAGCGATAAAGAAGCTTATGGATGCCCGAACCCGTGGTCAACCTTATATTGGTTAAAAGGAGCAGTGTTTCTTCTTACTTTTGGGTAGGGATTAATTTCGCTGCGGAAATAGCTTTGGCTAGTGGGCATTCGTCTGTGTGGTTATCTCCGCATTGGTGGCACATCGCAACAAGTGCCTCAATAGCTGTTTGTTTTTTCACAACATCAAACATATTTATACCTCCTCTTCATTTTTACCGAGTTACATCATTGAGACGTAATAAAGAAGGATTTGGATAGTATTTCTGTAGAATTAATTTTGACTTTTTTCGCGGTTAATCCCAATTTATCGAACCAATATTTCTGCAGATATTTATATCTTCCAAAGACTTCTAGTAGATATATTAAGGTCTTTGCCAATTTACAAAGTATCTTTGTCTGTCTGCCCTGTACTTAACACACTCTTTGATAGAATTTGTCCCATAAGGAATCGGGATCAAAACTTTGACTATGGTATACTAGATATTCCATATTTCGAACAATTTATAGTTTCAACTCTCTGGTACATATGTTACAATATATCGCTCACGCAGATTGTTTTTTGAGTCCCATATAAAACTTACAAGGATTGTCTATTAGAAACTAATGTAAAAACACTAAGACATGTTAAATAAGTCAAATCCGACTCCAACTCCAACTTAAAGTATCTCTTACAACTATCTATTCATAATGAATTACGTCTAATAAAGAAATACTGAACTTAATAACCATCAAATGTGAAGGACTGATAAAATGAAAGCGAATGTGTACCAAGCAGGATTAACGGATACCAATATCTCCTTTGAACAATTAGTTGAAAAAAACCAGGATAAAATTCTAAACCTTATCTATGGAATGATCGGTGATTACCATTTAGCTCAAGATCTAACCCAAGAAGTCTTTTTAAAAGCATTTCAGGCATTATGCACATTTCATGGCAAATCAAAATATTCTACATGGCTTTACAAAATTGCGGTCAATCATACGATTGATCATCAACGAAAAGCTTGTGTACGCCATGAAAGTCCTGAATCCGATGACCAATTTGAAAAGACCCCGGCAAGTACTGACCCTGACTCGTCCTGTCAGAAAACAGCGATTCGAAATATCCTTTTTAAATCAATTGCTGAACTGCCTGATCAACAAAAAGAGGTCTATATTCTGCGAGAAATCAACGGTTGTACCACGAAAGAGGTCGCCGAAATTCTTGATTGTTCCAACGAGTTAGTAAAATGGCGATTACACAAAGCAAGATCATTATTAAGGAAAATCCTCTCTTCTAAAAATCAATATGGAAGCACTGGAACATTTACTCTCACTGCCAAAGGCCTTGAGTAAAAAAACTTTTGGAACCACTATCTTTTTCCCTCACTACCTCGTCATATAAATGAAGTCGTTGTTGAGGGGAGGAATTTTAATGTTTGACGCTTCCAAAAAGGAAAAGGCTCTTGCGGCTCTTATCGAACTTTGCCATCATTGCGGAGAAAATCATTCTGATGAATGTCCGTTAGCAAAAGCTATGGTTGCAGTAAAAGCTATTCCCACTGAATAATTAGATTCGTATGAAACATTCTGAAATGACTCACCCGCTTTAACTAACGGGCGAGTCTTTCCACTTTATAAAGGCTTATACGAATAAATGATCATATGAATTGATTCAAGGACAGTGATAATAAAGTATTACCAACTAAAACCATTGACATTATCAGGATTAATATGTATCTTTTTAACTGAGAATAGTTATCACATTCAATTGCAAAAAAGGAGGTACATAATGACTCGGACAATCAAGACAATATTACTCATTGCAGCCATTGTGGTTACGTTAAGCCCAAGCAAAGTTTGGGCGGCATCTACTCAAGCTTCTGATAATATGACTCGAGCCGAAGTCTTTATCGATCATGCATTAACGGCGTCGGCTCAAGGGCACTTGTCCGAAGCGAAACAAGATTATCAACACTTCCATGATATCTGGGGGCAAATCGAAGATAGTGTAAAACGGGAATCAGGAGAAGCGTACAAAGAAGTTGAGTCCAACATGGGTCAAGTGGATTATGCGTTTATGCAAAAGAAACAAGATGCCATTACGCAGGCGTTACAAGGACTTGAAACCGTTAATTTGAAGGTAATCCATGGCAATTTTCCCAAGGGACAACAGTTTAAACAAGAATCTATCTCATTAAGTGATTTCATCGTTCTTTTACAACAAACGAAGCTCAAAGCTAAGAATCAGCAACAACAAGAGGCGCTTGCTGAAATTTCTAAAGTAAGAGATTCCTGGCTCAGTGTGGAAGGAAATGTCGTTGCACAGTCTGCATCTGTCTATGCCGATTCGGAAAGGGATATGGTCACGGTCAATGCAATGCTTTCGGCAACTCCGCCAAATTATCAAAGCTCGATTCAATTACTGAATCAAATGATCAACTATTTAAGCCCACTAGCGGGCAAATCTGGGTATACGTTTTGGGATGCTGCTATGATCCTAATCCGCGAAGGTCTTGAAGCTCTATTAGTGATCGCTGCTTTACTAGCCTTTGTAAAGAAGTCGGGGCAAACCAAGGGGAGCGCCTGGGTTTGGCTAGGAGTTATAGGGGGACTCTTACTTAGTATTTTGGTGGCTATTATCGTTAAGTTTGTTTTCTCTTCAGGTGCATTTGGTAACAACAATGCTTTGATCAATGGTTGGACGGGTATCTTTGCGGCTTTGATGCTCTTATACATGAGCTATTGGCTTCATACTCAATCCAATGTTTCTGATTGGCAGAAGTACATTAGGGAACAAAGCACGTCCGCTCTGGATACCGGAAAAATGGTTTCGCTAGGGATTCTCTCGTTTCTGGCCGTCTTTCGCGAAGGAACTGAAACGGTCTTGTTCTTTATAGGAATGGTAAATCAAATAAGCATGAAAGAACTCATTCTAGGCTTAGTCCTTGGATTTGGTTTTCTTGGCGCTCTGGCTTATTTGATGATTCGTTTAGGATTGAAGCTTCCCATTCGACCCTTTTTCATGGTATCTAGTGTCATTGTATTTTACCTATGTATTAAGTTCACTGGAATGGGGATTCATGGGTTACAACTCGCTGGTGCGATACCATCCACAACGTCTTCAAGTATACCCAATCTGGACTTCATAGCACTTTATCCATCATGGCAAAGTGCAATACCTCAGATGGCTCTTATTGTCATTGCTCTTCTCGTGATCCTATGGAAACGTTTAAAACCCATAGGAAACTAGCTCAAATACGAAATTGCAGGAGGAATATTTCTATGAAATCAACACGATTATTATTAGCATCAACTCTAGTTATCAGTTTAACTGTTATTGCTGGATGTGCAAACAGCACTTCGTCCTCGACACAAAGCCCTACCTCTCAATCAACATCAAATCACACAGCAACACCATCGGCAATTCATTCAGGTGTAACAAAAATGCTCAGCATTACAGATACTTTAAAGTCAGCTATTAATTCTGGAGATGAAGTAACCGTCAAGAAAACTGGACCCCAGTTAGAAGATGCATGGAGCCCCTTTGAAGACAGTGTAAAACAGAAATATCCTGATCTCTATAAAAAAATCGAAGACTATCTTGATCCAACGATAGCAGGCTCTAAAGCAAGCCCAATGGACAAAAAAACTCTCAGAACATTGAATGGAGAATTGACTCAAACCTTGAAAGAATTGTCAACTAAGGAATAGTAACAAAGAATTATAACAACAGAAACCAATTACCCAAAACTCTTATCCTCCCTAAGAATCCCGTTTAGCTTTTCTAGGCGGGGTTCTTTAATCTAAAAATTTCGGGGTAACCTATTTCGTGTAACTTGTACAGATCTATATTCCCACCCAGTTAATGATAAATACATATCCAATCGATCTGCTCGTTTTACCACTTCCCCAACTTCATACGCCGGAACTTACTTCTGCAATTCCAGCAGAACACCTTTCCGGAAAAAGCATAGTCACTCTTGAACTTGCTCATCCACTTTTAGAAAACCCCCGTAAGTTTATTCGTCTTTCAAATTCCATCCAAGAAACTTATTATGGTTAACTAAGATCTTCCCCTTCAGAGCGGTAGGGAATTTCCATCTTAGTATCCAGGATAAATTTGAGCTCTTTTCTGCCTCGCGTTGCTTAATTTGTCCATTTAGAAAACACGTTGAGTTAACTTTAGAGTCTTAATCCTAACGTCCCTCCTACAATAATTTGAAGGTGGTTAGGATCATGAAAAAACAGAGCTTCTGGAGTCACGACCACGGTATTGTTACTCATACTTCATGTGATGATAACCATTCCCATAATGTATTGATATTACTGGCCCAGCAGTCGTTACCACGATTCCGTTTGGATCACAAAAGTCTTTGCGGAAATAAAAAAGCGACCTACGGAGAGATCGCTTTTTTATAAAGTGTAAATTACATTTTGATACAAATTGTTTTCCGTCTTGCTAACTAAATTACTCTGGAGTAAAAGTAGTGCAGTCCGTCATATCAGAGGTCTTAGCATTTGGGGATTGAACCTCAATCTTATCGGCATAGCAGTGATCGCCTTGACCATAATAATGGCAGGTATTAACAACACATTTTATTCCACCATTGGGTTGTGACATTTTTTGAGCTCGTCCAGTCATGTAAAATTCCTCCTTCAATTTAGAATTCCTTACTATTATTTCTCTTAAAAACGTTTTTATTATCTCCATTTATTTACATTACCATCGGCACAATTTAAAGTAATTAATCCAGACTTGATAATATCATTCTAATTTGCATATCTTATCCTATAAAGCAATGAGCCCCCCCATAAAACAGCCAAAAATATGAATAACCCTCCATAAGCTGCATAAACTCAGCCAAGTTCGGAAACTTTTGTATAGTAGGGATGATACCGTAAATAACAAGAATGATTCCCCCAAGAATACCAAACCAGATTGGCTTAGATTCCCTAAGCCAAAGCCAGACCAAGTAACCTCCCCCTATTTCGGCTAATCCTGCAATAACAAATAGCATAATTGCATTCATACAAACCAATTCCCTTTGATATTAACTAATCTATTAATTCTACTCGACTTTGACTTAACATACGCAAACCACTGATTATGACGGTAATTGTGCTACCTTCGTGTCCAATTACCCCTAAAGGCAAATTTACATAACCAACAAAATTGGATATCACAAGGACCAGTATAACACCGATCGCAAAGGTTACGTTTTGCTTAATTACCCTAGTGCTGCGTCGGCCTAAGGAAATTGCATAGGATACTTTAGATAAATCATCCGCCATTAATACCACATTGGCCGTTTCTAACGCTATATCCGTGTCAACAGATTTTCTGGCTTGTGCCCGCAGGGTGTCCTGAACAGCTAATAGTCCGATAACTTCGTTCTCCACCTTTACAAAAATGACCGTTTTGCCTTGTTGTTCCAAATCAGTAAATGTTGATTTTTCCTTTACAGACAGCGTCAGTCCTTCTATTAAATCTACTTTCCCAATTATACATTCTCGTCCATCAACTGACCCATGTACTCCCAAACCAGGAATTGCTTCCAGTTTAGTGGTAGGTAGAAGCTCAATATTTCTTTCTTTAGCCAAGCTAGTAATAGCCTTGGCAATGGGGTGTTCTGACCAAGTTTCCAGGGAAGCTGCAATACTTAATAGTTCCGTTTCAGTGTACTTACCATAGGCAGTTATATCTGTGACCTTCGGTACCCCTTCAGTAAGAGTGCCCGTTTTATCAAAAGCAACAACATCAAGGCTGCCGATAGTTTCGAGGTAGGCTCCGCCCTTAAATAAAATGCCATTACGCGCTCCATTTGCGATGCCTGATAAAACGGCTGGCATTATCGAAGAAACCAGGGCACAAGGTGAGGCAACAACCAGAAAAATCATTGCCCTATAGATCGTCTGATTCCAGGTCCAGCCTAAGAAAATAGGCGGTAAAGCAGCCATAAATATCGCACCGGCAACCACTATTTTGGCATATGTCCGTTCAAAACGTTCCACGAATAATTGGCTTGGCGGTCTTTCACTTTGGGCTTCCTGGACCAAATGAATGATCTTGGCAAGTAATGTCGCCTCAGCAGGTTTTGTAACTTGGATGACCAACGCTCCTTGACCGTTCATGGTTCCGGCAAAAACCTCGTCGCCAGGGCTTTATCCGCAGGTATTGATTCACCCGTAATGGAAGCTTGGTTGACCGCGGAAAATCCTTCTTTCACAAACCCATCTGCTGCGATTCTTTCTCCGGGCTTTACTAAAAGGAGATCACCCGGCTTCAGATCTTCAACTCTGACACATCTTTCTTTGTTGTTGCAGATAACAACTGCCTCTTCGGGCCGTAATTTCATAATGGATTCGATAGCATTATTCGTACGTTCCATCGTATAAACTTCTAAAGCACCACTAAGCGAAAAGATAAAGATTAGAATTGCTCCGTCTCTCCAATAACCAATACTGGCTGCCCCGATTGCCGCGACAACCATTAATAAATCAACATCCAATTCTTTTTCATTAATAAGAGTCTGGAATCCCTCCCAGGCTTTGCGATAACCCCCGATGGCATATGCCAATAGATATAAAGTAATTACTAATCCACTGTTACCGTCCTGTCCGCCATACCATGCTAAAACAATCAATATTAGGCAAAGGACGGCGATAAGACCGTGACTTTATCTATAACCGCAATCCAAAGATCTTCATCAAACTCTTTCAAAACAGAATCCTGCCGCATCAACTTGCCTAGAAAGATACTGGCGGGTCAACTCCGTAACCGCTGCAATCTCATCTTTCTGCATGAGAAGAGTCCTATAATGAGTCTTACGTCAAGTTAATATCACACCGAAACCTCAAAAAACACCAAATTCAGGCCTGAGGGGCCGATTTTGGTGTTTCAAACTAAGCATTTTTGTGTTTTTGATTAAACCCATGATCTCCCAAATACTCGTGATTCCTTTAATTCTCTATGCTGTTCTATAGTTCAATATTAGCAGTTTAAGACCCCTGTCTATTACAGACGGACTTCAAAAAGTGTTGTTTCTTTTGCCTTTAGCACAATTATACTGATATAATCTTGCTATATTATAAAAATATTTAAAAGGCAGGGTCACAACATGAGTAAAATTGTTGCATTTATCGGTAGTCCAAGAAAAAACGGATATACCTCTAAACTAATTCAGGAAGTAATCAAAGGAGCTCAATCAAAAGGCGCTGAAGTAAAAATCTACGACCTTAACGATGAAGGTATCAAGGGCTGTCAAGGCTGTTTCTATTGTAGGAGTCATGAAGGCTGCGCTACTAAAGATTACTTACAACCAATGTATGAGGATATAAAAAATGCTGACGGTGTTATTTTCGGCTCACCCATTTATTTCATGCAAATCTCAGGACAAGCCAAGCAGTGGCTTGATAGAATGTACCCTATGCTTGAAGGCACTGGATTCCCATTCCAAGCCCGTTATCCTGGAAAAAAAGCGGTTACAATTTTCTCACAAGGAAACGTGAATAAAGATGCGTTTCAAGCTACTATCCAGTTCGTCAATGGCGCCTTCTCCGCGTTTGGTTGGGAGCTTACAGATAGTTTGCTTTGTTCACATACAGGTTCGCCTGATTTCAGGCTCTCGGATGAATTATTAGAACAGGCATTTACTGCAGGAGAGTTACTTACTAAATAAGGAATACAAATTTTTATTTCTACTTAAAACCAATTCCATCACCGAAATTAGATTCAGTTCTTAATCTAATTTCGGTGGTTTTTTTTGAATGTACCTAACCAGCGGTTTTATAAGATTTGAATGAAAGCTCTGGCGTTTTCAAGGTTTCAACATTCATTCAAATCTTATACAAAAACCACTTACAACTACTCAATTCGTACTTCAGCTGAAATTGCTTCATTAGCCCGTGAACCTCGCTCTGACACTCATAGACCTTCATACGGTTTCCAGCAAGCTTTTCTTCAGAGATTCTAATAATCATCTCAACCTTAACAATATTGCCTTCATGCCGGAAGCGAATCGGACGCGGAGTACCGGGAATATCAAACCATGCTATCATTTCAATGGGAGTCATAACAACCTTCATCTTAACCACACTTTGCCCAATCACCCGTGATACACTCGGTGCATCCCCCGATATGTAACAGTTTGTTCCGGCGCACTGGGCATTGATCCTTACAAACGTCTCTCATAGCTATCGCCTCTCAGTACATGTATTTGGCACCAATCGAACTTGTGTTCCATTATATCCATATACTAAGGGAATATCAATGGAAAATCTTTTCTTCTATAATTTTATCAGCTCTCGAAGACAAAACGTTGCGGGCCGAACTAACGCTTTTGTACCGTCGGTATAATTATTGACATGGTGACTCTTTTAGTATAAAAATAAAACGCTCGCAAGGAAGCAACCTAACCCTGCGAGCGCTTTATACGTGGATTTAACGACTTGATTACCGTACCATCCCTAAAGGTAAACTGAATATTTTCGGAAGTATAGACCGTTACCTTATCTAGGACCGCATACCATAGGGTTTCATCAAACTCTGTCAAAATAGAATCTAATCAGATGCTTCAACATATCCTACCTTTTTCAAAAACGTTCAACTTCCTAAAAAATAACCCCACCAATTAAACCTCCTAGTCCCTATAAACTACTACATCGCTTTTTTTAAACTTTTCTCCATTACAATTATCTTCTGTAAGTATTCATTTTCCTTTGAAGACAGATCTTCCCTTGTACTCATTGCTTCTATATATTCCTCGTAGTCATCGATAAGCTTTTCATACTCTACTTTCTGTGATTCGAAATCTTTGGTCTGTTTCAAGAATTCTTCAGCTTGCCTTAAGAGTTTATCTTCATACTGAAAAGATGCTTCTACATATCCTTCCTTTTTTCCTTCATACTTTCCGGCATTATAAGCATGACTAATCCCCGGTGTATCTTCTAAGAAATCTTCGCGAATTTTTTCTTTAACACCGTCAACTAAACCATGTTTATATATTTTCTTTGCTGTATCGACATAATTATACCCGGGAATTAAAGTCTTTATTAAAAACCTTTTAAAACCCATTTTGCTATTACCCTCCTCAAAAAGTATATTTTTCGCCCTTTATCATTTTGTTGAAGCCGCCAAAAACAAATTCTTCCTTCACCTGCTGTATGAATTTCACATCTTTTATAAGACGATAGATCGTAACTATCAAACCACCCAGATCAAGTTTCTTTAGTGTATTCTTATCTCCCAAATAAGAACTCGCGGCTACATAAATAACGTTGCTTGCGGAGGCTATTAAATTTGAATAACTCAAGATTTTCCTTGTTTTCACTTCGTAAATCTCCCGATCTGAATACTTAGATTTATCATAAAATAAGCCATGTATAGCAGCAATTAAGGCATTAATTAATATTGAGATTGTGGCGCTACGCGTTACAGAATAAAGATCAATATGACTTTTAATTAATTCCGAATTAAAATCCGGAGAAACATTATTAAGTATTGGTAAGGGCAATCCTTTCTTCGTAAATACATCACTCGCATAATGGATGGCTTGTTTGGCTACTGCAGCAATAAGTATTTTATAATCTTGCTGAAACGCCACTATACTTTGTGATAACAAAAAAGGAAAGTTGCTTATGCTCTCAATATCTTTCCCACTTATGATATATGAACTTAATAATAAATCTTTTTTAGTTAACGAATCTGTCATTATATTAATAGTCCCGAAAATCCATCCAAACAAGGGGTCATGACCCAACGTTAACTCCCTATGGTTTTGTACATTTATACCCGTATTCCATATTCTTGAGGGTATAATGTCATATGGAACAGACCCAAGCAAGATTTCTTTATAATCTTTTTTAATATTAACCGTGTTGGATATTTCTCGAAGTGGCTTTTCGATTAATTTATCAGCATCACTTGCCTTATTAAATCGAAAAGATTCATTAGATAAAACATATTGCCTAATACACTGAAGTGCTGTTGCAAAGAAAAGAAATGATACATCCACTCCTATTAACCCAGTTTGACTCTCAAACTCCGATTCTAGATTGTCAATAATTGCTTTAGAGTTATGAGCAACTTCCGCTACCCTCTCAGATTCTTTTGCGATTGTATACATGTTATCAAGAGTTCTGGAAGATTGTTGATTAAGATTCTTTCTTCTTTTTCTCAATTCTTCAAGTTCCACTAAATTTACCTCTTGTCTAATTAATCTTTTATAACCATTAATTATCAAATTCTTCGTATCATTTGTTATCCGATGTTGCACCCACTGATTCATTTATATGCTTGCGTGCGACTGAGCAGAAAGTGGTTGTGGACCATGTTATTGGACATTCATCACCGATTAACGTAGATAGCCATTCACGAACGTTCCCCGTAGTTGTCTATCATTCGCAGCAGTGTATCCTTCATCTCTTGCCTAAAATCATCAGGCTTTATTACTTCGAGAAACTCTGCCTGACTAAGTAGCCACATCTTGATACCATTACCAAATATCTCAGCTTCAACAATAGCATTATTTTCTTCCCATCCTATTACATGTGCTGTTGGTAAACGGTCGAGTACAGCATCCAATGACGGGCCCCAGAATCGAAAAGTAATTCGCATCAATTTACCAGCACGCATGAATTGTACTCTTTTGCGAAACTCACCTTCCTCAAATCTATCCGCTTCTGGAATATGAAAGTGTTGATTGGTAATTAAATAGGACTGTATTCGATCCAATCGATATGTAGCAGGAAATTCATAACTCAAATCTTTAATATATGCTATGAGGTAGAAGTAATACTCTGAAAAAATTAGGCCGCGAGGTTCCAATGTCCTTGATACCACAGCTGATGCGTCTGGTTTCAGATAATTTATTTCCAACAATCGCCGCTCTCGAATAGCCAAGCTTATGTCCCATATTTTATTTATAAGGGATTGACCATGAGCAACAGGCAAATAGTGATATAGTTCATTTCGAATATTCTCGGTTACATTCTTTCGGGAACCTGGCAGACACTGAACAATAAGTTTTTCTAAGAGTAGATTGATTTCTGCTTTAGAAAATGCTCTGCTTTCCAATAAGATTTTAGCAATTGCTAATACCTCTTCCTGAGTTAGCCAATTACTTCCCCGGATCATTTCGTATCCCTTTTTAGCTCGATTGTAATTTATAGATATATCGCAGCCTTCTCCATTTAAACTCTGGTCATCAAGATAAGCCCTTAAATCATTAATGTCACGTTGAATTGCTTTCTCACTTACAGAAAAGTCGATTGCAGCGCGCCGTTTGTTAACGATATTGCCTCTGCACAAAGTGTCATATAAGGAAAGTATACGAATTAATTTCGTTTGACTTTCGGGCTCATTCGCATCTTGCCAATCCTGATTCAAGTACTTCTCCTCCGCTATTAGAAGATACTTCATTAGCATTATTTAGTTTTTATATCCTCTAACTATTTCAATAACTATTTCAACTTTTAAAAACATTATCCTGCAAAAATCGATAGCCTTAATCATTTTCTGAGTCGTTTTTAATGCTGATTTCAGTTTGTTTTTCATTAATGTTCATCGCCTTCTCTTTTGTTAAATCGCAATTACAGTAAGGGCATAGCCATATTCGGTGTTCACTTGCGCTGTATGAATTTTTTCCGCAAGCCTTGCATTTCTTTCTTAACAAAATCACATCAGCTCCTGTTTTTATATAAACAGCATAGCAAAAGGCATGGACACTCTTTGTCCATGCCAAAATAAAACGAACCTTACGTTAAGTAAATACACAACGAAACCTCAAAAAACACCAAATTCAGGCTTGATTTTGGTGTTTTCTTATCTATCTATTACTGTTGTTTTGATATAAAATACCATCTCCCGAATACTCGTTATTGCTTTAATTATCTAGGCAAGACAGAATTTGAATTTAGGGAATAATTTATATCATGTCGACTCCTTGTGGACACTCAAATGAGGACTGCTCTATTTACAAAATCAACAATCAGTTTCTAATGGTATTTTAAGAATAATGGTTTATGCTTATGTTTGTGTTTGAATCATATTTAGAAGGAGATGAAAAAGTAGACTCATGAATGAAACATTAACTGTTAAAAATCATCGCGAAAAACTATTTATGAAGGTACCTGAAATTACAATCTATTTCTGGATTGTTAAATTGCTGACGACCGCTTTTGGTGAAGCGCTTTCTGATTTCATGGTAACCAATATGAACCCTTATTTGGCTGTTATTATTGGAGCGGTTGGCTTTGTCGTTGCGCTACTGTTGCAGTTTTTAACCCGCAAATATATCGCAAGAGTCTATTGGTTTTTAGTCGCTATGGTTGCTGTTTTCGGTACCATGTGCGCGGACGTAATACACATAGTATTAGGAGTTCCGTATTCTCTTTCAACTATCGCTTTTGCCATTTTCCTTGCTCTCGTGTTCATTATTTGGCATAAAATTGAAGGGACATTATCGATACACAGCATTTATACACGCCGACGTGAGCTATTTTACTGGCTGGCGGTATTAGCAACTTTTGCAATGGGTACCGCAACTGGTGATATGACAGCTGTAACCTTGCATTTAGGATATTTAGCATCAGGAATTTTATTTGCGGTGTTGTTTATACTCCCTTGGCTTAGCCAGTACCTGTTTGGACTTAATGAAGTTTTCGCATTTTGGTTCGCCTATATAATGACACGTCCACTTGGTGCATCACTTGCTGATTGGTTCGGAGTCTCCAAGAATGTAGGTGGACTTGGATATGGAAGAGGCTCAGTAAGTGCTATCTTAGCTGCTCTTATTATTATCTTTGTCGTTTATTTAACGGCGACAAAAAAAGATGTTCAACTTAGACCGTTGTTATAATAGGTAGATCCTTAAAACTCAATATTTCTGTTAAATCAGAAGCCAAGGCGATGATAGTAACCTATCTTGTCTTGGTTTTCTTATTCGCTGTGAAGGGCCTAAATCTTAAACAAGAACCACTTACAACTACTTAATTCGTACTTCAGCTGAAATTGCTTCATCAGCCCGTGAACCTCGCTCTGGCACTCATAGACTTCTCTTTGTATACAGCTAATGCATCGGTAATATCATACTGTTCCACACCCTTAGATTTAATTTATCGTTCTTAGATCTTTTAACAGCCCTTCAAACCATTGAACATTTACTAAGTGATGAGAACGTGAATTTTCTAACATTTTTTTAAAATAAACAGGGATAGTCTCATTATGTTCAAGAGATTGTTCTAATAAAATAATTTTCTGATTAGTTTGTTCGATTTGAATTTCTATTAGTTTTTTTAGTTCCTCACTTTTATATTCACTAGCAAATAGCATTGCTGCATAAAAAGATAAATTCACATACTCGGTCTTAGAACCATATTTATACATTAATTTTTCAAATACCTTATTCCCTAGTTCAGTAATGATATAATTATGAGTCTCTCTAGTGTTATCTAATTGATCAACTTTCTTAATATATTGTTTTTCTTCCAATTGTTGAAGATTATAATAGAATGAACCTTTAGTGAAATTCACGATATATTTATAGTGTCTTTCTTCCATTAAGGCCAATAATTCGTATCCGTAAGAACCTGGGTTTTGTATTAATAAACCTAAAATTAGTAACGGAATCAAAAAGCCATCTCCTTTATGTCCTTCATCAAAGCTACATTACTAGTTATTTCATAATTATAAGTTTAATCATTGTTGATTTGCATGACTTGCGATACAAATTTATCATATGATATTTTTCCTAATGCAAAATCCATACTTTTTATATATATCTTTTCTGCTTTGGTATATGTTCTAGCATGATTTAAAGTTAGTTGCTCATTTTCATTAATTAATGGCTTCAATACATGCTGCCTATTAGAAAAGGCTTCAAAATATCGCAAACCAAATTTTCTTTGTGAAAGGGCATCAATATGAATACCATCAGGATTAGCAGTTAAACCTGAGGCTGTGACAAAGTAACAATTATTTTGTTCAAAAGCAAATTTTTGTAACTCTTGATTAACGAAGTTATACTCAGTACAGCTTTTTCCAAATCCTTCTTTACCTAAATAATCTCCTAAACCTCCAATAACAATTGGAATATCTGGAGCATTCAACTCTATTCTTAGAGTCTCAATAATTACAAGTAACTTTTTATAATATACTTTGAAGTTACCATTAACACTATCGCTTTCTCCTTGATGCCATAAAACTCCAGTTAACTCGCTGCTTTGCATAGCAAATTTAGCTTCAGTTATTGCATGTCTGAAAAGCACTTCGTCTATAGCCCACTCATCCAGAGTACTTCCACCTTCAGCACAAGGAATTAAGCCAATAATATCTTCTTGATTTTGACGACACCATTCATCTGCAAATGAACCTGCCAGACTTATTCCTGAAACAGGACGGTCATAATTGATGGGCTCAGTCATCATTTGCCATCTACCATTACGCAACATTTGTATCCTCTCATTATAAATCGGGGATACCTCATGAATAAACCCCCGTCCAGCCATATTTGACTGTCCTAACATTAAAAACGATTTAATCACTTTTTTCATCCTTCTTTAACTAATATTTTTAAAGACATGTTTCCAATTCTCAATGAATATTAAGTAGTTACTTATTAATTCATTTCTTCATTAGATTTCCCTAGGTATGAGGAACTACCTGATGCGTTATTAGTCTAATTAGACTAATAACACAAAAATATTATAGTCTAATTAGACTAGTTGTCAACCCTGTTTTTTCAGAAATAAAGCCAATATATTCCTCGAAAACGTATCCATTTTTATCGAAACCACAACCTATATAAAGCAATATGTAAAAGTCACTGAATTCAGCATACATCATATTCTCTCTAGCTTCTGTGTCGTTGCCGTTGGCAGCGGCCTTTTTTAGATAATTAAAAACCAGTTAATGGCTCCCAGAGCTAGGGCGTCAGTAACGGGCGTAGCATTAATAGAAACATAAGATTCTATAGCACGGGCCAACACGTCAATACCTAAAGAAATCGTTACTTCCTTGAGTATGACCGTCATTAAGGAAGGGTCGTTCACTGTTAAGGTAGCTAGCGGCTGCGGATCCACGATGTCCATTTTTACCTTATCTATAATTCCCCGATTCTTACCTGTTATGTTAAGAACTAGGTTAAATTATTGTACCTAGATAAAAAAAATGAAGCTGATTTAAATCTCATCAGCCCCATTCATGAGAGCGTAATGCTAAAAAAACTCTGGACAGCGAAGATGCAACCATAATGCCGGCTGCTATAGCAACTGCAATACTTACCGTATAAGAGCCATAATCGGCAAACTCTACAAACCTATTATTGATCGCATAGCTCATTGTGTAGTATAAGGCCCGACCAGGAACTAGTGGAATGATAGCTGCTGTTAAAAAAGTAGTAGCTGGCGTTTTCTCGATGCGGGCGCATATCTCGGAGTAAAAGGTTACTATAATAGCCGAAATGAAGTACTGCGTTATTTCGCCTTTTAGCCAGAGACCACCCAGTAAGTAGATCACCCATGCTAACATACCACCTAAAGCAGCATACCATATTTTCCTTCCTCTAATATTAAACAGAATTGAAAAACCAAGTGAGCCCACAAAAGCCAAAATGATCTGAAATGTATGGATCATTTAAACATACCTCCAACAAAAACTGATACCAGACCGAATCCAAAAGAGATGGACAACGCTACAAGAACAGCTTCACAAAGGCGTAATAGTCCTGCTATCGTATCTCCGCTTATGATATCCCTTATTGAGTTCGTTAGAGCCAATCCTGGTATCAGCAGCATGATATTTCCGATTGCAATTTTATCGAAGCTATGACCTATCCCGCTTCTAACTAGCAGAACCCCCAGCATTCCTATAACGAACGAGCAGAGTATATTTACAATAAAAACGTTTTTATCCAATCTTTGGACAAAAGTGATCGCTGATTTCAATATCATGCCGATAGCTGCAGAAACAACTGCATCATTCAAGTCGCCTCCATAGAACATCGTGAATGTTCCAGCAATCATACCATACACCAAATACTGGACATTCGGACCATATATGCGTCTAATACCGATCTTTTCTATTTCAGTTCTAATATAGTCTGCCTCAGGTTTGCGAGCACAAATATAGTGGGAAAGATTATTAAGTCTGTCCAACTTGTCCAAATCCGTTGAGTATTTTAAGATCCTCCTGGTTTGAGTGAGCGTATTTCCGCTTTTCGATTGAAGAGATACGACGATACTAGACGTAATAGTAAATACATCCACCCGCTTTGCATCATATGCTTTGCAGATACGACTGATGGAGTCCTCTACGCGATTTACTTCAGCACCGCTGACAAGCATTTGTTCTCCAATATCCAATATGTAACTTAGTAATTCTTTTGTAAGCATATCACTTAATGCCCTTTCAGTTTTTCTTGAACTTGATATGGAGTTTCTTGAATTTCCTTAATATCCCTGAGAGGTGATAAACCAAAGAGTCTCTTGTATTCTCGATTAAATTGAGAGGGGCTTTCATAACCAACTTCCAGTGCGGCGGCAGTGACATCCATGGAGCTGGTCAGCATAAGGCGCCTGGCCTCCTGCAGACGTAGTTGTTTCTGGTACTGTAAAGGTCCCATTGTTGTAATCGTTTTAAACTTATGCTGAAGGCTTGAGACACTCATATTACTGAACTTAGCAAGCTCGGGAGCGGTGAATGGGCGTGAGAAGTTTTCTTTAATCCACCCGATTGCTTTTCCTATACCATCAGACTGCTGATCATAGAGGGCTTGCTGAAGAAAAAGGTGTCCATATTTGCCTGAAACTAAACGATAGATCATTTCACGCATCATGAGAACGGACAGAAATGGAGCAGGCTCTGGCTTAAGGGCGAGATTAAGCAAGCGTTCAAACAGTTCAAGGAGATCTTTATCAGATTTTCCAATGAACGCTGCAGTGCTTGGTTTCTTAATTCTGGAAGGAAGATCAATTTTAGCCTCAGCAACAACGGATGCAACTTCCTCTGCAGTAAAATCTATACGCAGGCCAATATATGGGAAACCTTTTGTTGCTCCGATGACTCGACCGGATGCAGGGATGTCGATGATGGAAGCCACGTAATCACCTTCATAATAGTGAAGTATATCCTGCCCAAGGTGAAGTTCCTTTGATCCTTGCAGAATAAGGCAAAAAGATGGCGCCAGCACACTTGGAATCAGCGGCGACTGGTGGGTATGGCGACAGATTGAGAGATATGGGATGGCTGTTGTAGTGGTCCCTTCTGATGTGGTAATCTGGTCTGCCATAGAAACCAGCTGTGACAAAATTTCCTTGTGATCTGAGACGCTTTGATTGAGCATCAGAATATTAGCTGTTTTTTCCATTTGCTTTGACATTTTAATCACTTAACCTTTTTTTCATAAACGATAAAATCCTATGGCTAAGTATAGTTCAAGAAAAGGTAAACTGCAATAAAACAAAATACTTGGTTTGCAGTTTTAGGCAATTTTTATGCAGAAACATACTACTCGTCATCTGCGTTTCAAGGGATAATAATAAATAGCGAAACAAATACCGCTTAATTCAGCCTCAGAAAAGCAACTACTTTAAAGGCTACTGAAAACATTGATATTTCAAGTAAACAGCCATTACTGCCGTGCTTATATATGGTAACCACGTTATCCCGACTGGATTATGGCCACGATTGACCGTTGAAAGGAGAACTCTACTATGACCAAACAAATTCCCATGGGTTCCGGCTTCGGAGCTGCGTCCTCAACAATGGATGTTATTGCCGGCATTAATCTTCACGGCAAAAATGCTATTGTGACCGGCGGCTATTCCGGGCTTGGACTGGAAACTGTACGAGCGCTGTCCGCTGCAGGTGCAACGGTAATTGTTCCGACACGTGATTTTGAACGTGCTAAGAACGTTTTGGAGGGCATCAGTAATGTTGAAATTGAACCGATGGATTTGCTTGTTCCAAAATCCATCGATGCTTTTGCAGATAAATTTCTGGCCACTGGCCGCCCTTTGCATATTCAGGTAAACAGTGCGGGTATTATGGCTTGTCCGCTGACAAGGGATGCCAGAGGATATGAAGCACAATTTGCTACGAACCATCTTGGACATTTTCAACTTACTGCCAAACTTTGGCCGGCTCTGTGCAAAGCAAATAGTGCAAGAGTTATTGCTGTTTCTTCTTTAGGCCACCGCTATTCGCCGGTTGTATTTGAAGATCCTAATTTTGAGAAAAGGGACTATGACCGCTTTGCTGCTTATGGCCAATCTAAAACGGCGAATATCTTATTTGCTGTTGAACTGGACAAGCGCGGCAAACAAAATAACGTGCGTGCATTCTCCCTTCATCCCGGAAGCATTGTAGGCACCGGACTAGAAAAGTATCTGACACAGAACGAATTAATAACCAATGGCATCCTTGACGAAAACGGAGAGCCAATCCGTGATCCTTCAAAACAGCTTAAAACAATTTCCCAAGGAGCAGCGACTACTGTATGGTGTGCCACTAATCCAGAGCTTAACAGCATGGGCGGACTTTATTGTGAAAATTGCGATATTGCTCCGCTGATGCAAGAAATTAACGGAACTACCAGCATGGGAGACGCCACCAGATTAACTGGTGTGAGGCCCTATGCAATTGATCCGGTGTCTGCTGAAAAGCTGTGGAGTTTAAGCGAAAAGCTCATAGGATTGGCACCATGGCCACTAGGAGAATAAGCAAAATCATGAAGTATTAAGCTAATGATTTTTTTGCAGATTTTGCACTACAAAACCACAACACATTGTAAATTAAGCCAGTGAGCCAAAATCACTTAAAAAAATCCTCCTTATCCTGGTAATTGCATTTGATTCCTCATATAGTTTTGTCCAATTAAACTACAGCATTCTTCCGTAAAAACGGTTTGCAGCCCTCTATTCTGTGCATAATCAATAGTTGCTTCATGGGGATAGGCAATGCCATTGACCCCACAATCAACCGCCTGGATCTCAATTATCCGTTTATATTGCCCTGATGGTCTCGCACAGCCAAGTGTAATGGGAATATCCGGGTTCATAATTCTGGCCTGCGCAATGACTTCACTTGCTTGGTCCAACGCCGGTGGTTCTAGCCCTGCCATAACAGTTCCATTGGAAGGGGTTAAGATAACCAAAACTATTGTCTTTGGCTGAGCTTGCTGAATCATCTCTAAGGCTTGAATCTCCCCCCGGATTTGGCCATAGTGCAATCCGATGACCACATGAGGGGCTATGTTTAAGTCTGCTTCACGACAGAAGAACATGGCCCGCAGGTAATCTTCAGGTCTTCGATCAAGATGATAAACTTGGTGAATCGTCTCTTGGTCACCAATCACATCCATTAAGACCTGATCCACATGTGCCGCTTTTAAAGCCATAGCCGTTTCACGAGTAATGATTCCGCTATGAACTAATACTTTCAAACCCTTCTGGCTGGCATAAGCAAGGGAATCCAGAAATGGCAGCAACGGTACCTCTCCCTGTGAATTTGCCCCCCCGCTTACGAGGATGCCCCGACAACCTATGTCCTGGAGCTGATCAATCACTTGACGCATTTTCAGAGGGGTAGGCGCTGGTACCATATTCTGGAGAAGTTTGCCGCTGCAATGATCACACCGACAAGCACAAGCCTCACCTGTGACGCTTAAATTGACAAAATAGTGTTTGTGGTTCGCATAGTAGCGGTTTTCGTAATGCTTGGCACCAGGAGCAGAAAACCATATCTCCGGCTTTAATCGCTGCCGCACTTCCCAGGCTTCTTGGGCAAGACTTAATTCCTCGCTGTCTTTATTTAACATTCCTGTTTAACCCCGTTCCAGAGCTGCGGGATAATTACATCAATATCTTCTGCCTCAGGAAGAAACGGATAATTGCGCATCGGATCGCTGGCGCGTTCATTCCCAAAGGGGCGGTTACAAGCAACTTGTCCGTCCTCTCCCGGACAGCCGGAAGTCATGAAGGCTTCACCATTCCGAATAATAGGCATTATATCCTTCCCATAGTCCATTATTTGTTCTTGCGCTGAAAACTGAAAGTTCTTCACCTCCGCAAGGCCTTCATCGATCAAATACCGCGCCATTTGCACCCGGCGATATTGCCCTAAATCAGGCGGCGGGCAATCCTGCAGCAAGCTGCCGCTCTCCGGGTAAAAGGAAAACAAATGAGTCAAAGCTCCCATCTGGTGAGCCTTGGCTATGGTCCTGACCATCTCAGCTTCCGTCTCGCCCAAGCCGACAATCAGGTGTACCCCCACCTGATACTGTCCAAAGATTTCTACCGCATCACCTAAGGTATGCCAAAAAAGATCCCAGCGGTGAGGCCCACTCACTCCTGCCCCTCGATGCTGAACAAATAATTCTTCCGTCGCAGCATCTATAGCTACGCCCACCCGGTCCGCCCCGGCTGCTTTAAATCTGGTCAAGTCCTCTTTCCTTTTCATCACTGTCGGCGCAATCAAAACGCTAACCGGTAATTGAGTGTACTCACGAACCTGGCTTATAATCCCACAGGTATCTTCCACAGCACGTCCATGAGTGATCATAGAAACGCAGACTCTTTTAAAGGGATGGTTTCCGCTCCTCATCCGATCAAGAATATTTTGCAGGGAGTAAACCGGCCATTTAACCCGAATAAAGGTTTTGGAGGATTCTTCCTGACGATTCTTCGCCAGACCGCAATAACTGCAGGCTGCCCTGCAGCCGCTGTTATAAGTCAGCAGAAGGTTAAGACATTTGCATTCGGATTTTGGCATAAAACGCCCTTTTTCCATTCCCATACATAGGGCGCCGGCCAAACTCGTTTGTACAAATTGAGGACTTTCTTGAACTAACTGCATAGTTGCCCTTCCCCTTTCAACAATCATTGCCCTCAGAAACTCAGTGAATAAACTATTCTAGAAGTCTGCCTAACTTGCTCCAATCCATGTTCTTTTTATCAAAGTCTCGAACTGGTCTCTGTCCTCAGTCCAATAGGTAGTCATATCATTTCTCTTGCGCCTGGCTCGCTCAAGAAATCCACCCAGTATTGACTGCCATTGTTGGGGATACCGGGACAACAATCTTAGATCGTGATTTATTACCGCCTGAGCAGCACACCTTCCGGCAATCTCTCCGGTAACAATAGCTGTTAGTATCCCCCCGCCGGTAACCGGATGAGTAAATCCGCCGGCATCACCGCAGAGAAGCACATTTTCTGCCTGAGTTATCCCTAAAGGGCCTCCGACGGGGATCAGGCCTCCCGTTTTGGCTAAAGGCTGAGTATCTTTAATTTTTCCCTGGACGGCCAAATCACTCACAAATTGCTGCAGGAGATGCGGCAATTTTTCTTTATGTATGAGACTAACCCCAACTCCCACATTGGCTCTTTCACCTTTAGGAAAAAGCCAGGCGTAACCTCCCGTGAATTCCGGTTTGAAATAAAGATCGATGGATTTTTGTTTATCTCTCAAGGGCAATGTGTATTGAAATCCTACCAAATACTCTCGGTTTTCACTCTTGATCCAATGACCGACTGCAGACCGCGGCCCATCGGCACCAATAATAATTGTAGTCGGCATAAACTCCTGTTTGCCGTTTCTGGAAATCATTAACCCCGAATCCGTTTTAGCTGCCGCCCTCATTCCGGTCCAGAACTCAGCTCCTGCGGCAACAGCACTATTTACTAAACTTTTGTCAAACACTTTCCGGTTTAATAGATATCCCGAACCTGCCAGAGAAGCAACCGGTTTACCATAAAGATAACTATCCATACTCCGGATAGTTTGCACAACTGCGCCCGGTACAAGCTGAACATGTTGTTTAACTTCGCGGGGAACAAACTCCGCACATTGCACCGGACGTTCCGGGTAACTGCCGGCATCGATAAGCAGGACATTAATTCCGGACTTGGCGGCTGCTTGGGCTGCGCTGGCTCCGGCCGGGCCGGCTCCTACAATGACGACATCATAATGCTTTGACGTCATTCCTGTCACCTTCTCTGCTGCAGGCAAGATAAAGAGCCTGGCAAATGTCCTCAGCCTCAACTCCAGGTATGCGTACCTTATGGCTTGCGAAAAACTGATTGACCCTTTTCGCAAGCTCAAGGGGATTTGAGGATGAATTTTTTAGGTCTGCTTCCAGGTCCAGGATACTTCTTGCCGGATAGGCAAAAAAGTCACCGGTGATAAAGGCACTCTTAATAAGCTGACGCTTTTCGTCCAAGCGGATTGAAACCCGAATCAAGCCTCCCCGAGATTTATAGTCCGCCATTCTCAGGTCATTGGCTTGGGATACAATTCTCGTTCCTCTGATCCACTCCTCTGACTGGAAATGAACCAATTCCTTTTCCAACCTTTGCTGTTCAATCTCCATCAGACCGCCCGGTTCCAGAGTAATGCCCAGAACTTCGGAAATACCTGCAGCAAGCGCAGCTTTAATATCTGCCAAAGGAGGTAGATAGCCAAGAACTTCCCTTAAGCAGGTAACTCTTTGTTTGAAAGACTTAACATCTTTATCTGCCAGTTTCTTTATTGGCAATTTCAGAGCCTTAAGCATAGTGTCGGCATCAAAATCAGTCAACAGAGACCCCTGGTACAGAAAAATATCCCCCATTTCAGTTCCTCCAGTGCCTGAAATCTTACGGCCCCCAACTTCAATATCATTGGTTGGACGAAAATGGGCTTTTACGCCCAAGCGCTCCAAGCCGGAAACTACCCCTTCACACATTAGCCGGTACATGTCTTCCAACCGTTTAGGAATACCCGGTGTAGTTTTAGGGGCAAAAATTTCCCACCCAAGTTGAGACTCATCCCAATACAGGTTCCCCCCTCCTGTAAGGCGCCGATTTATCTCAATGCCCTGTTCATGGCAATAATTCTCATCTACTTCAAGTTCCACAGCTTGGTGGTAACCGATCAGAGCGCAAGGAGGTGAAAATTGGAGAAAACGAACCGTGTTAGGAACCTGATTAGAACTGCGGGCATCCAGGATAACCTGATCCAAGGCCATATTCTGAGCCGCTGAGATTGCACCCGTATCCAATAACCGCCAAGGGTTTCCCATCCTCTTCATCTTCTTAGCCGATCTCCTCTTCCTTAGTTTCTTGTTCAATAATCCACATGCGATAGGCTTGAGCGGTCAACAAGCCTTTAACTTCGGCGGAATCCCTTAATTTCATCCTGCACATCCAGCCTTCACCATAAGTATCGCTATTAACCTTGCGTGGATGGACAAGGACTTCATGATTCGTTTCCAGGATCGTTCCCGAGAGCGGCGAAAACAGACTGCCGACCCATTTCCCAGATTCAACCGATCCTAGCTTATCCCCTCTGCCAACGGTCTCTCCTGCCTGAAGAAGCTCCAAATAAAGAATATCGCCTGTATTGCTTTGCCCATAATCCGAAAGTCCGATAACAGCTTCTTCGCCATTGACTTTAATCCAGAAATCGTGGGTGTCATAATATAGGTTCTCAGGTATGGCATACTCCAAATCCATTGTCTTACCTCCCCGTCTCAGTAAACTCGCAGATTAGGCCCCTAAGGCCTCCCAAGTAAATCTTCATGCCATTCACAACCTATTAGAGAATCAGCCCTGGAGAAATAACAGGCCGCCTTGCCGAAAAACTGCATCTGCTCAACCTTTCCATTATGCAGCAGAATAACTGCACTGCTGTCGGGGCCTATTCTTCTTTCCAACAGCAAAACATCTTCTGCTATTTTAATAGTTCGCTCCGTATGTTTCCTGCCGGGCATTGCTATCCATTCCCAAGAGCTGGTCTTAACATAAATTTCCTTCGCTTTCCTTATGAGTTCATCATCCAGAGTCCTGGCCTCAAGGTCGCCCCATTGCCGTTTAAAACCTTCGACAAGCAGAACTGCCAGAGCATCATACCCTACAGAATGATGGACCCAATCCTTCAACGTTGTCATATTGGCTTGCATAGTCTGACGCAAGTACTGGCGGAATTGGCTGCCAGGCACTCTAAGAATCTTGCTCATGACAGTATAATCAAAATCCACAAGAAGATTGCCCACATAGGCAGTACATTTCCCGATATCACCGCAGGCATTTCCGGAACATTTACGTCCTGCAGCGGTGATATCTGCGGGCGGCTTAAGTTTTGCCGGGAGGCCAAAATATTTGTAAGCAGAAATAGCCGGCTGCAAAAATTGTTCATAGTAACGCGTCCGCCTTAGAGGTAACCATGAATTATCCTGCCGTAACACAAGCTGGAAGAACACTTGCCCTTTGTCAAGATAAACGACCCCGCCGCCGGTCTCTCTCCGGAATAATGGTATCCCCTGCCGCTGACAATACTCCAGGTCTATTTCCTGATCCAAGTCATCATGCAGTCCCAAGCATACATAAGGTGATGAAGGATAACAGAGGATTAACCCTTCGCGCCCCAGGTAAGCCAAAGCGTGATAATAACATTGGGATTCCCACCAGCTTACTTCTCCCAGGTCATATAAGTCCACAGAAAGAACCTCCCGCCAAAATCTTCAGTTTTCCGGTTTTCGGCTCAACTCAAGGTTAAAATATCTCGTCCCCGCTCTTGAAGTTCAGTCCGGGATGATTGTCAAAACGCACGACGCCCACAACAGCCTTATCACCGACTGCTTTTTTCACTTCGGCAGTACCGATAATTCCAAATCCCCCGCATAATTCAATAGCTCCAACGCCTTCACTCACAAGTTCTTGGGCTGCCATTGAGGCCATAGCATAATCCTTAACCCCGACTACGGTTAAATCAACTTGGGGAGTCTCCACAACACTTCTGTTTTTTCGATAATCCGCCTCCGGGGCAACAAAAATAAACGCTGCCTTTAATTTCATAACACTCCACTCCCTTTATGCGCACCTTAAGCGCTTCGTTTATATTCCGTGAAATCATCGCTCTTGGATCACGATGCAAGACAACTGATTTTCTATGCTGAACCCATATGGGTTCCTTATTTCGCCACCAATATCCATAATTAAGACATTTCAAAGCCCATTTAAAAGTACGTACTGTGCCGACACCTGTGAACTCATTCAGCTAAAGCTGAACATCGAGGCTCCGGTGACGAAAGTGTTCTATGGACACTTTCGCCGGAAGCGCCTAAACCCATAACAAATTCTTTCGCGCTGAAGGATGGACTCTATATAGAATTTCAGAGAGCTTCCAGGATCAATTGGCTGATATCCAGGACTCGGATCGGCAGATTTTCCTTCCGGATGGCAGCGGTCAGCATCTGTTCACATTGCTGACAAGCTGAAACCACAATTGATGCCCCTGTGGCCTGAATCTCTTCTACCCGCAGGGCAGCTATCCTGGCCGCATTTTCGGGATCGACACTCTGCAGATTTCCTCCTCCGCCGCAGCATAAAGCATAGTCTTTGTTGTGAGCCATTTCAACGAATTTGACGTCGGGGATACTGTTAATGATGGCACGAGGTGCTTCGTAAATCCCGCTGTTTCTCCCTAAATCACAAGGATCGTGATAGGTGATCACTTCAGCTAGCTCATTGAGCTGAATTCTTCCTTCCTTAATTAATTGCGCCAGATATTCCGTCGTATGCTGAATCTTCAAGTCATAACCTTTGAGGACTTCTCTGCTGTCATGCTTCCACACATGATAACAGGAAGGACAACTGGCAATCAGAGTATGAATGTCCATGGCCTTAATTTTTTCCACGTTATGGCGGATAAATTTCTGAGCATCATTCGCAAAGCCCGCTCCCAGCAAAGGAAAGCCGCAGCACCATTCTTCCCCGCCCATGGTCGTAAAATCGCATTCGGCTTCATGCAAAATTTCCGCGGTTGCCAGCGGAACTTCTGCCGCCTGGGGAAAGAAGGAGGAAACACATCCCACAAAATAGCATACGTCAGCACCGGAGCGCGGCTCGATCGATTCAGGATCATCCAAATCCTGAGCCCACTCCAGCCGCTCATCATTGCTGAAATTCGTGATGTTTTTATGAGCCGCCAAGGTATCCCGCAGGTTGACATAGGCCTGAGGTTCTTGCCCTGCTTCGGCAAGACGCTGGCGCAGATCCAGCCATAACCTGCGCAGATCAATGGTTGTCGAACAGCCAACAGCACAGGCTCCGCACAACGTGCATTGGGCCAGGCGCCGGACAAACTCTTCCGGAATATCTCTTCGCTGCTGATGGGCAAAAATCTCGCGGCTAAGACTTACCTTGCCCCGCGGACTCGCTGATTCCCAGCCAATCACCTTGTAGATGGGGCAATCCGTACGGCAGTAACCGCAGCGGGCACAGATCAGTGCTTCCTTTTCCAAGGTAGTGTACAGAGTATCTGGCTTTTGGCTCATCGGTTACCACCCCCTGCCAAAGACTTTTCTTATTCCTGCCAGCATATCCATAGCCAAAGCATAATTCAAAGGATTTAAGATAAACGGAGCACGATAAACTTTTCCCGGATTCATAATACCTTTGCCGTCAAGGTCACGCTTGATTTTTTTAAGCCTTTTCAGTTCGGAAGGTTGATGAATCCGCCTTATCATCGGGGCATTCCATAAACCGACGCCGTAAGGGCTGCCCCCGTGGCGATAGCCGATATCATGAAGCTTCTTCACCAGACTGAGATTGATAATGTACCTGATGGTATGCATTTCATCAGCGTTAAAGGTCGTCATCACTGTGGCATAGTCCGCAGTAACCACATGGCCATAGGAGAACAGCTTTAAATTGTAACTTTGGGACATTTTCCGAACGTCAGCAAGATATTGGGGAAGGTTTTTAATAGGAAGCCAAATTTCGGCCCCGAGAAGGGACGGCCCGCCTCGTTTGAGGCGCATGGCCTTGAACTTTTCCTCCCATTCCAGCTCTGCTGTCTCCAGTGGCAGGAGCCTTAGTGACTGATATTTTTCTGTCATTGTTTGGATAATCTTCTCCGCCTGCTCAAGCTCCTGATCAGAGCCTTCATAATCTACGGCCAGAAGATAACCATGATCTAAGCCGCCAGGTGCAATTCCCAGGGCGTTCATGCCTTGCAAACATTCCTCATCGGTGAAATGCAGATTAAAAGGAACTTCTGCCCCCTTGATGACTACTTGCATCTTGTCCCGCATTTCCAGGGGATCAGAACATTGCAGCAAAAAGTGTTTGAGCTTAGTTTGGTGCCGTATTGCCACTTCCAGCTCCGTAACAATCCCCAGCGTTCCCTCTGCAGCAGCAAACCATTCCAGGGATGGCTGGGTATCCCGCGTAAGACGTCGTGCCTTTCCTTCTGGAGTTACCACTTCAATGGACCGAACCAGTGATAGCAGGCTGCCGTATTTCAGGCTGCCAATCCCATAGCCCAGCATTGAAAACCAGCCCCCGATGGTAGCAACCGGAGTACTGCTGGGAAAGGATTTGGGAGCCAGACCTTTGCCGCTTAAATACCGTTCAAGTTCTATCCAGGTGGTTGCCGGTTTAACCGTAACGGTCATAGCTGCCTCGTTTACATCAACAATTCCTTTAAGCAAGTTAAGATCCATTAAGATTCCCTTATGGAGCGGCACGGTATTGAAATAAACCGTCGAACCGCCGGCACGGGGTGTCACCGGAATAGTGTCCTTCCAAGCAGTTTTGAGAATATCGCTGACTTCTTCCGTATTGGCCGGACGAACGACTATGTCAGGCAGCGTCTTAAAGAGAGGTCCGACCAGCAGCTCCGGTACCGGAGCCAGGTCGCGAGAGTAGAAGGATCTTTCAAAGGGCGAGTCCGTCGCCTGCTCCCCATATTGATCCAGGATTTCTTTGACGATTTCTGTCTTCACCAGTATTCCCCCTTACCTGGCCTACTGAGGATGTTTGGCAATTTCCTCCTGCAAAAAAGCAAGGGCTTTATCTCCAAAAAGCAGATTGGTTTGCACCTCCGCCATATTCGACGGTTCAATTACTGCTATCCAGCCCTTTCCATAGGGATCTTCATTTAAAGGCTTGGGCACAGAGGCCAAATCTTTATTTGCTTCCACAACCTTCCCGGAGACCGGCATCGTTATTTTACCGGCCCATTTACCCGATTGCATTGAGCAGAGTGTTTTTCCGGCTTCCAGGTCTTTGCCGGCCCGGGGCACTCGTACAAAGGTAATGTTGCCTGCCAGCTGCTGCATAAAATCCGTGACTCCCACCCGGATTTGCTGGCCTTCGATTTTGACCCAGGCATGGTCGGTGGTGTAATAAAGATCATCCGGCATATCATAGTTAGCCACTTTAGCCATAAACCTTAGCCTCCTTTCTTCTTACCTGAATACCGGCAAGAGCACGGGCTGCATGATAAGAACTCCTGACCAGAGGCCCGGCATTAACATCTAAAAAACCTAGGTTAAAAGCTTCTTGTCTCAGCCAGGCAAAGGTCTCGGGATGAATATAATCAACGACGGGATAGTGAGCGGGAGAAGGACTTAGATATTGACCGAGGGTCAAAATGTCACAATGAACGGTTCGCAGGTCCTCCATAACCTTCAGCACTTCATCTGTCTGTTCACCCAATCCCAGCATCAGTCCCGATTTCGCTAAGATTCCCGCCGCGCTCACCCTTTGCAGCAATTCCAGTGAGCGTTCATAAATAGCCTGAGGTCTAACGGTGGGATAAAGACGGGGAACCGTTTCCACATTGTGGTTAATCACCGCAGGCTTGGCCTCGATCACTTTCTGCAAAGCATCTTTTTTCCCTCGGAAGTCTGGTATCAGGACTTCAACGGTAACATCAGGCACAGTTTTTTTAAGAGCCTTAATCGTCGCTGCAAAATGCCCCGCTCCGCCATCGGTCAGATCATCCCTGGTCACTGATGTAACAACAACATGGTGCAAATTCAATTGTTGAACGGTTAAAGCGACACCCTGCGGCTCCTCAGGATCAACCGGCAGCGGCCGTCCGTGGGTAACCGCACAAAACCGGCAATTACGGGAGCAGACATTACCAAGAATCATAAAGGTACAGGTTTTCTGGGCAAAGCATTCACCCATGTTCGGGCAGTCAGCCCCTTCACAAACCGTATGCAGATGTCCCGCATCCAACAACCTTTTCATACTGTCCAATGCTTCGGGACTTGGAGTTTCTATTGTCAGCCAATCTGGTCTCTTCATTTAGACACCTTCTAACATGTCCTTGACTTTTGCCAAAGTAACATCTTCCAAATACAGATCCATAACGTCACTCAACTGCTGGCGCATTTCTTGTTTCACTTGATTAAAATCAACCGTGTGTCCCAGAACTTTTTCCATGGATGTAACTTCCAAAGTAGAAGCTGAAATTCCGCAGGGAATAATGTAGGAAAAATGGTTTAAGTCCGGGGAAATATTCAAGGCCACACCATGCATCGTAACCCAGTGCTGAACTGCCATGCCCTCAGCAGCGATCTTCGCTGATCCTGCCCATACCCCCGGATATGCCTGTTTGCGACCAGCAGCAATCCCGAAGGTTTTGAGGGTTCTAATTAAAATTTCTTCCATCCGGCGGGCATACAAATGAACATCTCGTTCAAACCCCGTCAGATCAAGAATAGGATAACAAACTAATTGACCGGGACCATGATAGGTAATGTCCCCTCCCCGGTCTGTCTCATAGACTTTGATCCCCTGTTCCTCCAGAAAGGCCTGACTGACGAGAATATGGTCAAAACCGCCCCTTCTGCCGATGGTAAAGCAGGGATGATGTTCCAGAAAAATTACGGTATCCGCTATGGCCCCGTTTCTGCGCGCTTGGTTTAGCACTTTCTGCAGTGCCAGAATCTCTCCGTATTCCTCTCTGCCTAATTCCAAGCAATAGCCTTTCCTGCTCATACCATCCACCCGTTTCTAATTTCAAATCAAATTCTAATCTTCAAATTCATCCAAGGCTGCCATTAAGGTCGTTGAGGCATAAGCCATAGAAGGCGAACCGCCAAAAGCAATCGCTACTGAGGCTGCCTCCAGAATTTCATCCCGATTGGCCCCTTCATTCAAAGCATTTTTGGTATGAAGCGTAATGCAATATTCACAGCGCGAATAAAGAGCAATGGCTAAACCGATGAGCTCTTTGTATTTACGCTCTAATTCACCTTCGACATAAGCGGCTTGATCCATCTGGACAAATGCCGCATTGAGTTCCGGAACAACGTCACCCACGGCCTCCATCCCCGAAAACATTTCACTTAATAACTCATTGGGATCCTTTGCCATTACGTATTCCTCCTTGAAAATCAAATTGAACTTCAATTTGAATATAACGTTAAAGATTAACTATTTTTAATTTAAAATTGTTTGATTTGAATATAGCTTCAATTTGAAAATCCTAAATCAATTATCAGATAAACATCTTTTGGGGATTTTCGATCAAGTCAATCAGAACAGCCAACCATTCTGCTGCCGGTGCACCATCAAGGATACGATGATCAAAGGATAACGATAATCCCATCATGGGGCGAACAACAACCTCGCCGCCAACGGCAGCAGGTTTATCCACCGTTCTGCCCACTCCTAAAATTGCAGCCTCAGGGGGATTAATAATGGGGGTAAACCAGTCTACCGATTGATACCCACCCAAATTGGTAATGGTAAAAGTCGCCCCGTTCATTTCATCCACATTGAGTTTATTTCTGCGCCCTCGCTTGGCCAGATCTTTAATTTCTTCGTTCAGCTGGGTCAGCTTTTTCTCATTGGCCCTGCGCAGGACAGGTACAATCAAACCATCAGGAACAGCCACAGCCATCCCGATATTAATTTCCTGCAGAGTTTTAATGTTATCGCCATCCAAAGTTACATTGACAGCAGGATTAATTTCAATGGCCCGGGCTACGGCTTTCGTTAACAGTGCCGTAACCGAGATTTTATCCTTATCCTTAAGACCTTCATTAATTTGTTTCCGGAGTGCCAGAATCCCGGACATATCGACACTGACATGATGGGTTACTTTCGCATTTGAAGTCCAGCTGGTCAGCATGTTTTCCCCGATAGCTCGTCTCATGCCCTCATAAGGCATAACCTTGAGTGTAGGACGATCATCAGACGGAGTGCCTACCCCTTCAGCTAGGGCTTTTTCAATATCATCCCTGGTAATCCGGCCCTCAGGTCCTGTACCGCCTACAAGGGTATAATCGAGATCGTTCTCTTCGGCAAGCTTCCGGGCCGCAGGGGAAATTTTCACTTTTCCGCCGCCGGTTGCTGACGTTTTCACAATTCCGCCCGAAGCTGCTTTTACTTTTTCCTTAGAATCCGCTGACCCCGAGGCCACCGGACTTGCGGCTAAAATTGCCGAAATATCTTCGCCGGCTTCTCCGATAGCTCCCATTAATCCACCCACAGGAAGCTTGGTTCCTTTTGCCGCCACAATTTTAAGTAGAATTCCGTCCGCCGGGGACTCGATCTTATTGGTGATCTTATCGGTCATCACTTCGACTAAGGTTTCCCCTTTTTTCAGGCTGTCGCCCTCTTGTTTAAGCCACTTGCCCACAGTCCCGGTTTTCATGGCCAGGCCTAGTTTAGGCATCGTAATGGATGTTGCCATCTAGTTTTCCTCCTTAAGCCAGTGTAATTTCTTCATGGCCTGTTCTCCCTGTGAATAACCTTTAGCCACCGCCTGACGTAATACCAGCCGGGGATCCGCCACTCGAGGGCCCTCAAAGGTAAGCTGAAAGGAAACTTCCTCCCCCTCGCCTACTTCGACTTCTCTTTCCCCGTCAAGGGCAATTACCAAGGGGCCCTTTTCACCGTTTATCTCCTCACCGATCTCCAAAATTTTATAAGCAGCCACTTGAATAGGTCTGATTAAACCAGGAGCAAGCGGTGCCATTAAACTTATGTTTCCAGGGCCAAGATCGATGGCCATTCCTTTTGATTCAGTTATGCCGATAGGGTGCAAATTGCCAGCAATCGAGGATATCCCGATATTATCCGGTTCACCTCGGGTAACCACGACTTTCCGAATACGCTCTTCATCCCAAATCGCTCTCGAGCCAATAAAGATATCTTTGAGCACAACCGCATCGATCAAAGCCATATCAACAGGCTTACCGTTTTTTAATACGATGATCTTCTTTGTCCGATGCACCGCCGGGGAATCAGCCAACCCACAGACCACTGCTCCCGCGGCTAACCCCGCTATGGTCCCTTCGACCATTTGCGGGAAAACGTTATTCGTTCCTGTGGAAATAGGCAAGAGAGGGACATCTCCGCAGCTTTTCGCCACCATGCGGTTCGTTCCATCTCCGCCCAAGGTAATAATACAACCGATACCAGCCTGATTCATGGCGAGGGCAGCTTGAGCAGAATCAATTTGAGTTCCTGTCATTTCCATATCCGCTTCAACAATGTCCAGCGATAAGTGATGGTCTTTTGCTAAGCCTTCAACGGCCCGGGGAACAATTCCATAATAGTCGGGCATATAGACAACCCGATCTACGCCAGTGACAGCTAACGCCAGCAGGCAGCGCTTGACAATATTCACCTTTTCCAAGTTATCAAAACAAATGCCATAAGCGACCAAACGACGAATATCTTTTCCTGAAGCCGGATTTGCGATAATTCCGACAGAAGCCATGCTGCACCTCCCTCTAAGAACGTCTAGAACATTTCCTCTACGGCCTTAATGATTTTTTCCTCACTGGGAAGATAAGCGGTTTCTAAAACAGGGCTAAAGGGAATCGGTGTATCCGGAGCTGTGACTCTCTTAATAGGAGCATCCAGATAGTCAAAGCCCTCATCGGCAACAATGGCTGCTATTTCACCTGCGAAGCCGCTGGTCTTTACTTCTTCATGGACAATCAGCAATTTACCGGTTTTCGATACCGATTTGAGTAGTTCATCCTTATCCAGCGGGATAAGGGTGCGCGGGTCGATAACTTCAGCATTAATCCCTTTAGCAGCAAGCTGCTCAGCGGCAGCCAAGGCTTTTTGTATCATCCATGACCAAGCTACAATGGTAATGTCAGAGCCTTCACGTTTAATATCTGCTTTGCCAAGGGGAACCACGTATTCACCTTCAGGAACATCTCCGGAAACACCAAGTAATTGTTTATGCTCGATGTAGACGACGGGATTATCATCGCGAATGGCTGCAGCCATTAAGCCTTTAGCATCTGCAGGCGTTGACGGCATAACAGTCTTTATCCCCGGAATATGGGTAAACCATGATTCCATACACTGTGAGTGTTGGGCTGCTGCCCCCATCCCGGCTCCACAGGGCGTTCGAACCACCATCGGCACTTTTGCCTTCCCGCCAAACATATAGCGCATTTTAGCAGCCTGGTTAAAGAGTTCATCCATACAACAGCCCATGAAATCAACAAACATAATTTCGGCGATAGGTCTCAGCCCGGCGGCTGCAGCACCTACCGCATGACCGACAATGGCTGCCTCACTGATCGGTGTATTTAAAACCCTCTGGGGTCCGAATTCATCATATAAGGTACCGGTCACTCCAAAGCAACCGCCGAACTGAGCGACATCCTCACCTGCCAGATAAACATTTGGGTCTCTTAGCATCTCTACCCGCATTCCATCTCTAATAGCTTCCGCATAGGTCATTTGTTTCATTTTTTTCACCCTTCCTTACTTAATCTGCATAAACATCAGTAAAGAGTTCTTGTGGATCCGGCAGGGGACTCGATTCAGCGAATTTGACCGCTTCTTCAATTTCCGCCTCAGTGTCAGCCTTGATCTTGTCCAGATCAGCTTGCAGAGCATAATTAAGTTTAAGCAGATTCTTTTCCAATCTTGGGATAGGGTCTTTCTTCAGCCATTCTTCTTGGTCTTTGGGATCTTTATAGGCACCGGGATCACCTTCAAAATGCCCGCGATGCCGCCAGGTTTTGCACTCGACTAACGTCGGACCGTCGCCTTTTCTGGCCCGTTCGATAGCAGCACCTGCCGCCTCATAGACAGCGATCACATCATTGCCATCGACAGAAACACCGGGGATGCCATAACCGCTGGCCCGGTCGGAAATATCAGTAATGTTTTGGTGAGTCTTCTGAGAATTGGAAATAGCCCAGCCATTATTTTCACAAAGAAATACAACGGGCAGTTTCCAGGTCGAAGCCAAATTCAAAGCTTCGTGAAAGGTCGCTCTGTCGGAAGCGCCATCTCCGAAAAAGGCCACAGCTACCGCACCGTTATTCTTATATTTACAGGCAAAGGCAGCACCGGTCGCTATTGGCATACCTGCGCCCACAATGCCATTGGCTCCGAGAATTCCTAAATCAACGTCGGCGATATGCATAGAACCGCCTTTCCCTTTACAATAGCCCGTGGTTCTGCCAAATACTTCGGCCATCATCGATTTTAAGTCTCCGCCTTTAGCAATTAAATGACCGTGTCCCCGGTGCGTACTGGCGATAAAATCCTTGGTATCCAAGTTAGCACAAACACCGGTGGCGACTGCTTCCTCACCCAGATACAAGTGAACAAACCCGGGGATTTTTCCTGCCGCAAAGATTTCTACGATCTTTGACTCAAAGGCCCGAATGGTACACATTTTCTTGTACATGTCCAGTAATTGTTCTTTTTTGAGATCCATTTAGGTTTCCTCCTTTATTGATTGGATTGTTTCTGAAAACCGTCATAGTTCCTATGTTTTAGCAATCAGTTTTCGTATTTACATATACCGTTAAGGCTGCTACAGCCACCACGATGGTGTCCCCTTCTCCCAGTTCCGGCAAATCCAACCCCCGCACGGTTAAGCCTCCCAAAACGACTTCCAAGCGTGTTGAGCCAAAGGGAACCGCCTTTAAGACTTCTTCCTGATTCAGTTTTTCCGGGAATGGACAGGCTATCTTGACCTCAATCACCATGTCATTAGGACTTTGAATTCCAGTGATATCAAATAATCCACATAAACAGCTGTGAGATACAGCATCCTTTACGGCCCTTTGAGCCGCCTTGGTTACATCTCCGCCGTGCAAATCTGAGCCGGTGCCGATTTCAATGATAAAGCGCTGCAAACTCACAAAATCACCCCTTCCAGTAAAAATATTGTTATTCGTTCTAGTTCCTTAGCTGATCTATTAACTTAGCAAAAGCTATGCCAAATTCTGAAAGTACACATTATGAAATCACCTTAACTAAGCAGTAAACGTTTCCCTAAGCAAGGGATTATGCCGCTCTCCGATTAAGTTCAGAAAGAACAAACTATTAGATAAAAAAAATTCCACCCTGACAGGTGGTATCAACTTCCCCGATATGTGTGAGGGTCAATCTCATTATTTAAAATCATCCAACTCGATGATGTCATTTCAATGTCACATTCTCATGTCATTGGTGTTACATGAATGTGACACAAATAATACAAAATCTCTGACCACTAAGATAATTTGGTTCTCCGGAATAGAAATAAAAACCTGAGCTTATGGTGGTCTTCTCTGATTTACCAATAAAATAATATTGACAACAGTTAATGAAAAGATTATTATTCAGTTAAACTTAATAAGTAAAACGTAATAAAGACAGGGGAGTTATTATGAGAAAAAATGAATTAGGACGTTTTTCGGATGCATCGTTTCTTATTCTTTCAAGTCTAGCAAATGGACCGAAACATGGATACGCTATGATGGAAGATATTAAGGCATTTAGTGGTACTCAACTGGAGCCAGGAACACTTTATGGTGCAATTTCACGATTAGAGAAACAGGAATGGATTGAAGCTTTGGTTACTGAGGAAAGGCGTCGACCTTATCGCATCACTGGTTCAGGTATAACAGCTCTTCGAGAGCAAGTCGCAACATTAGAACAAGTTGCAATGGTTGGAAAAAAACGTTTAGCTACGCTGGAGGGATTTTAATGCGTTGGTTATTGAAACTCTATCCTCGTACTTGGCGTGAACGTTATGAAGATGAAATGGTGACATTGTTAGAAGAACACAAAGTAACACCTGCTACGGTATTTGACTTACTATTAGGGGCTTTTGATGCAAATTTAAATTACAATGGTTTTACGGAGGGGCTTTCGTATATGCTAAATCGGGTTCGGTCAGGAATTGTAATGTTTTTTTGTTCTTTTATGTTATATGGTATCGGATGGAGTTTGCTTCAGCGACTTAATGACCCAATTCCTGATTTTCAATTGATAAATACAATTCATCCTGAGCTAGGGATAATTCATAGTGCAATTCTTATTGTAGGGTTTATTTCGTTTTTAGCTTTTTTAATAGGTGGTTTACCCATTTTCTTTATTTCGGTCAAACGAGCCTATAGGGAGAGAAAGCAAAACGTGTTAAGTCCATTTTGGGCAGCTCTTTCATGCCTGCTTTTATTCGCAATTTTAACGGTAATCCTTGTGACTTGGCATCCACAAGTTCACATTTATGCTATTTTGCTTGGATACCTTTTCCTTGCGGCTCTCCTTTTAGTTGTCGGAACTGTTGCAGTTTCATTGGTTGTAGCAAGAACTGAGTTTAAGTTATCTGAACTTAAATTTGTATATATCCCTGAAATCATTATTTTGTTTGGAATGGTGGTGTCAGTAGTACTATCAATGATTTTAATCGCCAGGATTACTGCTAACGCCCCTCAATTATTTGTTACACAAGACGTAAGTAGCACAATGTTCACTATAGGTATTATTTTAATGTCAATTGGTACAATTTTTGCCGTAATCGGGCTGAATCGTGGGACAATCGAACAAATTGATCAATTTATTCACTGAGGGAGATTAAATGTTGAAATACACTTTGGCTAAACTGCCACCTAGGTACAGGTTTACAATGCTTCTTGCTTTAGCTACCGCGTTTATTTTTAGCCGTCTCGGTATTGCACAAGGAAAAGCTCTGCTGAATGCAGTACCCTGGGGTATCCTAGTCCTTCTTGTAACAGCCTGGCTTGGGACAGGCAACCGCGATTCATTAAGATTAGGAGCTGTTTTTGGTTTTCTCGTATCCTATGCATATTTGTGGTTTGATAATAACAATATTCATTCTTTTACTCAGGTTCTAATTCTCATTCCGCTTATCATTTTGCCGTCGATGTTCGGGTTGTTATGCGGGATAGTATTGGGGTATTTCGGATGGGAAATAAAACAGATGTTTATAACGAAGACTTAATAAGGGTGAGGTTGCTCACGAATGTTTCTTTAATGCTTAAAAATTAATATTATACTGCCGCATTTTTCGATAAATCGTATTCCGCGAAACCCCCATTTCCTTTGCTATTTCACTAATATTGCCTCCATGTTTACTCAAATAAGTCAGGATTTCTCGATACTCATTTTGCGCCTGCATAATTTTTCTTTTTTCTCGGGCTGTATTTACCTGGCTTTCCCGAGCCTTTAGATCCGGCTCCGCTCTTTGCTGAGATTTTAACATTGCGGGGGGTAAATGTTCCAAGGTAATGTAATCAGAGTCCACCATACTAATCAATCGTTCAACGACATTCTGTAATTCCCGGACATTTCCCGGCCAAGCATGATGCATTAACACCTCAATAACCTGCGAATCGACGTTTTTGACCTTCTCCCCGCCCATGACTTTAAGGAAATGGTTGAATAACTCAAGGATATCTTCGGGACGGTGGCGAAGCGGGGGTATCGTGATTTTGACGACATTAATTCGGTAATAAAGGTCTTTTCTAAAATTTCCTTTCTCGACTTCTTCTTCAAGATTCTTATTCGTTGCACAAATAATTCGGAAATCTACCGGAATTAACTTATCGTCACCAATTCGAGAAACTTTTTTATCTTGGAGTACCCGGAGCAGTGCTACCTGCTGCTCCAGCGGCATATCTCCTATTTCATCCAAAAAGAGAGTCCCCTTAGCAGCAAGTTCGAATTTACCAGGTCTGCCTCCGCGTTTAGCGCCCGTAAATGCTCCGTCGGTATAACCAAATATTTCACTGGCGATCAACTCTCGAGGAATTGCCCCGCAATTAACCGCAACAAAAGGTCCCTTCCGTCGATTACTCCGGTTATGAATAGCCTGGGCTAAAACCTCTTTGCCTGTTCCACTTTCACCTTCCAATAAAACGTTAGCCGTACCAACGGCTGCCTGGGATGCTATGTGGATCACCCTTGCCATTTCCCGACTCTTGCCTATAACATCCTTAAAATTAAAGATAGCTTGAGCACCGCTAAAGCGGTTTACCAACTTCTGGACTTTTTCCATTGGACGAACAATTATCACAGCACCGGCTAAAATCCCGTTATCAAGAATCGGTACTCCTGATGACAAGCAATGAATTCGGCCACCTGCAGTATCTACCATAACTTCCAGATCGCTAAATGATTCATGATGTCTTATAGTTCTTTCAACTCCATGGGCATCCAGGCCAAAAATTTGTTTAATTTCTTTCCCCAGCAACTCCGAAGACGTTCTGCCAAAAATCTGGAGGGCAACAGGATTGATTTGCAGAATAACTCCGTTTTCGTTAATGATCATGACTCCATCGGACATCGTTTTGAATATGTCGACCATGCGATTGTTCGCTACCAACAGTTGCTTGTTTTTCTCCCGCAGCTCCATTTGGTCCATTATAGCCTCGGCAGATGCAACAACCATCCCCAATGTATGCAGGTGCGTCTCGTCCAAGGGACCTGACATATCCAGAATTCCGATCATTTCTCCTTGCATATCAAAAATAGGACAAGCAGAACAGGTCCATGTTTGATGCTTTAAGCAATAATGTTCGGCGCCTGAAATTTGAAGAGGCCTTTTTAAAATAACTGCAGTACCGATAGCATTCGTACCTACCGATTCTTCAGTCCAGTCTGCGCCTTTCATGAAATATAACTTTTCAGCCTTTTCCAGGATATTCTGATCGCCAAGACTTTCCATAATATAGCCTCGTTCATCCGTTAACATGACTATGAACCCTGATCCCTTCACGAACTCATAAAGTTTTAACATAAAGGGCTTGGCGATATCAATGATATCCTTTCGTTTTGCAAGCAAATCATCGAGTTCTGCCTGGTTTAAGATACGACAGGCTTTTCCATCGTAGGGGTTAACACCTTTTTCATAACATCTCTGCCATGATTCCATAATTTCAGGGGCAGCGGCTATTTTCCTTGGTATTCCATCGCTGATAAATTGTTTCCACGCCATACTTATTTCCGATGAGGAAGATTGAAACTTCGCAATCATTGTTCATTTCCCTCCATTATTCAATCGGAATCTGAGTTTTGTATGTACACTCTCTAAACATGTTATGATGTATATTCTGATCAAATTAGTGAACATGGAACTATGTATTCCTTCTTGAAATACCAAAGGTAAACATTTCGAGGAGATGTTCATTGGCATAAAGAAAATCAAAAGGATATCTCTAATACCAATTCCACTTTTAACATATTTTCCCTGCATAAAGTAGTACAAGAATTCCCAACATCAACGTCCTTCAAAAGCGGACGACTTCAAAAGTGAGGAATAGACCGAACCTTTAGTGAGAGGCGGTCTATTTCTGTTTAACCCATGATTGCAGAAGAAAAATTGGAATTTGTTTTTTGATGGATTAGTTATTTCTATCCAATTCAGAATTACGAATGGGAAGGCGGAACTGAAGAGAAGAGAATCGAGAATGGATACCAGAATAAGCAGACGTTGTCAGACGAACAGATTTTACAACTTGAACAAATGGGCAAAAAAATTGAGGCCCATTTCGGTTGCCCCCAAGACATTGAATGGTGCATTAGTTGGGGACATTCCTCTGACTCCAAAGGATATCTATCAAATAAGGTGTGTCCCCCTTCATCTGAACAAAACAAATTTTTTATCGTCCAGAGTCGTCCCATTACCACCTTATTCCCCCTACCCGATGTGCAAGATGGAAAAAATCATGTGTATATGTCTTTCAGCCATCAACAGATGATGACGGATGCCATGAAACCATTTGGATTATCGTTTTTTCAGCTTGGGATTGACGACTTTCCCTTAATTCAAGCCGGTGGAAGGCTGTTCATTGACCTGGCTCACGATTTAGCTACGCCTTCGGGGAAAAGGATTGTCCTCATGGCTGCGGGTAAAATGGACCCACTCATGCATTCTGCTATCAAGGCCTTAATAAAACGAGAGAACTTTATGAAGTCATTATCGCGAGGAAAAAAAGCCTTTAGTATGGGTTCCGGGTATTTTTCATGGAATCTTCCTGTTCAGTTTATCAAGATATATAGCAGCAACGATGCTGCGATCGTTCAAACACTTATGTCCCAGAATGAGTCATCCATCAGAGATATGCAGCAAAGGATTGCAGACCTGTCCGGGGACGAACTGTTTGCCTTCATTATAGCAGCCCAAAAGCAATTAAAAAGAGGACATGTATAAGGGCATGGGAGCGGTTTTTGTCGGGGTATATGCAGTAAATTGGATTAATAAGAAAATGGAAAAATGGTTGGGTGAAAAGAGTGCGGCGGATTCTCTTTCCAAATCGGCAGCTAATAACGTTACTTCTGAAATGGGGCTGGAGCTGTTGGACGTAGCAGACGTTGTCCGTCAATATCCGGCGGTGATAGAATATTTCAAACATGCCAGTAATGAGAATTTCTTTGACGACTTAGCCAAGTTCGAAGGTGGCGATGCCGTTGGCAAATCCATACAGGCGTACCTTGAAAAATATGGTATGCGTTGTTCCGGTGAGATTGACATCACCAGATCCCGCTTTAGCGAAGAGCCCACCGCCCTTATCCCCATGATTCTCAGCAACATCAATAACTTTGAGCCGGGTGCTCACAAATCTATATTTGAAAATGGTTTACTGGAAGCAAAGCAAAAGGAACTGGACCTCTTAAATCGTTTAGAACAACTGCCCGGTGGAAAACAAAAAGCTAAAAAGACAAAAAAGATGATTAGTCGCTTACGCAATTTTGTCGGCTATCGGGAATACCCAAAATATATAATGGTCGGGTATTACTGGATCATCAAACAGGCTATTATGCAAGAAGCTGTCAAACTCGTGCAAAAGGGTGTTATTCGAAAGAAAGAGGATATCTATTATCTATCCTTTGAGGAATTCAGAGAGGTCGTTCGTACTAACCAACTGGATTACAGCATTGTAACAAAACGAAAAGAGGAGCATGAAGTCTTCGAGAAGTTGACACCGCCACGTATAATGACATCCGAGGGCGAGGTTGTATTCGGCGAATATGATACCGGTAACATCCCTGAAGGTGCTTTGGCTGGCATACCTGCTTCATCTGGAACTGTTGAAGGGCGGGCACGAGTCATTTTTAAAATGGAAGACGCCAAATTAGAGGAAGGCGATATTTTGGTCACCTCATTTACAGACCCCAGTTGGACACCAGTCTTTGTATCCATAAAAGGTTTGGTGACAGAAGTAGGCGGAATGATGACACATGGCGCTGTAGTTGCGAGGGAATACGGTCTTCCAACAGTAGTTGGTGTAGAAAATGCTACCATGATGATTAAGGATGGGCAAAGAATTCGGATTAATGGCACGGAAGGATATGTAGAAATGTAAATGCCCATAAATAAATCCAGAGCGCTTATGACGCCCTGGATTTATTTTCATCTCGTGTAAGTATGAAAATCTACAATTATTTGTGGCACAAGACTTTTTCAATCTGACCGAGATAAATTCTATGGTATGTTGATAAGTCTTTATAGTAGTCTTTAAACAACTGCTGCGAATCAAAATTATCCTTCTTTACATCCGTGTGATAAACTTTTCTGCATACAAAAATTGTCTTAGCCTCATCAAAAATAACTGTGTTTTCAAAAGGGATAGGCTTTAGCCCTGACTCAGCCACTTTATCACACTCGTTGCCATGCATTCTGCCACAGATTTGTAAAGCCGGATGGTGAGGAACGTCAAAAAAAGAAACGGTAAAGTAATCGTTGCTCTCGACAAATTGATAAGAATATCTGTCGGGATGAACATAGACCTGGATCATTGGTTTGAGAAAAAGTTTTCCAAACATAACGCCGGTAATTGTCATCATGTTAAATTTATCTTTCGTTCCGGCAGTTAGCAATGCCCAATCCTCCACTTTAGTGAAGGGGTTAAAATCAAACTGACCTAAAGGTATTTCCTCAAACTTCACGAAAAATCACTCCTTTGTCAACGAAATGTTTGATACATACTCATTACCTTTTATATAAAATCTCCAAGGATAATCCTTTGCCTCTTCTGAATGCTCCACCCCCACGCGCTTAGTCTCTATTATTCCAAATTCCTCGTTTTCTACATCCTCGACATATAATTCATCGCTGCACAAATCCGCTCCATTAAGGTTATGATTTATCGCTAACGCCCTGCATAGTTTTCCCGGTCCACTCGTCAACCCCTTTATCTGACTCTTTGTCAAGTGGATATATGACTTGCCAAATCTATTTCGAGCCATCAATTCAATTCCTTCCGCCGGCTCCGCAGCCCTTACCAGAACAGCTTGAGGAATCCCTTTTTCCCTTGTAACGACATTAAAGCAGCAATGTATTCCATAGATGGTAAATATATAAGAAAATCCTGGTTTTCCATACATAACTTCTACTCTCGGCGTTCGTTTTCCGCCATAAGAATGAGCTGCCTTATCTTCGAAACCCATATATGCTTCTGTCTCAACAATTTTGGCAGAAATCCTTTGCCCATCGACCTCATGAATAAGCAGCTTTCCCAAAAGTTCTTTAGCTACGATTATTGAATCACGGTTGTAAAATTCTCTATCAAGCTTTTTCACTCCGCTGACCCTCCTTGCAGCCTATTATTTCTTCAGCACGAGCCTACCCGCTGCGTCAGTATCTTTAATGGACTGAATGAATTTTTCTGCCGTAGGATTGCCAGGGACATAAGTCCACTCGATGACCGAAACTGCTTTCTTAGCCACGGTCGACAAATCCGCTTCTAACAGACCTATTTCGCCCATCGTTATGGGCAGTCCGATACTTCGGTTGAAAGCCATAATCCTATCTCTTTCCTCCAATTGATGATCGTACGTAAGTAAACACAATATACCAAAAGCAACTATCTCGCCGTGAAGATGTTTTTCACAGGCCGGTATCAACGAGCTGCCATAATAAACGCAGTGAGCAAGAGAGCTGTTATAGTAGTAATTATCTTCGGAATTGGGCTGATTTTGATGGACAGTGCAATTCGAGACAATACCTGTCAGCATGATGATATCCAAGGCAACTTCTTCGAGTTCAAAAGATACCCTGTTGTTTTTGCAGTCCTCAAGCGCTTTTTTACCGAGATTAATCAGCGGCGAAGTACAAGTTTTGGCAATTCCCAGTCCCAGCAAGGGAAGATGATGAAGCTTTTTCTCACGGCAAGCAAAGGCTACTTCATATTCCTTGGACAAAGCATCTCCTATACCTGCCCAAAACAGATCATAGGGGGATTCGGCAATAATTTTCGTATTGATAAATGTGTGACAGGCCGGCTGCTTCTGATAATAATATTCTTTAAAAGAGCCGTCCTGGTTGTAAATGACACTCAAGTTTGTGCAGCTGGCACAGTTGGAGGCAAGTGTTGGAAAAGTAAATACAGGCTTATCCAACAGGTCTCCCAGTGTCTTGACCGTATCACAGGCTCTGCCTCCGCCAACGGCGAACAACATATCCGCCTGCTGCACTAAAGGACTATGCTTTAGTTTTTCTATATTTTCCATATTCGAATCTCCGCCATACCACAAAAAATCAAGGATATTAATTTCGGAGCCGGCCGCTCCTTTGAGAATACCATCTTTGGCCTTTTCCATGGCAATCTTGCCACCGATGACAATTGCCTTTTTACCATAGCTTCTTGTGATAAAGGGAATTTCTTCATAGCAATCCTCACCAACACTGTAATTAGGCATATAGATATTTTGCTTTGCCATTTGTACTTCTCCCCTATTCTTTTTAATGTTATCTTTAGGTAATATAAAATAGCTATTCATCCATTAGGACGAATAGCTCGTGGCAACACCAAATTCCGTTTGAAAGAGTTGTTTCCATATCACACATAATATGGACTTTCGTAAATAATACGTTACCATATACATCAAGCTTCCGTCAGTGCCTACTTGGGTCAGAACCGATATTGATCTGGTTGAAGCCTACTTTTGATCATAGCTTTTATTCATAATAATTTACCGAAATAATAAGGCTGATTGAATCGTTTGTCAAGGTTTATTAATTCTTTCCCATTTGCGTTTTAACATTTCAAATACGTAAAAAGCAAATCATTACGTATATTTGATCATTCGGCGCCTTTGGTATTTTATCCTTTTGCGGCGAGAAGACTCCCATCCTCTATAGGTGGCAAGATGAATCGCCGCCCCCAAATTTTGCCGAACACTAGTTCCTAATCCGTTCTTGCTGTGGTAAAATAAGGATAACAATGACATATGTTTGAGGTGGTGGTTAAGATAATTCGTGTCTTAAAAACTAAATTCCGGACTTCCCAAATTAATATTGACCGTCTCATTGCCTGCAATCGCACGTCAGCTCAAGTTTGGAATAATTGTCTAAGCTTGGCGAAAGAACATTTTCAACAAACCGGTCACTGGATTACCCGCGGGACACTACACTTAGCTACAAAAGGTCAATACCCCATTCACAGTCAGTCCATTCAAGGAGTCTTCGAAAAATATCTCAATGCTCGAGACAATGCCCATAAGGCAAAACTATTAGGATTCACTAAAATACGTTACCCGTACAAACCTAAGAAACATTTTTCAATACCAAGTGGAAAAAAGATGGCTTTCGGATTGGCAAAAACGGAACGATTGAGTTAAGTCTGGGACTTCTTTGTAAACTGGTGTCTCGAGAATAAGATCAAGGAAGTCGTTGTAGGCAACGTTGAAGGCATAGAACGACATACCTCACCCCGGAAGAAAAAAAACAAGTACAAACGTACACGAAAGCAAACTCAAAAAATGTCTCAGTGGCATTTTGGACAAACCACAACGTACCTACACTATAAATTGGCCGGTGAAGGGATTTATTTCCAAAAGGCTGATGAATCCTATACAACACAAACATGTCCTGTTTGTGGGAGAAGAAAGAAACCTTCCTCTAGAAATTACAGATGTACATGTGGATACAGAGAACACCGTGATATACACGGAGCAAAGAATATCTTGAGCAACTACAAATATGGAGAGTTTCAAGAACTATATGTAGAAGAGCTAAAGTATCTACGGATTGCCTAAAGTGAGAAGTAGTAGAAGCCATGAACCTGGCCTGTATGCAGCAAATGCATAGAGTTGCCGGCCTTACCGAAATGATGGACTCACGCCTATCGGGTGAGGCATCTCTAACGAGATACCCTTGAGACATGGATTTTGGGCTTGCCGCAAGCCCCTACCCTACGGCGAAAACAGTGTTTTCGTTCTTAGCGAAGTGTAGGTAGGGGAGGTTCACGGCCTAGTAAATATATCAACTGCAAAGTTCACGAAAAGCTTTCATAAATAGCCCCATGAAAATAATCGAGGTGAATAGGATGATCAGATTAATTGTAGACAGCACCTGCGACTTTCCGGACGAAATTATGGAAAAATACGATATTCTTATGCTGCCCCTGCATGTGATTCTCAACGGAAACGATTATCGGGATAAGGTGGAAATCACTACCGATGAGGTTTTTCTCGCTATGCGTTCAGGGGTGTTGCCCAAGACATCCCAAGTCAGCCCCTCGGATGTCTCTCAGATTTTCCAGACGTGCTGTGACCGAGGAGAGGACTTTATTTATCTCGCCTTTTCTGCAGCACTTTCAGGAACGTATCAGTTAGCAGAAACCGTCTTATCAGAATTTAAATCAAAGTATCGGGATCGGAACATGCAGGTTATTGATTCCAAATCAGGCTCAGTGGCTATTGGCCTTATCGCATTGCAGGCAGCGAAAATGATTGAAGCCGGGTATGGCTTTGAAGCTATTACCCGGCACATATCTTACTTGACGGAACACGTAGAGCATGTGTTTACCATCGCTGATATCGGTTGGTTGGTCAAGGGAGGACGAATCACCAAGCTACAAGGTATGCTGGGGTCTCTCTTAGATGTCAGGCCCATTCTGGAGGTTAAAAATGGCTTATTACACCTCAGTAAAAAGGCCCGCGGGAGTCAAAAGGCGCTTAACATGGTAGCTGATACAATGGTAGAAAGGATCGAAGGCTTTCCGGAACAGATCATCGGTATTGCTCATTCGGATAATTTGCCGGGTGCAGAAGACCTAAAGAATCTGCTTGCGGAAAAACTTGGCACAAAAAACTTTATTATCAGCAAAATCGGGTGTGTACTAGGCAGCCATTTAGGTATTGGCGGACTGGGATTGTTCTTTTTCAATCAGAAACGAGCGCCATATTTTCTTCTGTAACTCTCAATCTCCAGCCCCTCGGACCACCACTCCATCCCTGAATTTCATGCTAGGAAAACTGCCGCCGGCTATCTCGTTTTCTGGTATAACCTCTTCAATTCTCTCGATATCACGTTCACTTAGACTAATATCCAAAGATTGAATTGCATCTTGAAAATGAGACAGCTTGCTAGCACCTACGAGCGGAATTATATCTTCTGGAGATTCCTATAGTTTAAAAATGCGGGGAGGTTGATCCGCAGGCCCTGTAACCTTCATCAAACATTTAATTCGTATGCTCTCATTTGCGAAAGCAACTTTTCACGGTTTGTATCCTCCATTGAAGTGAGAGGTAATCTGAGATAATCCTTGCAGAAACCCATAGCTGCCATTGCAGCTTTAACCGGAATAGGGTTTACTTCACAAAACAGGGCGTTTATAAGGGGATAAAGTTTACATTGCTGCTCTGCGCTGCCTGCAATATCGCCGTTAAAGAACCGTGTGCAAATCTCACGTGTTTGGGCCGGCATGATGTTGGAAAGCACCGAAATGCAACCAATTCCACCGAGTGCCATAAGCGGAACTATCTGGTCGTCATTACCTGAATACAAATCAAGCTTGCCTCTTACACGCGCCATCGTTTCAACTATTTTTGAAATGTTGCCGCTTGCTTCTTTAATCGCTGCTATATTTTCATGCTCAGCTAATGCCTCGTAGGTTGCAGGCTCAATATTTACTCCTGTCCTTGATGGAACATTATAGAGAATGATAGGCTTTGTGCTCTTGTCGGCAATTTGAGAAAACATTTTAATTAGGCCCTTTTGCGTAGCCTTGTTGTAATAAGGGGTGACTACAAGCATTGCATCCGCACCTGCTTCGCAGGCAAAACGAGTGAGCTCATGCGCATATTCGGTGTCATTGCTGCCTGTACCTGCAATGATCGGCACTCTGCCTTCCGTGTGCTGAACTGCAAATGTAATTGCTGCTTTATGCTCATCATCAGTTAGGGTTGAAGCTTCACCTGTGGTTCCACAAATCACAAGTGCATCAATTCCTTCTGCAATTTGCCAATCGATCAATTTACCAAACTGCTCATAATTAATTCCTGTTTCGTCCAGAGGAGTGATTAGGGCAGAAGCGATACCTTTGAAAATACTGTTCTTTTTCATGTTAATTCTCCTTCTCTGTTAATACAAAAAAATAAATAGCTGATACGGAATCAGCTACTAAATTACCCACATGAACCTCAGAATCATATGGTAATATAGATAGCTCTCCGCATATGCGACAGTTGAACAAATCTTATTTTGCCCAACCAGCTCAGTCCCCACGTAATGGAACTAACTTCGGCATCTACACCTTTCACCGAAGTTACGGTTCTACGTAACCTTGACAACTTCGGGTACTGATTGTAAAATGCACCTCTATCATTTCAGTCCAGTCTATTCATATTCGGTAAACTTGTCAACCCCCAAATATCATCATTTTTTGCGCAGGGCAAAATGCTGCTGTCTTGCCGATAGGAAATATAAACATGCTAGCAGCATCAGGATGATAATTCCCACCATCAAACCCACAAGTTGATTTCCATTCATGGCTGAAGTGGACAGGACCACAAGTAACAGAACTGCTGCTATAATTGTTTTTCCATTCATACGCCGCCGGAAACGATAATGGGTTGCTGCAATAATAAGCCAGTTTGTAATAAGAGCAACCCCAGCGGAACTAGCTATATATACCAAAATCTGCTGAGGCAATAAGTATGATATACCCACAACGCATAATAAAAAGGCACTGGATAGCATTACTGCCGAGACTGGCACTCCTCGTTTGTCTTCTTTGTTCAAAAAGGCTGGAGCATCATGACGTTCTGCCAGTGATTTAAGCATTCGCGGTACTCCATACATATTGGAATTCATAGCAGAAAGGATTGCACTCAATATCACCGCATTCATTATGCTGCTAATTGAAATCAGACCTAATTGACCAAATAGGGGAACAAAACCACTGCCATTTAGTGGCACCCTGTTCCAGGGAAGTATCCCAACTAATGTAGTAATGGACCCCAAATAAAGAACAATCAAAGCTACATTTATTATCTTGACAGCTTCGGGTACTGTTTTTACCGGATCCTGGGTTTCTCCCGCAGCCGGTCCGATTACCTGTTCACCCGCATATGTATAAACAACAAGAAGCAGCGATGAAAAAAAACCTGATAATCCGTGTGGAAAGAAACCTTCGTGGTTAAAATAATTTGATATTCCCGGAGATTTTAACCCCGGCCATAACCCAATAAACAGGACTACACCCATAATAATAACTACGACTAAAATACCTACCTTAATCAAGGATAAGATTTCTTCAACTCGCGCAAGGGAACGAACATCTAAGAGACTAATACAGATAATTAACACCGCAATAATCAGACTGATCATCCAGATGGACCAAGACGGCAGCCAAAAACGCACAATTAAAGCCGCAGCTACCATTTCTGTAGCCAGTGTAAGAATCCCTGCTACCCAGTACATCCACCCAGATATGAATCCCATGGCTGGCCCTAAATATTCCCCTGCATAGACGCTAAACGAACCTGTAGTTGGTTCAACAACACTCATTTCCGCTAACATGAACATGATCAAAGTTGAGATGATACCACCTATAACAAATGACAAAATGATTGAAGGCCCTGCCTGATTAATCGCAATTCCGCTAGCAACAAAAATACCGGAACCAATGGCCCCTCCCAATCCTAGCATAGTCAGGCCGGGAAGATTCAATGTATTCTTTTTGCTGTTTGTTTCTTTACTATCCTTCATTTTTCCACCACCATCAGCTTACTGCAGCAAGACTCCTTCTATTCAAATTTGTCTAGCTCATTTACCGGCATCCTAAGATGATTTTACCAGAAAGTCCGTTCAAATTCATGTGGATCCGAACGGGTGAGCCCCGATAGAGATCTTTCATTTCTATCATGAAACACAAACAGACTGCCTTTTTTGGCAGTCTTTCGCTTGTTACCTGGCGATGACCTACTTTCCCAGGGGCTATGCCCCAAGTATTATCGGCCCTGGAACGAAAGGCGGATGAGCCTTTCGCCACACTGCGTCCCGTTACGCATTCTCCTGCAGCGTGACGAAAACCGGACGAGGTTTTCGCCACATTGCGACTTGTGAAACATTCTCCTGCAATGTGGATCCGAACGGGTGTAACCCCGGTAGATATCTTTCATTTCTTTCATGAAACACAGATAGACTGCCATATTTGGCAGTCTATTGCTTGTTTACCTGGCGATGACCTACTTTCCCAGGGGCTATGCCCCAAGTATTATCGGCCCTGGAGGTCTTAACTTCCGTGTTCGGTATGGGAACGGGTGGAACCCCTCCGGCATGATCACCAGATCTCTGAGA